>NDWX01000010.1 GCA_002855745.1 Thermofilum sp. NZ13 | reverse complement strand
AGCTCTGCGAGGTCTACGTCCTCGGCTAGGGGCATTCTCCTCGTGTGCACTTTGAAGATCTCGAGCCTGGCCTTCTCGTCGGGCGGCGGGACGTAGACCAGCCTGTCGAACCTCCCAGGCCTGAGCAGAGCAGGGTCGATGATGTCAGGCCTGTTAGTGGCCGCAATCACCACAACACCCTCAAGACGCTCAAGACCATCCATCTCCGTGAGAAGCTGGCTAACTACGCGCTCCGTTACGCCTGAGTCAGATGAGACCAGGCCCCTCATTGGTGCAAGTGCATCGATTTCATCTATGAAAATCACGCAGGGCGCTGCTTGCCTGGCTTTTCTGAAGATCTCTCTGATTGCTCTCTCGCTTTCCCCAACCCACTTACTGAATATCTCTGGGCCTTTTATGCTCACGAAATTTGCCTCGCTCTCGGTTGCCACGGCCTTCGCGAGCAGGGTCTTGCCAGTTCCAGGTGGGCCGTAGAGCAGTATACCCTTAGGCGGGTCAATGCCCAGCCGCTCAAAGGACTCCGGGTATTTGAGGGGCCACTCCACGGCCTCCCGCAACTGCTGCTTAACATCCTCAAGACCGCCGATGTCGTCCCACCTCACATTGGGAACCTCCACCTCTATCTCCCTAAGTGCGCTAGGAGTTATTTCTCTAAAAGCGTTCAGAAAGTCTTCCATCTCGACTTCGATAGTTTCTAGAACTTCTACAGGAATCTCTTCCTTCTCCAAATCGATCTTAGGCAAAACTCTACGCAGTGCTTTCATCGCGGCCTCACGGCACAAAGCAGCAAGATCCGCCCCCACATAGCCATGTGTTATTTCCGCAAGCTTTTCTAAGTCCACGTTCTTGGCTAGCGGCATGCTCCGAGTATGAACCTTAAGAATCTCCAGCCTTCCACGCTTATCAGGTATCCCTATCTCGATCTCGCGGTCGAATCTCCCAGGACGCCTAAGAGCAGGGTCCAGTGCGTTCGGCCTATTCGTAGCGCCTATGACTATTACATCACCCCTAGCCTCTAGCCCGTCCATTAGTGCTAGGAGCTGTGCTACAACTCTCTTCTCGACCTCGCCTGTCACCTCCTCCCTTTTCGGGGCGATGGCGTCGATCTCATCGATGAAGATTATAGCCGGGGCATGCTCCTTAGCCTCCTCGAAGATCTCCCTGAGCCTCTGCTCGCTCTCACCGTAGAACTTGCTCATAATCTCGGGGCCATTGATAGCTATGAAGTAGGCGTCGGTCTCGTTAGCAACAGCCTTCGCCAGCAGGGTCTTGCCAGTTCCAGGTGGGCCGTAGAGCAGTATACCCTTAGGCGGGTCAATACCCAGCCTCTTGAACAGCTCAGGGTGTTTAAGCGGCAATTCCACCATCTCCCTGATTTTTTGCTTGGCTTCTTCCAGATCTCCTATGTCGTCGTAGGTGACCCTTGGTATCCTACCAACGTCAACCGGCCTTTCGAGTATCTTCAGCTGAGTCTTCTCAGTGACCATAACCACTCCTTTGGGCTTTATGCTAACAACGTTGAAGTGTATGACCTGGCCTAGGACAGGTATCTGTATAATATCCCCCTCAATTATCGGCCTATCCAGTAACCGCTTCTTGACGTACGCGACGAAGTTCTCATCCACAGCGAGCGTCATAGAGACGGGGGCAAGCCTAACCACCACAGCGGGTTTAACTTCGGCTTTTCTCACCTTCACCTTATCCCCGATACTAACGCCGGCATTTTTCCTGGTCCAACCGTCCATTCGAATAATGCCCTTCCCCTTATCTTCTGCATAACCAGGCCAGGCAATGGCCACAGTTTTCCTCTTACCCTCAATCTCTACCACATCGCCAGCGCTAATGCCGAGGGCCTCCATCGCATCCTCGTCAATCCTAACCCTGCCTCTGCCGGCCTCGTGTTGGCGAACCTCGTACACCTTCAGCTCTATCTCGCTTGGCTTCTCGTCGCTACTCACGTGACATCACCAGAAGCTATACTTACCAACACGTAGGGGCATATAAAAACTCTGCCACCCCCTCGTGTACGCCAAGGTGTTCCCTAGCGAGCTCTCTCAGACCAGCTAGACGAAAGCAAGTCTTATAAAAACAAGACCCCACTACTCCCCATCTTCTTGCAAATCGCAGGGAACAACTAAGAGTTGAATGTTGGGATCAAAAGCAAAGCTTATAGCTAAGGAACCTATCCCCTCTCCAGGTGCTGGCATGAGTTCGGATAACAGACAATTCGTGCTAGTGAACTACACAATAAGCATAGTCGACGAGAGCGGAGAAAAAGTCGTAGACACCACAATTGAGGAAGTAGCAAGAGAGCATAACCTCTCAACGCAAAACATTTTCGAGCCCGAGCTGGTTATTGTAGGTGAGGGTCTACTCTTCAAGCCTATTGAAGACGCTTTACGGGAAATGAAAGAGGGAGAAACCAAAGAAGTCATTCTCGAGCCATCTCAGGCGTTCGGTGAAAGAGATCCAAAGAATATTAGAGTGATACCCGCACGCGAGTTCACCCGGCAGGGAGTTATACCCCGGGTAGGCGAAGAGGTCGAGATTGGAGGTCAAAGAGGTAGGATCATCAGAGTCGGAGGGGGACGTGTAACCGTAGACTTCAACCACCCGTTTGCTGGCAAGAAGGTAAAAGCGACGCTTAAACTTGAGAAAGTTCTCAGTAGCGACGAGGAGAAAATACGAGAGCTTTTCCACAGGTGGTTTAGAGGTGTTCCGAGAGAACAGATAACTGTTGAAAAAAGAGATGCCGAGGTTACAGTGGGCATCCCCACTACAGCTCTGCTTCACGATAATGCCTACCAACTATTAAACGCGTTTATTAGAGATGTTCAGAAGTACCTTCCCAGCGTCCATTCAGTGAATGTAGTGTTCACGTTTAAGCTAGAACGAGAGCCGGCTAAAGAACCTACCCAGACTCCTGCTGCGCAACCCTCCCAAGAAGCTTCCGCCTCGCAAGAAGCCAGATCCGCGGAGAAGGAGGGTCAATAAACTCTACTTCCACAAGCGAAAAACCACTCCCCACTTTTTCGATCTCCCTTAGGATTCGTATACGCTCTCCTTCTTCAATAAAGACGGGAGTGCACTCTTCGACGCCCTCATCGCAACTAGGTCTCCGATAGTAAACCACAGCACCCGGCATGACGTCTCTAGAGCTTAAAACCAGCTTAGCCGGCAGTTCTTCGACCTCAACTGTTATTAGGTCTTCGGCAAGAGCAGGGCAATGTACCACATGTTTACGCACACCTACAACCCTGTAGCTTACAAGTGGTCGTAGATTCCCTAAGCACGCATTGAAAAAGGGGCACTCTAGACACTTAGACGTGACCAATGGCTGAAAGACTATTCCAGGCTTGGCAAAGAGCGACGTCACCATCGAAACTGCGCGACGCGGCATAGTGCTCTTTTTATACCTGCTTTAATCATTTTACTTTTGCGCTTTGGTATGTCTGATGGAAAACTCCCTCCAGGTGCCCTCAAAGGAACGACCACGGTAGGGATAACCGGGAAAGATTTCGTCGTCCTAGCAGCTGACAGAAGAGCCACTAGTGGGTACTTCATTGCAAGCAAGCAAGTTTGGAAGATACTCGAAGTAGACTCGCACATCGCAGTCACTATAGCTGGTGCAGTGGGAGATGCTCAACAGCTCGTTGAACGGTTAAGGGCAGAGGCAAGGTACTATAGAGCAACCAACGGCGAGGGCATGTCCGTGAGAAGTTTGGCGACACTCGCCTCGGTGATCCTCTTCAACTACAGACCAATGCTATCAGTTCAGATGCTTATCGGTGGAATTGACAGTGAAGGTCCTTCATTATACTCGCTGGACTGGCTTGGAACTCTCACGCGTGAAAAGTTCACTGCGACGGGTTCAGGATCACCCTTTGCAGTATCCATGCTAGAGCACGAGTACAGGGATGACTTATCGCTGGACGAGGCAGTCCAGCTTGCTGTAAAGGCCGTCAGGGTAGCGCTTGCCAGAGATCCTGGTAGCGGTGAAGGTGTAGATGTTGCTACTATAACGAGAAGCGGCATTGCGTTCAAACGCACGTAGAAAAGTATTTAAAGACGTCTGGAATTAGGACACACACTTCTGTTCTCTGCAAGGTGAAGATTTTGGAAGTTGTGACGTCAGTAGCTCGGGAAGTCAGGGAGGCGATCTTCAGCAATCTCCCACCTGGTGCGGAGATCACAAAGGTGGATTTCGAAGGACCACGAATAGCCATCTACACTAGGAGACCTCAGGTCTTTCTTGAGAATGACAGCGAGCTCGTTAAGAGAATAGCTAAAACTGTCCGGAAGAGAGTCATCGTGAGGGGAGATGACGCATCTAGACTAGACGAGAAGACTGCACGAGATATAATACTCTCACTGATACCGAAAGAGGCTGGTCTAAAAGATCTCTACTTCAACGAAGCGATAGGTGAAGTCGAGATAGAGCTTCTCTACCCTGAGAAGGTTAATCAAGAGACTTTGAATAGAATTTTCATCGACACTCTTTGGTATCCGCGCGTTCTGCGCAGACCCCCCATTGTTAGCAGAAGCGTACGCGAGATACGCGAGATCTATCGTGCCGAAGTCGAAAGCAGGAGAAAGTTCCTGAAAGAGCTTGGCAATAGAGTTTACCGAAAGCCCGTTTTTGAGACGGATCGAGTAAGAGTTGTCGCGCTCGGAGCTTTCCAGGAAGTAGGCAGAAGCGCTATTCTAGTTCAAACGCCAGAGGCGAATATACTCCTAGATGCTGGGCTGAAACCCACAGGAAACTCTGACGAGCTACCGATGTTTGACCTGCCTGAGTTCGATGTCGACTCTCTCGATGCTGTTGTCATAACGCATGCCCATCTCGACCACGTCGGAGCACTACCAGTACTGTTCAAGTATGGATACAAGGGACCTGTGTACATGACTGAGCCTACGCTCCACTTGTCTAAGCTACTCTTCGAGGATTACATAAAGGTCTCTGAGCGCGAAGGCAGGCCTCAACTTTTCTCAGCAAGGGAAATATCGTCGATAATACTCCACACGTACGCTCTTGGCTACGGAGAAGTTACGGATATAGCCCCAGAGGTAAAGCTCACTCTCTACCGAGCTGGGCACATCCTAGGCTCAGCTCTGGTTCACCTCCACATAGGTGAGGGCCTTATTAACCTCGTCTACACTGGCGACATAAAGTTCGCGAGAACCATGCTACTCGACCCAGCACACACCAAGTTTCCAAGAGCAGAGGTTCTGATAATGGAATCCACCTACGGTAGCAGGAGCGATGTTTTGCCGAGCGAGGAGGAAGCTCGTCTCGAGCTAGCTAAGATCATCCTCGAAACCATAGAGAAGAAGGGGATTGTGCTTATACCTGTCCTGGCCGTTGGGAGAGCCCAGGAGGTCCTCCTTGCAATACTCGACCTTATTCGAAATAAAATCATTCCACCTCTTCCAATTTACATCGAAGGTATGATAGACGAGGTTTCCGCGGTGCATATGACCTTCCCAGAGTACCTTTCCGTAACCGTTAGAAACCTGATATACAACGACCAGAATCCTTTCACTTCCGAAAACATACACATCTACCGCGGTGAAAACAAGGAAGAGGTGGCCAGCACAAGACCAGCGGTAATCCTAGCAACTTCCGGTATGCTCACGGGTGGTCCTGTGCTCGAATACCTGAAGATACTTTCAGACGACGCCAATAGTAGCTTGGTATTTGTGAGCTACCAAGTTGAGGGTACGCTTGGAAGAAAGATACTTCAGGGACTGCGGAAATTGACGTTCCTTGATGAGGGAGGCAGGGTTGTCACAAAGGAGTTGAAGATGGGCGTGTACAGAGTTGAAGGTTTCTCAGGCCACAGCGACAGAAGGCAGCTAGAGGCCTACCTAAGAAGAGTTGAGCCTACCCCGCGAACAGTGATACTGAATCACGGCGAGAGAAGCAAGATTGAAGAGTTTCGATCCTATCTTCTCAGCGACTGGTTCAGGAAGAAAACCCACTTGAACTTCAATGTGTTGGCCCCGCAGAATGCGGAGAGTGTTCGGGTAGTTTAAGACAGGGAAAGCTGCCATATATCGTCATTGAGGTAGTGCAGGTTTTTAATGGCTTTACCCTTATGCACAGCTCTCAACTCTTGTGACGACATCAAGCTGACTCCTATTGCGATTACCCTACCTTTATCGTGATCCCTCACGAGGATCTTTGACCCTGCGTCGAATTCGCCCTCGATCATCTTGATGCCCGGAACCATGACGTCAGCTCCGTTGAGAATGTGTGGTATGGCCCCTTGGTCAACGTAGACTGACGGATAGCTGGGAGTAATACCCTTCCGGTATATAAGGTAGAGGCTTGGGATCAGACCCGCCTTTTCGAACCTGGCTAAGGTGACCATCCCGTCAACGAAATAAAGTTCAGTTAGACTTGCATGCTTTAGCTTGGCCACTTCCACGTTCTCACTCGAATTGATCAAGCCTGCTACTTCAGCGCCAACTTCCCTCATGGCTTCCTCAAAAAGCGCTTTCTTGTCCTTCTTGCTCAGTTTGTACCTTGTCACGATCTTCAACTTCTGGGAGCTTGCCACGCAACACACCCTCTACGGTATAGTATGAGATAACCCCCTCTTTATCAACTATTGCCAATACGAGTTCCCGATCGCTCTCAAGCGCTCTTCGAAACATTTCCTCAAACTCCTTAAAACTAAGCCTAGCTCCTTCCTTCACGACCCTCACAAGGTATCTTCGCACCTTATCCTTCTTCTTCCAGTCAATAAGAAATTCCAAGGGAGCAACACCAGGAAAAACCATAAGAGCACGGTTTCTTAGATCCGAATACACGTTGAGCTTCGTCCAAAAGTCAGGATCGGCCTTGCCCCCCAAAGTTACTATGGAGTCAAAGTGGAGCTCTTCACCCGAATCATCAACAGCCAGTAGCAACCCTCTATACGTAAGGTAAGCAGCCTCTAGGAGCGACAACTTAAGACACTCAGCCTCTCGTAGACCATAACCTCTCTCAGCCAGAAAGGAGACCGCCTCCTCGCCGCATACAACTACATAGCCCCCTGCTAATTTTCCTCTAAAGGGTTCTCTTTCAGCGCCCCTCTCTTGCTCCACATGCGTACTCGATAGTGAATGATATAAAACGTTTCTCTAAGGCTAAATTATTTTAGACACCCTTGAGAAAGCTCCTACAATGACTACGATCGAGGTACATAAAAAGGAGGCTCCAACCACTGTAAGATTTGCATTTGTAACTGTGAGCACATCTAGGTATCTCGCCTCGCGGATGGGAGGGAGCGTGGAAGATGTTTCCTTCATGAAAGCGAGGGAGATAATTGAAAGGAGTGGTCATAAGTTGACGCGTTATGTTCTCGTCCCTGACAACCCTCGTCTTATTCTCTTAGCAATAGATACTCTATTGAATGAGCCGGACGTTGATGAGATCATCGTAAGCGGGGGCACAGGACCCACGCCAGACGATCTAACTGTTCAAACTGTGAGACCTTTGTTTGAAAAAGAGCTAGAAGGGTTTGGGGACCTATTCAGGTTTGTGAGCTTTAAGGAAGCCGGCTCATCCAGTTTCCTCTCTAACTCCACCGCCGGGATTGTACGCGGTAAAATTATCTTCTGTATTCCTGGGTCGCCGGGGGCTGTCGAGACCGCTTTAAGGGAACTCATCGTCCCAGAGGCTGGCCACGTCTTAAGCCTAGCGAGGCGAGCCGTATGAGCGGCAAAATAGGAGTGAAGATGGTGGACATAACGGAGAAACCTGAAGTCTACAGAGAGGCTACTGCTAGCGGTTTCATTCAACTGAAGAAAGAAACGGTAAAAGCTATACTGGAGGGGAAGGTTCCAAAAGGCGACGTGCTGAACGTGGCGCGCGTGGCAGCGATACTTGCAGTGAAGAAGACTTGGGAGATACTCCCGCTCTGTCACCCAATTCCAATAACCGGCGTGGAGGTCGACTTCGATTTAACAGAGGATGGTGTGGAGGCAACGGTCACTGTTAAAACCACCTCAAAGACGGGAGTCGAAATGGAGGCTTTGACGGGCGTTACCGTGGCGCTCTTGACGGTGTGGGATATGGTAAAATCCCTGGAGAAAGACGGTAGAGGCCAGTATCCTTACACCTTGATAAGAGAAGTACGCGTGTTGGAGAAAGTTAAACAGGCCTCAAAGGACGATAAACCTATCTGACCTAGTGGCTGATTCACCTCTACAAATCAGTTCACGCGATTTCAGGAGCACTTCGTTAACCCCTAGCCTCTTGGCACCCTTTTTCTGTCTCCCAGTATCCAGAACTCACCGTCTTCTCGTTTTTCAAGCTTCCAAACGTAGGCTTCGTGCTTTACGCGCTCTAGGATCGCTCCCAAGGCGCCTAGAGCGTTTTCTCGACTCTCTGAGGCTACTCCTATGAACAGCACTGGCTCCCCGGGCTTGGCAGAGCCCTTCTTGTGGTAGATTGTCGCGTAGAGGAGCCCGTGATTCAGCGATTCCTCCTCACCTATCTTCGCGAGTGTGGACGTCGACATCGGCTCAAAGGTCTCGTAGTAAAGCTCGCTTACCTTTTTCCCGTCGATTGAGCCCTTCACTCTTCCAATGAAGACGGCCACGGCTCCTGCGCTGTCATCGAGGGCTTTGAGCATAGCTTCAAGCAGCACGACCGGATCCACAGAGTCGACGAATGCATAGTGTGAGCCCCCAGAAATTGGGGGCATGAGGATGACCTCATCCCCTTCAACTACGGTGTCGCCGAGCCTCGCGCTTTTGTTGTTTAGGAGGACAACGAATTCCCCGCTGTTTACGTAGTCTTTCATACGCGGATATTTTTCGGAAACAGTTGTTAAGATGTCAGCCACCTTAGCTTCGCTCTCAGGGATTTCAAAGATCTCCTCGCTGCATTTCGTTAAATCTCTGAAGAAGGCCAAGTACCTAACCTTAACTTTCAACGAGAATCCCCTAAAAGAATGTTTACCATAAAGCGCTTAAACATCTCTAGGTCTTCAATGTAGACGAACTCACCTTCGGAGTGAATGTTCGTCCCCTCGCGTATGGTTCCGAACGCCACGACGTCCATGCCGTAGAGGTCAAAGTAAGTTCCATCGTTCCCTCCCAGCTCGGCGGCAACAGAAGGCTCACCAAGGAAGCCCACATCTCTGTAAGCTTTCTTCGCGGCCTCTACAACCTCTCTGACGAAGAGCTCGTTCTTCGCGTACCAACCCGGCTGACTTGTGATTACCTCAACTTTCGCGCTAATACCTAGTTTGGATACGGCTGACGAGAAGTATGCGTAGAACTCATGCAGAGCGTCTTCTACCCTTTCCTCCGGTATTAGCCTCATGTCAAATCCCGCCCACGCCTCTCCAGGTACTCTGTTGTGTTTCTCGGGTTCTGTTTCCGGGAGTTTAACCACAGTTACTGTAAAGCGTCCCCAGACCTGGGGCACCGGGCTACCTGGAGGAGAGGGGAGCTTCGACAGCTTCCCATGTCTGAGAGCCTTGTACTCCCATAGCTCCCACAATAGCTTCAATAAGTCCTCTACTGCGTTGCGTGTCTCGTGAGGATAGCCTGCGTGACCGGATTTTCCCCTCACCTTAATCCATCCGTGAACAACGCCGCTTGCCCCAACTGAAACGTACTCGGAGCCCGAATCAACGATCACAACGCGGTCCCACCTGTAACCCTGTTCCAGCAGGGCTTTAACCCCGGTGCCGCCTACTTCTTCGTCCCCAGTAATCACCAGAAACGGAGCATAGCGCAACTTCTCCCCTGCACCTTTAAGAGAGACAAGCCCCGCCATGACAGCTGCGATAGCCGATTTGTCGTCCGCAGCCCCTCTACCGTACACTTTACCGTCTCTCACTATCGGCTCGTAAGGATCCATCTGCTGCCCGTCCACAACCCAGGGGCCTTTAGCTGGAACCACGTCATAGTGTGTGACAAACGCCATCGATGGTTTGTTCCTAGGAGCATCAGGGAGCCCTATCACGAGAGATGGTATGTCTCCGTTAAGGAGCTCCAAGCGCTCAACTGTTAGCCCGTTCTCAACGGCTGTTTTTTCGATGAGCGCGACAATCTCCCTGTAGTTACGCCTCACGATGGTGTTTCCTTGGTACCCCGACTCACTAGGAATTCTCACGAGCTCGAGCAGGAAGCTTACCATGTCAAAGCCTTCAGGCATCACATTTTTCAGGCGAGGGGGAAAATATACTTTTAGCCCTTAAGGGCCGAAAAGTTGTTGAAGTCTCATTATGCACAGACTGGATAAATCAAAGCTGATTTGGGAAATCGAGGAAATCGTGTCCAGGGCAAAGAGCGAGCTTGAAGAGGCTGATGAAATAAAAAGCCGGCCGTTAAGCAGCTCGTGGTTTATCGATGGGAGCTACGCGTTGAGCGAAAGGCAGGGGTCTTTCGTTTCCCTGCTTTCGCTGGCTTCTGTCGGAGTTGTCTCCAGGAGGCTCGTAGACGGCATGCCGGGGGCGCGGCACCCGTTACCTCACATACTCATTCCTAAGTTCCTTGGGGAGACGAGGGCTTCGCTAATCATGGGCTCGCTCGAGCTATTAGAGGGTATAAGGGCTGTCAGGAGGGGTGTCGAGCTGGTAGTGTTTGACGGAAGCTGCTTGGCATCGCTCCTCGCTGGGTACGGTTCATCTTATGAGGCTGTCACACAGGTGCACTCTGCTCTTAGAGCTCGGGGGGTGCCTCTACAGACCGTGCTAAAAGATGTAGAGGATGAAGTGAACAGAGCTATCGATGGGTTGATTGAGGAGGCCGGTAAGGAGGAGGACGCGGCGAGGTTCCTGAAGGCTGTTGCCCGATTCTTGGCGACAATCTACGATCACGCCGAGTCTTTGTACGAGCCGCTGTCAGATCTAGGAATTGAAGAAGGTCTCAGCAAGCAGATCCTCATAGATTTCAGCGTAGCGTACACCGAGGTTAACTTCTACTTGAGGCTACTGGGCGAGTTACTCTCACGGGCCAAGGAAAGTGGGATCATGCCTATATGGGTGGCGAAGGAGACCACAAGCCGCTTTTTATCTGAGGTGCTCGGCGTGCAGGGGTGGATCAGCGATGCGGTTCTGCTTAGTATCATCTGGCATGCAAAGGAGCGCTTGTATCTTGTTTTACGGGAGGACATGAAAGCAAGGTCGCTCAAACCCGTTTCTCCTCCACGAGACCCAATAGCGTCCTCGGATACGATTAAACGCGCGTATAGGTTCAACAGGTTCACCGTTGTGTACTTTAAGATCTCGAGGGCTGGTCCCGTTCTTCAGGCATCCTTTCCCAGCGAGCTAGTGCCTATGGATCGCTTGGAGGACGTGATGGCAACGCTCTCGGAGCTCGCCGATGAAAGAAGCGGGTACCCGCGCCCTCTTGCGGTTGTACACCACAAAGCAGTGCTTTCGCAAGAGCTTGCCGAGGCTTTTGCCACAAGGCTCTGGCGGGACTCCAGCGGAGCTTTAAAGAGTATCCTCTCGCCTATCGGTCGGGAAATCGCTCTTTAAGGTTGATCGCCAGTGATCGATTTATTTACGTAAACCCCATGCATGTTGTGAGTACGCCTTGAGTGGCGAAGTTGGCAAGATAGTGAACGTCTTTGGACGAAACTTGCTTAGAATAGCTGTTCCCGACGAAGCTTTCAGGCTAGTGTCCAGGCCTGGGACGTACGTGACCTTCCGTTCGAGCAGTGGAACCAAGCACTTGGCGCTTATCGCCGGCTATCTTCTCACGGACGAGCTCTACAAGCGCGGGCGCGTCCTCGAGGAACTCGAAGGGTATGAAGACGTAATCGTCACAAGGAACGAGATAACGGCCGTTGTGGTAGGCTACGTGCGTGACGGGAAGGTCGTTAGAGGCGTGGAAAGCCTTCCAGCTCCTGGCGAGAGGGTTTTCCTAGCTGGTGTAGACCAGCTTAAACCACTCCTGTCTTCCTACGATATCGATGTAGGCACCCTAGTTGCGGCTCCAGGCGTCAACTTCACGCTCGACTTAAACATGCTCGCCTCTAGGCATTTCGCGGTTCTAGCTATGACTGGCTCCGGGAAATCGAACACGGTTGCAGTGATCGTATCTAGAATCCTCGAAAGGTACACTTCACCCCGCATCTTGCTTATAGACACTCATAGCGAGTACGTCCCCCTCGCGAAACTGTTTCAGGGCAGAGTCAGGGTATTCTCTCCCAGTGGGGTTCTCCAGGAGATGCTCAGAAGGAGGTACGGCATTGACCCGCAGTCTCTCGAAGTACCATTGTGGAGCTTAGGCTTTGAGGAGATTGCGGAGCTTCTCAGGCTTGATAGCCGCGCAACGAAGCAACTCCTCCACCTACGCGAGGCCCTACTAGCCGTTCGCCGTGAGAAGTGGGGAGAGGCCACTCCGGATGACCCAATATACTTCGAGCCAGGCAAACTTCTTGAGGAAATTAGAGGCCGCGATGATTCGGCTACAGACCTTAGGCTTAAGCTGGCAAGCTTGCTAGATGACCCAGAACTCTCTTTCATCACCTCCCCTTCTGCAAGCAAGGAGATTTACGAGAGGGTATTGGCACCGGAACCAGAGAAGAGCGGGCAGGCCTACGCGCAGGTTTACAGGAGGCTCTTCGACGAGGGGTTGACAATAGTAGCCCTTGGAGGCTTACCCAGCGAGGTTCAGATCACGACTACAGCGACTATTTTACGCGCCTTGTGGAGGGTCGTGTCAGCCCACGTTCAGGCAGGTGCCTCGCTACCGGTACTCGTGATAGTTGAGGAAGCGCACATCTACGCTCCTAAAGACCGTGAGACCCCCTCCCGCCAGATCCTCGAGAAAATAGCTAAAGAAGGCAGAAAGTTCGGAGTAGGGTTAGGTATCGTCAGCCAGAGGCCTAGAGAGCTAAGCCAGACCTTGCTGGCTCAGTGCGGTACACTCATAGCAATGAGGACCACAAACCCCGAAGATCAACGCCACATAATGCTGAGTGTAGAGGACATTACAGCCGAGCTTGTTCAGAGTCTCTCCAGCCTGACGGTCGGGCAGGCCCTGGTGTCTGGAGCCGCGGCTCCACTCCCTGCCATCGTGAACATCCATAGCTTCAGTGAACTTTATGCAGTGGAGCTCGGCGGGAAGGACGTTGATTGGTCCAAAGCGTGGAGCGGAAGACAGGAGTTCCTCGACATTTCAAAACTATTATTCTCCCATCGCGAAGCTAAGGCTAACTCGCTAGGAAGTAATCAGAAGAAGCCCGACAAAACAGCAAAACTAGAGAACTTCTTCCAATAGGTCTTTAAGTGCCTCAACGGCTGCGGGTGTAACGGAAATCTTTGATACCGGGGAGGGCACGGTGTCCGTGGCAACAACCTCTTGTATACCGGAGGACAGGAGAAGGTCCAACGCTCCCTTAACCATGACGGCGTGCGTGCATGAGGCGTAAACGCTCCTGGCTCCTTGCGCGAGGACCGTCTTGGCCGCTAACGCCATAGTACCGCCAGTGCTTATGATGTCGTCCACGATGAGGATGTCCCTCCCAGTGACGCTAATCTCCTTTGTGGAGACCCTGACCTCCCCGGTTACTCTGTCCCGCTCCTTCACCAAGTGATCGTAATCTGCATTTAGTTGTTCTGCAACTCTTTTAGCCCGCTCTAACGCCCCGGCGTCAGGTGCTAGAACCAGCGGGTTCGAAAGCTTGCCTTTGAAGTAGTCTGCTACCTGCTTGTCAACTAAGACGTTGCGGTAAGGCTTTCCCCAGTACTCATCGAGGACTGCGGGCTTGTGTATGTCGACAACGATTAGGGCGTCGAGACCGAGCGCTTCGAGAGTTTTAAGCACCACCTTCACGCTGATCGGCTCACCATCCAGAAACCTCCTATCCTGTCTCGCGTAAGCCATGTAGGGCACTACTCCTATTACCACATCCTGCGTGATGGCCCTTAGAGCTTCAACCGCCATGAAGAGCTCGAAGATCCTCTTGTCGGGGTTGGGGTACAGGGAAGCAACAAGCACTGCAGGGCCTTCTGGCCTCTGCTGTACTCTTATGTAGCTTTCACCGTCTGGGAAGAGCTTGTACTCTACCTGGACAAGCTTGTCTCCAATAGACTTTGCTATCCCAGCGGCTATGCCGTAAGAATTTTCGAGAGCGTAGACGGTCACGTTCTACTTTTGCCTAGCTATTCTTTATTTGTTTTTCTCGGGTAGAAAACCGCTTCGAGGCCTTTGTTTTTGACCTCCTCAAGCAGGCCTTTAACACCTCTCTCTGCGAGAACTGTTAAAATGTTTTCCCAATTAATCAGAGAGATTATCAGCATAACAATCACGAATAAAATAATCGATGTTAGGAGCCCCATGAAGAACTCTCCTCCGGTGATCCTGGCGACAGCAACCCCCGTGTAGGCTACCAGAACGCTAATGATGATCTTGCCTGAAGCTACTCCAAGGAAGAACTTAAGTGGATCATACCCCATTAGCCCTAGGGGTATTATTATTGCATCATCAGGGCTCGGTGTAGCCGCGAAAAGAAAGACTGCTACCGCACCCCATTTCCCCAACATGGAAGAGATTCGGGTGTACCTCTCACGGGTTTCCTTACTTATTATAAAGTGTGAGGCCCCCCGGCTGGCCAAATAAACTAGGAGCTTGCCCAAGCCTGCTCCAACTCCGCTCACCACGCCGACTAGGAGAGGGTTTGACCCTGGGATGAGCGCTGAGTAGAGGTACACGGCGACTAGGTACGGTATAGGGATAAACGGAATTAAATTGCCGATTATCGAGATGACAAAGATGCCAAGATACCCGCCAACTCCGCTAGCTATCCGTAGTAGCCAGTCGAGTAATGGATGCACATGAGCGTATGACCAAACGCTTTATTAACGTTCTCGTCCTGGTCAGGATTAGTCACTCCCTCATTGGGAAGAGTTCGTGATGATAAGCACGGAGGAGGTGTTCAAGAGGCTTGAAGTGGACTTCTACAGCTTCACTGAGCCTAGCGTAGAGCCGGAGACCGTAAACGTCACCTTTGGTGAGATCATTGAGTGTCCCCCGAGTTCACCGAGGCTTTCCTACCTGGCTGGAAGGAAGCTCTACAAGCACCAGTACGTGGCCTTCCAGGAGCTCGTCCGTGGAAAAAACGTAGTACTGAGGTCGGGCACAGGAAGCGGTAAAACGGAAGCATGGTGGCTCTACGTGGCTAAAGAACGGAAGAAGACGCTCGCTGTTTACCCGACACTGGCTTTGTCCTACGACCAGCTGTCGCGACTTGAAGAGTACTCCTCAGCTACGGGTTTAAAGGTCTACGCGGTGGATGCAACTACGAGGGCAAGCGCTTCTGGGAAAACCTTCGGCCAGCTAAAGAGCGAAATCAGGAATGCCGATATCGTCGTGACTAACCCGGCTTTCCTTCTCATGGACGTTAAAAGGCTGGCCGTAAAGCCTTCGAGCAGCCTTCTGTTAGGCTTTATAAACGAGCTGGACCTCCTGGTCGTCGATGAGATCGACTTCTACAGCCCGCGGGGGCTCTCGCTACTCCTCTCACTCATCAGAATTCTCGCCGAAGTGAGAGGCGGCTTGCAGGTGGCTGTTCTAACGGCTACCCTCTCCAATCCTGAGGACATGTGCTCCGTGCTGAAAGAGTACACGGGAAAGGACTGCGCGATCATCGACGGTAAGCCTTTCAGGCGCGAGGACAGGGTGTACATAGCCCTCGGCAAGAATCTGCTACAGGAGTGGCTGAAGCTCAGGGAGTACAAAAGCCTCGTTGAAAAGCTCAGTGAGGGGAAGGAGGTTGCTGAGGCGCTCGAGAATTTCGACGCGTTTAAGAAGAACTACTTCAAAGTAGTAGAGGCCCTCCAGGCTTTAGGGGTCGAGGTCTCTCCATGGCGCCTAGACCCCACCGACCTCTTGCGTGGGTACGTCGACGACGAGTATGCAACGCTGGTTTTCACTCGGAGCATAAACAGGGCTGAAGAGATCTACAGGAAACTCGTGGCTTCGCTTCCGGATGAGAAGAAAAGCCTCGTGGCCTCCCATCACCACTTGGTGAGTAAGGAGAGGCGGAAGGAGATCGAGAACCTCATGAGAGAGGGGAGGGTGAAAGTTGTCATCTCCCCTCGAACTCTCACTCAGGGCATTGATATAGGAGCTGTGGCCAGAGTTGTGCACATCGGCCTACCGGATGATGTTCGTGAATTTTGGCAACGAAACGGTAGAAAGGGGAGAAGGGAAACTATCCCGTACACCGAGACCGTGATCCTTCCGGGGGCTAGGTGGGACCGCGAGCTCCTAAGCAGAGGTGCTGAGGTTCTGAAGGCTTGGGTCGAAAGCCCAATCGAGGTAACTTTGATCAACAAGGACAACAAGTACGGCCTACTCTTCTACACACTGTTTAAAGTCAAGTCTGGGCAGAGACTTTCAAGGCAGGAGTCAGAGTTTCTTGAGAAGCTGGGCCTCTACAGCAACGGCTCCCTCACGCGCCGAGGCGAGAGCACATGGTACAACATCAACTTCTACGAGTTCGCGCCCCCCTTCGGGATCAAACGTGTCTTAGTCGATGACAGTGGCGAGAAGTACCTAGAGGACATATCTTTCTCAGACCTCGTAGAGAAATTTCAGGTAGGCTGCTTAGATTACTCGTCAGATGGCATCGTAACCGCGATTCGAAAGGGAGGAGAAACCGGGAGATCCGTTAGGAGAGTAATAGTGCAACCACTAAGCGAGAGCGTGCTCTCGAGGAGCGATGCGTTGGCCTTCGCTCTTGAAGAGTACAGGAAAATTAAGGCAAAGTGGGGGGAGCGAGCGAGCATTGTGCACGATTACCTCCGAGGGCGCTTACTTTCGGAGGCAATCAGTAACGTTATACCCCCAACAGGGGGCTTCGGTTTGTATCACAAGTACCCCTACAAGACGGTATGGATAATTGAGCGGGAGCGGGGGCGCCCCGTCGAGACGGAGAGTGGGACTATAATCGTTAGGGACAGGCGAGTCGTGGAAATACCAGCCCTTACTGCTGGCAAGTACCAGGACTACACGTACGGCAGTTTAATCGAACTCGACTACCAGGAGGATTTAAGGAGAATCAGGCTTGGACTTGCCTTCCTCATGGTTTTCCTGCGAGAAGCATATAGGCTCCCCCTCTTTACTTTCTCCTACTCGCTGTCAACACTTGGAGGACGGAAGACGCTGGTTCTCTGGGAGGAGGAGTGCGCTGGCCTGATAGAGAAGCTGGATTGGGAGAAAATCTACCGGGAGCTGGATGCTTACACCCCCAGTATAGTCGCAGAGGTTCTGCTCCTCGCGCGTGACGAGGAAGCTCACATCGAATGGATAGGCCTTGGAGGAAAATGGGATCTGGCGAGAGATTTGGCCAAGCGAGTCGTCGAATACATCCTCTCATCCCACAAGATAGCACTGCTCCTTCAGGGGAAGAAGCTTTACGTCCCAAAGCCGGGCCGCCATCTCAAACTCGCCTCTCTCGATGTCCTCCTAGTACCGCTAGACGACAGGGGGGATCTAGTGTATGGCTATATCGCGATATTCGATGGCGAGGAAACTGTAGTAGAGAAGTTCGTCAAGGAGTTCTACAGGGTTAAGTCAACAGGCGAGGCCCAGAAAAGGCTTGAAGAGTTGCTTAACAACAACTTCAAGTTAATCGTATTTGATGTAAACCGGGTCCGCGAAGAGCTCCACATGCTAGGGCTCACCTACCACGCAGCGCTTCTCAGCGGGTTAATTCAGATGGGCCTCGTGGATGATGCGAAGCCGAGAATCAGGAAGTTCCTAGGGATGGATGTTACAGGGCTAGAGGAGCTTCAGCGCAACCTCTCGGAGGAGGCGCGGCAGACCTTCCAACTTAACGCTATAAGCCTAGCAGACGTCGAGCGAGAGCTTGTCAACAGTAGGAACTGGCTTGGAGACAGAATATACCGCGATCACGAGAAGGGTACAAGATTCCTTGATAACGTTGCTAGAAAATATGTCGAGAATAGCGTAAAGCTCGTTTACCTTCTCGGGCTTCTTCAGACCTAACAATGATATCTTTCTCTGCTTCTTCCAATGCTCGACATACACCTTAACATCGCAAATTAGAGAAGGACATCAGGGTGCTCGAGCGCCCCTAAGTCCAGCCGGTATAGAGTTACAGATGGCATCGATGCTAGTCCAGGGATGGAATACCGCCTAGGCACTTGTGAGGCTACGCTAAGCCGGCAAGCAAGGGGTCAGCCCCAGCATTGCTCAGATACAACGGTGAGAACATTAGCTGTAGTAGTGCCGGCTGCTTGACGGATCTGAGATCAACTGTTAAATACTGAAGCAAGTTACAGGTTTTCGAGGTTCAATGCAGACGAGAAAAACTAAGATAATTGTTACGCTGGGACCGTCTTCATGGGATGACACCACACTGAAGAGGCTGTTCTGGGAAGGCGTTGAGGGATTTCGATTCAATTTCTCGCATGCAGAGTATTCGGTCTTCAAGGAGCTTGTCCATAAAATCAGAGCTTTGGAGACCCCTAGACGCCCGGCTACGCTCATCGCTGACCTACAAGGCCCGGTCGTCAGGCTCGGAAGCTTTGAGCCGAAGCCTGTGAAGCCCGGAGATAAAGTGGTGTTCTCGTTTGGTGAGACCGGAGAGGGTATTCCTGTTCCGATGCGCATCCTCTTTGAGACCGCCTCCTTGGGGGACGTCCTCTATGTTGAGGGAGGTAGGCTGGCGTTCAGAGTGGAGGAAAACCTCGGCGACCGTTTAATCACTGTAGCCCTCATGGACGGGGAACTTAAGCCGCGGAAAACGGTAGCCGTTAGGGGTAAAGAGTACCCTCTACCCTCGCTAACGGAGAAAGACGTAAGCGACGTGAAGTTCGCAGTTGAAAACGGGTTTGACGCAGTGGCGCTGAGCTTCGTCCGGAGCGAGGATGACCTCAGAAGGCTTAAGGAGCTGCTCTTCGACCTCAAGGCCGAGGAGGTGAAGATAATAGCGAAGATCGAAACCAAGAGCGCAGTTGAGAGGCTAGATTCGCTTCTTGCTCTAGCAGACATGGTGCTTGTTGCTAGGGGGGACCTTGCAAACTTCTACAACCTTGAAGAGATATACCGAGTGCAGGAGGAAATACTCAGGAAGGCTAGGCTCCGAGGCAAACCGAGCATAATAGCCACACAGCTACTGGAATCGATGGTGAACAACCCCGTCCCAACCCGTTCAGAGGTCGTCGACGTTATCACAGCAGTTAAGATGGATGCCGATGCTCTAATGCTCGCAGGAGAGACGGCAGCCGGAAAGTACCCTGTCGAAGCCGTATCGTGGTTGAAAAGAATAATAATCGAGGCAGAGAGGTTAGACACTAACCCTCAACGCCATGAACCCGAAGACCACTACGAAGCGATAGCAAAGGGTGTAACTCTCCTCTCAGACATAATCGGAGGAAAGATCCTAGCCTTCTCTGAAAGAGGAAATACAGCGCGCAGGCTGGCTAAGTTCAGACCCTCACGGGAAGTGATAGTGTATACGAGCTCGCCAAACACTGCGCGTTACATCAACCTTCTAAAAGGCATTAAGGCGGTTTACGACCCCACGCTCAATAAGGGTTCTCCAAACCTGTTCTCAGAGCTACTCACCAAGGCGACACGAGACGGTTACGTGGCGGTGGGCGATATAGTTATATTCACTGCTGGCAGGCGCAGAGAATCTACAGATCTCATTAGCGTTGAGCGCGTGGGAACTTAGCAAATTTTATCTCGCTTCTTCCTGCAGCAATCTCTGCCTCTTTACCATTTTCCCTTTTAGGTTTAAGTGCAGGGACGTGCACCCTTTCGTGCCCAGCACTATGACCCTTACCATACGCGAGAGACATGTTCGAATATTTCAGCTGAACTGAGATGAGAGATGCGCAAAACACAGAGGAGGTCAGACTTGGAGTTCTTCGAGCCGGTGAGGGGCTTGGCGGAGAAGCAAGTGCGATGGCAGCAGGTGCTTCTTCAACCTGTTGTTGGTAACATCAACAGTGGAGTATTTGAGTGATTCTTGGTGAAAAAGGTGTTCCTGGTAGGCAACAGGCGGTTGGGGGGGTTCATGGGGTGCCGTAGCACAGAAACTCTACACCCTGGGGATCTAGACAAGCAAGGGGGCTGGATGCAGACTAGCAGATAGATGGCAACACACCATCTCTTATGGCTCTAGCCTCATCCTCTTCGAGCCCCCCTAATAGATACCTGACCTCCTCTACGGACACTACTACACGACCGTTCTCCACTGGATAAGTATAGGGCAAGCGTACTTCAACATCGCCATCTGAAAGGTAAAGGCCTCTTTGAACAGCTATCGATTCCAGCGGAACCCCCTTTGAGACTTTATAGGCGACGTAGATGGCACCGTCGATGGTGAACTGTCCAGGACCTATTCTCCGCTTCAAGGGCACTTGTCCTAACCTGTCAGTTAAATCCCTCTTCGTTCGGCCTCGTGGAGGGTGGTCGCCCATTATACCCCCAATAACGACGAGGACTCTTCCCTTGAAGTCCTGAGGGCTAAGGTCCACTTTGGCGGAGGGGTCCAACACGACTATAGTGAAGCTTTGGCTGACTTCTCCAATAAATGCTGCTATGCTTTCGCGCTCAACACGTGACGCGATTTCTCCGAGTAGCTGTCGCTCGCACTCCTTCGCGACGTTGAATACCCAGAACTTCTCTCTCCCGACGATCCTTGACGCGTGAGATAGCTCGATGAACATCCACTTGCTTATGAATGGTTCCAAAACCTCCACGGCGAAGACGGTCTCGGGCATAGTTCCTCAGCAGGGTTCGACTCTTCACGCGTCTGCCCTTACAAGGTTCATCATTGCCGCCTAAACTATCTCAAGCTCTGTTATAAAGTATTTTTTGCCAAGCTTGTCCATCATCAGGGATAGCCAAGCCTTAACTTCTAGACCACCCTGCTTGTCCAGGGTAAGCACAACTCTCCTACCACCGAGAGGATCGTCCTTCACCCTTACGATGGGGGATAGTTTGGCTACATACTTCTCGATCGTCTTCTTGTAAAGAGAGTGAGGGAAGTTAAAGTAAACATGGCTTTCATCTTCCACTACGAGTATTTCCTCCTCCATTAGAGGCCAGTTAGGGATATTTTCCTCCACGTTAGACCAAAAGTGCGAGGTTGAGATATTTGAAAAACGTTTAGAAATCTCACCCATGTGTCCTTCCTCTGCTGTTAGTTTGGAGACCCAAATTCTCACCCCCTGACGATGCGAAGAAAGCAGACAAGCCGAGCACAGCTGTAGAAAGCCAAGTTTAAGTAGGAAACACGCTTGTCTCATATCCGTGGAGGTGGCTACGCTCAGGCTCATAGCGGTAGAGGAAGCTCTAAAACTCGTTAAGGACGGCATGCTTATAGGGCTTGGAAGCGGTAGCACCATCAGGCTTTTCATAGAGAGGCTGGCAGAAAAGGTGAAGAGGGAGGGGCTGGAGGTGTATTTCGTTTCAACATCTTACGACACGAGTTTTCTAGCTGGAAAGCTTGGTCTGATCGAGAGGCCCCTGCTCGACGAGAGACCCGATATATCTTTTGACGGGGCCGACGCCGTTTTCCCAGAGAGGTGGGTTATAAAAGGTGCTGGTGGCGCGCTGTTCAGAGAGAAAATCGTGGACTACTATTCCAAGGAGTATATCATCATAGTGGATGAAGGCAAGCTTGCCAGCAAACAAAAGGTCCAGGTTGTTCCTGTTGAGGTGCACCCGCTCGCCGTCCATCAGGTCATTGAAGAGCTTAAGAGCTTCAGGGGCGTAACGACCACAACCCTTAGACTTGCTGAGAAAGGTAAGCTGGGCCCTGTGGTGTCTGATAACGGCAACTTCCTCATCGACATCTCATTCCAGGAGATAAGCGATCCTGAAAGCCTAGAAAAAGAGCTTATGACACTCCCAGGTGTAGTCGCGAACGGTATCTTCGCGATCAAAAAGCCATCTAAGATCTATATCGGCACTTCGAGCGGAGTTAAAGTGATTCCTTAAGGTTTTTCAGAAAACGTAGCTTCCTCACTCTCCTTGATGTCCTCTATCCTTGAATCCTTCTCTCTACTGTAGCTGCAACCTGTCTAAGAAACATTTGACCGTTTACGAAAAAAGGTAACTACAGGCGAACAGCGGACAAGAGTGATTTTAGGCGGGGCCAGCACTACAAAAGCTTAAAAACCACGCCTAGATAGAGGTTGGGGTACTATGCCTGTTGAATACGATGAGGAGTTGGTGGGCGAGCTCACGAGGATGTTCGCAAAGCTGGATAACCCAGTTATCATAAGGTACTTTAGAGACCCTGAAGCTGAGTGCATGTACTGCGATGACACGGAGCAGATTTTGGAACTGATAAGTAAAACCTCCGGCGGGAAAGTAAGGATCGAGAGGCACTCGAGCAGAGACCCTGAGGTTAAGAAGTACAACATCCCTATGTTCCCAGCGATACTGATACACGGGGTTGATGAGTGGAACATAAGGTACTTCGGCATACCTGCAGGTTACGAGTTTGGAGCCTTTGTTGAGGATATACTCGACGCGTCTAGGGGTGAGCCGGAAATCGACCCCAAGCTAGCCGATCTACTGAAGAAGTACGTTACCAAGCCAACTAGGATCATGGTCTTCGTAACTCCGACGTGCCCCTACTGCCCGCTCGCCGTGAGGGCATCGCACAGGTTCGCTATGGTCAATAAGAGCATTTACGGCGACATGATAGAGGCCTTGGAGTTCAGCGACTTAGCAGACAGCTACGGTGTCTACGCTGTTCCGAAAAACGTAATACAGATTAACGGCGAGGACAGAGTGGAGTTCGAGGGGGCGGCTCCAGACCCCTACTTCGTGGCCAAGATACTCGAGGCGTACGGCGCCGAAATCCCACAGGATATTCGGGAGGCGATCGCCGGGATAGGTGTAGAGGAGACATTGACAGACGTGGAGGACGAGCATCATCACCATCACCACCACTAGGGAAAAATCTGCGGATATCCGAGAGGGAGGATTAAGTTTTTATTCCTTAGTTTCTTGGGTTTACGATACAATGGCCGAGACTCTCCCTAAGACATACGATTTCAAAACCATCGAGAGTAAATGGCAAAGGCTCTGGGAAGAGAGGGGCCTCTATAGGTTTGACCGAAACGACAAGAGCCGAAAAACTTACAGCATTGACACGCCTCCACCCTACCCGAGCGGTGAACTCCATGTAGGGAACGCGCTTAACTTCTCCTACATTGACTTCGTTGCCAGATATAAAAGGAAGCGTGGATACAATGTTTTCTTCCCCCAAGGGTGGGACTGCCACGGGTTGCCAACTGAGGTTAGGGTTGAGAGAATAACAGGTAAGAGGAAGAGCGAATTCGAGCCTCAGCAGTTCATTGCACTATGCAAGAAGTACACCTTAGAGTGGATTGACTCCATGAGGAAGGCGCTGAAAGGTCTTGGACTTAGCATAGATTGGAGCACCGAGTACATGACCATGGATCCGGACTACTGGCGCCGAACCCAGCTGAGTTTCATCGAGATGTACAGGAAAGGCCTCATCTACAGGGGTGAGCACCCGGTCATATGGTGCCCTCGATGCGAGACGGCGATCGCGGAGGCTGAGGTTGAGTACGTTGAGAAAGACAGGCCCCTCTACTTCTTCAAGTTCAAGGTCAAGGAGACGGGGGAAGATCTGGTTATCGCGTCAACCCGCCCGGAGCTTCTCGCCTCATGCGTGGCCGTTGCGGTGAACCCGAAGGACGAGCGATACGCGAGGCTCGTGGGTTCGCACGCAATCGTGCCAATCTACGAAAGGGAGGTTCCCATAATTGCCGATGAGGCCGTGGACCCCAATTTCGGAAGTGGAGCAGTCATGATCTGCACGTATGGGGACAAAACGGATGTTAAGTGGCAGAAAAAGTACTCACTCCCCGTTATAATCTCCATATCAGACAACGGAACGATGAGCGAGAATGCCGGGCCACTTAAAGGGCTGCATGTTGAAGAGGCAAGAAGGAGGATCGTCGATCTCCTCAAAAGCCAGGGGTTGCTCGTAAAGGTGGAGAGTATCAGAACCAGCGTCGGGACATGCTGGAGATGCCATACCCCCGTGGAGATAATACCGAAGAAGCAGTGGTTCGTGAAATCCACCGCCCTCGACAAGGCCGTTTTAGAGGAAGGCTCCAAGATTCGCTGGGTCCCACCTCACATGTACAAGCGGCTCGAGAACTGGGTGCTTAGCCTCGACTGGGATTGGGTTATTTCGCGTCAAAGGCTTTTTGCGACGCCGATACCTGTTTACTACTGCAAGGACTGCGGCCACGAGATCGTCGTAGGCCCGGAGCACCTTCCGATAGACCCTAGGTTCGATAAACCGCCTATCGAGAAATGCCCCCGGTGCGGCTCAACCAACCTGGTCGGTGAAAAAGACGTGATGGACACGTGGATGGACTCAAGCATAACCGCCGCCGTTCACGCTGGTTGGCCGGACAACCTTGACGAGAGACTCTTCCCGGCAGACCTGCAACCTAACGGCTATGATATTATAAGGACGTGGGACTACTACCTGATTTTACGCGGTGTAGCTCTCTTCGGCAAAGCTCAGTTCAAGACCGCGCTGATTAACGGCATGGTCAGGGGCACCGACGGGAGGATGATGCACAAAAGCTACGGCAACTACGTTGCGGTCAGTGAGGTCCTGGAGAAGTACGGTGCGGACAGCTTCCGACTGTGGGTAGCAACAGCTGCCTCAACCGGTCAAGATGTCAGGTTCTCGTGGGAGGGCGTCGACTACGCACACCGCTTCCTGGTTAAGGTGTGGAACGCGTCCCGGCTTCTACACCCATACTTGAGGAACTACAAGCCCGAGGAAAGCCACGCCGAAAAATTGACGCCCGTCGACCACTGGATGATGCGTGAGGCTTCGGAGATGATCAACGAAGCCGAGAAAGCCTTAGAGGGCTTCGACTTCCAGAAAGCTGCACAACTGATCATAGACACAGTGTGGCATAAGTTCTGTGACCACTACCTAGAGGCTATCAAGTACCGTCTATCTCAGGGGGATCCCGGCGCCCTCTACACCTCCTACAAGGTTCTTCTGAGCTCTCTAAACATTCTCTCGGTTTTCGCTCCGCACATAAGCGAGGAAATCTACAGTGTAGTCTACAGCTCGCGCGAAGGGTACGAAAGCATAACAACAGCTCCCTGGCCCGCCGCGTTCAATTTCGACGAAGAGAAGGCAAGATTAGGCGACATGATAGTAGCCACTATCGCGGAGGCGAGGAGAGCAAAGCACGATGCCCGCATAGCCCTCGGCGCTCCCGTAAAGGCAATACACCTTCACTCTGAGAAGTACTATGAAATACTGCCTCTGTTCGTCGCAGACGTCAAAGGCACGCTGAGAGCCCTCGACGTGATAATACACAGAGACTCTTCGGGGGCCCGAAAAGTTCCCGAGTACCCGGACATATCGATAGATATCGAGAACTAGAATGATAAAGCACCTAATGTTCTCTAAGTCTTATATCCCCCTGCTTTTACACGGGAAGAAGACCGCCACGATTAGGGCTAAACATCCGGGGGTTAAACCAGGGGAAGAGGTTATTATTCACGCTGGTGGTAAAATTATCGGCAAGGCGAAGGTACTTGAGGTGCGCAGGCTCAGGCTGGACGAGATCACCGACGAGGTTGCGCGTTTGGATGGTTTTAACAGCTCAGAGGAGCTGAGAGCCGCTCTGCGCAAGCACTACCCGAATTTAGGGCCGCACGATACCGTATACCTCGTCATTTTCGAGCTCATTGAAAAGTACGAAAACTTTATTGATGAGCATTTGGAGGCATGGCCTTACAGCGAGCCACCGCAGGAGGTTGCAGTTCTCGCGCTGAAGCACCTGAGCCTGGACTGCGATCAGCGGAAAATACTGAGCCTGGTCGCGAGGGAGGGGAGCATACGTCGTGCCGCTATGAAGCTCGGCGACATTAGGCTCAGGCACGTGGTTCGAGGCGTACTGCGCCAAGCTGCAAAAATGCTCGAGGAGAGAGGCCTTCTGACCAGGAACGGGAGCCGAGAGTAGCGTGTGCTCCCGCGCTTCTCTAAAAACGCTCATGCCGGAAGACAAGGGCAAGAAGATATAAAGCTTGGAGGCTCGAAGTGTAGTTTGAGATGCTTCGGACACCCCTCTACCTCGGGAAGACACCTCACTTAGCCGTTGGAGTCAGAATACCTGAAGTGTTTCTGGATGGCATACTCAATGGTTTCAAGGACAAGAGCACCGCCGGCGGGGTTATGCTTTCATACCACCGTGAAACCGCACCGGAGTACGTGATAAACGCACCGCCGGGGGCCTACGAGATTACGAGAGGCCACACTGGAACCTCCATTCATAGGTACATAGAGTTGAGCGCGGCTAAGGCTAAGGAGAAGGGGGTTGCCGTCGAGATCGAGGCCGACCATGTTTCCGTGACGGCCTCAGCTACCGACGCCGTTAGGAGAATCACAGGAGGACGAGCGGTGACCAAGCTCTCGGACAGGGAAGTCGAGAAGGTCTTGGAGTACATTCGGGATGAGGTGCGAGAGGCTGCGAGCACGCGCAACATCTACTTCTTCACCATAGATACCTGCGAGTTGATAAATCACGCGGCTGATCAAGTGACCAATGACGAGGTGAGCACCCTCTTTAAAGATCAGGTGGGTGACAGTAGCCTCCTCGACAAATACTTGGGAGTAGACGTGAGTCTTGGAGGTCTCCGCTTGAAGTTTGACCAGCTCGAGGTTAAGCGGATTGCGTTGAAGCTTTACAGGAGCGTGGAGGTGCTTGAGCGCATTTACAGGATCATCCGAGAGGAGGTTCCCTGGGAGTTTGGAGTCGAGGTCGCCTTCGACGAAACGCCGAACATCACAGACCCGAAAGAATTGTACTTCATTCTAAGAGAGACAACTGAGCGTGGGGTACCTGTGGACTTCGTTGCGCCTAACGTTGGTTTCCAGAAAAGGGAGGATTACACAGGAAGTTTAGAGGAACTCTACGACAGGGTCAAGGTCTACTCGAGTATTTCAGCTCTCTTCAACGTGCTCCTTTCATTCCACAGCGGTAGCGGCCGCGCACCGTTCTCGATGAAAGGCCCTGGGGTTCACGATACGATTAGAAGAGCGACTGGGGGTCTCTTCAAGTACAAGGTCTCTGGCGTGTATTTCGAGCTCCTCATGCGCCTGATGGCCCGCCACGAATCTAGCCGTGTCAGGAGGTTCTTCGAGGAGATCTACGATGAGGTCCTCGCGTTCCTTGAGGAGCAGGTTCGCGTCAGGGGAGAGCTTTACGACGAGACTCTTGCGAGACTCCTAGAAGAGCATGTAAGGCTCAGCGGAATCCAGGGTAGGTACCTTGTGGACACACCCCTTTTCCGGCACTATTCCTTCGTAGCCCTTAACCTGCGAAGAGACGGTAAGCGGTTTATTAGAGAGGGGATCGTTCAACTTTACGAGGAAGAGCCCGAGTTCAAAGCAAGCGTTGATAGAGAAGTTCGTCGATTGACTTCAATGCTGGTGGAAAGCCTGGGTTTCACGGGTAATGCCGCCCTGGTGCGCAGGAACGTATAAAAGCATGATGCGCTGTCAAGAGTAAGCAATGGCTCGAAGTGAAGA
Organism: Thermofilum sp. NZ13; assembly: GCA_002855745.1. Classification (GTDB taxonomy): domain Archaea; phylum Thermoproteota; class Thermoprotei; order Thermofilales; family Thermofilaceae; genus Thermofilum. Next base: position 41,990 of record NDWX01000010.1, on the reverse strand, counting down.
TTGCTTACTGGCATGTGAGGAGATGGTTGAGGAGTGTACCAGTAGGTGCGAAAGGTTATTGGCCGAGTGTATAGAGGAGTGCGAGGGCCAAGAGCAGACAGGTTGCACGGAGACATGCGAGGAACTCTGCAACAAATACGGAGATGGATGCAGCCAGGTATGTAATGCTATTGATTCGAGATGCCATGATTTATGTGAAGATCTGAGTAAAAAATGAGCGTAAAGTTTTTCTCCTCACGGTCTGCTACTAAAAGACCGGGTGAAACCCGGTGAGAGGGTGGATACTGTCTTTCAGGCTCGGTAGGAAGCGTTACTATCCTAGGCAGGTGATAATAGAGGTTGAAGGAAAAACGACAACCCACCTAGTGATCGGCAGGAAAGTCGTGTGGACGCACCCAAATGGGAAGAAGTTCATCGGAAAGATCGTGCGAAAGCACGGGGCTAGGGGCAACAGCTTCATTGCATATTTTAGGCGGCATCTTCCCGGCATCGCGCTCGGATCTGAGGTAACGATCCTATAGAGCGCTCAGCAGCGACGGCCCCAGTCACTAGATAACTCGAATCGGGTTCAAGTCATCATTGCGTTTCTGAAAACAGTGCCGAAGCCTAATTAAGCTATCCCCTTAAGCTGCGCATAGTATGCCTGTCCCGCTGAAACCCCTCCATCTCCAGGCGGGAGCTTTCTCTGCAAGAGAACGTTCTCCTTACCCATAACCGACCTCATACCTTTCAGCAAAATTGAATTAACCGCGGCTCCACCCGTCACGTAGACCGTCCTCGCGCCCTCCTCGAGCGCGACTTCCGCAAGAGACCTTCCCAGTTCGAATTGCACAGTGTACGCCACATCCTGAGCTCTCTCCCCATTAAAGCGACCGTTGAGGACGTAGTCGAAAAAGAAGTCTTTTGTATGGATAATGCTTCCGGCGCGCTCAAACTTGTAGTTCAACAGTCTGCCGCCCCAGCTGAACTCCTCAAGCGTTATAGCTGGCTCTCCCTCGTAGGTCCTTTCCCACGAGACGTGCAACAGCGCGGAGACGGCGTCCAGGAATCGCCCAACGCTAGAGCACTTAATGCTTCTGCTTGACTGAACGGCAGCAACCGAGGCTTCTCTCACCCCACCTGGGAGCTGCCTGTCCAGCCCTAGTTTAGCCGCTAGTTTCAGCGTCTCTTCCACGCTCAGCTTCTCGGCTAAAACCCCGATTACGATCCGAGACGGGTAGATCGTCGATCTGTCCCCGCCGGGCATGGGAAGGTACTCAAGCCCCCCTACGCGACTATAGCCTCCCTCCTGCAGGTGCATAACTTCTCCCCCCCAAATTGCACCGTCATCGCCGTAACCTACACCGTCTATCGCGATCCCGAACCCCTCTCGCACCTTGTACTCGAGAAGAGCAGCACCCACGTGGGCCACGTGATGCTGAAATTCGAGGAGCTCCGCCCCATACTCTTCCACTAACTCCCGAGCAAGCACCCTGTTCAAGAAGCCTGGGTGCTTATCTACTACAATGACGGCATCGCGGAGTGATATAGCGTACGTCCTTATAAAGAAATAAAGCGCCTCTCTCAGAAAGTTGAGCGTCTCAATGTTCTCTAAGTCTCCTATGTGCTGAGTCGGTATGACGTACTCCCGCAGGCCAACAGCCCCTGTGTTGTTCAGCATTGCCCCCAAGGCTACTACCGGCCTCTTGAAGCCTCGAGGCGCTCTAAGCCACCTGGGAGCGTAGCCTCTTGACCTCCGCAGGAAAACTGGCTCACCGTCCGCGAACCTCAAGACGCTGTCGTCAACCCTGTTCACAATCTCGCGGTTGTGCAACAGGAAATAGTCGGCTACACCTCTTAGCTTCTCCAGTGCTTCCTCGTTGTCCTTTATTATCGGCTCGCCGCTCTCATTACCGCTCGTCATTACTGCGAAGCGATCCTCCGTCCCGGCTAGTAGGAGGTAGTGTAGAGGTGTATAAGCCAGCATGACCCCGACGGTTTTAAGACCGGGCGCGACCTCGGGTGAAACCACGTCACGCCTAGGGAGTATGAGTATGGGTCTAGCCGGGCTCAGGAGGATTTGCTCCGCCTGGCTGTCCACGACAGCTACCCTTCTAGCCGTTTCAATGTCGAGAGCCATCACCGCGAAGGGTTTTCGGCCTCTCCTCTTTCTCCTCCTCAGCTCCCTGAGCGCGCGGTCGTCGGAAGCGCGGGCCGCAAGGTGGAAGCCGCCTATGCCTTTTACAGCTACAATAAATCCCTCGTCGATCAGCCTAGCGGCTTCCAGTATGGGGTCCTTTACGCGAAGGGGGCTTCCATCTGAGTCCACAAGGTAAACCTGGGGGCCGCACTCGGGGCATGAAATACCTTGAATGTGGAAACGCCTTGTGTTGTGGGGGTCTGAGTACTCCTCCCTGCACTTCTTGCAGAGGGGGAAGGCCGCCATTGATGTGTTTTCGCGGTCGTAGGGGATGCTCCTGATGATGGTGAAGCGTGGCCCGCACCACGCGCAGCTGTGAAAGGGGTAACGGTACCACCTTGAAGACGGGTCCAGGATCTCCCTCTTGCAGTCCTCGCACATACCGAAATCCGGCGGAATCATCGAGATCTTCGTGAGTTCCCGCCCGCTTTTCCTGATCTCGAAGTCCATGAATCCAGCAGGGATGACCTCCTCAATGATGGTCTCCTCGATCTCGGCTGATCGAGGAGTCTCACTCCTTAAGGCCTCTGGGAAAAGGTTTACAGCTTTCTCGTCTCCCTCTACCCAGATTTCAACCTCAGACCCGCCTAAGTTAACCACGTACCCCGAAAGGCCTAGGCGCCTGGCTAATCTAAACACGTGTGGCCTGAATCCCACCCCTTGCACTACGCCTGCCACGCGCAGTCTAAGGGCCTTTCTGGGCATCTGTCAGAAAGCTAATTAGAGGGGGTTAAATACTAATGAGTCAATGTTCGACTACGACTACGCTTACGGGCTGGCCGTGCGTTTATCGCAGAGCCCACGCTTCACCGGTACCGAGGGCGAGGCAGAGGCCAGGGGCTTGATCTTGGAGGAGCTTACCCATAGCGGGTACGCGCCTAAGCTCGAGGAGTTCAACGTGAAGGTTTACGAGGTTCACCGGGCAGAACTATCCGTCCTGAGCCCATTCGAGGAAGGAGTACAGGCGAGCCCTATTGGGTTCAGCGGCGAGACTACGGGAGTCGAGGCTAGGCTCGTGTACATCGAGAACTCAGACAGAGCGCTGATACCAAGTGACAGCGGATGGGTTGGGCTGGCCACTGGGAGACCTTCAGCTGAGAGCTGGAGGCTCCTAGCGAAAAGGGCCTCTGGTCTCGTGGTCTCCGAGGGCACGCCGTACCGTGACCTGAGCCGGGTTTCTGTCCCGTGGGAGTGGAGAGAGAAGTTCGGAAATCTGCCCGCTGTGTACGTGAGCTACAGGGACGCCGTAAAGTTACTGGCCGCCGAAAGAGTTAGGCTAGTTCTGGAGCAGACGTATAGGGATACGTTAAGCTACAACATCGTAGCTGAGAAAACCGGCTACAAGTACCCTGAGGAGATCATTCTCGTAACAGCCCACTACGATAGCGTTCTGGGCGTCCCGGGCGCAACCGATAACGCGGGCGGTGCAGCTCTCGCTGTTGCGCTGGCTAAAAGCCTGTCCGATCGGGCTCTAAAGAGGACAGTAAGGTTTGTGCTTTTCGGGGCCGAGGAACTTGGACTTAGAGGTTCGCAGGCTTATGTTGAGAAGCACAAGGATGAGCAAAAGAAAACGGTCCTCGTCGTTAATCTAGACGTTCACGGGGGCGCGCTGGGCTCGTCTGCGTCGATCGTGAGCGGCTCGAAATCCCTGCGGAGCTACGTGGAATCGAAGGCGAAAGAGATGGGGGTGAACCTGAGCGTCACAGAGGATGTCATGAGTAGCGATAGCACGTCCTTTGTCTGGAAGTGGAAGGTGCCTGCAGTGAACATTTTCCGCGCTAGCGGTAGTGGCTCCGACATACACACCGTGAGAGATAGCGTGGAGCACCTCCACCCAGTCGCATTCAGGCTGATCGGCGAGTTTACATGCAGATTTCTGCTCGACCTAGCAAACTCCGAGGAGGTTCCTTTCGAGAAAGCGGTCCCGGATGATATATGGAAGAAAGCAGATGAGTACTTCAAGAAACGCCTAGCGCTTCTCGAAGATGAGACTTCCTCTTAAAGCCTCGTATACCTCCTTTCAAGCTGTAAGCATTGTACCCGAGGGTTCGGAGGCGGTAAGCCGCTTCCCTGCTTAACCCCCCTTCGTCACATACGATGATGTACGTTTTGTCGCGCCCCATACGACTAACCGCTTCCTCTACACTCCAGTAATCCACGTTCATGCTTCCGGGAATGTGTTCTAGCTTGAACTTCTCGGCTGGCCTCACGTCCAACACTGTGGCTCCCTCGGGTATGTGGTCGATGTCAAGGTCGACGAAGTTTCCGCTCCAGAGGTCCTCGATCCTGGTTCGGCGGACGTCGATTACTTCAACCCGCTCAAGAGTTTCCCTGAACACGCTCTCCTCGATCTTCTCCTCCTCCCGTCGCACCTCCTCTATCTCTGAGGCCGTTTTAGGGTGCACCGAGTACACACCGCATATTTCCTTAACGGTGCTCGAAGCCTCGTAGGTCCCGATTTCCATTGCGAGGCTAACGATCTCGTCTTTGTCCAAGCAGAGGACGGGTCGAAGGACGACGAGCTCTGACGCCTTGTCTATGACGTTTAGATTGCTGAGAGTTTGAGAGGAGATCTGGCCTAGGTTTTCCCCTGTAACTATGCCGCCGGCACCCACTTTCCTGGCAAAGATGTTAGCCGCCCTGTACATGTACCTCTTAAGCACGACTCCTAGAAGCCCTGGGTTTACCTTTGAACGCAGTTCCCTGATGAATCCCGAGAAGTCCACGATGAACAGCCTGGGATAGTAGCCGTAGCACCACCTATCCGCTAGCGTTTTCACCGCTCTTGTGACGTAGTATTTCGAGACCTGGCCGCCCATGTTGAGGTACAAGAACTCGACTTCTGCACCTCTCTTAAGGGCCATCCACGCAGCTACAAGTGAGTCGAAACCCCCGGAGACGAGGGCTACCACTTTCCCCTCGCTTCCTATGGGGAGGCCACCGTATGCCTTGACGATTTCCGTAAAGAAGTAAGCTTTCTTGTCCCTGACCTCAACGTAGGCTTCAACCTCTGGGGTTTCGAGGTCTACTTTCCTCGCGTACTTCAGCAACCTTTCTCCGAGGAGCTTGTTAACGTCCATTGAGGTAAATGGATGGTCCCCGGTCCGCCTTGCTCTGACCGCAAAGCTTTTGCCGCGAACTTTCTCCTTAAAGTACTCTTCGCCTTTGCTTATAAGATCCTCGATGTCCCGGAACTCGACCTCTACGGCTGGGGATAGGGACTTTACGCCGAAGACCCTGCACAGGACACTAAACGACTCTGGGGGACCGTAGACGTAAAAGCGCCCGTAGCCTTTCCTTACTTCCGCCTGGAGGCCCTCCGAGTGAAGTGCATCCTCCATGTTCCTCACGAGAAGCGACTCAAAGCGCTTCCTCGTCTCGTGACCCTTTACAGTGAGCTCGCCGGGCCGGACGAGTACCACGTTTTTCAGAGACATGGAATTATACCACCCCTGGTTTAAACGAAAATGTGGCAGAAATAGTATTAGGCATGATGGACTTCATAGCTATCGTTGTCGGAGCGATAACTCTAGTAGTGTTGATAGTGATCCTGGCTATCGAGTATCACTACTGGCGGATGAGGCGGGAGTTGAAGAAAATCATCGTGAGACCCGTAGAGTCACGTGGAAATCAACACTAACGCGACGAGCACAAGCCCTGCAGCGACCGCCTTTTTAATGGTGATTTCCTCGCCGAGAACTAAAGCGGCGAGGACAATGATGAAAAGTATGCTGGATCTGTCTACCACCGCGACGTTCACTGCTTTACCGTACTGCAGCGCAACGAAGTAGAGAAGCCAGGAGAGAGCGCCCGCCACCCCGCTCAGAATTATGAATAGGGTCTCGCGGGTTGTCAGGCTCGTTATGAGGGCTTTATCTCTTATCAACAGCATTACAGAGACCGTGAAAGCCATCATTACTATCGAGCGGAGGCCTGTGACGACCACAGGATCGACCCGTGACAAGCCCATTTTAGCGAAGATTGTTGCTAAAGCTGCGAAGAGGGCGTCGAGCAGTGAGTATACAAGCCACGCTATATCGCTCACAGCTAGTCTGGTAATTGGCCTCGATTTATAGTTAACCTTAGGGGCAAGCGCACGACAGAAATATTTAGATTGCCTGGTAAGGGTGTGCGTATGGCTTCAAAGGACTATAGATACGAGGTTCCGGTGGTAAAGCTCGAGAAAGCTATGCGTGTTGAAAAAACTCTCGTTGAACAGCTTGAGAAAGCTGTGTCGAAGAAGATGCTGGGCGAGATGAAGAAGGAAGCTGTAGACTGCCCTGTTCTCAAGAGACGGGTATCCTTCCTTCAGTGCTACTCATGCCCAAACTTTATCCGCAGGGTTAGAGGAGTGGTGTACTGTAGAGGGCTGGTGCTAGAGGGAGGCAGCGAAGGTGCCTGACTACAGAAAGATTCTGGAGGAATTCATCCGAAAGCCTGGCGTGCTTCCTGAGAGTCTACTGCTTGAGCTGATCGACGACGTTAAGGGTATTTTAAGGTCTGAGAGCCAGCTACTCGTAGTCGAAGAGGATGACGTGCTTTTTGTGGGAGATACTCACGGCGACGTTGAATCCACGGTCAATGCTCTGAGGCGCGACGCCAAAGTGAAGGTGTTCCTTGGAGACTACGTGGACAGAGGCCCTTACCAGATCGAGAACATCGAACTACTCTTACTCGCCAAAGCCTCCACTCCTGACAGGGTTTTCCTACTTCGGGGAAATCACGAGACCAGGGAGATGAACATGGAGTACGGCTTCTACTCAGCAGTAGCAATGACCTATGGTTACGCTACCTATAGGGACTTCGAGGAACTGTTCTCTTATCTGAGCTTGGCCGCAGTCGTGAACGGTGAGGTTTTTGCCGTGCATGGCGGAATAGCAAAGGACTTAAGGACGCCTGCGCAGGTGCTTAGCATACCAAGAGGGCAATTAAACGATGTCGCGTTTCAGATGCTATGGAACGACCCCAGTGAAGATGTAGACGACTTTGCTCCGAGCATCAGGGGATGGGGGGTGTATGTTTTCGGCCGAGGTCCCGTTGAACGTTTCCTCCAGGAAAGCGGCCTCAGACTAATAGTTAGGGCTCACGAGCCATTTCCAGAGGGCTACCGATGGTTTTTCGACGGGAAACTACTGAGCATCTTCAGCTGTAGGTTCTACCCTGTAGAGAAACCTGTAGGCGCGAGGATGAGGAGAAAAGGGATAGAAGTAGAGTCTCTCCTGTAGAGATTAGTAAGTTACCCTCAGCTTGAACTCTGCCTTCTTGCCCGGGTTCCAGTTGCTGACGGGGCGGTAGTAGCCGACTATGCGGCTCCAGTGCTCCAGCTCATTGCTCCCGCAGTGTGGGCAGGCCTCGAGGTAGCCGGTTACGCTCCTCCCGCACCTTTTGCAGACGGTGATTGTCGGGGTTATGCTGAAGTACACGACCTTCGTGTTCGTCGCAATGCGGTGGACGAGGTTCCTGAGGGCCTTAGGATCGGGCTGCTCGTGGAGGAAGAGGTGCATCATCACGCCGCCCGTGAACTCCTGCTGAACCTCTCCCTCCCAGGTCGCGCGCTGGTATATGGGCACGTCAGCGTAGTACGGCACTATGCTGTTGCTGTAGAACGGGCTCTGACCGTCTGAGGGTATCAAGAGCTCGCCGCGCCTGTACTCCTCCTTGAACGCCTCGGCGTCCAGCTTAGCCAGCTTGTAGCCCGTGCTCTCGCCCGGGATCTCCTCGACGTTGTAGAGATAGCCGTCCTTCTCCTCGAACTCCTCCGCATACTTCCTGACCAGCGAGACCATCTTCTTCTCTACCTCCACGGCCTCGGCCATCTCCCTTTGGGAGCCCTCCAGCCACACCATGGGGTTCCTCATGAAGTTGGCGGCGGCCTCCGGGAGGCCTATTATCCCGATCGTGTTGAAGTGGTGGTCAAGGTGCCCCAGGTAGGTCTTCGTGAGCGGCATGAGCCCGGCCTTCAGCGTCTGAGCGTATCTCCTGCGCCACGTGAGGAGGACGCTCCTGGAGCTCTCGAGGAGGGACGCGAGGAGCTCCTCGAAGACCCCCCACTCGCCCCGGCTGAGGAAGGCGAGCCTGGGCATGTTAAGGGTGACCACGCCGATACTGCCCGTCGCATCTGGCAGGGCCCAGATGCCGTACGTCCTCGAGTTCTCCCTGGATTTGAGGAACCTCTCTAGGGCGTCTTCCTGCGACGCCTTGTCGAGCCGGAGCGTGAAGGTTCCGTTGCTCTTGGAGACCACGTGGTTCACGTCGATGGTCAGCCTGCAGCACATCGCGTACAGTGCTTCAACGTTGCTCGCGTACCCGTTGAGCAGGTACGCCGACCCCTTCCTGGCAAGGGCCTCGAATATGAGGTCCGTGAGGTCACCCCACCTCCTGCCGTTCCAGTCGAAGTTCTTGGTGAGCATGAGGGTAGGTATTGGGAATGTGAAGGGCTGGCCCAGGGCGTCGCCCTCGGAGTAGAGCTGGAAGAGGGCCTTGTCCACTGCGATCGCCTCGTCGACGTAGTCGCCCAGGTTTCCGACCTTCCTGCCGCCTACGAGGGCCTCTCCCTCGAGCATGTCTTTGCTCGTGTCCAAGACGAGGGTTATGTTCGTGAAGGGGCTCTGGTAGCCGGCCCTTGCGGGGTAGTTGAGCTCGAAGAGCATCCCCTGCAGGGTCTGCTTCACCCTGGTGAAGTCGGCTCCGTCATGCCTCACGAAGGGGGCGACGTAGAGGTCGAACGCGCTGACGGCCTGGGCCCCGGTCCACTCCTGGGCACCCATGAAGAAGAAGTTTGTCAGGTGGGCCACAGCCGTGTCGAGGTGCTTGGCAGGCGCGGAGACTATAGTAGGTGTCTTGAGCCCGAGCTGGAGTATCTTCTTGAAGCTCCAGCCGGCGCAGTAGGGGATCCAGAGGCTGTCAGGTAGCTTGTGTATGTGGATGTCACCCCGGTAATGCTGCTCGACGGCTCGCGGCGGCAGGTAGTCCCTCAGCACCTCGGGAGTCTCGACGAGCTTCTCGAAGATGTAGTTCCTGAAGTTGCTGTAGCTGACGTTGTGGTTGGCGTTCTCGTGCTTCTCCCAGTCAAGGTCTGCAAGGTACTTCTCCTCAAGCCTCCTTACCTCGTTCACACGTTTCGCAGATACGGGAGTAACCATGAAGTATCAGTACACAGCTCCTCTAAGCGCATTTATATTTGAACCATAGAGTACACCGAAAGTGATTCTTTTGAAAAACTGCGAATATCTATTTTAAATCTAAAAAATAATACCATTTCCTACGAGAATTAAGGTAAATCACATATGTGAATTTTTATTTAGTATCTTCATATCTCCGAGATACTTTGAAAAATATCTAATGTTTTAGTTATTTCGTTTGCCAAAATAAATATCTTTTAATTTCAGGTGAAAGTGTTGAGCGTGCATTGCATGATCAGCAACATGAAACCGTTCTTTGAACCCAGTGGAGTGGCCGTGATCGGTGCGTCGCGTGAGGAGGATAAGCCTGGGCACGTGATATTAAGGCTCCTACTGGAGAGCCGCGCAAAAGGCGTCCTTAAAGCCCCCGTGTACCCCGTGAACCCGAACGCCGACACGATTCTTGGAGTAAAGGTCTACAAGAGCATTAGTGAATTACCCTCCGACGTGGATCTCGCTGTGATCGTCGTACCGGCTAGGCTTGTTCCGCAGGTTATGAGGGAGCTAGGCGAAAAGGGGGTAAATGCAGCGGTGATAATCTCATCGGGTTTCAGCGAGGTTGGTAGGTTTGACTTAGAGGAGGAAGTCAAGCGTGAAGCTAGGAAAAGCGGCATCAGAGTACTTGGGCCTAATTGCGTGGGGATATTTTCGCCGTGGAGCGGTGTTGACACGATATTCCTGCCATACTACAAGCAGCTGAGTGATGGGCGAAAAGTGCTGAGCGCTCCTAGACCTGCACGTGGACACGTGGCTTTGATCTCGCAGAGTGGCGCCGTCGGAACCGCCGCCTTGGACTACATGTACGGTGAGGGAATAGGGCTTTCGTACTTTTTCAGCGTAGGAAACAAAGCCGACGTCGACGAGGTCGAACTTCTACAAGCCCTCAAGGATGAAAACAACACGTGGGTTATCCTCCTCTACCTCGAGAGCATTAAAAGAGGGAGAGAGTTCATTAAAGTCGCAGAGGAAGTTGCCCAGAAGAAGCCTAGCATAGCGCTGAAGGCCGGCCGCACCCAAGCTGGCAGGCGCGCCGCGGCATCTCACACCGCCTCGCTCGCCGGGACAGACGAGGTCTACGAGGCTGCCTTCAGGCGGGCTGGGGTAATCCGGGCCTACGATATTGAAGAGCTCTTCGACTTTGCTAAAATCTTCGTAAGCCAACCACCTCCAGCAGGTCCGAGGCTCGCAATAGTGACCGACGGGGGAGGTGCCGGAGTCATGGCCACGGACATGGCTGAGACCCTCGGCTTACAGGTCCCCGAACTAACTGGAGACGCGCGAGCCAGGCTTGAAGAAATGAGGAAGAAAGGCCTTCTACCTGAGTTCTCACAGGTTTCGAACCCCGTAGACATAACCGGATCTGCTACCAGCGAGATGTTTATAGCTACCACGAGGGTGCTCCTGGAGAGCGATGAGGTTGACGCGGTAGCCGTGCTAGCTCTCCACCAGGTCCCGGGTATTCCTGACCCCGTCGAGCTGGCGCGCGAGCTGGCTAAGATCGCTAGCGGGTTCTCGAAGCCTGTCGTAGCAGTTGACACCGGCTGGAGCGAGGCCGCTATCCTGGAGCGCAGAGAGTTTGATAAAGGCGGTGTGCCCTCTTACCCGACTCCTGAGAGAGCTGTGAAGGCGTTATGGGCCTTGTACAAGTATGGGGAGTTCTTGAGGAAAAAAGGCAAGTATCAGGCGTATGTTGACGAGTTCCTGAGCAGGAGATCAAAAGGGAGTGCCTGAATATTTCATTCTTTTTACATAATACCCTGAATAGTTTTATATTACTAGCTATCCAAAACTAGTTCTGGGATGAAGCTTGATTGTGCCAGAAGCTGTGCAGAGGTTCAGAATCGCTGTCCCCTCAGAGTACGAGGTTAACCTTCTAGATGCTCTGGCGGCAGTTGGAAGCGTTCACCTGGAACCTACTATCGAGGCTAGAGGCGTGCTTCCCCCTCTCCTCGTAGACGTTCTCGAGGGCAAGATCACACCGCAGACCCTGAACGTTGAAGAGGCTCTCGAGGTCGCGAGAAAAGTGCTAAGGCGCGACGATATTCTGCTAAGGCGAGTCGAGGAGAAGGTTGAAGGCCTCTACAATCTCCAGAAACTTAAAAGGCTTGCAGAGAGGCTGTATGAGATAGGAGTCTCGCCGGAGGATATAGGTAAGGAAAAGCTGGGGCTTGTAACCGACTTAATCTTCGTTGCCGATGAAAATCTCAGCGACGCGATATCCTCCCTTCTTGCCCTCGGGGTCATCGTCCGCAGAGGGAGAGTCTCGAGCTTCGAGCACGCTTTACTGCTGATCTACAGGAGAGAGCTTCAGAGTAAGGTTGAAGAGGTAAAAAGATTGTACTCTATAAAGTTCGATCTGCCGGAATGGTTCTTCGATAAACCAGAGACTGTCCTCAGGAAGATTGAGGAGGAGGAGGCGAGGCTCAGAAAAGATTTGTACGATTTGCTCCTCGAGGTGGCGGGAGTTCTTCGGGACGCCGTCGAGTTCGAGAGGGCTTCCAGGCTGGAGGTGATAGGTAACGCGTATAGAGCTGTTAGAGAGCTTCGCCAGAAGAGAGAGCTCCTAGAGGACATGGTTTACACGATCGCATCGCTTAAGCTAGCGCTCAAGGCATGTAAAGAAGACGCGCTCCAACTATCTAAGATTGGTCTGGGCAAAGAGTACTGTTCCTTCGTAAAGAATATACTCAAGGAAAACGTAATGTCACAACGCGATCTAGAAAAAGCACTGTCTTCACTTCCTGCGAAAAAAGAGGCTAGCACGATTATGGAAGAGATCCAGGCGTTTTACAAATACCTCGGAGTTAAGGCTCTATTGGCAAAAGCTTTGGACAAACTCGAGGCGGGTTGTGATGCACTTCTTGCCGCTTACGGGGAAGACGCGCTCCAAGAGTTCTGTAAGGCTGATGCCTGCAGTGTTTACGGAGCCAGCATTCTAGCATCGGAAAGCATAGGTTGGGGGTTCGGGTGCGTCTTAGCAGTACCAACCACTGTTTCCGAGAGCCTGGCCAGCGCTCTGCGAGCTCGCTACAAAGCGCTCGTTTACACCTCTGCGTGCAGTCCAGAGAAGATCAAAGAAATGCTGCAGGACATCGAACGGCGGGAACAATCTTTGAGGAATTCAATAGTGGCGAAGACCATTATGACAGCTTTAAAGCACCACAAAGTGAGCCTAGAAAAAGTGGCTGAGCATCTAAACGACGCCGATTTAAAGGAGCTTGTCGGTTTGCTTAAAGCCGCTTTCTCGGAGATTTCTCCCAGACCTTTACCGGAGGAAGAGAGATTCACATTCCTCCGAGACCTAATAAGTAGTGTTGACGCTATTGGGGAGGAAATCAAGTATTTAAACGAGAATTTGAAGAATATTTTAGAGCTACCTTACGAGGAGATGCCAGCTAAGCTTAGTGCTCAGCTTGTGGTGCTGAAAGACATTCTGATAAAAGTGAGGGAATACCTCTCGTACGAGCAGGCCTTGGAAGTAATGCACCGCGCTCAGCCTCTGCTCAGCCAGGTGAGGGTGTTCCGGAGCAGGAGGATCACAGTGGTGGAGGGCTACGTGCCTGCCAAGTTCAGTGCCACCTTAAGAGAGGAGCTGTCCCGGCGAGTCTCAAGGATACTTTACATGAAGTTTGAAGACGTGCCGAGAAGGGAGAACGCTCCTACGTACGTGGAGACCAGGGGTCTTCGAGGGCTTCTCTACAAGCTTACTTCCATGCGCGGCACTCCTGCCTACTGGGAGATAGACCCAACGCTGATCTTCACGGCTCTCTTCACGGTAATGTACGGGATGATGTTCGGTGATGTAGGACAGGGGCTTCTACTGGTGCTATTCGGCCTGTGGTTGATTAGAACAAAGTACCCCCTGCTTGGGATTAAACGGGAAAGCGCTGGCACGCTGGGGGCCCTAGCTACCCTCGCGGGGGCTTCGAGCATGGTTTTCGGGGTGCTTTACGGCTTCATGTTTTTCCTGAAGCAGTTGGGGACGCCGCTGATAAGCCCCATACACGATGTCTACGAGATTATCTCGATCGCGCTGTGGTTTGGCGTAGTACAGCTGCTACTCGCCATGACTTTGAATGTTGTGAACCTCGTTAGGTTCGGCGATTTAGTTGGGGCAGTTTTCAGTGGAATGGGGGGAATGGGCATACTGTTCTACGCGTCTGGCGTCATGATAGCCTACAAGCTAGCCTCAAGCGGCTTCAACTTCGCTGTCCTCAGCTCACCCGATGTGGTAGTACTCCTTTGGCTGGTAGTGGGAGCTTTAATCGGCGTTTTAGGCCTCAGCTTTTACGAGGCAAAATTCACTGGACATAAAGAGAGGCTGATGCACGCGATGTCAGAGGTTATCGAGATGCTCATAGCGTTTCCAGCTAACTCACTCTCCTACATACGTCTAGCCGCCTTCGCGATGGCCCACGAGGCCTTTGGGATACTGGCTGAAAACATGGCGCCGTTTGCAGGCGAGACTGTCAGCTTCCTTGTGGCAAACTTCCTTGTGCTGGCAATCGAGGCCCTAGCGGTCGGAATCCAGGCGATGAGGCTAACCTACTACGAGTTTTCCACGAAGTTCTTCAAAGGAGAAGGGATCAAGTTTAAACCAATAGCTGCAACTGCAGAAATGGTAAGGGAATAACATTTTTATATATGATTAAAAAATGGGGCTTGTTATGAAGAGCAAGAAGATAGCTCTGGTATTGCTCGCTGTGAACATGGCTGTACTGATAGCATCGATATCCGTGCTTGCCTCGGCTTCGACTAAGATCCTTCAGCCAGGTCTACCAGCCCAGGAAGCACGCCCACTAGACCTGCCAGCAGCTTTAGCCATGCTGGCAAGTGCATTAGCTGTAATAGGATCCACAATAGCTTCGGGTATAGCGCTGAGAAGTGTAGCTACCGCTGGCTTCGCCGCGGCCGCTGAAAAACCTGAGCTTTCAACATGGATACTTATCATGGGCGGCTTAGCTGAAGGTATCGCGATCTATGGTCTACTAGTAGCTATACTGATTCTAGGAAAAATATAAGGATAGAACTTAAACGACAATGACTAGGTTTCTTTGAATTACTTCCTCTGGGAGTCTTATCTCTTTCCCCAGGAGAATTCGCTCGAGGTTATTCGCCTCTGCAAGAGCCAAGTGGTTGAAGTAGTATACATACGCAAGGTCTATTGAATGCTTCATGGCTATCTGCTCAGCTCTGGAGATGACTGTTCTCTGGATTTGAAGAAGTAACTCTGTAAGCTTCATCGAGCTCCAATCCTCTGGGAGTTGAGGTGGCACGATTCTGTAACCCGTGAAGTACTCTTGAGCGAGCTTTTCAACGATGCCTTGGCTAAGCGTCCTGGACCATACGACCATCTTTAGAGATACTTCCTCTGTTATGAGAGCTTCCAGGTCTTCCTTCTCTTCCTTGCTTACGGGGAGTTCTTTGAGAGTGTTTAGCAGGTACTTGTAATGCAGCAGTTCCAGCAAAGCCTCGCGCTCCGCCTCGAGGCCGCTTGAGAAGCTCGGAGCACTTGGAGCTTGAAGGGGTGTCTTCGACAGCTCCTCCCATAGACCCCCCTCTGTTCTAATCTGGGAGAGCCTCGCAGGGCCTATGTGCCGCCCGTACGGGTAGTATATGACAGGCCTTTGGGCGCCTCGTATGTACCTTAGGTGGATCTTGGCGTTCTCGACCTCTAGCCGGTCTAAGAGGGCGTAGGCGAACTGCCCCAGGACCCTGTCGGGCTTCGCGAGCGTTGCAATCCTCAGGACATAAACCCTGTATATCTTCTCGAGGACTTCTTCCAGAGAGTCCCGATCGGATATCAGGGTGTAGTCCTTTAGCTCGTAGAGCTTCTTCTCGCCGCTCAGGATGGCTTCATAGTCCTGTTTTTTGAGTAGCCTTGACTTCAAGCCGTGAGCTCTGACGGCTATGTACGACTCCACTCCTAGCCACCCCCTAGGAGTTTTACCCGGACGAAGTCTTCAAGCTCTTCTTCGATGACCCGCTCCTCTATTCTTCTCAGGACGTCGGTGAGGGCTGGAATGAGGTTCTTCTCGAGGCTGTTCACGACCCTGTTTATGTAGAGGAGCTGGTCGCTTATCTTCTCAACGGCGAGCTCCTTGTTGGCGACATCGATCATCGTCTTGACGGCGTTCCACAGGTGCTCGATAGCCTCCCGGTAGTCCGGGTCGGTTATTTGCGAGAAGTCGGGGTCCTCAGCGATCCTGGCCTGGGGCACGGGTATGCCCTGGTAGCTGACAATGATGCTTGTTATCTTTGGCGGTCGAACAAGCGACGCGGTGGATCTGAAGTCGTACTCGCCTCGGGCCATCCTCATAATGGCAGCTCGGCGGGACGCCTCTATGAACTCGTCCTCTGCCTGTGGTCTTTTCTGTAGCTCGTCCATTATACCCAGTAACTCTTTGGCGAGCTGGTCTCTCCTCATCTGTAAAACATCTTTACCCCTTTTAACTAGCTCCAGCCTCCGCCGCAGCACCTGGAGGGTTCCTCTGGAGGCAGGTAGAAAAGCAAGCTCACTCAGCATTTCCGGTACCCTTAGCTCCTGTAAGCTGGGTGGTATTTCTCGATGAGCCTTCTTGGGATCCTGACGAGCTCCTCCTCCGGGAGCACTGAAAGCACCTTCCACCCTCTGTCCAGCGTCTCTTCCACGCTCCTGTTCTCGTTGAAGGACTGGCTCACGAAGTAGTTCTCGAACTCCTCTGCGAACTTCAGGAATCTTCTCATCCTCTCACTGAGCCCGATTTCACCGATTATCCTGGCTAGGTCCCTAGCCCTCACACCTCTTGAGTACGCGTCGTAGAGCTGATCCGCGAGGTACCTGTGGTCCTCTCGGGTCTTGCCCTCGCCTATCCCAGCCTTCATCAGCCTGCTGAGGCTCGGCAAAACGTTCACTGGTGGGTATATGCCCTGGGCGTAGAGTTCCTGGCTTAGGAAGATCTGCCCCTCGGTGATGTAGCCGGTAAGGTCCGGGATGGGGTGTCTCAGATCCCCTCCCGGCATGGTGAGTATCGGGAAGAGCGTGATGCTGCCTTTCTTGCCCTTTATTATGCCCGCTCTCTCGTAGATCGTCGCGAGGTCGCTGTACATGTATCCTGGGTAACCCATCCTGCCGGGGATCTCGCCCCTCGCGGAGCTTACCTCCCGGAGGGCTTCGCAGTAGTTAGTCATATCGGACATTATTACCAGTACGTGCATGTCGAGGTCGAAGGCCAGGAACTCCGCCACCGTGAGGGCGATGCGCGGGGTCATAAGGCGCTCTACTGCTGGGTCGTCAGCCATGTTGAGAACAGCTACTAGCCTCTCAATGGCCCCGGTTTCACGGAACTGCTCCATGAAGAACTCGGCTTCCGTCTTCCTTAGACCGATGCCGGCGAAAACCACGGCAAAGCGCTCGCCTTCGCCTCTAACAGTCGCCTGTCTTGCAACCTGCGCCGCGAGTAGGTTGTGGGGCAGGCCTGAGACGCTGAATATTGGTAGCTTCTGACCACGCACCAGGCTGAAGAGACCGTCGATAACCGAGATGCCGGTCTGGATGAAGTCGTGGGGGTACTCCCTCGCGACCGGGTTTATCGGTTCGCCGGTTATCTCCCTCATCTCACCCGTCATGATGGGGGGTAGCCCGTCGATCGGCTCGAATCTACCGTTAAAGATTCTGCCTAGAACGTCTTCAGAGACTCTGATCTTGAACGTGGATCCTGTGAATTTCACTAGAGTGTCTGTCTCGAGGCCTTCCCTGTCTCCGAGGACCTGGACCACAGCGTTACCAATGCTCGTTTCCAGGACTCTTCCGAACCTCTCTCTATGGTCTCTACCGTATATTTTCACGACCTCGTCGTAAGCAGCGTCCTCGATGCCGTCCACGATGAGCAGGCTGCCGCGTATCTCTCGCACGCCTCGGTAGATTTTTCCGGGGTAGCGTTCGATAATGGTAGTGAGGATCTCCTCAGGCACCGGCCACCACCCCGCTTTCAGCCGTTATTTGAACACCGTGCCGTTGTGCGATCTCGTCTAGTTTAGCCATTACTCGGTTATATAGCTCTTTCACGGCCTCCAGGCCTCTCTCGTCTTCTTTCACGCGCATCATCTCGTACACTTCGGGGAGCTTCGTTATCTCCTCTATCGATACTCTCTTCTTAATCAGCTCATATGCTTTGTCGAAGAAGTCTATCATCATTTTGAGGAGCCAGTACTGCTTCTCAGGCTTGCAGAAGATGTCTTCCCCCGAGAGAGCTGTTTGCCGCAGGAAGCCCTCTTTTATTATCTCCGACGTCAGAAGTATCAGCCTCTGGTCGTCCGGCAGTGCCCCCTCTCCCACCACCGAAGCTATGGCTTCTATCTCGCTAGCAACAGTCATGAGCCGCAGGGCTCTCCGCCTGTACTGCGGGAACTCAGGTGAAACGTTTTTAACCCACCACCGCTCAACTATGTCCGCGTACTGGCTAAAGCTTCTCAGCCAGTTTATAGCCGGGAAGTGCCTCCTGTAGGCCAAGTCGGTGTCCAGAGCCCACATGACCCCGACAAACCTCAAAGTGTGTATCGTTACTGGTTCGTTGTAGTCACCTCCCGGCGGCGACACAGCCCCCAGCACAGTCACAGAGCCGCTTCTCTCGGGTGAGCCTAGGGGCTTTACTCGACCACCTCGCTCGTAGAACTCCGCTATTTTATCGGGAAGGTAGGCCGGATACCCTCTCTCGACAGGGAGCTCTCCTAGCCTCCCGGCTATCTCACGCAAGGCTTCAGCCCACCTGCTCGTCGAGTCCGCTATGAGCGTTACGTCGTATCCCTGATCCCGGTAGTACTCCGCCAGCGTGATGCCCATGTAGATCGAGGCTTCCCTAGCGGAGACGGGCATGTTAGAGGTGTTAGCTATCACTATCGATCTCTCAATGATTGGGCGACCAGACTTCGGGTCAGTGAGCCTCGGGAACTCCATGAGCATCTCCGCGATCTCGTTACCACGCTCACCGCAACCGATGTAGATGACTATTTGGGAGTCGCTGTACATCGCGACCTTGTGAAGCGTAACCGTCTTCCCGGTGCCGAAGCCCCCAGGTATAGCGCCGGCGCCGCCCTTGGCTATCGGGAAAAACGTGTCTATTACTCGCTGCCCCACCAAAAGGGGCACCTCGCTCGTCAACCTCTCCTTGTACGGCCTCGCCTGCCTCACAGGCCACTCCTGCTTCATTGTTAGCTCGTATGTCCTACCGTCTGACTCGACAACGGCGACGACGTCTTCGACGGTGTAGTCGCCCTCAGGAGCTACTTCACGCAGCCTGCCCTCAATACCAACAGGGACCATTATCCTGTGCTCTATGAGGGGCGTTTCCTGTACAGTGCCGATGATGTCCCCGGAGCCTACATTGACGCCTTTCTCGACCCTTGGTACAAAGTGCCACTTCTTATTCCTAGGAAGGGGGTTGACCTTGACACCTCTCTTCACGAAGGGCCCTACGAGCTCCCTTATGCTCTCTAGTGGCCTCTGGACTCCGTCGAACACGCTCGACATGAGCCCTGGGCCGAGCTCCGCTACCAACAGCTTTCCTGTACCCGTGATGGGTTCGCGGGGGCGGAGCCCGCTTGTGTCCTCATAAACCTGTGCCGCGAAGTAGTCCTGACCCACCCTGACGACTTCGCCTAGGAGGCCCTCGTTACCCACGTACACGACTTCGCCGAGCTTGATGTCGCTGATACCCTTTCCTATTACAACGGGTCCCGAGATCTTCGCGATGTAGCCTTTCCGGTCACCAGACATAGCTTTCTGTCAACCGGTGAAGTTTTGTAAATATGTTGCATTAATGTTTTACCATTCCGCGTATTCTAGATGCGAGAAGTTTTCGAGTGGATGGCTGAGGTTTTTAAACAACAATGTGGGAGCAGAGGATTCTTTGAAGCCTGCTTATAGCAAACTTCACGTCTTCTTCATTTACCGTTTTTCGCTCCGCGTGTTTTGAGGCATCTATAGCTTCACGGGCGATCTCCCGTGCCAGTTTCTCGATGAAGTCTCTCAGAAGTACGGTAGCCTCTTCGCTTACCCGCTCAGCTCCTTCCTGGTGGAGAATCCTATCTATAGGTGCTAGCGGTATTTCATGCTCTTTCTTCTTTGCCGACATACTGAAACACTTTTGATAAATTACATTGGCACGTAATTTAAAAATTTATTCACTTTTAGAGCATAAAGAGATTTTACCAAAAGTGTTCCTCTTAGGCTGTTACCGGGCGGATGCTTAGCAAGGAAATGTATTTAAACGCGCCTCAAGGTATCCGAAAAAGGGTGCTGGATGGGAAACGTCAGGATAAAACTGGTGAAGAGGACAGCTCGAATGCTTGTGGAAAAATTCGGTGACAGCTTTACAACGGACTTCGAGTACAACAAGGCTAAAGTGGCCGAACTACTTCACGTACCTTCAAAGAAGCTACGGAACCAGATCGCAGGCTATGTTACGAGACAGATAAAGCGCAAGAAGATGATTGAGGCCCAGCTCAGTCTGAGGCAGGAGATAACAACGACTGACGAGGAGGAGTACATCAGGCAAATAGAGGGCATGTGACCTAAGGACCGGTGCGTGGAAAAGTATTTTACTTCCTCTGAAGAATCGTTGCTTGATGTGCGGGGGTGCCCGAGCTAGGACAAAGGGGGCGGACTTAGGATCCCGTAAAGGATAAGACCTCCGCTGGCGTCGGCCTGCCCGGGTTCGAATCCCGGCCCCCGCACCTTCTCACTATCTTAAGGGTTGCCTATAGAAAACGTTATAAATTGAAGTGTGGCTGGTGAGAAGGGGTTGATGTATGAGGCACTCTCACGGGTATAGGACACGCAGTAGGAAAGTGTTCAGGTACACGCCAAGAACCAGGGGCTGTAGGGGCCTGAGCCGGCTAATGCGCGAATACAGTCAAGGAGAACTAGTCGTCATAGACGTTAATCCCACCTTTATCGAGACGGCGCCCCACCGTAGGTACCAGGGAAAAGTTGGTAAGGTCGTGGAGCAGAGGGGAAGAGCGTACGTCATCGAAGTGCAGGTTGGCGGGAAGACTAAGAAAATCATTACGACTCCAGAGCACATTGTGCCGTTCTTAGGGAGAGCCGAGGAGGCAAAAACCGGGAGCGCTTAAAGGGAATAATTCACCATTAATCAATATTAATCAATATCTATTACGTCAAGCTCGATCCTTTCAACGTTTTTGCCTATAAGTCCCGCAATGCTCGGGTTTGTCCTCCCTTGATCACCATGAATAAACTCTTTTATGTAAAAGCCACCTTGGGCCTCGATTATTATCTCCACGTCGTGTTCGGAAAGCTTTCTTGCTACTACCTTGTAAACTACCTTCCTCCTCAGCCTATCCGCTCTCCTATGAAGCACCCTGAGAGGTGTACGCTGCTCAACCACTGTTTCTTTGAAAGCTACATTTATTCTCTCAATGTCCTCATCCGTAACGGGTTCCATGAAGGTGACGATAGCCCTGTAGACTTTTCTGGCAACCTCCGCGAGGCCTTTTAGCTTCTTGACACTGTCCTTATCGCAGTAGCTCAGGGCATGCACTTCTATGAGGGATTGTGCCGAGGAGTTTATGATTTCCTCGAGCTTCCTGAGGTCCACGAAGCGTTTTTTAGGTTTGCGGACCTCTAAAACGAAGGGCCGACCCTTGCCAAGCGTCCTCACATCGATGTCCTCACGACCGGCTGCGTGAAACTTAGCGTCATGAGCCTCAAATAGCGATAGCGTGGGCTTCGCGATCAGCTCCTCTATCGATGTGTTGAATTTTATCCTTTCGTCGGAGAATGGCCAGGGGTTCTGAGGGAGCCCTCGCACCAGCTTCCGGTATTTTCCGCATATAAAGACCGGCCTGGGGTGCACTTCAACTCCGTCGCCCTCGAGGTCTATGATTAGAAGGATGTCGGGTCTCTCCGGATCGTATTGCTTCCCCGTTTTTTTGGAAAAAATCTTTCCGACTTCCCTACTGATTTCGTTTTTCAGGGACTCGGCGTCTCTTAGCTCGAAGCGCCGCCACAGTTCCTCTTCCTTTTTGATCAGCCGGTAGGGCAGGCGGACGCCCACAAGAAACGTTGAGAACTCGTATTCGCTGGCTACGTTATAAGCGCGCTCCGCTAGTTCTTCGTACCTGGACGAGATCCCTCCACATAAATAACACCGCGAATGAGAAGGAGCCTCCAGCCCTAGGCTAACGAGAGCGTTGCGGGCCGGCTCGTACCCGCTTTCAGCAAGTGTCCTCAGAAGATTCACGTCTACTTCACGGGGTGAGCTTTTGTAAGCCTCCATGAATAGTAGCGTCTTTATTGCGCGGCCTCTCTCTGCATTGCTTATGCCGGAGCCCCTGAGCCCGAAAAGCCGCCCTAGGCACCAGTCGCAAAGGACGTAGCCATTCTCCAGTATCTGGCGGGCTTTATCGATTACCATAACTCTTCGTTACCTGCTACGTTAGTTAAAAAGGCTTGTAACGCTCCCGCCTTTGCAACGCATCACCGACACGGGTGGGACCATATGGCGGATTCACAAAGAGATAGTGTGTTTGGGGCTCGCTGATTTCCTCTAGGATCCTGTTAACGATCAGTTCAACGGGTTTTATCCCAACCCTCTTTTCGATTTCCGCAAAGGAGTCGAAAGGCTTTCTGCTGCGCTCCTCGAGTATCTTCCAGAGAGTTTTCTTCCCGATACCCTTCAAGAGCTCCAACTCGTGGGCTTTCTTCGAGAGCGGCTGAGCTCTGTTAAAGAATTCTACGAAGACTTTTTCTTTGCTAAGCACTATACTTGTGACAACGTCCTTCAGTATGGCCTTAGCATTACCAGTGAGGTCCTCGTACCTTATTACTCGAAGGAAGTGAACGACCTTGGCCTCAACACCCGTAGCCAGGTCCAGCTTCTCACCGGGTCGTAAACTTGAAAGCACGCCGATTTCCGGTCTCAGTTCAATGAGCAGGAACTTTTCATCCCCTATGCTCTGAACCAGGGGGTGGGAGATCCCCCGTACGGGATCCCCATAGGGTAAGACATCCAGTATGTAGACCTGATTCTCCGGTGGTTTGAGGGGTTTTCGAAAATCACGTCCAGACACGTTCTTCACACCGCTTTAAAAACGCCTTAAACTACTCATTGACCATCTCGATGATCCGCCTGTAGTCTTCCTCCGAGAACAGTTTATTAAGCGGGGAAAGCACTAGACGAACCTCACCCGGATCCCTGGGCTTGATATTCACTAGCTGCACTGCAATGTCCTCCGGAAAGTCAAAGGTCTTCATCAGCTCCTCCACTACCCGGCGCGATTTAGCAGGATCCTCGATTTTGGCGAATTTCCTAGCGTACTCCACCGTGTATCGCTCAAGGCCCGTGAGCTCCCTCGTCTGCTCAACCTTCTCAAGCAGCTCCCGCAGCTCAGCGAGCGTCAAGTTCTTCTCAGAGAGCACTCTCGGCACTGAAGCCTTCACCCCTGTTTCCTCTTTTAAAAACTAACTAATATCTCTTCCGCACCCCCACAAGAATTCAATAGCAATACGATCTCGGGTTCTAAGCCTTCATTATATCTTAACAGCTTGAAATCCCTATTCCCGCTGAGCCCTACAATCAACAGCGTCTAAGCCGCGGCTCTTTCCCAGTTAGCCCTAACTTGAAGAAAAGCCGAAGGCAACAGCAACGCAAACCTCCAGAACGAATGATCTGCGATAACCTGTTAGACGAGCGACTATTCTCCTGCGCAGGTAGGCGTTTCTCGAGAATCTGACTTCCCCGGAGAAAATTTATTTAAATAGAAGGTCGTTGAAGCTATAGTCTGAGCCGGGGTAGCTCAGCCAGGTGGAGCGCCCGGCTGTTAACCGGGCGGTCCCGGGTTCAAATCCCGGCCCCGGCGCTTCGCTCCTAGGCCACATTTGTGAGACAATTTAAAATAAAGGGCTGGTTTCAGCTCGCTAGTTGTTGCTTCGCACCGTGCCACCGCCCAGAGAGGTGAAGATCACTGTGGATAATACAAACGTAAGAAAAAAGTCTTTGTGGAATTCTACTGCTAAAGATTGTCTGAACCTTAAATTTGAAGGATATGGTAGGATGTTTGTTCGAGACAGCATGAGAATAGTCGGGGTCATGTTACTGCTACTGCTGGCCCTTAACGTCGCACTTGTAGCACTCGCAGACAAAGGTAGTCAGGTCTTCTACGTCAAGCTCGATTACATACTCAGGACGGAAGAAAGCGCCGAGCTGGATTTCGGGAGCAAAAGCGTTATAACGCTCTCAAGCACCGCCACTCCTCCAGGCTACGTCCTCGAGTCCTTCAGCGTGATTTTCGAGGGGAAGGCGCCCCCACAGATAGTTCCCGTAAAGTACGATAAGGTCAGCGAGAGCATGGGCAGACTGACGTCCGTGACTTCCTACTCCGGAGAAGTAGTCCTCGGCTCCAACGGCTTTAACGGTACGGTGAAGGCTCGGCTCGTCACAGTCTTTAGGAAAACAACGTGGGTGCCCTTACAGGACAACGTCACCGTGGATACGAGCGAGTTCAAGGACACCGGGCTCAGCGTTTCGGTTAGGGTAACTATAGACAACTACGCACCGTATGCAGTTAAGACCGTGATCGACCCCTTCGGGAACGATTTGATCAGAATGGACGTTCAGGCAGCCGTCCCCGCTGGGGCTTTCAAGGTCGACCCGAAGCATGTTGAGATAGATGTCTCTTCGATTGGGTATGGCAAATACACGATCGAGTTTTCGCAGGGTGAGGAGTACAAGCTTCCCAACGCCTTCCTAGTCATAGAGGACCGCTTCACGGAGACCACTATCCCGGCAAAGACCTTCAAGAGCTACTCTATAAGGGGCAAGGCCGGGTGGAATCCGCTCGGCTTCATAGTTGTGCTGTACTCCGTTGCCCCTGGTCCTCTCACGAATAGCGCTACCGTTGAGGGAAATCTTGTCGACCTCGCTTTCGAGAGAAGCGAGGAGTTCGAGGTTCGAGGCGCCTCACTGCTGATCCCGCCGTTCCTGATGCACTACTGGATAAAAGCCTTCATCGTCTACGGAACTACCGCCAAGATAGTCAACAACGAGGGTCATGACATCCAGGCTATGATAATTCCTGTCTACTACCGGGAAGTAGGGACGTGGACACCTAGAGGTCTCACTGCTACCATCAATAAGAAGGATATCGCAGATGCCTACGCAGCTTACCTGGTGGTCCAGGTGCCCCCAATGACCACGATTACCTCGGTCACGGTCCCCAGCGGTCAGAAGTTCGAGGATATCGAGAACTACACAGCAGACTGGCTCGGCACATGGAGGACCATCGTGCTTGAGAAGAACGAGGCTGCCGTCCAGGTGAAGAACGGAGATAGCGTTGAGGAGGGTGAATACTTCATCTCCATAGCTTGGAAGCCCATAAAGATGGTCTTCAAGGATCCCAAGGGCAACCCTGTGCCAGGCGTTCAGGTCTCCATGTCTGGTCCCTTGAGCATCAACGCTGTGAGCGGGGCTGACGGCTCAGCCCAGCTTAACGTCTACGCCCCAGGAGTGTACTCGGTATCCGCTACATTCAAGGGCGCGACGCTTACGACCTTCACTCTGGGAACTCTAATGGACACAGAGTTCAACATCGAGTGCAAAGTCTACACAATGACCGTGAACGTTAAGAATGCCCTGGGAGGTCCCCTCGCGGGAGCTGTAGTCACGGTGAGCAACGGGAACTACTCGCAAAGCCTCGAGAGTGACGCTTCGGGAAGCGCGGTATTCACACAGCTCCCAAGAGGCACATACACGGTAACGGCACAGTACAAGAGAATCACCAGCACAGTAAAGGTCACCCTTGACGGAGACCAGGCAGTGGACCTCAACACTGGCATACTGCTTGACCTCCCATTCGTCGGACCTGTGACCGCAACAGAGGTAGCAGCAGTGTCTGCCGCAACTGCAGTGACGGCCGCGCTCTTCTTCCGACCTAGAAAGGAGAAAGACACGGCAGAAATAGAAATAGGCTAAGACTTTCCCGGAGAAGATAATGAGCCGGCACGGGAATAAATGCATACTATTCTTTATCCCTCTCATCTGTCTTGATGAGGATTTTTCTGTCGCTGACTTTGTAACAGCTGTCAAGCAGGTAGGCTACAGCGTTGAAAGAGAAGGGGAAAATGGATTTCGCGCCGAGAAAGCTGCCATAGAGGTTTTCATCGAGTACAATGGCGGCACCGTTAAGGCCTGCTCGGAGAGCCTTGACGCCGTAATGGAATTTAAGAACAGAATGCTCGGGTACTTCGCCTCGAAGTGTAATCCAGTTCCAGAGATCGTGCTTTTGCTCACAGACGGGGAGCAGCTCCCCACTAGCCCGGATGCGTTGGGCAAGGGATTACTTCAAAGGCTGAGAGGCTGGGCTCTGGCAGTTTACCTACTCATAACTACACTCACGCCTCTCTTCCTCATGCTTCTAGGAATTAAAAGCCTCTTTGAGGTCAGCCTCATCACCACCCTGGTTACATTCACGATGCTGCTTTTTGCTCCTCTTTTGAGCCTCCGGGTTAGACGCCTTGAAATCCCCAAGTGTTGCCGGCGAGTTACGCTTCTACGCGTGGTGGTCGAAGAGATCAGAGAAGAAGATCTTCTGGCAATAGCGGTAGCCAAGCATATTCTCACGAAGAGCGCTGACTTATCCGTTGACACCGCTGAACGCGTCCTCCACGACGTTGGCGTAGATTTCAAGAGGATAAGCTTAAAGGAGCTCAACCTGGGGTCAATCCTCTCTCGCCTTCATAAAAAGTACGGCTTTAAGGTTAAACTCTGCATCACCCCGTCGGGTAGCAGAAACGCTTACACTCTAGGCTTCTTCCCCTCCTTCTCGAAAGTCTACGTCACCGCAGGACTGCTTTTGGACTTGAACGAGCGCGAGCTTGAAGCGGTGCTCGCCCACGAGCTGGCTCACCTAAAGCATAAAGACTCTCTCAAGCTATTTACGGTAGCGAGTTTAGAGTACATCTTCAGATCGTACTTGCTGTCCGTAGTGCAACTTCCAATTGGAGTACTGCTAGCCTACCTCGCGTTCTTTACGGCTGTTTTCTTAAAGCTTTCACAAAACGCCGAGTTATCGGCAGACGTAGAGGCCGCGCACTGCACATCAGCTCACGATGTTATTAGTGCACTTGTAAAACTCGAATATCCCGAGCTGGCCAGCTCGGGCAAATACAGGACGTTAAGGATAGTGCCGTCTAGACACCCCCCAGCCATCTATAGGATAACCAATCTTCTCAAGCTGAGGCGTTAGTTACATGTTTGCGGTAAACGCCTCGGAGCGCTTAGGTTCCTTAGGGGAAGTAATACACTGGTGTGATTTCCGTATGAGAGTCGAAGCTCATCTCCCGAGCTAGGTTTCACGTTTTGTAGCACTGCTGGAGAGAATAATACTGTATGAGGTCTCACGTCATAAAAGCCCTTGAGATTGTGGAGGACCTACTCAGCAGTAGCGAGTTGAGCGATGGGCAGAAGAAAGCACTCTTGCAGGTTCAGAAACACCTGCTGGACGCCTTAGACTCGGTGGTCGATGTTAAAAGCAAAGTGCGGGACATAGCCTACACGCTTCAAGAACTTGCCGATGCACTTGGGCTGGAGGTGAAGCTCTCCTCCCCCAGGTTAGTATTAGACGATGAGGACATCTTGAAAACCATAGCCGAAAGCACAATGGCTGAAATAGAGATCGAGGGTGAGCAAGCAGTCGTAAAGAGACTTTTAGCCGCACAACATTAATAGCCGTAATACCCCTTCCACAGTGAGCAAGCTTGCCGAAACAGAGCAAGCAGGTAAAACAGAAAACAGTCGACCCTGTCGACGCGGAGTTCAGCAAGAAAAAGATGCTGGCTCTTATAGCGGGCGTATTCGCAGTAATGACACCACTCCTCGCAGCAGCCTTGGTGTTCTTAAAAATAGGAGGGGATAACGTTCAGGCTGTTTTTATCTTGCTCTCTACTTCTGCTTCAGCTGCAGGACTGTTCCTCGCTATCAGCTTTCTCGAGGAGGCTTACGCGTTTAAGCTCTACATGAGACTTAGTGGTTTGGTACGGCAGAGCCCACCCACTCCCCAGGTTGGAGCCGTTCAGCCCCAAGCCCCTGTTGCACAGGCGTATCAGCCTAAAGCTACCCGCCCCGTCCAGGTACAGGAGGCTCAACTCTCATCCCCAATCCTTCGTCCACCTCAGGTTGTGAGAGCCCAGGCTCCTCCTGTGACCCGGCAACCTAGAGCAGTGGTACCCGCTTCAGTCCCGATCGCTGCCGCGCAGCCGCGAGCAGTAGAGCTTCAAGCTACGCCACCCGTCGCTCAGGCTGATGTGAAAAGATGCCCCAAGTGCGGCCGTGAGCTACCTTATGGCGACCTGCACATAATATGTCCGTTCTGCGGCACCCCACTCAAGTAGACCTCTCTTTTCTCAGCGCCAGTGCCACCGCCAACAAAACTGCCAGGAGCAGCAAGACGTTATCTCCGAGGCTTAGGCTCTCGCGTGTTACTCTGAACGCTAAGCTTATCTTGCTTGCTCCCGTCGGCGCCGGTATCGCGAGGAAGTCGTTGGGATCTCCCCGCTTAATCCAAGCTAGAACTATCAGCGAGTCGAGCTGATTTACCGCGGAGCCTCTCACGAGCCTCCGGGGGTCGTTCTCTGTATTGGCAGTTAAGTCGACCGGGAAGCTTTCTCCGCGAGATTCTACCATGCTGAAAATGTGCGGCTCGGCTCCTCTCAATTGATAAAACCACTTACCTTCTCTTATTGTTAAGTTAGCTTGTGGGGAGTATACAAGCGCGTAAGCGAGGTAAGAGTTTATCCCTTTAATCCTGAGTAAAGCCGTGAAAAGAGCGTGTACGTCGCCGCACGCTCCCTCTAAGGTCGACAGAGTTTCTGCTGGGCATTTAACCCCTCCCCGTGTATCTCGAGTATATTTTACGTTCCTGCGAACCCAGTCCGCCGCGTTTAAGATGAAGTCTCTGCCAGAAGCAGAAGAGGAGCCCAGGCTCTTGGCGAGGCTTACTACATCGGCGAATTTCTTCAATGAGGAGTTGCAACCCCAGAATTGCGACTTAGCCATCTCGCTTAGTGATGGAGCTGCAACATCCACAACTTCTGGCAGATCTGCTATACGGCGGAAAGGGGGGCTTGCGACTTCTACCTCTTGAACGAGTGTTATGTTTATGCTTCCTGAGTACTCGATGTCGCCAGGGTACGCGTAGATGTTTCCCTGAGGGTCCCGCTCGAGGGCGAAGCTGGTTTTCCTTGAGTCGACGTAGAGCGTAGCTGACGATAGGTTCTGCCATCCAGGTATGGACGGGGCAATAAGGAAGACGCGTGAGAACACTTCTCGATCCACAACACCTTGCCCTTCAACGTACAGGCTCGTCACGAGCAAGTACTTTACACTCAGAATAGGCTGGGAAGATGCCAGAGCCCCTACCAGTGTTACTAGCAGAGCGTACCTTAAGTGCATACTACCCTCAGGTGTCCGAGCTAGACGTGAACGTTTTTCAGTAACTCCTCTAAACTTCGGAAGGTCTGCTGGGTATCCGCGCGTCTAAGGCTCACTTGCTTAACCTTGAACGTGTCAAAGAGGTCTGAGAGCTTTTTCGTCCCGAAAGCTCTAGCCCAAGGTACTATGTTTCCACCGGGATCAACGGCTCTAAACATTCTGTCTATCCTCAGCCTGTAACCGGTTTCCTGAAAGTAGACATCTATCACGGCGTTATTCGAGCGGGTCCACTCTAATAGTGCCTCAAGCACCTTTACGTCAACCATAGAGCAGCGCGTCACCATATGCTCCCGCTTCACCACCTTATATTTATTGTTCCTCGGTTAACAATCGAGCTGAGAGTTTACAGGTAAGCCTTGTCTAGGCACGAAGCCTGTATGAGCTTGTGCTCAGACTTAAAAAAAGAGAGCTGCTGCCTTTATCCCTTTGGAAACCTTAGCTTGATGTAGACTTTGCTACCCACGCCAGCTGTATCTTTGGCGATACTCTCTGGGAAAACGACTTGTAAGCCGCCGGCGGAGGCGAGAAGAGCATTTTGCGACTCTTGCCTAGAATACACTTCTGCACCTAGCACTATGTCCCAGCTCTCGATGTCAGAGGGCGTAGCGTCGACTCTCAATTCAACCCGCATACCCTGGGCCGGTTCAACACCGGCTTCCCTCAAAATTTTCACAGGCAACTCTACTACGGCTAAGCCCTCTGCCGCCTCGATTTTTATGCGAACAACGTCCGCATACTTGAGCGATTCGATGCCCGCAATTGTGCCGAGCACAACCATCAACGTAGCAGTGCTACTTTTTAGCTTTTCCCTGTTTCTTCCGTGTTCGACCCGCGTCTTCCCTCGCTTCCAGCAGACTTGAGAAGGGGTTGCGGGAGGGTGTTCGAGCAACCCCTTAAGACTCTCAGCTCATCGCGGTCACGGCACCTGTGAACGCTTATAAACTCCTACACGCGCTTGGCTGTGATGGTCGAGGTAGACAGGGAGGTGTGGGAGAGCGTGGCGAGGTGGCTCGAGCTCACCGGCCTCGCGAAGACGCTCTGGCGGCTCAGGCAGCCGAAGCCCCTCAGCAGGGCCTTCGGCACGAGGAACACGAGGTACATAGCCGGCGCACTCGAGAGGCTACGCGCGGCTGGCTTCGTGAAAGAGGTGGCGGTCGGCGACGTGAGGTACGTCTACCTCGCCGAGCGTGCCTGCGGCCTCCTTTTGTTGCTCGGCTACAGCGTCGAGGAAGTGGCGTTCGGCGAGTCGGCCCTGAGGCTCCTGAGGCGCGGTGGCGTGTCGGCTTAGCTCCCTCTACCGTAGCAGAGCCCCTGAGTGGGCTGGGCTGGGCGGCGTAAGGCTTAAAGCCCACGCCTCCGCTGGCTTAACCGGGTTCCTGGTTGCGCCGCACAGCCCTCATACCCGCCCTAGCGCTACTCCTCGCCGCCCTGGTGTTGCTCGCGCTCCGCCTCACCCAACACAGCCTCCCGGAGCCAAGAAGGGGGCTCGATGTTATCGGTGTCGATGCCGAGCTGGGGAGCGGTGTCGTCGTCTTCAGGGTGTACGCGCGTAACGCAACCCCCACACCCTACATCCCCCTAGTCGTCGAGACCCCCGCGGGCAACGCCCAGAGGCTGAGCGCCGCCTACGCCTGTAGCTATTGGGTTGCGAGGCTCGAGCTTAGGGGAGAGGGTGCTTACAGGGTGAGCGTCCTAGACCCCGAGACTGGCAGCGCGCTGCTCACGAGGGTCCTCGAGCTCTCCGACAGGCCCGCGATACACTCGGTGAGCGTCGAGGAGAGGGCTGAGCTGGGCCTGGCAACCGTCACTGTGAACGCGAGCGACTCCTCGGGAATTGCTATAGCCCTGATCGAGTACAAAGCGAGCAACCACTCCATGGTAAAGATCCAAAACGGCCTCTATGCCTACAACTTGAGCCTGGGGGACAGCCCGGAGACCCTGCAAGCGAAGATATACGTCACAGACCCCTTCGGGAACACGGCCTCGGCAAGCATCGCCGTAAACTGGTCTTTAGAAGACGCTTTTACCTTCTATGGTTTAGAAAACGGTTTTTCTTTCTCTCAAACGAGGCAGTTTTTCAACCAGTATAAGGATCTGATAGAGAAATCCTATCCTGTTAACAAGCTCGGCATACTGGCGATGCTTCACTTATACGTCGGAAATTCTGCCTTGCTAGATGCAGCAAAGCAGAAAGTTTACAGCGATCCCAACGTGGCGGATAAAGCTGTAACTCTGCTACAGCTTTCTAAAGCTTTGTACGATCTAAATGAAAGAAGCTTAAGCGATACAAGCTTAAACTTTCTGGGAAACTTAACAGCTGTTGAAGGAAACCCTGTATCAGCTTTCGGCCGCCCGGCTCTCTGGAACGTGTTAAACCTCACTGAAGGCAATCCGATAATAGTTACCGGCTTGAGCAAACAACAGCCTATAGTTTACGAAGAAACACCGATTCTCGTTTACATTGTTAATGACAACTTGAACGACTCAAAGGAGTTCCCTTATGCTGCTTGGGCTTTAACCAAGCAGGCTTCAGCAATAGCAAAGTGGTTGAAGGTAGATTATAATCAATATCTAACCGTTAACGGAACAAAATATAGCTTGAGGGAGATAGTAAACAAGGATTTTTCAACTTTGGCGAACTACACGAGAAAGGGGAAGATGGTTTTAGGGCTGAAGCCGGAAGAGTTATTGGCTTTAATACCAAGCGATCATCCAAGCAGATACGTTATAGCTGACTATTGGATGAGGCAAAAAGTTTTACCTCAAAGCCTGTTTTACAATGTTTGGCAAGAGTCTGTGCTAGGATGGGAGAAATATCCAGATTTTATGCCTCACACCAACGGACCCTACACCCCAACTTTTAAAGTATATAGACCAGAAATAGCTTTGAAAATCGCAACGGATAACTTAAACTATTTTGACCAAGGACACAATAGTGTTGTAGATGTAATAAAAAATCCTGATAAACCTTTGGCTTACGGATGGTCTGCTAAGGAGTGGATAAGAAATTATAGACATAGGCTTTTAGTTTCTGAGGATCCTAAATTTAATTATTTTCCTAATACTTCTCCAGAAGGGGAGAAAGATATAACTCTTTTGCTCGATAAGGGAAGCAATATAGCGAAAATAAATCTTTACATATATGGAAAATCTTTATCAGATCGTGTACTTGGCCCAGTTTATGAAAGACCAAAGCCAGAGGAGCAGAGAAACGACCAATCAATTTTAAACGCCTATTCTATAGGTCTACCTCAATTTATTTCAGATACAGCCTATCCTTTAAGTACAGATAGAGCATATTGGGTTCATGGAGAACCTTCTTTCATCATTCTACCTTCAGACATTTCTCTCCTCTACCAAAGGTCTCCAGACGAGCTTCTGCTAAACGATAAAACATACACGTTAAACTTCCTTTCAACTAGAAAACCAGCAGTGATTAAAGATAAAGTTCCTTACTGTGACATATTTTTGCCAGACTTAAGCGAATATGTATACTATAAAAGTTAACCCACGCAAAGATAGATAGGCACAGCAGAAGAGTACCTAGTGTCAGCAGGGACACACTCTCCTATTCCACTACCTCCATAGTCTCTATTGCAGCATTGATAGCTCGCATGACCTTATACCGCGAGATGTGATAGATAAATTGCTAAATAAAAAAGGCTGGGGAGAATAGCGATAGGACACGGTAATGGAGTAGGGGTTGATGTCCTGCATAGGTGGAGCTGAAAAAGATGCCGACTATGAGGTATCCCAACGGAGCCCCAGATGGAGTGAAATCTACCTCTGGAGGAAGTGAGAGAGGGTAACTAAATCACCTGCTCCCGCTAGGAGGCTCACCCAGCCTGCGCCCCAGCCGGGCGCCTTGACCCTTTAGCGTCTCGAGTAGCTGGCTCAGCGCGCGTGGACACATGCCTCCAGGCGCTCCCCCAGCCTTACCCCTTTCTCGCGGCGCCTCGAGCCGCCTGCGGCCGGCGCGGAGGCTCCCGGGCGGCCTCGCGCTACCCTGGGCTGAGCTTCTCCCGCTTCAGCCCCAGCTCGCCTGCAGGGGTCTTGAGCCTGGCCTCCACGCTGCCCCTCACCTCCCCGAGCTCCCTCTCAACCTCACCCCTCACAAGCTCGAAGAGCCCGAGCCTGTCCCTTTCCCACGCTTCAAGCACCTCACCTAGGCTCAGATGGAGGGGCCTGAACACGTCGCCCACGTACAGAAAAGCGCGACCGGGCATGAGGGAATAGCGTGATTCAGGCACTTAAACCTGACCCGCGACCGGGACCCGCACTCCCGCCTGAGTCCGAGGTTGAACACAGTCAAGCCTACAGCCCCTCAGTGCCGGGGAGCGCTTCAAACGGCGCACGCTCTGCCAGCCCGCGAGCACCACCACGAGGAGTGGGCTACGCCGCTGAGCCGCTACACCAGTAAGTAGAACAGCCTGACCAGCGCCTCCCTGAACCCCTCACCGCAACCGCCCTCCAGTGATTTCGCTAGATCAGCCCACAGCCTCGCAGTAAGAGCGAAGCCCCTCACCCTCATCTCCTCCTGCCAGTACTCGGCGAGCG
This sequence comes from Thermofilum sp. NZ13, assembly GCA_002855745.1. GTDB lineage: Archaea > Thermoproteota > Thermoprotei > Thermofilales > Thermofilaceae > Thermofilum. Next base: position 8,586 of record NDWX01000010.1, on the reverse strand, counting down.
CCTTAGCTAGACCAGCTCTCCCCTCCAGGCAGGCATGGCGCACTACCTCGACGAAGGTTGCTCTACTATTTGTCAGAGCGGCTATCGCTTCGAGAACGTCTAGCGCCGAAAGCCCCTCTAGGTGGGGCTCAAGCTCGCGAACCTGCTCGCCAAGTCTGGGTAGCTTCTTGAGCCGCTGTAGCAGCAGGTTCACGTCGCCTTTCCAAGCTACCTCCAAGATGTCCGCGAAGACCTCGTGTTCCTGAGGCTCTAAGCTGTACCAAGCCTCTTCCTCCCAAATTTCTTCGTATAGGACGAAGAGCGCGGCTGCCAGGGGGTCTGGGGCGCTGTACGCGAGGGCTCTGCGCCTGTACTCCTCGAACTCCTCTCTCACTTCCTTCACGTCTTCTCTCACCTCCTCAGCGCCGAAGGCCAGCAAGAGGGCTAAAAGCGCGGCACGGAACTCTGGATCTCGGATGCGGAAGCCGTATTCCCGGTACTGTTCGAGCGCCTCCCGGGTCATGCCCTCCAGGAGGAAAGACGCCGCGTACTCCGCGGTGGTCCCTTCAACAATATCTTCGGAGATGTTGATGAATCCCTCACCCTGCGCGAGCTCCCAGCTCTCCCTGATCTCCCCGATGACGTCCTCCCTCTTTAGGCCGGCCAGCAGCATCGCCCTGGCGCGGAGCGAGCGCGAAAGCGCAAGCTCTGAGGGCCCTAGCTTCTCAGTGATTACGTGAAGCTCCTCCGCGAGCCTCAGCGCCTCCTCAGCGTCGACCATCAGCTCGATGAGAGCCCTCACGTAAAGCACAGTAAGCTTCAAATCCGCCAGCCACAACTTGGCGGCCTCCTCCCGCTCCACGAAGGGGGCCCTGACCTTCAATAACGGCTCCAAGCTATCCGCGAGCTCTTTCCCGTCGAGCCGCTCCAGTTGCTCGAGGGCTCTGCGCGCCTCCTCAGCCCACTTTAGCGCCATCCCGGGGTCTATTGTCCTGAGAGCATTCGCCAGCCTCGCTCCCAGCAGGGCCCTCGCGTGGAGGCCCACTACGTCCTCCTTCAGCCCGTTCAGGAAGGCTTCAACCCTCCCAGCCCACTTCCCGAGCCACTCATCTTGTGCACTTCGTGCAAGGTAGTCTGCTTCCTCGTAAAGCGTGCGCGTGAGCGGGTCGAGCCTCTCCAAGCTACCAGCCCCCCGCTCCACGGTCTGCAGGAGGTCGGAGGCCAGCCAAGCTTCCCACCTCGACGCGCTGTACGCTACGCTTACTGCCTCGAGCCACAAACCCTCCCTCATAAGCTTCCCCACAAGCCCCTGGGGGGCTTTCGGAATGCGAGCCAAGTAAGGGATCACCAACAACGACAGCGGTATTATTCTGAGCGCAAATCCTGTAGCGAGAACTGCCTCGTCTAAGCACCCCTCAGGCTCCCCCTCTGAGATCGCCAGTGCGCCGAGAGCCGCTAACAACGAGGTGAGTCTGTACCCCTTTTCCTCCTCGGCTTGCTGGTGAACGCTCTTCAGGACCTCGCAGGGGTCTACGGCGAGCCTGAAGGCGGGGGCAGCCTCAACCAGGAACCGCCTGGCTGATGGTGGCATCTCGCCCCTGACGGTGAACCATCCTTTAAGACCCTCGGGGAAGCCAGCCTCCTCTAAGAGGGGTTTCACCGGGAGAAGTGTGTGGGCTAGACCCACTAGGGCTACGAAGTGGTAGCTGTTTTCCTCCGCAAGCTTTCTGAGCTTCGGATCGCTAGCCAGTGCCTTGAAGAGCACCCCGATGGGGTCTTTCTCTCTGCACTCGCCGTCGAAGCTCGCACTCCCTAGCGCCTCCCTAACCAGCTTCACTCCCCCCTCCATCCCTCTCGCTGTCTCTAAGACCCCTTTGCCGACCAGTCCCTTCTCCGCGAGCTCTTGGAGCCTCCCGGAGAGCTTGCCACGGGCTATACGCCAGATCACGTCCTCGACGATGTCCTCCTTAGGCTGGGAGAGCCACTCCCTGATGAACTCCTTCTCCTTTTCTGTTAAATGCTCGAGCGGGTTCTCGAGGCAGTTGACCACGTAGCCCCCGTCTCCTCTTTCTTCCAGGACTGGGAAGCGCTCCAGCCACTTCGGCGGTAGCGGGTCCAGCTCTGCGCGGGCTATGAAGGGCACAGCCATCTTCTGGAAGAGGTCGAGGTTGCCCCTGAACACGGCCTTGTAGATGAAGAGGGCTATGAACGCCATGGCGCTCCCGGCCCCCGTCCCGAGCGCCTCCCGAACAGCCTCCCAGTCGCACCCCCCTGCCTCGCGAAGCCACTCGCCAGCGTACCTAGCCACGAGCGTGTAGCCGCCCTCATATTTTACAGTAATCTCCCCAGCGATGCTCTCGTACACGTTTTCGCCGCAAGCCCCCCTGCTGTAGGCGCGGACTATGTCGGCTAGGAAATCCTCCTGCCTGAGATCGACCCTGAGCACGTAGGCCCCCTCGAGCTCGTCCTTCACATGCTCGTAGAGGTCTTCGGGTAGCACGACCACCACGGGCACCCTACCACCCTGCGCCCTGTGGAGTCCCGCCAGCTCGCCCACGGTGGGGCCCACGTCTGGGCGCGGCGAGGCCTTGCGCTTCGGCTCGTAGAAGAGCGGCGCCGAGGGGTCGTAGAGCACCGCCAGCCTCCAGGGCGAGTTGTCCGCAACTCTGGCCAGGCTATCGGCCACCTCAGCCGCACTCTCCTCGTCGAGCGTCTTCGCCCTGTACACTCTCCAGTGGCCGCTCTGGAGGAGCTTTGCGAGCGCGTACCTGGCCAGCACCGACTTGCCAACGCCCCTAGGCCCCGTGACCACCACGAGCTCCCCGAGCTCCAGCGCCTCGAGCAGCTTGCCTGCGTGCTCCACGAACCGACCGGAGGTGACGAGGGTGTACTCTTTCCCAACCCAGAATTTCCCCCGCTCGAGGTCGAAGCCCAGATCCCCCGGCTCCTGATACACCCTAGTTAGGGCTCGGAGAGGCCTGAGCTGATCCTCGATCCTGCCGACCCTTTTCTCGAGCTTCTTGATCCTCCCTTCGAGCTGTCCCAGCCTGTCCTCGAGCTTCTCTTCAAGGATTTCTATCCTCTGCTCGAAGAGCTCTCTGAGCCTCTGCTCGAGTGCCTCGAGGTCGTCTTTGACCTCCTCCCTGAGCTTCTTGAGATCGTCCTCGGTGGCTACCTCCTGCGTGGCCAGCTTGCGGAGGTTCTCGACGAGCTTGTGGAACTCTTCGAGGCTCAGGCCCCACCGGCTGGCAACCTCGTCCGCCACCCCCTCGAGCCTCTCGTCGCCCACGAACTCGCTGGCGATGATGGCTGCCTGGATGAGCTCCGCCAAGCGCTTGACGTGCTCCCTCTCCGGCCTGCCGCCGCCTGCGCCGATCAGCTCCCTAGCGATCTCGAGGAGGAGCTTCGGGGGGAAGCTGTAGCCAACTGCCTGGGCCACGACCGCGGGCAATCCCAGCGGCGATGCCAGCGCTACAAGCGCGGAGGCTACCGCCGCGCCGCCAGCAACGGCGTAGAGCTCCTCGGCCAGCCTCTCCCCCAGCGAGGAAAGCGCCCTCCTGCCCGCATTTACCAGCGCGCCCCTCAGGCCTAGGCGGCCGGGGCTCAGCGCCCTCAATGCCTCGGCGCCCCTCCTCAGCCTCTCCCACTCCCCTGTCCTGTGGTACTGGAGTAGCTTGAGCGAGACGCCCTTGCCGCCGCCCTCAGGCTTAGCGTTGAAGGCCTTGAACGCCGCGCTGCAGTCTACCTCCGCCTCCCCGGGCGGCTTAAAGCCACTCCTCTTCAACTCCTCTTCGTGGACCCCGGGCGTGAAGACTAAGGCGACCTTATCCTCCTCGAGCCTCTCGCTTAGCGAGCGATAAGCTCTGATCGCCTCTATGGTGCTCTCCGGGACCACGATCACCCTCGCGGGGCTTAACTTTTCGATGTACTCGGCGAGAGTCTTGCCGCCTACGAGCGGCTCTGCGCCCTCAAACCTCAGGAGCTCGGCGCGGCCCTCCCCCTGTAGCTCCTCAAGGCCCGGGAGCTTGTAGCTCACGACCCTCGACTCCGGAACCCTCCTGGCTACCTCTAGGCGGGAGGAGCCGGGCCCCGCGAGGACAACCACACCCCTGCCTTTCTTGAATATCTCTTCAACTCTCTTGGCGGCCTGCTCCACCAGATCCTCGTAGCTGTGCTCGAGGCTCAAGAACGCTCTAAGAAGTGGCGCCTCGAATGCTATATAAATTTGTCTTTGTAAGCTAAACCCGAGCCTCAGCCGCTGCAGTGCAACTCCGCGTGCTCCCTTGGAAGCGGGGAGCGGCTCGCCCCTCTGGCTCCACCGCTACGCCGTGTCGCTATAGCCTCGCCCCGCACTTCCAGCAGTACTTTGCCTCCGGCTCCACGGGTGCCCCGCACTTCGGGCATGTGCGGAGTGTTGGGTGCTCTGCCTGTTGCGCTGGCTTTAGCTCTCTGAGCCTCTCCCTCTCACGCTCGTACTCCTCCCTGAGCCTCCTGTATGCCTCCTCGCTCACCCTCCCCTCGCGGCGTAGCTCCTCGAGCCTAGCTAGGTAGCCCTCCACCCGTGCAAGCTCCCCAGCGGCAACCCGACCTGCCCCGCCTGCTTTTGCCTCTCCTCCGCCCGCTCCCACCTCCCTCTCGGCTTTCCTCATCGATTTAAGCACGACCGCTATCACAAGGAGCGCAAGCACTACAAGTATAGCGGCTAGGAGCAGCAGGTTCACCTCCACCCTATATGTTGAGATGGCCTGCACTGGCCCGTCTACGGTGAAGCTCCTGCCGAGGCTGTTGCCGCTGGGGTCGATGTAGCCCTCAAACCTCCTAACGAGCAGGCCTCCCAGCTCAGGTATATCTTGCCTCGGCGGGACCACGTGGCCCGGCTCATAGTAGCCGCAGGCGCTGTCGATGCAGACCCTGTACTCTGGGGGCCCGAACCTCGCCTCAAGGACCAGGGGTCCAGAGACGCTGAACGAGAAGCTCGGAGCCGCGGGCACGCTGAAATTTCCCTTCCTGACCTCCCAGCCCTCAAACCTGCACCTGACACTCCCATCGGAGGCGTAGTAGTAGCCGTCCTTGAGGCCCTCCAATCCCACCCTCGCCTCATCACCCCTCCTATACCAGCCCGAGCCGAGTGCCGGGGCTAGGCTGCTCAAAACCGCCACGTAGAACTTCGCTGCGGTGTAGCGGAAGACGGCTTTTCCGCCCGGGCTCACAGTTAATGTGTCGTTCACGGCCTCGTAGACCGTGTCGTTCACTCCCACATCCGGCTGCCCAACCCTAACAGTCACCCTCATATCGCTGACGTTGAGCACCATGCTCCCTCCCCCCTGAAGGTAGCCGTAGAGGACCCCGTTCACGTAAACAGGGACGCTGCAGGACGGCGGCAAGCCCTCTACTGCAACCGTCACGGGAGGTAAGGGCTTAACCGCAATAGAGTAAACCACCCACCAATTCTCTTTATTAAGCACAAAATAATCATCTCCAGCGAAGTAGATGTTTCTGCCGTCGAAGCATGGCTTTCCACTACTAAGCGCAATACCTGCAGATGCATTAGCAGATCTGCCTAGAACGTACTCTCCTACTGCGTTCAGTTGACTGTCTAAAACATGGAAAGCATGCCTTTCATAGTTATTTAAAGATTTTAAGTCAAATGTATATATAAATCCATTGGCATAAATAATTTTAATTCCGCTAATACCCCACTCTTTATTTACTCTAAGAGCGTTGCCACTCTTATCGAACTTTGCAATTCCCCGCCATCCCTCTACATACGCATTTCCGGCGTTGTCGAAGCATACGCCAAGGAGTAACTCAAGGTAGTACTCGTGGTCCTCGGGGTAGTCTATCCTCCTCAGTTCCCTTAGTTCTCTGTCAAGGATGATGATTAAAGAGTGAAATTTATTACTGGTGTCATTGTAGAATCCCACTGCCCACAGCTCGTCGGTCACTGGGTTAACGCCCACATCCCATATCTCTCCCTTTCTCCAGCCTCCAGCGTAGAGCTCCTTAGATTTGACGAGCTCCAGGCTCTTAGTTCTCTTCTCAATGTACCATATCTCCTCGTTATTACCGTCTCCGTTGATGTCTTCATAAGCATAACCGCCGGAATACAAGTACTCACCATCGTAGGTGATAGAATGGCGTAAAGCAGGGGGGATTCCGGTTCTGTTCAGAAGATTAAGGCTTTTGTCGAACTTTAAAATAACACCACCCCTTTCCCAGCCATCTATTGGATAAAGAACATCTCCTACTACATAAAGGGCATCTCCTACCGAAACGCAGCTAGTGAAAAAGCCATAGTAATTGCCCACCCACTTCCTTACAACCTCACCAGTGCTCCTGTCGAGTAGCACTAAGGCTGGATAAATATCCGCTGCTCCAACTACAGCAAGATAGTCGCCGAAGATGCATGTGCCTGAGACAAAGTCCCTGCCTCCGGAGAGCTTTACGTACTTCACCCAGTTGACGGATGCAAGGTTGTAGGGCTGTGCTACAGCCCCGGCCGCGAGTAGTAGGGTCGTCAGAAGAGCTAGGGGTAGAGCGCGAACCCTCATCACGTATACGGCTGAAAGGAGGGCTATAAATCTTCGGTGAAGCGCCGGGCCACCGGGTCAGGCGGCCCGGATTAGAGGAAGCGCCGGTAACCGTAGCGCCACCCCCTCAACTCCCCAGCATCCCCTTGCTCTGTCAGATGCGCGGGGGGCTCGGGCAACGATGCCTAGGCTGTGCGTGTCATCGCATAGCGAGCGTCAGGCTTGCACCCCACTCCCGCTCGGCATCATGGAATTGAGAGCCGCGTGGGCTGGTCAGGCGCGGAGCCGGAGCTGCCTCCGATAAAGCATGACGGTGGCGATGTGGCTGCATATCCTCGCCTTCCTCACGTAGCCGTAAGCCCTGAAGAAGCAGTCGCAACGGTACCTCCCCTCGTGGACCCACACGTTGTACTAGGGGTAGGTGTCCCCCAGCTCGGGCAGACCCTTGACGAGCCAGTGCTCCGCGCCAACCCTCTCCACCCTCCCAGCGAGGAGCCTGTACACGGCGCGGTAGAACCACTCAGCCGGCTTATCGGGGAATGAGGTTTGCAGCTCGCCCAGCGCGTCGAGCAGATCACCATGCTCCTCAATCATTCTATCGCTGCAGCGGCCATAGAGGGCACACCTCATCAGCGCCCAGGCCAGCCTGCTCTCCTCCCTTTCACCCTCAAGCGAGAGCACCCACAGCGCTTTCTCCGTGAGGGAGACAGTGATGCCGGCGGGTGCGGGCTCCTCCTCAGGAATCCGTAGTCCAGCAGCCTCAGGTAGTCGCCCAGCTCCAGCTCCGCCGCCCGGAGCCACTCCAGAACAACCCTCTCCTTCGCTGCCCCGGTCTGGAACTCCTTTAAGAAACCCCTAACGAGTGCGTGCTTGGTCGGGAAGGCCAGCTTCAATAAATCCTCGCACCTCTGCCGCCACACAACAAGCCCAGGCTTCCTGCTGGGCGCGAATGGGGCCTCCACCACGGCCTGGTCGTAGTCGAAGTAGCGCTACATCACCAGCACGCCGTCCCACCCCCTCGGCAACCAAGCGAGGGCGCGGCGCCTATTGAGCCAAAAGGAGTCGAAGGAGAAAGGTGGTGGCGAGTGGTAGGCCAGCGTCAAGTCGTAAAGCTGCGCCAGGGGGTGGAACAGCTGCGGCTCAGCCCCCCTCAGCCTCCACTAATACTTTCTTCCCGGGCTCCAGCGAGGCTATCGCAGGTAGCGCCAAAGCGGGGTGCGGCAGGAACATAACCCTCCCCAGCCCGGCCTCCTGGCAGAAGCCAGCAATGTATAGCAACTCCCTTCCAAGTCCGCGGCGCCAGCGCCGCCGCCAGCGGCACCGTGCCCTCCCCCCTTTCCACCAGAAAAGACTCGAGTAGCCAGGCCTCCTCCGCTCCTAGTACTCCAGCAGCCCTCAGGGACCTAGCTAGGAGCGCCGCGCCCGCACCCTGAGCCTGATGAACAGCGGGTCTAGGCTCGACGCGGGGGATTGCAGGAGGACGTGGTCGAACTCCTCTGTGCCCGGCGATGAGCCCTTGCTCTGATTTGAACTATTTCTAAAACAGTACATAACCGTTTCTAACTGCACCAGCCCCGCGCCTCTTCTCCCCTGAGGCTTCGAGAAACCTTGGAGATTCCTGTTGACCTCATCATCCGCGCCAGAGGGGAAAGGCTAAGTCACCTTTCAATTATTTCACATTCTCCCCCTCCTAAAAAGTTTTTCGCCCGCTACGCCCTGCTCGGCTGCGAGCGCGCTGGCCGTGAGGTTCCCGGCGTCTCACAGCTTGTGAATTCTCCGCCGTTCTCCGCCGGCACGCGGGGGCTGAGTGGCTGGTAGGTTTCCGTGGCTCTCACAGTGTGTGACGCCTCCGCCTGAGAGGCACCTGAAGCGGCTTGCTCCGCTGGGCCTCACGGTGTGTGAGCTACTGATCGCGGTAGCCGCTGCGGATGGGGGCTCGGGGTCTCACGTTGTGTGAGGCTCCCGTGCCCCGCGGGGGGTGAGTGCATTGTTTCCGAGCGCGCGGTGTGAGCCTTTCAGGGAGCCCGGAGCTTAGCGTGGCGTGCCCGCTCAGAGCCTCAATTCCTGTGAGGGCTCC
>NDWX01000009.1 GCA_002855745.1 Thermofilum sp. NZ13 | reverse complement strand
CCCGGGTAGGCCGACGCCAGCGGATCTTGAGTCCGCCCCCTTTGACCTAGCTCGGGCACCCCCGCTCCTCGAGCATTTCTTAAACCAAGGAGGGTTAAAAACATTACAGCCTAGGTCAGGTTGCCGGGAGCTTGGTGTAAAGGCTCAGGAAAGCCTTATATTGGTTGTCGGGACAGATAACGTGATGGGTTCGTTAACATTCCAAGGGCTTCTCGTGGAACACTTGAAGCACGCCACCTTCAAGCTCTCAGCAGGCGGTGTGACGGTCTACATTGATCCCTTTGAGGTCGAGGGCGCTCCGAAGGACGGCGACATTGTGATATGCACTCACGACCACTACGACCACTGCAGCCCTGACGATGTTCTAAAGGTGGCGAAGAAGGACGCTGACGTAATTGCCAGCGTGAACTGTAAGGGGAAGGTTGAGAAGCTGGGTCTCCGTTACCACCTCGTCGAGCCCGGGAGCAGAGTTGAGGTGAAGGGGGTTACCGTAGAGGCTGTTCACGCGTACAACGTCAATAAGAGGTTTCACCCGCGTGAGTACAAGGGTGTCGGCGTCATAGTAACTATCGGTGGTGTTAGAGTGTACCACGCCGGAGACACCGACCACATTCCGGAGATGAAGGAGCTTAAAGGGAGGGTGGACGTTGCGTTACTACCGGTTAGCGGGACTTATGTAATGACCGCTGAGGAGGCCGCTAGGGCGGCGCTGGATATCCAGCCTAAGCTAGCTATCCCGATGCACTACGGGGCAATTGTCGGCTCAGCAAGTGACGCTGAGCGCTTCAAGAAAGAATTAGAGGGTAAAATCCAAGTAGCAATCATTTAAATCATCTATTTAGGTGTTTTTTCCTTTGGCTATTTCTCGGTTACTATTACTGGAAAGATACCGGCACCTCATAGGCTGGGTTACTTAAGCGCATCAATGAGCCTGAATTATGCGGCATGAGATGTGACCCTAAGGAAACTCACAGATGTCGCTAGAACACTCGTGGCTACTCTCTTAACCCTGCTGGAGGCGAGAGAGTCATTGGATTGAGATAAGAAGCAGGGAAAACTAAATGTAACATTGCTACGAGGAGAAATCTCGATGGGCTGATGATGGAGGCATATCCAGTGCTTGTAGACGGGAAAGCGGAGGGGTTTGTAAGGACTTTCGGTGACTACGTCGAGGTTACACGCGGAAACGTCCAGGAGCACTACCTGTGGTTAGGAGATAGAGGTTTCGGGTTGAAAACAGAAAGCGAGCTGTTCAGAATTCTCTACGAGAGCCCTATCCTGCCGTCTCTAGAACCTCGAGAGGGGTTGCTTGAAGAGCGTGTAACACAGGCCGCGACGGCTCTCAGGGAGACACTTGATGGTAAGCTTGTAATGGCCGATCTAAGTGGGGGGAAGGACAGCACAGCTCAGCTACTCATCCTGTCAAGGCTCCGCGAGCATATAGACTTCAAACTCCTGGCCGTGTACGTCCACGTCCCCTACCTCGAACCCCCTGAAAACATTGACATAGCCGAGAGGATCGCTAACAAGCTGGGAGTAGAGTTCCTATACGTGGAGGCGGACAGGAGGATGATGCAGTTCTATCTCATGCGCGAAGGACTACCTAGACGTGGCATAAGGTGGTGCACCTACCTCAAGACGAGGGCTCTGAGAGAGGCGCGGAAGGCCCTGGGCGCCGACTTTGAGGCTAAAGGGGACCGCATGCTTGAAAGCGGTAAAAGGATGAGCAGGCTCAAGGGCTTAGCTACGAAAAGTAGTTTTGTGCAAGGTCGCACGTTAAACCTAGTGTACGACTTCACAGCATTAGATGCGGCGAGGATTGTTGCAGAGCACGACTTGGTGCACCCCCACTACCTTCTCGGAATACCCAGGGTCTCGTGCCGCTTCTGCCCCTACCGTAGCCTCTACGAGCTTAAGGCCGCTGAAGCTCAGGAGGTCGAGGACCTCGGCTTGCTCGAGCACTCGGCGATGCTCATGTACAGGAGGCACTACTCTAGCGTGGCTACGTGGGACTTGTTCTGGGAGCTAGCGCTGTGGCGGTATCAGCCCACCCTCGCTAGGTTGAGGTTGAAGGAGCTCTCCAACGCCGACTTCGCGAAAACGCTTACTTTAGGCGACGTTAAGGCTATGTTTAGAAGCCTTTGGGTGAGGTGAGGTGGGTTCCCGTAGGGGGTTCTGGACCGAGACTCTGGCTTTCCATATTCTTGAGAGCCTCGGCTTCGAGGTCGTTTCGTACAGGCACAGGGTTGTCAGAGAAGGGGTTGAGGTAGCTGAGGTCGACGCTATTGCGCGCAAAGGTGGGGAGCTTTACGCAGTCGAGGTTAAGTCGGGGAGGGTTTCGACGACCGATGTGAGGCAGGCGCTTGCTAACGCTCAGCTCGTAGGGGCTAAGCCTCTGATCGTCGCTAGGGGGTTCGCTGATAAATCGGCTGAAGTGTACGCGCGCGAACTCGGAGTAGAGGTCGTGCTACTGCCGGATTACTTCCACTTCGTGTCTACGGAGGAGTTGGAGCGGCTTGTTGAGAACGCACTGGTCGAGGCGCTATCTAGATTACTTAATGTGAGTATCGATGGGCTGAACGAGGAAGAGCTGGAGGCAATCAAGGTAATAGCGGTTAGCCGCGATGCTGGCGAGGCGTCTACGAGGCTCGGCCTGGATGGCAAAGGCTTTTCCCAGCTGATCTCCTCTCTCAGGGAGAAGGGAGTCCTCTCGGAGAGCGGACCCTTCGAAAAGCTCAGGCTGCAGGCGCGCGTCTTCTTGCTACTGAAGAAGCTACTTGATCCTCTCTAGGACTATAGCCGGGCAGACCTTTTTAACCCCCTCCATCCTGCCGATCTCCTCAATTATCTTCATTAGATCTTGTCCTGTTTTAGCCCAAACCTCGGTCATTATCATGTGGTCTCCCGTTGTGACGAAAACAGACACTGTGAACTCGCGCTTTGAGAGCTCGTGGGCCACTGAGAGTACTTTATCTGGGTCTGTGTCCACGCCCACAAGGGCTACGCCGTTGTACCCTATCTTCTTCGGCTCAACGACGATTGTGTACTTCCTGATCACGCCTTCTCTTTCCAGCTTCTGTATCCTCTTCTTGACCGCTACATCGGTCACTCCTACAGCCTTAGCTATCTCGGTGAGCGGTGTGCGCGCGTTGTCCATCAGCATCCTGAGTATGACGGCGTCCTTATCATCCATGGCTACGAATAGGGATGCGCCGCGTTGATATAAGGTTTTTGAAAAGTTTGAACTTTTAATTTCAAAGTTCAGCTTTTAGAGCCACAGAGGAGGGCTCTCTCGATGTCGCTGAGCACTTGCGCAACTACGGTCTCGAAGCACGTACCCCTCGCGACGTCAATCGCTTTCCGTCGGGAAGTCTCAGCTATCTCCAGAGCTCTACCGTAGCCCGATCTCATGTACCTCAATGCCTGCAGGTAGGTGGACAGACTGTCAGCTATCCTCGCGGCTTTTGACTCGGGCGTAGCCCCCTCCTCCCACTCTTTTAGCAACTCTCGAAGACTCGGCTCCATTTCAAGCTCGCTGATAGCCTTTTCCTCCAGACTGTTCTTCAGGTCTCCCAGCTGAAGGCTCGTGTACCTTGGGATGTCGCCCAGAACTCCTTCCAGCAGGTCGTGAACGAGCCCGAGCATCCCAGCCTTGTACGGGTTCAACGGGCACTCCTCGGGCTTTACTCTTGAGGCGATAAGGTAAGCGATTAACCCGGTTTCCCAGGAGTGCTGCGAGACCGTCTCAGCTATAGCTGTAGGAATCCCTCTCATCATCCATCCTTGCCGCGCCAACCATTTCGAGGATTCCAAGAGGTCCCACAGGTTCACGTGAGCTGTCTTAAAGCCCGTGTAATAAGGTTAGTGTTTTCCTAAAAAGAATATATTTAGCCTTGAACACGAAGCTACTGTGCCCGTGCTTATAAGTTTTTGGGGTAAGGGTGGGGTTGGAAAAACAACGCTCTCGTCAGCGCTGGCTGTTAAGCTAGCAGAGAGGGGTTACAGGGTTTACCTGATTTCAACGGATTTCGTCCCCTCTCTTCACGATGTTCTGGGCGTAGAGTTCTCCGATGAGCCCAGGGAGGTTTGCAACGGGGTTGTCGCGGAGCAGCTTACCGAGGAGAAGATCGTGCAACTGTGGAAGGAGAGGTTCGGAGAAGAGGTTTACAGGGTAGCATCCAGCATATTCCCGGTGGGTAGGGAGATCATTGACTACGTGGCTGGAGCTCCGGGCATTGTGGAGGAGTTCACTCTTTACTATGTTTGGGATAAGTTCCACAGGATAAACGCTGACTTCATGGTCTGGGATACCATGGCTACGGGCGGGGGTATAAGGATGCTCCGCATCGAGAAGGAGTTCTACGAGCACCTGGGTGATGCTGCAAAGCTCTACCTAAAGCTTAAAGGGGTTATCGATAAGGTTAGAACTGGGGGCGCCGAGCCTCTCGAGCTTATTGAATCCTGGAAGAGGCTGGCGAGCAACATTCTGGAGTTTCTCAAATCCGAGCAACACAGAGCAGTGATCGTGTCCAGGCCTCTACCTGTGGATTTCTCCGTCACGCGCAGAGTCTATGCTGAGCTCTCAGATGCGGGTATACCAGTGAAGGCGGTAATAGTGAACATGGTAGGAGATACAGTAGCGGAGGGCGCGGTGCTAGACGCGTTTAACCGCGAATTCCACGGAAAAGCCCCGTTACTTCTCGTGCCCAGCGTTTCCCCGCCTCCCAGTGGGTGTGAGAGGCTTAAATCCATCATTGAGAGCGAGCAGGTGGAAGCCCTCCTTAGAAAGCTCCTCTGACCCCCTGACTACGCCCCGGCACTTTAACCGCATTCATTAAGTTAAGTTTTTAGGATTCGGCGTTCTCACGGCTATCGTTCGAAGATGAGTGGGAGCGCTCCTTGGCACGCTCTCAGCCAGGAGGAAGTCTTCGAGAGGTTGCGCACAACCCCTCTAGGGCTGAGCGAGGATGAGGCCCGTAGACGTCTTGAAGTTTGGGGACCGAACAGGATTGAGGAGGAGAAGAGGGCTAGCCCTTTGAGGCTTTTCCTGAATCAGTTCCTGAACCCTCTGACCGGCTTGCTTCTTTTCGCAACAGCCCTCTCAGTCGCGATAGGCGAGACTCTCGACGCCTTAGTCATAGTGGTCCTTGTTTTGGCTGGCGCGATCCTAGGCTTTTACCAGGAGTACAGGGCTGAGCGAGCCCTTGAGGCCCTCAAGAAAATGGCATCGCCTCTCGCAACAGTCATAAGGGAAGGTGAGATGAAGACCGTTCGCTCGGAGGAAGTTGTACCTGGAGACGTACTCGTGCTAAACGCCGGCGATAGGGTCGCGGCAGACGCTAGAGTCTTCGAGGCAGTAAACCTCCGAGTTGACGAATCTATGCTTACGGGAGAGTCTACCCCTGTGGACAAGATAGCTGAGACCATAGAAGCCGATGCGCCTTTAGCGGAAAGGGTGAACATGGTTTTCGCGGGTACTGTAGTGGTGTACGGGAAGGGGAAAGCCGTCGTCGTGGCAACGGGAAAAAACACCGAGCTTGGGAAAATCGCCGAGTCGCTACAGGAGGTTAAAGCCGAGAAAACCCCCCTCGAGAGGCAGCTCGACGCACTTGGGAGGAATCTCCTGGTTCTCATGCTAGTCGTGGCTTCCGTGGTCTCGATTGTAGGCATGTTCTTCTGGGGGCTCCATCCTCTAGAGCTGCTACTTTGGGCTGTGAGTCTAGCTGTTGCGGCTGTACCGGAAGCTCTTCCAGTCGTTGTAACGGGCTCGCTCGCTATCGGTGTTTACAAGATGGCGAAAAGGAACGCCATCGTTAAGAGGCTTCCGGCTGTCGAGACGCTGGGCTCGACAACTTACATTTGCAGCGATAAGACAGGGACCATGACTAAGGGTGAGATGACGGCGGTGAAAGTCTGGGTCTACGACGCCACGTTTGAAGTTACAGGTACGGGCTACGACCCGAGAGGAGAGATACTGTTCAGAGGCTCCCGCGTTGAGGCTTCTCAAATTCAACCACTATACATGCTGCTTTTAAACGCGTACAATAACAATGACTCTCAGCTAGCTAATTCGGATGGGAAGTGGATCGTCAGGGGTGATACGACGGAGGGTGCTCTCAAGGTTCTCGCGATAAAAGCCGGAATAACTTTATCCTTGGAGAGGGTAGGCGAGGTTCCCTTCTCATCCGAGAGAAAGAGGATGAGCACGCTTCATGTGCACCAGGGTGGGAAGGTGATGTTCGTGAAGGGTGCTCCTGAAGTTCTGCTACCTTTATCGTCAAAGATCCTCACGTTTAACGGTGAGGCTGTTGAACTGACAGAAGAGATTAGAAGAAGGGTCCTCGAGGTCAACGACGAGTTCGCCGGAGAGGGGTTGAGAAACATCGCTTTTGCGGTCAAGTTCTTCGATCATGAAAAGGAAACTGTATCCGAGGATGACGAGAAAGATCTAGTTTTCCTTGGCCTAGTAGCCCTGATAGACCCCCCTCGCCCAGAGGTTAAAAGCGCGTTGGAAACGTGTAAGAGAGCAGGGATTAAGGTCTCGATGATAACAGGCGATCACAAGCTCACGGCTTTATCCGTAGCGAAGCAACTCGGTATGCTCGAGGAGGGAGACATCGTGATCACTGGTGCCGAGCTAGAGAAGATGAGCGAGGAAGAGCTTACCGAGAAAGTTGAGAGAATCCGGGTCTATGCACGCGTGTCCCCCGAACACAAGCTTCGCATAGTTAAAGCACTAAAAAAGAGGGGGCATGTGGTGGCTATGACCGGAGATGGAGTAAACGACGCGCCGGCTCTCAAGGCCGCGGATGTCGGCGTGGCGATGGGTATTACAGGTACTGAGGTGGCCAAAGAGGCTGCTTCCATGGTGTTAGCCGACGACAACTTCGCGACGATAGTCGAAGCAGTAAAGCTTGGTCGTGAAATATTCGAAAACATCAGAAAGTACCTTGTTTACCTGCTGTCGGCTAACATCACGGAGCTTCTAGTCCCACTCCTCGCCACCTTCATGGGCCTCCCAATACCGTTCACGGCGACTCAGATACTTTGGGTTAACCTCGTCACAGACGGGGCGCCAGCGATCGCGCTAAGCCTTGAGCCCGGCGAGCCTGACCTTCTCGAGAGAGAGCCGCGAAAGCCCAACTCGCCTATATTCTCGAGAGGGGAGACGCTGGCATTCCTAGTAATAACGCCACTCGTTTTCACGCTCAGCCTAGCCTTTCTGTTCAAGCTTCTCCTGAGAAGCGGTGTGCCAGTGGTGGAGGCTAGGACTACGCTCTTCACGTCCATGGTGCTCAGCGAGCTTGTCCTAGCTTATCTGTTCAGGTCTCTCAGAAGCCCGATCTACAAGCTCTCGCCCCTGCGCAACAAGCCCCTCCTCTTGACGCTGGTTCTATCCTTCATCGTACAAATGCTGATCTTAAGTATTCCTCCAGTGCAGGCCGCACTCGACATAACACAGATCTCTCTTGAAGATTTCGAGAAAGCCGTAGCTGTGATAGCTACCCTAGCGGTGACCACCGAGGTGGCCAAGGTTACCTTATCGCACCTAGAGGAAAGAAGGTAGTCACACCCGGGGCTTCACGATAATTCTCTCCACGTAGCCACGCGACCTAAGCTTCTCCACGATAAGCCTACCCGTTCCCACGGGGATATTCAGGGCGGTGCAGATTTCTTGAAGCGTGCGCCTGCCATCGCACATCGCAAGGAACAACCACTCCAGCGTCTCCAAGCCCTTGGGCTCAGGCGCCTTGCTGGACGGTACAGGTATCTCAAGCAGGGAGTTCAGGACAGGCCGCTCCGAGGAGCTTGACCACTCGACCCGAACAACCCTACCCTCGGGGTTCACGAAAACTATAACCTGGTGGTCATTGTGGGGGATTACGATCGCTGCAATCTTCAATGGGTTCCTGCTGGCCGACGAAACTACCTCTTCATCCACCTTAACGTCGAATCTTCTTGAACACTTGGGGCAAGTGACCTCAGGCACATGTAGAGCTCTCAGGAGAGCGATAAAAGCTTATTCGATTAAACGTTCTTGAGCTTACGCAAAATTACTAAATCATAATTATAAGTTAGCATAGTGCAATGAAAACATGATGAAGGTAACAGTATCGCTTATTAAGGCTGACATTGGCGGAGTTGCCGGACACGTTATAGTTCACCCAAAGCACGAAGAGCTTGCGCGAAAAAAGCTTCAGGAGGCTAAGGAGACAGGCTTAATAATCGACTACTACGTGTACCACGTCGGGGATGACCTTCAGCTACTGATGACACACCTCAGAGGAGAGAACAACCCCGAAGTACACAAGCTCGCCTGGGACATATTCGTCGAGGCGACTGAGAAGGTCAGCAAGGTTTACAAGCTCTACGGCGCAGGGCAGGATCTCCTGAGCGAGTCTTTCTCTGGAAACGTAAGAGGGTTGGGGCCAGGAGTCGCTGAGATGGAGTTTGAGGAAAGAAAGAGCGAGCCGATCCTCGTCTTTTCAGCGGATAAAACGGAGCCTGGTGCTTGGAACTTCAAGCTGTACAAGATATTCGCGGATCCCTTTAACACGGCAGGTCTAGTCATTGACCCGCTGATGCACGAAGGGTTTACCTTCGAGGTTTTGGACCTTATAGAGGGTAAAGCCGTGAAGCTTAGGGCTCCCGAGGAGATCTACGACCTCCTGGGTCTCATAGGGACACCTGGCAGGTATGTGATCAGGAAGGTTTGGAGAAGAGTGGATAATGAGGTTGCGGCTTCAGCTTCAGTGACCAGGCTCTCACTAATAGCTGGGAGGTACGTCGGTAAGGACGACCCCGTCCTGATAATCAGGGCGCAGCACGGTTTTCCGGCTACAGGGGAGGTTCTGGAGGCGTTTGCCTTCCCGCACCTGGTTTCCGGCTGGATGCGAGGCTCCCACACGGGGCCACTAATGCCTGTGAGTCTCCGCGACGCGAAGTGCACACGCTTCGACGGCCCGCCCAGGGTTGTGGGTCTAGGATTTCAGCTACATGATGGTTTGCTGGAGGGCCCGGTCGACCTTTTCGACGACCCTGCTTTCGACTACACCAGGAGGATCGCGGAGGAAATCGCTGACTACATGAGGAGGCACGGTCCATTCATGCCTCACAGGCTCGGCCCCGAGGAGATGGAGTACACCACTCTCCCGCAGATTCTATCCAAGCTGAAGGATAGATTTGAGAAGGTTGAGGCGTAAACACGTTAAATAGACCATTTTTCTAACCCTGCCTCTTCCTCAAATGTGCTAGGGTTCACCTTCTGGACTCCTAGTAGCCAAAGCTTCTCGGCGGGATTGTCGACGGGAGTCAGGACCTGGATCCTGCCTTCACGGGGATTAACCCCGGTTATGACGCCTATGCCCTCGCAGTACTTTTCCCGGCTCATGAAGCCTACAACGCTGTGCATTAGCTCGTAGCCGCTTAGCACTTTGACGTGCCTTACGCCGTACACGCTCTTTGCTAGCTCGACGGCTTGTGGAGGTGGCTGGGGTTGAGTGATAACCCCAAGGTGGTCGTCCGACTTCTCAGCGTAGAGCACGTTGACTCCTAAAATCGCCTGAAGCCTTGAAACTTCTTCCGCGACCAGGGGAGCGCCTGTGAAGAAAAACGTGTAAGCTATGTCTATGCTAGCGAAGTCTACGCTTTTCACGGAGGCTGATGCGAGGTACCTCGAGAACACCCACCTTCTGTACTCTCTCCTGTCCCCTCTGCTCCTCTCGAAGACGTATTGAGGCTTGGGAACTCTAGTGAGCCTAAACATCTTCCTCAGGGGGCGCTCCAGCTGGACTAGGGTGCTGGATCCGCCCACGAGCACAACGAGGTCGGGTTCTACGGCGAGGGTTTTAATGAGCTTTAGGTCTCTACCCTCGCTTTCGGTAACCCAGCCCGTGGTGTCTATTATCGTGATATCGGCCAGCTTCTCAGCCTTACGCAGAAGGACAACTACACCACCTATGCTCCTATGGAGTAGCCCCGAGGGAGTGTTAGAGCCTATGAAGAAGGAGTCGTAAACCTCGACGTTCACGAGGGAGTAGACGGGCTTCGAGGCTACGCCAAGCCCAATAGCCCCTGGAGGCCCTACGCTTTTCTGCCCCACATCCGCGTCGATAACAGCCACTCTTCGCCCCTTCCCCGTGAGAGAGTTGACAAGCAACGTGGCGAGAGAGGTTTTCCCGCTGTCTACATCCCCCATGATGATAACGCGCCTGAACTCGCCTTGGCTTATAGCCTCTGCGAGCCTGTACCATTCGGCCGGTATCGTGTCCCCCTCAACCAGGGAGAAACTACCCTTATCGACCTCCAGTCTAGAGTCGTCTGTAGCGTACAGGGGTAACGACCTGGTAGGCTCTGCGAAGGCCTCGCTCCCGGCGCTGAGAGTCGCTCCGAAGATCATTACAGAGCCTTCGAGGACTCTGACCTTCGAGGGGCCATGGGCTACCAGTGTGTACCCTTTAGGTAGACTTATCTCAGGCATGCCTCCGGCGATTTCCTTATAACACCTCGAAGGGGTTTTAAAGTTGCTATGCGCGCGTGCTTCAAGGTGCAGGGCGTTTCGGTTGAGCTCATCGAAGGCGACATAACGGAGCTTGAAGCCGACGCTATAGTTAACGCCGCTAACAGCTACCTTAAACACGGAGGCGGTGTTGCGCTGGCGATAGTTAAGAAGGGGGGTTACACCATACAGCGGGAAAGCGATGAGTACGTCTCGAGACATGGACCCGTGCCTGAGGGCCAGGTGGCTGTCACTGGAGCTGGTAAACTCAAGGCGAAGTACGTAATCCACGCGGTGGGCCCGAAGTACGGGGATCCTATGGGAGACCAGAAGCTCCTGAATGCTTTCACGAACTCGCTTCTCAAAGCGGAGGAGCTGGGGCTGAAGAGCATAGCCTTCCCGGCTATATCCACCGGGGTGTACGGCTACCCATACGAGAAGTGCGCGGAGATAGCTGCCAGGGCTGTCCTAGAGACGGCTAGCAGGCTGAAAAGCGTAAGCAGGATCGTGTTCTGCCTTTACGGGAGAGAGGCGTACAGCGCCTTCGCGACGGTGTTCAGTGAACTGCTGAGGGATTATACTTCATCCTGCTGACTTACCAGGCGAGTCTTGCGGGATATGATCCACGAGGCAAAGAGTGCTGCGAACACGGCGATGTAAAGGATAAGGCGTATGTCTGAGACCTCCTTCAGCTCCATAGTTATTATCTCTCGGATTATGAAGATGAGAGCTGCTTCGAGTACGACGATCACCGAGATTCTCTTCTCGACAATGCCTCCCACTAGGGTTCGCATAAGATCCACCGCCACTATCATAAGGAGCGACTCGTCGAGAAAGGTTACGAAGTGCTGTCTGTCGAAGGTCGCCTCGGCAGCCAGCTTTAACGCTTCTCCTCCAAGCTTCCAAAGAGACAGCATGACGGCTATGGCGAGCAGAAACGCTATCAGGGCTTCAAGCAGAGTAATTAGGCCTCCCGCGACCCTCTCTACGTAACGCTCCACACCTCGAAACTACAACATGGCACGTAAAAACATTTTTCATAATTAATCACGTCAACACGGGGTGCACGGGTTGAACCTGGTAGTGCTGGCCGGTGGTGCTGGTCGAAGGCTAGGCGGGGTTTACAAGCCTCTTCTAGTGCTGTGCGGCAAGCCGATGATCCTCAGGATACTGGAGGCCATGTCAGGGTACTTTGACAAGGTAACCGTTATAGTACATGACGCCGAGCAGATCGAGGCGATCTCTGATATAGCTACCGGTTTAGGGTTACGGGTGGATGTAGTAAGGGATATCCTGGAGGTGGCCTCACCGCTGAACGGCCTGTACACGGCCTCGCTGACCGTTAAAGAAGGGATTTTTGCAGTGGTTCCCGCTGACACACCTTTCATCAGAGGGGAGACGATGAAGACACTCTACCGGCTTCTCGACGACGGAACCGACGCCGTTGTACCGAGGTGGCCCAACGGGTACGTTGAGCCCCTCGTCGCCGTCTACAGGAGAGAAGCTGTGAGGCGAGCCCTCAGCAACGCCGCGCTCAGCGGTGTGAGGGTCTCGTGGCTTCTCGAAAACATAAGAACGAAGTACGTGAGCGTGGAGGAAATATCCGAGAACCCGCAACGGGAGTTCTTCAACGTGAACACTCGCGGTGATTTAGAGGTTGCTCAAAGGCTATGTCACGAAAACCACTAATTCACGTAGCTCCGACTCGTAGACCCAGGCCCTGACCCCCCTTTTAGACATTATAACCCATACTTCACCCGGGCACTCCATCATCCTCCTCAGGTCTAGGGGTGAGGGCGTTGATTGAGAATCCTTGTGAATGTGGAGGAGGCCGATGTACTCGAGCCCGCTGGATGCAGCCCTGTGTACGGCTTCAACCCAGTCCCCAAAGTCCACTCGGAAAGCCCCCTGGGTGTAAGTTCCTCTAAGCTTGTACGCTTCCAAAACATGGTACACATCTTCGATTCTCGTACCAGAAAGCGCCGCGGCGCACTCGCCTGGACACTCGCGCCAGAGCGATTCTAGGGCGAGGCTAGGTACAACGATCTTCCTAACGTTAAGGCTTTCTACGATCAGGCTTGGACAAACATCCACAAACCTTTTACGTAGTTGCTACACATTTTTGTTTTCCCCTAACCCCCTACTTCGCCTTAACACTTCCGCTTCTCGTAAAGTTGCTGGATAGCGAGAGAGGCTCCAAGGGGTGCCTGCACTGCTACATAATACACTGCTAGGTCAATCGCGATGCCCATACCCCGCGCATGCACCATAACCTGATTGGGAAGTTAACGAGGAGGTCTACGTCAGCTTGCAAACCCCAGACCTGGTTCAACCAGACTCAGAACGTCGACACACTCGAGAAAAAGGCTGTCGGATCGCTCAAGGGGGATCCTTGCATAACGAAAGCCTGCACGGGACATTATGAAAGCCGCGAGGAAGCCAGATCAGTGAGAGGTGGACGTGCCAAGCGTGAGCTATCATTACTGTGTGTTTTTATTAAAAATTTCGCGATATTTTTATCTGGAAATATCGTAAAGCTTTTCTATTACGAAAGCATGAATAGTTATTGACCGCCGATGAAAGGCGGATACATGGGTAAAATTCTCTTCGTGAACCTGACTGACAAGACGATAAGGACCGAGCCCATCGACCCGCAAGTTGCCGAGAAGTACATCGGAGGAAAAGGATACGCCTTGTACCTACTGTATTACAGGTATTTGAAGGAGTACATGAAGAAGGGAATATCTCCTAAGGACATCAACGCGCTTGGCCCTGAAAACGTCCTAATCTTCGGGACCGGGCCGCTAACCGGAGTTGCGGGCGTTCCTTCACCGGGAAGGCACCACGTCATGACGCTGAGGTCTCCCTTAACGGGCTCCGTGGGCAGCGCGAACAGCGGCGGAGAGTTCGGGGCCTACATGAAGTTCGCCGGCTACGACATGATAGTCGTTGAGGGGGCATCCGAGAAACCAGTGTACCTCGAGGTCGTGAACGGTCATGCAGAGATTAAAGATGCCTCAGACCTCTGGGGCCGGAACGTCTTCGACACAACCAGGGTGCTGAAGGGAAGAGTCAAGGCTAAGAACGTAAGCGTAGCCTGCATCGGCCCTGCCGGTGAAAACCTGGTACTGTTTGCCAACATCATGAACGACGAGCACAGAGCGGCAGGGCGCACAGGAGTAGGTGCAGTCATGGGTAGCAAGAAGCTGAAGGCTGTCGTCGTTGGTGGCGACGAGAAGCCTCAGGTAGCCAAGCCAGACGAGTTCCGCGAGCTGTCAAGGAACCTTATTGAGAGGATCAAGAAGAACCCTGTAACCGGTGAAGGCTTGCCGAAATACGGCACGGCTATCCTAGTAAACATAATAAACCAGGCCGGTATGCTACCCTACAAGAACTGGCAGTTCGGCTACAACCCGGAGGCCGACAAGATCAGCGGCGAAACCCTCGAGAAGACCTACCTGATAGCCAGGCGCCCCTGCTGGGGATGCCAGATTGGTTGTGGTCGCGTAGTCAAAGTTCCCTATGGTCCATATCAAATCCTTTACAGCGAAGGACCGGAGTACGAGTCGATATGGGCCCTTGGCAATTCGACCGGCGTTATGGACCTTGCTGCGATAATAAAGGCTAACCACCTCTGCGACGAGCTCGGCATGGATCCGATCTCGCTGGGATCCACGATTGCGGCAGCCATGGAGCTCTACGAGAAGGGCTACATCCCAGAGGAGGACCTCCAGGGTCTGGACATGAGGTTCGGGAACGCTGCGGCACTGGTTGAGGCGACGTGGAGGACTGCATACAAAGCGGGTTTCGGTGCCAAGCTCGCACTCGGCAGCAAGAGGCTTGCCGAAATGTACGGTGCACCGGAGCTCTCGATGAGCGTGAAGGGCCTAGAGATGCCAGCATACGACCCACGCGGCGCTAAGGGTATCGGCCTGAACTACGCTACGGCCAACAGGGGAGGCTGCCACGTCACGGGCTACACGATATCCCCCGAGATCCTCGGCCTTCCGCAGAAGATCGACCCGCTGACGCCTGAGGGGAAGGCCCAGTGGGTGAAGGTCTTCCAGGACCTCACCAGCGTAGTCAACTCCGCTGTAAACTGCCTGTTCACCACCTTCGAGATCGGCGCCAAGGACTACGCGGACCTATTCAACACAGTTGCCGGCTTCAACTTCACGGCGGATGATGTCATGAAGATCGGTGAGAGGATATACAACCTTGAGCGCTACATTATGTCACTCTACGGTTTCTCGGCCAAGGACGACACTCTGCCGAAGAGGCTGACGCACGAGCCGATGCCAGAAGGCCCGGCGAAGGGTCAGGTTGTTGAGCTCGACAAGATGCTCAAAGAGTACTACCAGCTCCGCGGCTGGGTCGACGGAGTTCCCACGAAGGAGAAGCTGAAGGAGCTGGGCATCGAAGTTTAAATCGAAAAAGTTTTTCTTTACCTTCTCTTTTTAGTTTTCCGTGGCTAAAGTCAAGATACTACTGTTTGCTACCTTACGTGACAAGTACGGTGTTAAAGAGGTTGAGGTTGAGACAAGCGGCAACTTCAGAGAGGCTATCGAGAACGCCGCCAGGGTGCTCGGCAAGGAATTCGTTAGAGAGGTCTTCGAGGACGGTAGCTACAGGAGCGACAGGCTGATCCTAGTGAACGGCAGGCACATACAGTTCATCGGTGAGGTAAGCCTGAAAGACGGTGACGTGATAGCTATCTTTCCACCAATAGCCGGTGGATGATTTGGTTAAGATATCAGCGAGGACTAAACTCTGGCTTACTGCTAACGGGAAGCCTCTCATAGGAGAGGGTGGGTACCTACTCCTCAAGAAGATTGAAGAAAAAGGCTCTCTGGTCAAGGCAGCCGAGGAGCTGGGAGTTTCCTACAGCTTCGCATGGAGGTACCTGCAACGCGTTGAAAAGCTTCTGGGAAAGAAAGTGGTTGAGTCGCATAGGGGTGGCGGGGAGAGAGGGGGTACGTCGCTAACTCCGGAAGGGCGTCTCCTAGTACAACTCTACGAGCGGGCTCGAAAGCTTGTTGAGAGAAGCATTGAGGAGTTCGTGAAGGGGGCTCCAGAACTTTAACTGTTTTTCGGGGAGGTGGTGCGAAAGGTTTTTCTTTTCCTCGTTTTCTCTGCTTAAATTTATTCTGAGTGTTCTTTATATTTAACTTCGTTAGGAACCTTATGTGAAGAAGACTATTGTTGTAGCGCTTGGCGGGAACGCTCTCATCCGTAGGGGCCAGGTTGGAACGTTTGAGGAGCAGGTTGAGAACATTTCACGCGTCGCACCAGCTCTGGCGCGTCTAACAGAAGATTACAGGGTCGTGCTGACGCACGGGAACGGGCCTCAGGTAGGTAACTTGTACCTTCAGCAGGAGTGTGCTACGCAGGTCCCCCCTATGCCGCTACACGCCTGTGTTGCTATGACCCAGAGCCTTATCGGATACATGATCCAGACAGCCTTCGCGAGGTGCTGTCCTGAAGTCAGGGTTAACGTGGTTCCGACAAGGGTTCTCGTGGATCCCGGTGACCCCGCTTTCCTCAACCCGTCTAAGCCCATTGGGCCGTACTACCCTGAGAGCGAGGTGGAGAGGCTCAGGCAAAAAGGGTGGAGTTTGATCTTCGTTCAGGGGAAGGGGTGGAGGCGCGTTGTCCCGTCCCCGATGCCTAGAGAGATAATTGAGCTCGAGCAGATAAGGGCTTCTATTGAGAGATTTGAGGTTACGGTCGCCGTGGGGGGCGGGGGTGTGCCAGTTATTCGAGGAAGACAAGGGCTTGAGGGCGTTGACGCCGTGATCGACAAAGATCTCGCTTCGTCACTCCTAGCGATATCACTGGACGCAGACACCTTCGTCATTCTAACGGATGTCGAAGGTGTTTACCGAGACTTCGGTACGCCGAGCCAGGCTGTTATTCGGGAGATGTGCTGCGAGGAGGCTGAGGAGCTACTAGAGAGAGGTTACTTCCCAAAAGGGAGCATGGGTCCTAAGGTGGAGGCGTCGGTGCTCTACGCCAGCGTAACGGGTAGAGAGGCACGTATAGGTAGCCTTGATAGGCTTCCCGAGATTATTGCGGGGAGATCCGGAACAGTCGTGAAGAGGTGTGCTTATAAACCAGGTAGAAAGGTTACTGATGATGGGTCATAGTAGCTATAGGTTGGTTCTCGCGTGTATTGTTCTAGCGGTGGTTTTTCTCCCCCTGTCTCCTCCAATAATTTCTTCCTCAGGTTTTAAGCTCGGATCTCAGGTAACTTACACAATCGTCGGACGTTTCCTCCTAGTGAATAACAACAACGTCACGGTTAATGACTACATATACATTTCACTCCCCCAGAACACGAGCTTCCAGCAAAGCTACGTGGTGAAGATAGAGCCCAGGCCTATCAGGCTCTTGCAGGACGAGGATGGCAACGTGTTCGCGGTGGCTGCTGTGACGGCTAGGCCGAACGAGAGGGTCTGGGTTAACGTGACATACAGAGTTATCGTTACGCCATACGAGATCGACAGGGCGCAGAGCCGGGGGGTGTGGCCCCAGGGAGAGCTAGTAAGGCGGTACACAAGGTCTACCATGTACTGGGATATATACAACGCGACCTTGGTAAAAATCGCCTACGATATTGCCTACCGGGACGCTCCGCTAGAGGTGGTTGATAGGCTTGCAAGCTGGGTCGTTGGCAGAGTTAGGTACACTGTGAACCTGGGGCGTAGCGGGAGCAACCACGCCCTAGTGTATACCGGTAGGGGCTACGCTATTCAGGGGGACTGCGTCGAAGTCTCGGATGTTTTCGTAACCATGGCACGCTCGCTGGGAATTCCCTCCAGAGCCGCCTACGGCTTCCTGCTGACGAGCTACAAGGAGCACATGTGGCTTAACATGAGCACCGTTGAGGAGGAGGGCGAGGCGATCCTGAGCCACTGGGGCGGGCACATGTGGCCTCAGGTTTACATAGACCCGTACGGGTGGATCGACGTGGACATGCTGGATGGAATGTCGCCTAATGTTGGGCGGTTCAGCGCGAGGCACGTGGTTTTCGGCTTCGAGGAAACCAAGTACTATGGATCGTCGCTGACGAGCAGCTGCATTCCCAGCTACATGACCTTGAGATACATCGAGTACTGGTTCGACGGTGAGCTCTCATGAGGAGGAGCTTGCTGATCATCTTGCTGGGACTCCTCACGCTGTATGCTACAGCATCAAGAGCACAGCCATCGTACTGGATCGCTCTCAACTTCAGGGTGACTTTCAACGCTGACGGAACAGCTACCGTTGACGCTAAGTTGCACCCCTTTACTGTCGATGGTAAGAGCCTGTTCGAGAACAAGGAGGTTGAGGCAGCTTTGAGGAACCAGACCTCCCAGACGCTAAGCTACATACTCCTGATGTTCTCCGACAACCCTAGGTTGCTCAACTTCCAGGTTTTGACGCAGATGGATAAAAGGTATGGTGAATCGGTGCTCTGCGACGCGGCGGGCACAGGTAAGATGACGGAGTTTCGAGGCGCTTACATTTTGTCAGTTAAGGTGTTTTTGAACACCAGCAACTACTTGAGGAAGATAAACGACTCGGTGTTTGAAGTCAAGCTTCGCGACAGCTTCACGAGCACTGATCCGCGGAGCTGGATAGATGTTTTGGAGATAGTGTTCAACGGCACCACTCTTGAGAACTTCGCGTGGGAGCCCTTCTTCGCCCACGGCCCCTCTGTTAGGGGGCAGGGCAGACTGATGTGGATCAACTTCAACGAGCAGGAGGCCCCTGACATATACAGTTTCATCCTCGTGATCCCCGGGTTAAAGCACGTTGGCGAGCCCCCCGAAGTTACTGCCGCGATAACGGATGCAGTCCTAGAGGGCGGTACATTGCGCTTGAAGATAAAGAATACTGGAGGCAGTAGCGGCTACGTCTACGTTTACGTTAAAGGGGGGTTGGAGCAGGTTAGGAAGATTTACCTTTTTTCCAGGGAAGAGAAGGAGGTTGCTTTCCCCTACGTCGACTCGAAGAACGTTGTAGTCCAGCTTTTCTCCGGGGACAGGCTTTTGGACGAAAGAAGCGTTGCTGCTCTCGAGGGTGCTCCAACTCCAGCGTTGAAGCGTACGAGCGTGTACGTCACTATCCTGGTGATAATCGCCATTTTCGTAGCTACAGTATTCGCTCTAGTAGCCATCAGAGGGAGTAGAAAGAAAAGCTCGGGCTTAAGCGGTGTGCTTGGAGGTTCCCGAATCTCTTACTAGAATGTAAGGTGTTCTAGTAGGTGTCTCGACTTCCCACCAGTACATGTCGTAGGGCGTGTCGCCAACGGCGACTATGTTCTGAAGCATCCTCGGGAACGAGTCGGCGATTCTGAGCTTCCTAGCCGCGCCGACAATGTCGCTGTCTTTCACGATGAATATCGCATCCCTGGTTATGGTAGAGAAGGTGCCCTCGACGTAGTTTTGAAGCCTGGTGTACCAGTTGTTGGTGACTATAAGGCCGTTTTTCATCTCGCTCAAGAGCTCTTCGAACTTGTAGTCCCCAGGCCTCACGTTGAGAGCCCATAATCGCGGAAACACGAGGCCAGCGTTTCCGGTCGTCTTAGCGCCGAACTTCGAGGCAGTCTTGGTGTTGTGAAGAAGTGTTTTGAGCACACCCTTCTCTATTATCGGCTTATTGTATGTTGGAACCCCCTCGTCGTCGAACGAGGTGGAGCCTGGCAGCTCCACGAGGTGGGGGGCGTCCTCGATGGTTAACGCTTCGGAGGCGACCCTATCTCCAGGCTGATTGTTCATGAATATCGAGCTACCCATCAGCACGCTGTGGGCGAGCGCCATGTCAGCAATGTAGTTGAAAAGGTTCCCAGCGACCATTGGTGAAAGCAGGATGTTGTACCTCCCAGGCTGCACTTCCTCCTGCACCCTGGAGCGGAAGGCGAAGTCTGCCGCGGTCTCCGCCACCTCCTCGACTCTCCTCATATCCAGCCTCCTAGTGCCTAAAGACCACTGTCCCGACCCTTCACCGGCGAACGCGCGGATGTACATCTTAAGGTACGTGGACTCCTCCTGCATCTCCGCACCCTTGCTCGTCGCCAGGGCTTTCCTGTCGTGCGAGATCTGGAGCATTCCGGCGAAGTAGTCTATTCTGTAGCGGTTTGCGGCTTCAACTATAGCCTCAGAGATGCCGGATGGGTCGCGGATTGATTCGACGAGCCTCTTATCTACAAGCCCCTGAAGCACCGCGGGCTTCCCTGGCTCAGGCAGAGGAGCGTAGAGCATACTTGGAGGAAGCCTGTGATGCATCGCGTAGAGTTTTTCAAGGATCCTGTACGCGTCCTCCAGCGAGCTTACAGGCGCGCTAGTCCCGAGTATCCTTTGGCCCTTCGTGACGTAGACGCCAACCTCTATAGTTGACCAGTTTTGTACGACGCTGGGTTCGCTGTTAGCAAACTTCACCATAACGCTCTCGGTTGCGGTTACCCCGACCGCAACCTCGTCGAAGCCGATCGCGAGGGCTTTCTCTTTAACCTTAGTACCCACTTCTAACAAGTCCATCACGCTATCACCCGCAACAAAATGTTTCTCACCCTAACGTTTGGACCCCCGAACCACACAGGCACCCCCTGCATTGGTTCGCCTTTCCCGCAGGTGCCGGCATAAAACTCCAGGTTCTTGTCCGCGGCATCCACGCTGCTGTAGAATGTCTTTGTCGTGAGCTCCAGGACGGGGTTTTTCACTAGGTTCTTCAACTCGCCGTTCTCAATCAGGTACGCCTCCAGGCCACCGTACCTTTGGCTCCACCGCTCGTCGTCGATGTTCCACTCCATGTAACCCTTAATGTACACACCAAACTTCACGTCCTCTAGAAGTTCCTCGAACGTGTAGTCGCCGGGCTTGAAATAGGTGTTCGCCATCCTGATTATGGGCTCGGACTCGTGGCTCATGGCCCTAGCGGCCGCGTTGCTGTTAACCCCGAAGAGCTTTGCTGTCCAGCGGTTGTGCAGGAACTCGTTTATCTTGCCCTCCTTATAGAGGTACCTTGGACGGGCAGGGACCCCTTCGTCGTCGTAAAGGTAAAAGCCGTTGCTTCCCGGAATTGTGGGGTCGTCTATCACAGTTGCATACTCGCTTCCTATTTTTTCGCCCAACATGTCAGGCTTTATGAAGCTCTTTCCAGCCTGTGCGGCTTCGCGCCCGAGTATCCTGTCTGCTTCGCTGGGATGCCCGCAGCTCTCGTGGACCATGAGTCCGACGATCTCGCTACCCACTATTACGTCAACAGGTCTGTCCGTTGGGGGAGACCTTGCTTCTAGGATTATTTTCTCAAACTTCCGCACATCTTCCGGGAGGTAACCGATCACATTCCACTTCTCAAGGAGCTCGTACCCGCCCGACGCGCCATGTGAGAAGAAGCGCTGGATGGTCCCATGGGAAGGCAGGGTCACGACGACGTTGTAGCCTAAAGAGAGCCGAGGTATCCTGCTCTTGATGTAGGCACCGTCAGTGTTCGCGACCACCTTTTCTTCCACGCTTTCCCCGATCCAGGATGTTAGCGTGGCGACGCGCGCGGTAGAAACAGAGGAGCTGACGTTTTTCCACAAGTCAGAGAGGTAGGATACCTTCTCCTCTACACTAACGTTCATGAAAGGTTTAACCTCGTTCACTTCATACGTGGCTCTTCCTAGCCTCTCCTGGGAAAACTGAATGGGCTTCTTTACGAGCTTGCTGTGAGCCTGCGCCTTTCTGAAAGCGTCTTCAACAGTCTTCCTCACACTTTCCTCTGTGAGGATAGTGGTTGAAGCAAAGCCAAGCGCCCCGTTGGCGATAACTCTGACTGCTATGCCCTCCGAGACAGAAGACTCCGTCCCGATGACCTCTCCGTTCCTGGAAAAGAGGCTGCTCCTGCTATGCCTGTGGTACCTAGCTTCGACGTATCGAGCCCCGAGGCTCGAGCCTACATCGAGCGCCTTCAGAACGAGATCCTCGTGGTTCCAAGGCATCTTGGTCACAAATACACAGGCTTAGCTACATAAATTTTTAACTAGATATCTTGTCAAAGTGAGCGGGAGGAACGACGTGAAGCTCGTATTTATAGGTCCTCCGGGCGTCGGGAAGGGAACTTACGCGCAGGCTGTCAGTGAAAGATACGGTATTCCTCACATATCTACGGGCGACATTTTCAGAGAGGAGGCTAGGAAGGGCAGCGAGCTTGGGAAGCTTGTGAAAGAGTACATGGACAAGGGCCTGTTAGTGCCTGATGACCTTGTAATAGAGATAGTTAAGAGGAGGCTTCAGGAAACCGATTGCAGGAACGGGTTCATACTGGATGGCTTCCCCAGGACGTTACCCCAGGCTCTTGCTCTCGAAGAGTTCGCAAAGCCAGATCTAGTCTTAAACTTCATCGCTCGGGAGGATGTTATAATAGAGAGGCTTAGCGGGCGTCGCGTGTGCGCTAACTGCGGCGCCATCTACCACGTTAAATACATGCCTCCCAGGGTGCCAGGAGTGTGTGACAAGTGCGGTGGACCTCTTATCATTCGACGTGACGATCGGCCTGAAGTGATCAGAGAGAGACTGAAAGTTTTCCACGAGCAATTCACGCCGATTATACGCTTTTACGAAGAGAGGGGGAGACTCATAACCGTAGAGGCCAACGAGCAAGCTCCAGTTGTCATACCAAGAGTCCTAAGTATCCTCGAAATGCGATTCAAGGAGTCACCTCGCTCGCAATCCGGTAAATGACATAGACGATAGCCGCGACTGTCAGAGTTATGGCAAGTGAGGGGGGCCTCCATTGTATGCTTTCAACGCTCTCCCAGATGAGGGGCACGAGCGTTAAGGCGATGTAGAGCGGCGTGTACCAGTTTAAGACATAGTGCACCCCAGCTAAAGTCCCTTTACCGATTATGTGTAACGAGTCCCGCGAGGCTATCAAAAGGAGGCCTAAAAACATCGCAGAAACTACGTCTAATTGATCAAAGGCAGTTAGTATCACCAAGAATAGGTACATGGTGGAGAATGCAGACTCTATAACCTCCACGTGGGGGGCGCGGTAACCCGCGAACTCCAGTGCTAGAAGTGAGATAAACACGAGCTTGTAGGTAATCGGAAGCCTTAACAACAGCACCGTCAAAACACAGAGAGTTAAGAGGATTAAGGCGAGAAAACCTTGCTCACTCATAGGACTCCACCACAACGGCTCTTCTCGATTTGCGAGGTAAAATTTCCAGTATTCCCTCTCTCCAGATCTCTGAGAGAAGATTTTTCGACCTGAGGCTACGTAGGCTTGGTATCTCGAATGGGTTAACGGCTATACACGTTATGCTGTATCCCATGCCTTCAGCCTCCGAGATTATTCTGTAGACCTCTTCCTCTGTAAAAGAAGAAATAATGACGACGGATGAGCCCGAGGGAGAGAGGATGTACGAGATTCTTTTGAAGACTTCACCGTAGTCGACAATCTGTCTAGTCGGCAAGTAACGCACGTCAGCTAGTGCAGACAAGAGCCTGATCAGGTGCCTTTTCCCTGAGCCCGGTTTAACCCAGTCGCGGTAGTTTCCCACAACAAGCATCGCGACGCGGTAGCCTGAAAGCGTCAATCCAAACACCAATGAGGCAGCTACCCTTACTAAAGCGTCAACGAAATCCTCGACTTCTCGACCCAGGATCCTCTTACCACTCACGTCAAGGACTACGATTACGTTGGTGAGCCTCTCAGATTCGAAGACATTAACCATCCACTTTTGAAGCTTAGCTGTTGCCTTCCAGTTTATGCGGCGCAACACCCCACCTTGAGCTTCTTTAACTTCCAGGAAATCTCCGCCCTCACCGGGTCTTTTTGAGGCTATTTCGCCTGTCCTGGGAATAGTGTAGGTTGCAGCCAAGCCTACGCGGTATTTTCTTAGCAGTTTGGGTAAATACACGATTTTATCATGTTCGAAGCTGAACCTCTCCACTCTTCTCATTAGAAAAGGATCGTATATCTCGACTATCGCAGGACCTATCTCGTAATGACCTCTCTTTATAGAAGAAACCCTGTACTTGACTGATTTCTCCTCATGTGGCCTCAGGACCAGGAAGCCCTTGTTCGCGCCCTCCACGACTGTGAGAGGTTCCGCTATCTTATCCTCGAGGCCTAGAATAAGCGGAGAATTTGAGAGGTTCTTTACTCTTAGGGTGACTTCAAGCTCCTCGCCTTCAATAAGCCTCGTTCTGGAGAGCTCTCGAGAGAAGTCAACACGTGCTGTACCCGTGGCTGGGGAATGCCGACTGAGGATTAAAGAGTAGATTAGCGGTAGGGAGAAGAGGAGGAGGCTCCACTTTTGCAGACCTACAGCTAACGAAACAATTAGCAATACTAGTATCGCTGTGGCCCAACCCTTCTCCGTCAACACGTTAATCCCTTACTT
Source organism: Thermofilum sp. NZ13 (assembly GCA_002855745.1). Taxonomy (GTDB): domain Archaea; phylum Thermoproteota; class Thermoprotei; order Thermofilales; family Thermofilaceae; genus Thermofilum. The sequence continues at coordinate 48,718 of NDWX01000009.1, read as the reverse complement.
CTCTCGGAACCTCGGTTTTCTCAAGAACCTGTTTGACCAGCTCCTCGGATGTGAAACCTCTGATCGCGCTCTCAACCCTCAGTACAAGTCTGTGAGCTAGAACTGGAACAGCGAGCTCCTTTAAATCATCGGGAATGACGTACTTTCGGCCTCGTATGAATGCAAGGGCCCTTGAGGCCTTCATCAGAGCCTCCGCGCCTCTCGGGCTGACTCCCACCTCCACCTCCTTCAATCGTCGGGTAGCGGAGACCAACTTCACTATGTACTCGAGGATGCTCTCGTCCACGTAGACATCTTCTACGGCTTTCTGAAGTGCGAGGATCTCATCCCGCGAGACGACTTTGTTGATTATAGGCTTATCCGCTCTCCGCTCGACGCGTTTTCTCAAAATCATCTTCTCCTCTTCGAAGCTAGGGTATCCCATCTTTACCTTCATCAGAAAGCGATCCAGCTGGGCCTCCGGTAAAGGGTATGTTCCTTCGAGTTCAATCGGGTTGAGGGTGGCTACAACCATAAAAGGCTCGTTCAGGGCAAAGGTACTCCCATCTATTGTAACTTGCCTCTCCTGCATGGCTTCCAGCAACGCGCTCTGCGTCTTCGGCGGGGCTCTGTTTATCTCGTCCGCGAGAAGAATGTTCGTGAATATCGGTCCCTTTCTAAGCCTGAAATCCCCTAACTTTGGGTCGTAAATGTAGCCCCCTGTGATGTCCGAGGGTAGTAGATCCGGGGTAAACTGCACACGCCGAAACTCCAGGTCAAGCGCATGAGCAAAAGATGAAGCTAGAAGGGTTTTAGCCATTCCCGGGTAGTCTTCGATGAGCAGGTGACCTTGAGCTAGGAGCGTGACTAAAACTTTCTCAACAACATCTCTCTTTCCGACGATAGCCTTTTCGATCTCAGCGTAGAGCCTCTCGAAGCGCTGTTTATCAGGCATCTCCTTGACCGTTTTTGAATGGGAGATACTGTTAATATTCGTTTAGGCTCCTTGAAAAATCCTTTTCTTAAGTTCTTTAGGAGAAGGCTCGTGTCCTTTGCTCAACACTTCTTCCACCTCATAGATTAGCCCCTTATACTCCTCGCTCTCGATTTCAATTCGCCTTTTAGGGCGATTCAGGGATTTAAGCATCGTAACGACTACCTGCAGGGTGGCTACAGCCGCTAAAAGCAGCGATGAAAGCCACGCTATACTCCATGCCAGCCGCAAACCGTATACTTCGTAGACTGCGGCAACAGCGAGTGAAATAGACGCTAAAACGAGCAGAGTCTTGACGGCTCTCTCCACTCTACGTCGCCTCAAGGTGGTTGATTAGAGACGCTAAGGCTTTCTCAGCGCGCTCGCGGTCTTCCGTGTTCAATGGATAATCGCTGTATAGGGCCTTCTCGAAAAGGTACGTTAGATCCTCCAGGGGGGCGATCGGGATAGTAGGTATCAAGGTAATTGTACGCTGCATTATTTCTCGAGCCGTCATCTGCCCTGGCGTGTCAACTCGCCTCTTGTTAAGCTCTCGGCAAAAAGATTTGTATAGCTCGGATATAACGCGCCTAACATCTAAGTCGGATCTGATCATCGTCAGAGCCTGCTTTGATTCCTCCAGAATCGCTTCACGTACTTCTCTCGTGGCTGATTCGCTGTTTATCTGTTCTCTGCGGCTAAACCGAGCAGTAAGAAAAACTGAGGCAATGGCTAATCCTAATAAAACTGATGCTATCCAGGGTGTATAGTGTAAGAGTTTTCCCGAGGCTTGCGGATAGAAGGTGGTGGCGGTGGAGTTTAAGCGCGTACCTGACGTGTTGAATTCCTGAGTTAGAGAGGTGTTAGCGGGCTTGATGTCAAGTTGAACCTGATATTCCTCCTTGGATGGATTCCTGCTTATAACCAGGAGTACTAGCAGTAGAAGAAGAAGGTTGAACAGCAGGGAGAAAGCAAGGCTTTTTCCCCTGCTCTCTCCTCTATTCTTATCTCTTTTGAGGAGCTCGCGGATAACCTCTGCGACATCGCGCCTTGCCACGTAAATGCTTACCGAAACTAAGGCTACAAACCCCAGAAAAACTGCCGCGTTAACATCCTGTTCGGCCACGCTTGGAACATAGAGTTCTCTTGGTTCACCCGTGGCTACCAAAAGTATCAGGATCGTAATGATTGCAAGCAACAGTATGTCTCCGTACCTCACTTAAGCTCATGTCATCGGTGATCGGCGAATATTTAAACCGAGCTTGCCCCTGGCTTGTTATGTATTCGAGAACATTTCGGTACAAAGTCAGATCAGAGAGGTTGTCTGAGGCAGTTGCGCTAATCAGAGAGATGGACTCAATCATGCGATCATACTCCGTGGAGTTTAAGAAGCTAACGCTTATAAGGGAGGCAGAGGGTGAGGCGGTGCTTTTAGAAATCTACCTCTTTGAGAGCTGGAACGATTGGCGCGAGCTGATGAAGCGAACCCAAGACGATGAGAAATTAGAGAAGATGTGGCAGATGTTCGAATCGATTGTAGAAGGAGGAATCCTGGAGGAGGATTGGGAAGCAGTGAGCTGGAGCTAGACGTACCAGCTCGGCAAGCCTTCTTTTCTCTCCTCGGCCTGTTCTGCTTTCTCGATCTCTCTCCTCAGCTCCTCTTCCCGTGCTTTCTCTTCCTGAATAAGCTTGTCCAGGCCCTCCAGATTCACCTCAAGCTTCAGAATTTTTGACAGAACTCTAACCACCTCCCGCGAAGATTCAAAGTTCGGCTCGGGGGTATGCGTGCTTCCCATTATGACGAGGCCTTCAATGCCTTTTAGCGCGGCTAATGCAGGTAGGAGGCCGCACGCCCCGGTTATGGTCCCGCCAGCACTACGCTTGAGGCCAAGGGCTTCGAGCTCTGGTGCTGATCCAGAGCCAGCGACTGTAAAAACAACCTCAACTGCCGGAGTCTCGGAGGATGTCCCGCAGACCCCTATAACTTTTTCACCCCCAAGAGAGCTGAAGAAGTCAAGGACGCAATCTGCGACATCATACTGAGCCCAGCTGACGGGTTGAACCTCGCTCGTTAGAAAAAGGATGTCATGCTCCTCGCCGCTATAGAGGTAAAATTTATAGGATGGAAGCCTCAGGGTTCCCGTCTGGTCGACAAAAACCCCAGCGTTCCCGACGGGAAGGAGTAGCCCAGGGCCCACGAGCTCGGCCACTTTCTCAAGCCCGAGCGTCGAGACAATGTAATCAACTGCGATCTTCCCCACCAAGCCTATGCCAGGTAGCCCCTGCACCAAGATGCCGCGCCTGAGCGTCAATTCCCTGTAAACGAAGATCCTGTACCCCCTGCACTCAAACGTACGCACAGGTTTCACAGCCCGACGACACTTAAAAAACTTACATTAACTCTCCCAGCTTAGTCTACACGCGTTTCGCGCGCAAGAGCCGCTCACGTTGACGCTAGGGGATTCCATGGCAGTGAGCCCAATGAAAGCATAATAGGGTGTAGTGTTTTGAGCTAATCGCTGATGAACACCTGCGACACTGAAAGGTGATGAGTACCAAACCGTCTGAGAAGACGATTTTTTGCCAGAATCCGCAGGGTAAGTTCCCCTCATCGCATCGGCACCGGGAGTACTCTTCATCGAAGGAAAATCCTATTCAGCGAGAAGACTCTGATTACCTATTAAAAAGCTTTTTGGCATTCCCGAGCACTTCTTTCCTCAGGGTGTCTTCAGGAATACCTTTCAAGGCGGCTATTTCTGCTATTAGCTCTGGAATCAAAAGTGGAGTGAGAGTAAGGCCCCTATAGTTGTAGGGTCCGTCGCTCTCTGTTAGCATCGAGCTCACCGGAACCGCAGATACTACCTGCTTAGCCTTCGGCTGTATGCGCAGTGAGGCGTTCACGCCTATCATGTAACCTGAAGAAAGTATCTCCTGCAGTAGATCTAGGGGGCCGGTGTACCAGTGGAAAACAGCGCTTTTCACACCACGTTGCCTTAAAAGATCCAGTGTTTCACGCCACGCTCCAGCAGAGTGGATGTTCATAGGCTTGTTGTGCGCTATGGCGAGCTCTACAAAGCGCTCAAAGATTTTTCTCTGCAGCGGGAACGTGTCAGCTACGAACTTTAAGTCGAGCCCAACCTCGCCTACGCAATCCGCATCTGGGATAAGAGCCTCGATCAGATCTACCTCACGGGAGGCCGCGCCCTCTTCTTTCAGATTCCAAGGATGCAATCCCACGCAAGCTAGGACGTTTTCTGGGTAGGAATCGCGGAGTTCCAAGACTTTGAGGGATGAGGCGTAATCCTCTGAAACCGCGATCAGTCGTATGCCAGATGAGATGAAGCGCTCAACTTTCTCCACCTGGAACTCGTAGAGGTGTACGTGGGCGTCAAGGTAGAGAAAGTCACGAGGCATAGAACATCTCCGTGAAGTCCATGTTGAGCGCTTCGCGGTAAACGGCCTCCAGCTGCTTCCCAAGCTTCTCAGTAGAAGCGGCTATTACTGCTAGCTTCTCTTTAAGCGAAACAGCCCCCCGCTCATTGAGAGAGCCCCTCACTTTAACCCAGGCGCCCGCTTCACGCGCTATAAGGATAGCCGCCGCGACATCAATGACCCTCATGGTACCCCACTGGTCTATGTACGCGTCCACACCTCCCGATGCCACAAACGAGAGCTCTAGGCTGGCGCTCCCCAGGCTCCTGACCACACTCCCCCTAAGCGTGAGCATGAGTGCATATACTTGTGGGAGAAAGACAGCCTTAGGCGTAGCTCCAACGAAGACTAGAGCGTTGGCAAGATCGTCCTGAGACGTCACTCTAATTGGTTTCCCGTTAAGCCAAGCGCCTTGACCTCTGACAGCAGTGAACTCCATGTTCAGGAGAGGAGCGTAGACAACGCCTGCAACAAGGTCGTCTAAGGTCTCGCCTTCCACAACACCAATAGAAATGGCGAAGAAGGGTAGCCCGCGCTTGTAGTTCCTGCTTCCGTCGATGGGATCTATAATGAATGTGTATGCGGGACTCTCCCCGTAAGAGAGCTCTCCGGCTTCCTCCGATATTACCCTTAAATTCCCCATGTGTTGACGGAGGTAGTTTATGATAGCCTCCTCGGATGCCACATCGCCCTGAAGCGAGTAATCACCGCCTTTACCTTTGCCTACAACGCTACCAGCTGTCCCTAGCTTGATGGCTTCAATAGCCCTTTCAGCACCCTCTCTAGCTGCCTCCCGGATGAGGCTCAGAAACACCATGCTGCCCAAGGCTTGCTACACCTCAATTACCTCCACTGAAAGCTTTTCTAAGTCAACTACGGCGAAGGTGCGCGTAGTAGCAAGGTACCCTGAGAGCGTGCCGGGGTTTACCACAAGCGTTTCTCCTATTTTCCGGACGTCCACTCTGTGCGTGTGACCATAGACCACGATGTCGAAAAGGCCACTCCTAGCCAGAGCTTCAACCAACTGTTCAGTTTTCTCCGGTGTAGAGGCTCCATGAATCACGGCAATGCTCCTTCCATTGATCTTGAGGAAGAGAGGAGCCTCCTCTAGTACGACTCCAATGTTCTCCGCTGTTTTCTCCAGTAAAAGCTTCTCACCATCGTTGTTGCCGAACACCGCGTAGACCTTAAACCCCTTGAATAACCTTAGTGTGAACGGGGAAACAATGTCGCCTGCATGTATAATAGCATCGATACTCCCACCAGTTCTCGCGAGAAAGGCGTTCACGGCATCCAGGTTATCGTGTGTGTCTGATATAATCGCAATACGCTTCATGAGGCTCAAGCTTAATAAGCCGGATGGAATTAAAATCTACCGTAATGTCGGCGAATAACGCTGAGGGGAAAAGCGAAGCTACGATGCAGCGGGAAATTCCTTTGGATAGGATGATAGCTAGAGCGGCCTGGCTTCTGGCTGAAGGGCGCGTGGTGAAGATAAGCCCGTACCTGTACTACGTTATGGGTAAAAACGGTAAACACCTCGTCAGAGTAGAGGGTGGGAGGCTGACGTGCACGTGTAAAGGATTCCAGGAGAAAGGGATATGCTCGCATGTGATCGCAGTATCGACGCTATCGGGTATAAAAAGCATTGATAGCTTTCTCGACGAGAGAATTAGGGACAGAGTTCGAAGGGAGCTCCGAGAAACGTTTGGCTAGCGAGACTGCGCTCAGGGTTTTAGGAACGGGACTTCGATGCCGTAGTCTCTCGCTAGCCTCGTGAGAGTACCTTTAATCTCCTTCAGATTCTTCTCGGAGAAAATCTTCTTTGAGTAGTAGACTCCTATGGGGTATATTAGGGAGAGGGTCACGAGTATTGTCACGCTTCTGCCTATCAGTGTAGCCAGGACCGCGCGCTCTTTAGGGACCCCGAGGATGATGTAGAGCGTAATTAAGGCGACGTCCACGCTCCCGATCATGAAGGGTACTCCTATAGAAGCTAATGAGAGTGTGGAAAGTATTGTATACCCTGGAGCTATCAGCAGAGGATTAATATCGATTCCCACGCACTTCAAAGAAAAATAGGGGGTCATTATCCCGCTTACCCACTGCCCCATCAGGGCGGCGACGGCGAGCCAAAGGTAGAAGTTGTACGGAGAGAAATCCCTAGATGTCTCGGAGACGTAATTCAGGAATTCGTTGAGGTCATTCAGAAGTGCATGCTTATTGTTGATGGGAAGCTTCGAGACGAGCCTGGACATGAAGGATTTTAATTTCTGTGCATTAAATATGAAAAATGCAATAAGAGCTGAGCTAAGGATCGAGAGGAGGACAGCCGAGGCATAAAGCAGCAGGTAGTGAGAGAACCCCACATAAATGTTCACGATGAGGAGAGAAGCTACGAGTATGAAAATGGATAGCGTAGTGTTGAGCAAGAAGCGAAAGAAGAGACCGTAGCTTATCGACTCAGCCCAATCACCGTACTGCTTTAGAAAAACAATCCTAACTATGTCACCTTCAATGAAAGCACTGGGTAATAGGAGATCTACGAGCCAGGCAAGCATGGTTCCTCCCACAGCGTCCCTCAAGCGTAGCCTAAACCTTTTGTAGGCTAAAGCCCAGTAAGCCAACGCGTGAGAAAGGTAGTAGGCTACTTCGAAGAGTACGAGGTATAGAAGTAGCTGAGGGTTAACCGAGGAAATTGCTTGGAGAAACTCCTCGACGTCGAAGCCCTGGGCAATGTAAAGGACCATGACGATTATTAGGATGAGTTGAGCCAAGAGCACCGCGTGTCGTCTCAACCACGCTGTAAGCGACGTTTTCATGATCAGACCACGTGTGATGTAGGAAGCCTGCTAATATAAGTATGCTAAAGTAATTTAATGGTCCCGCTTGTTAGAAGGTGCGTGAACGGTCTACCAAGGGTTAGCGTTGTTGTTGTGAACTACAGGTCGTATGACGTGCTTCGGCGCTGCTTGGAGAGCCTCCTGAGAAGCGACTACCCCGATTTCGAGGTTGTAGTTGTTGATTCGCTGACTCAGGGTTTAGAGAAGAAGATAAGAGAGGATTTCAAAGACCGTGCAATCAAGGTTGTTCACTTTGACTCGAACATCGGTGCCTCTGCATCTCACAACATCGGGGCAGTTGCAAGCGATCCGGAATCCAAATACCTGATCTTTATGGATAATGACGTCTTCGTCACGCCGGAGGCGATACGTTTTCTAGTTGAAACGATGGAGAAGGAGCATCGAATCGGCATTCTCCAGGCGAAAGTTGTCTCTAAAAGCAACCGTGGGAAAATGGACCATATGGGTTTGGGGCTTGACATTGCCGGAACGTGGGTGACTACGTATGGGCAGGAGGCCGGGGCGTATGATGAGCCATTGGAAATATTTGCAGCCTCGTCCGCTTTCATGATAACTAGGCGCGAGCTGTACTTTCAGGCCTTGGGTTTCGACGACACGTACTTTATCTACGATGACGACACTGATTACAGCTGGAGAGTTAGGTTACAGGGCTACACGGTGGCTTACGAGCCTCGGGCGATTGTCTACCACGAGGATAAGTTCGAGAACAGGCTCCGGTACGATAAGCTTTACTTCGGTTTTAGGAACAGGCTTCTAAACATTATAAAAAACCTTGAAGCCGAAAACATGGCTATAAGCCTGGTGTCTACCCTCTACCTAGCATATTTGAATGTCCTAATGCTGAGCCTATCGCTGAGGGGACGCGAGGCATATGCCTACTTAAAGGCGACAGCAAACGTTATCTCTAACTTGCCTAGGCGTCTTGTCCACCGAAAAATTGTGCAGAGAAAGAGGCTCGTGAGCGACAAGTTTCTTTACAAGAAGGGCTTCTTGCGTAGAGACCTGTTGGGGACGATTATAATGCTTAGGGCCCTTCTCACGAGGTATTTCACTGAGAAAAGCAAGTAAACCCTTCGAACAAAGAGACCGTAGCTTTTCGTAGTTTACACTTCTGGACAATTGATTCTACTTTGAGAGATGGGAGAGAAAGAGGCCGTTAAATAGCGGGACGCCTTTTGTTGCTACTCGGAAGCTACTGAAGAAATGGCGACTTCGTTTGAAGAGAAGACTGGTAGGGCAGGTAGACCCGTTTTCTTACAACTTGCGGCTAACACGACGATTAGGGGGATGATGATGAGAAAAACGACAGGTATATTACTGTGGCCTGTGGTAGTGACTCGCGCCTAAAAAGGCGACATGAGAGGCGAATGTATAGCTCAGAAACAAGGGAAGTAAAAATAGCTGATATAACTCCGAGCACGCGAAGGTTCTCTGTAACCTTCAAGGTACTAAATGTCGATAATGAGAAGCAGATTACCTCTAGACGTGATGGTTCCGAGCACCGCGTAGCCGATGTTCTTGTTGGCGATGAAACCGGTGTAGCTATACTCACGGCGTGGGACAACGAGATCGACAGGTTCCGTGAAATGATAGGACAAACAGTGATGCTTCAGAATGGGTACGTGTCACTGTATCAAGGTAAGCTTAGGTTGGGGCTTGGGCGCTTTGGCTCAATTAAACCTTCCGATGAGAAAATCGAGAACGTGAATTCCGAGAATAACGTATCTGAGAGGGAATTCGAGGAAGGAGGATTTAGAGGCAGAAGAGGAGGCAGACGGCACTTCTAGGCATTTTTCCCTAAAAATTTTTTATTTCATTTTTACTGTTTCTCTATATCTCCTCAATAACGGCTACTACGAAGCCGTTAACATTCGTACCCGTGTAGCCTGTCTTAATATGACCCCCAACTTCTTTGAAGAACTCATAGCTGTCATTCTCTTCAAGGAATTCTTCTGGTCTCAGCCCCATAGATATGGCTTTCTCGTAAGTTGAGCCATCCACGACGGCGCCTGCTACGTCTGTGGGACCGTCACGCCCGTCACTTCCAAGGCAGGCGACAGCCACTCCTTTTACTCCCTTCAAGTAGATAGCTAAGCTTAAGGCCAGTTCCTGGTTTCTACCCCCGATCCCCCTGCCTTTCACAGTCACAGTGGTCTCGCCTCCTATGAGAAGTGCGAGTGGCGGTTGGAGGGGGTTACCGGTTCTTCTCACCTCTTTTACAATTGATGCTATTACTTTGCCCACTTCCCGTGCTTCTCCCTCTAGCATAGATGTTAGTATTAGAGGCGTGTAACCCATCTCTCGGGCTTTAGCTGCCATAGCCTCCAAAGATTGTATATTACTTGCGATAACCCTATTAATCACTTTTAAGAAAACTGGATCGTCGGGTTTAGGCGTCTCTGGAACGAGGCCCTGTAATCCCTTCTCAATGTACTTTCTTATAGACTCAGGGGCTTCATCCCACACCGAGTACCTAGTAAGTACCGCGTACGCGTCTTTAAACGTTGTCGGGTCGGGAACAGTGGGACCCGAGGCGATGGTATCCATTCTGTCGCCTACGACGTCAGATATCATAAGCGTGAGCACCGTTGCTGGTTGAGAGTGCCGAGCCAGCCACCCTCCTTTAATTCGAGAGAGGTGCTTGCGTACGGTGTTTAACTCGAATATATCTGCTCCGCGCTTCATCAGAAGTATGCTCAGATCACCTATCTCGTCTATCGTCACGCCTTCCACGGGATACTCTAGGAGGGCTGAGCCTCCTCCCGAGAATAGAGCTATAACCACGTCATCCTCAGACAGATTCGAAACTGTTTCTAGGACTAAGCGCCCTGCTTCAACGCTCTTCTGTGAGGCTCTCGGATGGGTTGCCCCTACTAGCTTGATTTTCTTCAGGGAGTATTTTCCCACGAGCTCTTCTGGGACGGCTACCACCCCGCCTGCTACTCTATCTCCGAGAATTTCCTCGACAGCCTGAGCCATGCCTCCAGACGCCTTTCCTGCGCCGACAACGTACACTCTGCCTTTGAGTGGTATCTCGGTCCCGTCCAGCAGGTGAATTGCAGAGTTGCTTACAGATATGTAGCGCTTCACAGCCGCCCCTGGTTCAGCGACCCGTATGCCTTCAAGCGCCAATGTCAGAGCGATGATGCGAGCATTCTCCTCGGCTTCGCTCACGGGTATAACTTCGTGGCACTTCGGTTTAAGACTTGCGAGCCGCAGCTCGAACCTGTTACCATGCTAGCCCGAGGCGAAAGCAAACATTGTAATTTAGCTTCTAGAGCTTGAAAAGAAAAGCCATAGACCGCAGAGTCCATAGAGCATTTTCGGGTAGCTTGCACGTGCGCGAAAAAGCTATGGGGGTAATAAGCAAGTCTAGTAGAGTGTAACAGGATATTAGTGAGTCACCGGAAGTGTTATTGCGCCCGCTTTGACTGCTACTTTTGGGCTTCCGTTCAGCGGTGTGTAAACAGTAATCCTTCTGTTAGAGTTAGGCTCAAGCTTCACCAAGGTTTCGCTTCTGAAGCCATTATCTTCAACGAAAATCGAGAGGTGAAGGCTGTAAGGGGACTTGTTCTCAAGCTGAATCACAAGATGATCATCAGCTTTCTCCACTATGGAGGCTTGCAAGTATTTCTTTGCAAAGTTCTCGGCTATCTCGATGCTACGCTGCGCCCATCTTCTTACAAACTCGCGCTCCCTGTGAACTTCGCCATACCAGTAGAAGTCGCTGTCAAAGGCGATCGCTAAAGCCTTCATGGCTTGGAAAAGCTCGGTGCTCCTATCTAGGGCTAGGGCTTGCGCGTTTTCACCTATAATCCTATACAGGGAGAAGACAACGTCCAGAGCTTTAAAAGCCTCCTCCCACATCTCATCTTTCACACCCCCCGTCCACTGGGACTCGGAGAGGTTTACCCATGAGCCGTAAGGCACGTAGGTAAGTACCCTAGAGGGTTTGTGACCCTGTAGATACTGTTCCAGAGTCGTCGTTTTTATAACCTGGCTTTTCTCAATGTACTCTATTATGCGTTTCAGAAAGTAGGGTGCAAACCTCCGGTACTGCGGTATTATCATCCAGTTTTCTCCATCCAATGCGATGACGACGATGCCCCCCGGTGCCGTTAATCGCCTCTTAGCCAGTTCGATGACGAAGCGCCTTGCTGCCATATCAGCCTCTTCTTCATCCTTGAAGTCCACGTTGAAACTTATCCAGTTGCTAAGCGCAAGATCTCTGAAGAAAACTATGATTTCATTAGAGGTTTCCGGGTTACGCACGATGTATGGCTCATAAATCGTGCCTTTTTCGCCGCTAGCCTTTTCAAAGTGTTGCTGGCAGAGAACGGTATAAAGAATGTTGTGTTCACGGTAAATGTCTACTAGCTCCATGCTCCAAAACATTTCCGGAGTCCAGAATCCCTTAGGCCTCTTGCCGATCTCATTCTCCACAATAGTGAGCCCTTGGGCGATCTCCCATGATAAAAGCTTTTTCGCTTCATCGAGGAGGTTCTTTTCGCGAGCCTTCTTCAACACGAAGCCTAATACTGTGTGAGCGTAGACGCTCCCCATGGGTTCAATCCTGCCTTGAGACACGAGGTGCCGGATCGTGTCCATAAGCTCTCTTATCTCTTCCTTCCGCTGAATAACCTCTGGGGGGACGCGCTTATCCTCGGAGACGACCATTTCCCACTGCTCAAGTAGAGAGGGGGAGAAGTGGTCGACATCGCTGAAACCCTGGAATTCCCCGTGAATAGCTAGATGCACCGAGTAGGGACCCTTCTTAAATCCCTCGAAATCCCCCTCTAAGACGTGCTTGTAGGCCCACAGGTCCTTGAATGTCCCCTCAGGGTAGTACTGAGGAGCTTGGTGGTGGTGCCAGACGAATGAAACGTAGATGGGGGCGCCTTTATCTGCTATAAAAACGGGGAACTCGAGGCCTTTCGTAGTGCCGTCTTTCTCCTCAAAGTATATTCCGAGAACGCCTTCACCCACAACTTCCGGTATCTTCAATTTAACTTTGTACTCTCTTTGCCCTTTAGGTGGAATCTTCTCGAAGTCAAATATGGTAAGTACCTCCTGTTTGCCGTTTACGCGGAGTGAAATGTATGGTCGTACCTCACGCTCCATGTCCTCCACGTTTAGCAATGCAAAAGAAACTTCCAGGTTCGTGCCGCCCAGGAAGACTGCTTGGTCAAAGTTAGTAGCTATTTTTAGCATGAATACCAGCTCAATCAAGATTTAGAGAAAAAATTGCCGTGAAGAGATACTGATTTACTCGGTTTTCACTAGCTCTATTTCGATGGTGGACACTGTTCTCTCTTTGCCAGGCTCTCCTACCTTTTCGCTGCCAATTTTTATTGTACCGTAGCTGACCTTGCCTCCAAGGAATCTTCTAACAAGTTCGGCCGCATCGACGGCTCTGGAAATGGCACGGCCCCTTGCCTTCAGAATGACACGCTTGCTACCGCTTGTGAACTGGGTTACTGCGGCGAGCACGTAGCTGCTAACTGGTTTGTTCCCAACGAAGACAGTTCCAGCTTCCGCCATGATACCTCAACCTCCTGTTTTTGCGTGCGCTAACTCTACTTTAGGTAAACTTATAAACTTTTTTATTCTCGACTCTCCTCCTTGTCCTCCATCACGACGTAATAGTACTCATTTAGCACGGTTTTCTGGTACCTGTCAAGCCAGGAGCCTGGCTTGTTTATCCTTGGTCTTTTAGACTCAGGATCTCTCCTGAACGTAATACCCATATCCCTAAGGAACTCGTTCATACCTTTCTGCATACTGCTCGGCGCTAGGGCTTCACCCCTCAGCCCTGGCTGACCTTTAAATACCATTATCGTCATAGCCAGGAAGTCCACAGCCACAATATCGTGCTCGACCACTATCGTCGCGGTACCCTTCTCGGCCGTAAGGCGTTTTACCACCTTAGCTACAGCGTATCTCTGCTCTACGTCAAGGTAAGCCATCGGCTCGTCGAGGAGGTAGAGGTCAGCATCTCTCCCTAGAGCTGAGACAATCAAGACCCTCTGGAGCTCACCCCCGCTGAGGTCACGCATATCATGGTCAAAGAGGCTGTGAACACGAAGAGGCTTCAGAAGCTCAGCCTGAACGAAGCTTGAAGACGTATCGACCCCCGATGCCTGAAGAAATTGCCTGACTGTACCTTCGAATTGTACTTCTCCGAGAAACTGTGGTTTGTAGCTAAGCCTCAGGTTTAAAGGCCTTTCAATCCAGCCCTCGTCCGGGTCGAGCTCCCCCACAAGCATCCTTACAAACGTAGTCTTGCCGATCCCGTTTGGTCCTAAAACGCCGATAACTTCTCCTCGATGCACCTCTCCATGCTCGACGCGCAGCGTGAAGTTTTCGAGCTTCTTCACAAGGTCGCTCCACCTTAACATTACGCTCTCAACAGGCCACTCAACCGGGGGTGGTCTCTCATGAAACTCTATTTTATACTCCCTGAACCTCACGTTTTCCTCACGTATGTAGCCTTCAATGAACGCATTTATCCCGGCTCTAGCACCTTTCACTATGCCAACGATTCCGTAGACTCCAGGCTCACCGTAGATGACGGAGACTAGGTCGCTCACATAGTCCAGCACCGCTAGGTCGTGCTCAACGACGATGACGTATTTTCCTGGCTTCACTTGGTCGCGAATAAGATTAGCCACGCGGAGCCTTTCGCGAACGTCCAAGTAGCTAGAAGGCTCGTCGAGGAGGTAGACACTAGCATCCCTAGATAAAGCTGCCGCCACAGCGACCTTCTGCAACTCCCCACCGCTTAGGTTTCGGAGGGGTCTGTCCTTTATCTGCGAGAGCCCCAAGTACTCCATTAGCTCTCTCGCAATGCCTCTTTCGTCAACTTTCCCGAGAGCTTCCTGCACTGTTATGAAGTACTTCCTCAAAGCGTCGATTGCTTGAGGCTTAAAAGATACTTTGAGACTGCCGCTTGCCAGTTTCTCGAAGTAGGGTTGGAGCTCAGAACCCTTAAAGAAGTCGATTATCTCATCCCAGTCAGGTGGAGACTCATACCTCCCGAGGTTCGGTTTTATAACACCGGCTAGGATCTTCAGCGAGGTTGACTTTCCAACTCCATTGCTACCCAGTATTCCAAGCGATCTCCCCTCCTTAGGTACCGGGAGCTTAAACAGTTCGAAGGCATTTGGGCCGTAGCGGTGCACAAGGTTTCTAGAAAGCTTCTCCGGCAGGTTAACAATCGATATGGCGGAGTAGGGGCACTTCTTGATGCATATTCCGCAACCAACACACAACTCTTCGGAGATCCTGGCTTTGTTTTCAGCTTCATCAATCCATACACACTTAGACCCTGCCCTGTTAACCGGGCAGAAGCGCACGCATTCGAGGTTGCACTTGCTCGGCTTGCACAGTGCTTTATCGACGACGGCGAGCCTCATCTCTATCCCGAGGGCTCACTCTTCAGACGATTCTTCCTCCTGTTCCTCAAGGGTCTCTAGGAAAACCTCGTAGATCTCCCGTAGTTGGCTCCGCTCCTCCTCGTCCGTTCTAGCGGCTTTCACGTCAAAAACCGAGACCTTAGTCTTCTTGTCCTCAGAGACGCTTTCACGCATTGAGTAGCCTTTAGTATCCTTTGTTTTCACCTCGTACCCGCAGTTAGGGCAGACGAGGTAGAGGCCATCCTGCTTCTTTTTGGGCACCATAAGTGAGCCGCACTTGGGGCAGAATTCCACCGTAACCACCTCACGGCTAAGGGGTATTGCTACACATGAAATATATTAATGCTTTTCGGAATAAGTATCGATCGCTGGTATGCTAGACGAATTTAATCTCGTCGTCGCAACCTATAGGCAACGGGAAAATGACTGCATAAGCGAGCTCTGGTTCTTTGCGAGCGAGATAGGCGATAAGTACCTTGATGCTAGCAAGACGGGGTTGCCCTCCCTTATTGTCGCAAAAACGAGCATGGACCCCGAGGCCTTCACCGAGAAAATACGTGAGAAATTGATGAGTAATCCTTGGTACTTCAGATACATTTTAAAGGTTACACCCGTGCAAACAACGGTGCCTGCAACTCTGGATCAGATCCGAGAGGCAGCACTCAGGCTCGCAGCTGAGAGAATCCTTCCTTCAGAAACTTACAAAGTAGAAGCGCACGTAAGGCTCTCTGAGCTCAGGCGCGAAGAGATAATCGACGCAATCGCCAGCAACATTAAAAACAGAGTAAGTCTAGAGGCTCCCGACAAGGTTATTGTTGTAGAGGTTATCGGCGAGAAAGCTGGAGTAGGTGTTGTAAAGTTCTCGAGTATAGTGTCCGTCGAGAGGCTGAGGAGGGAGGCAAGGAGAAGTGGGAGGAGTCTACAAAGTGAGGGCGAGAAGAGTGGCTCTGGCCCTTAGAGCTCTGACCAGAAGCTCTCTGTCAGGGGGCAGGTTCAGGAAGGCTGAGTAGAGGCTAATCCAGCAGTCTTCGTCGGGTTCCTCCTCAACAGCTTTAAAGACCCCCCTTATTTCTTCGAGCAAGCCGAATATGGGTTCGGCGCCGCGGCTACTTATACCTACGAAGCCAGCCCTGGTACCTTGACCCTCACCGAAGAAACTCACCGCGTCTTTGATGTTTCTCACGCCTATTAGGAACAGTAGGAATTCGTGGACTAGATCTCTCGATATCATTCTACCGCTACTAAAGTTCCTAAGAGTGTGAAGCAGAGAAGTGACTATTACTCGCCTGTCGGGTAGCTTACAGCAGTCTCGTAGAAGTATGAGCCAGGAGCCTTCCTTAGTCTTTTCCCTCGACCATTTTAATGCGCCCTGGAACCCTTCGTCACTAAGCCCCTCCAGGCATCCGTACACCAATGTGTACTCTTTGCCATCAAAGCGTATCGAAATGTTCACGTCTTCTTCGTGCGGGGATTAGGATAAATAGTTTGTAGAGAGATGCCTTTCTTGGGTACCCATGAGCCTAATAGCCCTCTTGACGGATTTTGGAACAAAGGATTATTACGTAGGAGCCGTTAAAGCTGTCCTTAAGCGTTTTTGCCCGAGAGCCGAGCTCATTGATATAACTCATGAGATCGATCCATGGTCTCTCCTTGATGCGGAGTACCTTCTCAACTGCTGCTTCGACGATTTCCCTGATGAGACGATCTTTCTCGTGGTTGTGGACCCGGGTGTGGGGACCGAGAGGAGACCTATAATTGTCAAGACGAGGAGGTTCTGGTTTGTGGGGCCTGACAACGGTGTTTTCGCAGAGGTGGCGGCAAAAGACCCGCCGACCAGCGCGTGGGCGATAGTTCGCGTCCCGTGGCAGACCAAGAGCTCGCATACTTTTCACGGACGGGACATTTTCGCGCCAGTAGCCTCCTTTCTGGCCTGCGGCGGCAGTGTAGAGGAGGTTGGAGAGCAGGTGAAGGGTATAGTGCACCTGAGAAAGCCTGAGACTTCGTTCAAGGACGGAAGTCTCGTGGGTTACGTAGCGCATATTGATCGGTTCGGGAACGTGGCGACCAGCATTGATTCAAGGCTTCTTCAACAGGCTGGTGTAAGTCTCGGGTCAACCCTTCACATCCTCGTTGATGGGAGACGCTACACGGCGAGATTTTACAGGACGTTCGGTGAAGCCGCGGAAGGAGAGCTTATAGCCCTCATCAACAGCTGTGGGGTTCTCGAGCTCGCGGTGAACCGCGGTAGGGCTTCTGACATTATCGGGGTTAAAGTCGGGACGCCTCTGGAGATAAAAGCGTCGACCTGAGCGCAATGTTCTCAAGTTTCATACTATTGCGAACAATCTTTTTTCCATTTTGGGACGGAAAAACCGGCAAAAATTGTGATGAGGATGCGAGTGATTACCTGAATCCCACTCCTCTTATCCTTACCCTCACTCCAGTGGAAGATTTTTCGACGTAATACTCTGAGCCTAGAATCTGCTTGCACAGTTCAAGCGCTGTTTCAAGGTGTAACGTCACCTCAGAGGTTTCGAAAAACGACTCGCCATCTGCTAGCGACAGGTAGATAGCCAAGTTATCTGAGGCGTGAGGGTCAACAGGCACTCCCAACCTGAGACTCTTGTGCAGGGACTCTGCGGCCTCTGCCCCCACCACTTCTGCCGGCTTACCTTTCTCCCCTATCGAGTCCCCGCCAACTATGCCTTCACCCACCTTTGCCCAGAGCACTATGCCCGTCCCCTTCCCCACAGACGGCGTATTGCAATCGAGCCTTAGCTCCCCGACGTGGTAACCCATCTTCTCTAAGGATGCTTTAGCCGTGGTAGCCTGTCTAGATGCGATGCTGCACGGCAAGTTTCCCACGTATGAAATCCCTTCAATTAACCCTACCTTGTCGCTTCTCACAAGTTTGAGCGGCGAGAGAGGGTAGGAGGGGTGCGTCGTCACTCTAACTATACCTCCTCCCTCGGGGTAGAAACCGTGCCTTACTAATTTCGAGGAGGCGTTCACGCCGATCTTTGAGAAAAGCGGTAGCAGAACATTCTCGAAATAGTAGTATGGGGGGCTCCAGCGCACACTCGTGCCGCCTCTCACCTCAAGCACCACACTTCCCTTGGCGGCTAGCAGTACTGGGAGCGTTGCCTGAAGGAATAACGTAATAGAACCCGCTGTTCCAATATCTACAGAGTATGTGCCCCCCTCTAGCCTTTTCCTTGAGGGCCGGAAGATTATCTCGGTGGAACCAACGCGAAGGCCTTCAACCTGAGCTTTCACAAGCTGTGCTATGAACTTCACCGCAGCCATGTGCTGCGGTCTCAAACCCGGATTGTCCCTCTTAGCTCTGATGTTGAACACCCTCAACTCCTCGCCGAGGAGCGCTGCGAGCGCTACGCTGTACCTTAGCAGCTGCCCTCCTCCCTCGCCGAAGGACCCGTCGACTTCTATCAAGTGCTCTCACCTGCTAGAGTTTTATATACGTGTAAGATCCGTTGAATGACTGTTGCAACTATGAGTAAGAGAAGTATCAGGCATACTGTGCGAGCCAATTCAGCGCTAAGTGGGTAGACTGCCAGGGCGATGAAGGTCAGGATGAGTCTCTCAGCGCGCTCGGCGAGGCCAACTCCCGCCATATGAACCCCCAAGGCTTCGGCCCGAGACCGCGTGTAACTTACAAGGAAAGCCCCCGTTGACAGCGCTACCAGTTCGGGCACGTCTACGGCCCCTACTAGGTAAAGTAAGTAGGTTAGCAGCATGTCCTCAGCCCGGTCTATAGTCGAATCGAGGAAAGCCCCGAAACTTGTTGCTTTATTCAACGCGCGGGCCACGTAGCCGTCAAGACCGTCAGACAGGGCCATAAGCAGGACAAAGAGAAGCATCAGCGGGTAAATCTTGTAGAAGCATACCGCCAGCACCCCGGAAACCAGGCCGAAAACCGTAATGAAGTTTGGGTCCACGCGAGCGCGAACTAGGGGCTTTGCCAGGATGGCAAAAGCAGATTGCAGTCTTCCTTTCAGCCTGTTTAACATGCTATCTCACCGTTTCTGGACGCGGGTCTGTGCCTAAAAGGTGCTAAACACCTCGCTTTTTAGCCGAGAGGAGTAGAATCGCCTTCGCCAAGTCGCCGCCGCTCTCTAGGAGCGCCTGCCTGGCCTCATCCCGGCTAACCCCTGTCTGCGCGACAACGAGGTCGACGTCCTCCTCTGATACCTCGACCGGGGTCTGCGGGACCTGAGCAGCTACCTCTTCGTTGCCGGATACCTGGTAGATCTTACCGCCCCCCTTTATCTCCAGAACATGCACCACGGGGTTTCGGATGACGATCACCTTGTCCTTAAGCTTAAGCGTCACTTCCTCAACATCCGGGAGGTCGCGGAGGTTCAACCCCATTCTCTCCAGTATTCGGCGTTGCTCACGTGGGCTGAGCCTCTTCAACTTGCGACACCACGATCTCTAGAACCGCGCAGGGTGATATAATTTTGCCTAGCTCCCCCGCGAGATCGAACACGCGAGCTACGCGGTCAACGATGACAGAGTCGCTGGAAGCGACTGGTATGCCCTCTTTAGCTTGAACAACAACAGTGAGGTCCGCTTTATTAGACAGCAAGGCAGTGCAGTTCAGAGACTGGAGCTTGCACAGCTCTCTGGCAATCTCAGCGAAGTGTTTGGACCAGCTTACCTGCGAGTCAAAAACGATCACCACGTCGCCTTTAAACAGCCTACTCAAGATCGAGAGTAAAAAGTAGAGGGCTGAAACATAGAGCGGGCATAAAGTAACCTTCCTGTTAGTAGCGGCAAGATCCCGCACAAGCCCATCAGTGGACGCTACAAGCGTGTCTCCGATGAGGGCCGAGGCTACAGTGCTTACCTGGTTGAAGCCGTCTATCACCAGCTTTCCATACTCGTTGAGAGCCCCCACCTTCACGAGTTTCGCTCTGCGAAGATTGCTAACTGACTTTGAAAACACCGAACGGTAGAGGCACAGTCGTTCCAGCCTTGAGAGTGAGTACCTTGAAGTCACGAGGTCGAGAATAAGCTTCCTGTTGTAACCCCTATTGAGGAGATAGTAGAAATCTGCAGCGGCTTCAAAAAGCTCGCGTCTGGGTGAAAGCCGTATAGGAGCTGTTTTACCGCAAATTTCAAGCTCCAAAGACATCCGCGAGAACCTTCTTTAAGTTCGCGACATCGGCCACGCGGCCCTGGAACAGGTCCCTCACGCCTCCTCCTCTCCCTCCCAGTTTTTCGCAGAGCTTCCTGCCTACGTCTCGCGCATCGTATGTGCTCAGTGCCCGATCGCCCACCTTGATAGCTATTTTCCCGTCTTTGCCATACGCAACCACCACCGCGTTGGGTTTTAACCTTCCCAATGTAGTCGCAACTTCACGGGGATCTGCGTCAGCGCTGTCGATTAGGTAAACTTCTGTCTCACCGATCGTGAGAGCTGGAGCTACGGTCTGCTGAAGAGAGCCTATAAGAGTCTGCTCTTTCAGGCGTTTCACCTCTTTTTCAAGATGATCTACTCTGCTCAGAAGCTCTGCCACCTTCTCGACGAGGGTTTCTTCAGGAGCCTTCAAGAGCTCCTTAAGAGCAGAGACCAAGGAGTCTCTGCTCTGAACGTACCTTAGAGCAGGCTCTCCCGCCTTAAATACTACCCTTACAACCCCATCCTGGATCTTCTCGAAACCCACAATTTTTATGAGGCCTATCTCCCCCGTGTTATCCACATGCATTCCCCCGCAGGCTTCGGCATCCCACCCCTCGATCTCCACGACCCTGAGCACCTTCTCGGGGACCACCCCGCCCTGGTAGAGCGTGAAGCCGTACTTTTGCTCAGCTTCTGTTCTTCCAATGAACCGCTTTATCACACGCCTGTTCTCCCAAACCACCCGATTTGCAAGGAGCTCGATCTGCTGAGCCTGCTCTGGGGTAATTGGCTTATGGTGCGTGAAATCAAACCTCACGTAGTCCTCTGTTTTCAGCGCGCCCGCTTGCCAGACGTGCTTGCCTAAGACCTTCCTCAGTGCCCCTAGGATGACGTGCGTTGCAGTGTGATGGCGCATTAGGTTGAGGCGCCTACTTATGTTGACCACGCCTCTCAGCGTGGACCCTACAGCTGGCAGTTCACCCCGAACCTCGTGAAGTATCACATCGCCAACTTTTAGGACATGTACGACCTCGCATCTCTGCCCGTCGAACTCAAGGTAACCCGTGTCAGCCAGCTGACCACCTCCTTCAGGGTATAAAGCCGTCTGGTCCAGAACCAAGTACTTCCCGTCGATAATGCCCACAACTTTTGCTGTGAACTCAAAAAGCTTCTCGTTCTCGTAGTAGAGCTTTCTCGTGGGCGGGAAGCCTTGAACCAGGCTTGGGTCTATCTGCATCCTCACAGCTTCCTTGAAGGCTTGAGCCGAGCGTCCTTTGAGCTCTGCCAACTTAGAGTAGAAGCCAACGGTGTTCACAGTCAAACCCCGTTGCGCAGCTCTCTCCTCAAGAAACTCGGGTGGAATGCCGTGCGATTCATATAGCTTCAAGAGAGTGTCCCCCGGAATCTCTTTGACACCCTTGTCAAGGCTGTCTTTAATTATCTCTTCGATAACCTTCTCACCCCTGGCGACAGTTTCCCTAAACCTATCCTCTTCGTAATCGATGATGTCAAGTATGTCTTCTTGAACTTCGCTGTACTCGGGGAAATCGTTTCTCCACTTCTCTATCTGCTTAGCTATTATATCGCTCAGCTTCATCTCGAGCCCGAGCTTCCGCATATACCTCAGGCTTCTTCTGATGAGGAGGCGAGCTAGGTAGCCAGCTCCTGTATTACTCGGCACGATCCCATCCCCAATCATCCACATCAGAGTTCGCGTGTGATCAGCTATGGCATATATGGCCTCATACGGCTCCAGGTACCGTTTAAGCTCGTTTACGCTCATCCCGACAGATTTAGCTATGTTTGAAAGCGTAGCTAAAGCCTCGAGGGGCTTCTTGTAGTCTAAGCTACCACTGGCCCTAGCGACTTTACTCATTATCTCCTCCTGCGGTCTCTCCAGGCCGCTTTTCACCCTCAAGTACTCTACTATCTCCGGGAAAACAGCTTCATAGACGTTGTAGGCGCCTGTTAGGAGCCAGTAGATTCGCTCCAAGCCGTAGCCTGTGTCTACTATCCTGTTGCTTATCGGGATCAGCCCGCCGCTCTCGTCTGTCTTGTAGTGCATGAATACAAGAGTGGCAACCTCGAGGCCTCTGACTATGACCTCGTAGTCTTCTCCTGCGTTCCCACCCCCACTCCACATATCGTAAATAAAGGTTATTTCCTCAGGCTTTACCCCGTAAACCCTCGTAAAGAGTTCGTAGGCGAACTCCACGGTCTCGTTCGCCCAGTATATATTGACGCCAGGGAAGTTGAAAGCGTGGTGAGCCATCATCTCAAACCCGGTCAGGTGTCGGCTTGTTTTCCCCACGTTATCTACATCCGTTAGCCTAATGCTCGGCTGCGAGATGACGAGTGGATTTGCGGGGGGCGGGACTAAGCCCTCCGTAACCCAAGGCTGAAAATCGTATATTGAAGCCCCCACGAGGTAAACGTCCTCACGCCACCTTGCCACAACAGGGTACCTTCTTACGGAGGTGTGACCCCTTTTCTCAAAGAAATCTATGAACATTCTGCGAACCTCAGATATTGAGTCGACGCTCACACCTACTTTTTGTCCGATGAAAGAGTAAGGCTCACACGGCTGATCCCCGCATTTTTCCCTCTCAGGGTTTAGAGTCCAGAATACACGGCCGCAGACAGGGCATGTTTTCTTTACCCAGCCGTTTTCAACGAAAAACGGCAGGTTAATGAAGTCCTCCTTCACCGTCACAAAGGCTAGAAGGTTCTACCAAATATTTAGTTTTATGTTCAAAAGTTCGGATTCCGAGACTTTATGAGGTTATAGAGGACGGTTGCCTCAGCGTGAGCCCTGGCGATCGCGAAAGGCAGGGTCTCCTTTACCGGAAGCGCGGCTTCGAGGGCGAGCGCTACCGCTTCTTGATGGGCCTTTGCAACGAGTAGGTGCACTACCTGGGGTAGAGGAATAGCCGCGTTGAAGGCCAGGTTGAAGGCCCGCGAGTAAGCTTCCTTTATTTTTTCTTTATAGATGCTGGGGTCTAGCTCTACTTCTTCGGGTTTAACAACCCTGCTATCAATTGCTATAAGCTTGATGTTCAACTTGCTCTCAATCGGTTTTACCCCTAGCTTGTTCAGCAAATCGGCGAGCTCCGGTGAAATGGTGTCCCCCGGCTTAGCGGCAACGGTGTCTTTCGCCACCCATATGCTGCCCTCCTGAACCCTTATGGGTATATTGAGCTTATTGAAGAGGCTTATAGCCGGGCCCGGAGGTATCCCGGTGTTGCCAGCAGGAACAACGATCTCCTTGGTGGCTATATCGCCTGGGCGCGCCTCACGCATTATCTTTTGCTTGTCCAGGAAAAGAAGGATCTCGAAGGGGTTATCGTTCGTAAATATGACGGCATTCTGCCCTCGAAGGTAGTTCTTGAACTCATCCACGTACCTGCCGCTCTCTTTGAGCGCGAGAAGGAATAGGGTGTTCTTCACCACCTTGAGCACTGACCCTCTTTGGTTTAGCAGCTTCCGGCTCTCCTTGATGACTGATGAAGGCAATCCCGTGATCCCTGCGATCATGAAGTACTTATAGCTCTTCAGGTAACCAATCAGCTCCTCTACGAGCTTCGCTTTACGTGCTCTCGCTGCGCTCATTCTTCTACCTGGTATGGCTACAGCCACGCTCACTTCGTTTCACCTGCTTTCTCGAGTCTTACAGGTTTACCCATGGTTAGCTTAAAGTATATCCTACCAATATTGTTGTACGTGAATTTCTTGAGCAGTTCGTCCAGGACAGCCTTTGCGTTAGCAGCAAGATGCTCAATGGGCTGATCCTCCACTCCAATCCTGCACATGACAACAGGGTCGTCGCGCAACCTGATTCTGATAGACCGCTTGAACCTCTCTAGAAGGGGGGTTATTGGCGCATTAGGAGGTATTGGTTGAGGCATCTTGCCTCGGGGGCCGAGGAATTTGCCTAGCACACGTCCAACCTGCACCATAAGGTCTGTTTGGGCCAGGAAAAAGTCATACCTCTTCGCAAGCTTCTTAAGTGCTTTCTTGTCGCCAGAAAGCTTCTGCAACCCTTCAGCATCTATCACGAGGTCAGCGCCGGCTTCTCTAGCCTTAAGCGCCGTATCACCGGTTGCTATTACCACAACCTTAGCCAGCTTCGAGGGGGGAGGGTATGGCAGCGTAACGATAGTGTTTATCCTGTTCTCAGGCTTCTTCAAGTCAACATCCTTGAGGGTAACTATCATTTCAACGCTCTGTTTGAATCTCCTTCTCTTTGGAGATGCCTGGAGAGCACTACGAATAGCTTCAGGGATGTTGTTAACGATACTTGCTACCGTTGCGCTCACGATGCCTCACCCTCGTGTTTACTTATAACCTCATCGTACAAACCCTTCTCAAGGTCTGCTATAAATTGCTTCGGGGGCTTCCCATCTATGGTGACACCCATACTTTGGCAGGTTCCCGCTACGGTTTTAACGGCTGCTTTAAGAGTTTTTGCGCCCATGTCCTTCATCTTTATCTTGGCTATCTTTATCACCTGTTCTACCGTAAGGTTCCCGACCCATTCCTTCGTCGACTGGTGGGCCCCCTTCTCAACTTTGAGCTCCTTGACAATAAGTGCCGCGGTTGTTGGAGTCCCGACCTCGACTTCGAATGTTTTCTTTTCGACGTCTACGGTTACCTTGACGGGAACCCGCATACCGGCGTAGTCCTGAGTTAACTCGTTGATTTTCTTAACCACCTGCATTACGTTTAGCCCTAGGGGTCCGAGTGCCGGGCCGATGGGTGGACCTGCAGTGGCTTTACCTCCTTCGATGAGAAAATTGAATGTTTTGATGTTCTGCGACAATATGCTTCACCCCTATTTCAGCGCTACGAACATTGAGGATCTTGTAGCCTTCAAGCCAGGCTCTCCGTGTTCTACTTTCTTTGTTGTGAGCGCGAACTCGCCTAGGTAATGACCTATGCGTTCGGGCGTTATTTCAACCGGGACAAACTCTTTTCCGTTGTGGACGTGTATCACGAGACCTACCATCTCGGGGAGGATAACGAAGTCTCTCAGATGCGTTCTAATGACGGGCTGCTTCTTACCCTCTTGGACAAGCTTATTGGCGCGTCTGATTTTCTCGAGGAGTTTCAGGTGCTCCTCGCTAGTGCCCTTAATTATCGTCCTTAGAATCGTTCTTCGCTGTCTGGAGGGCACAATTTCGATGAACTTCTCTAGCGGCATCTGAGCTAACTCTTCAAAGCTGTACCCTCGGTAGGCGTATTTACTGGACGACTCCATTAGGGTTGCACCTGCCTCACATACGTTCTCGGCAATTTAAGCTTTTTCGATACCCCCTCCACTTATCCCTTACTTTATCGTCATCGTTAAAATGCAAGAGAAGACAAAGGGTATAAAGGGAGCAACACTTGATTTAAGACTCCTTAAGTCACCTCCCAACTTAGCACTCTCCCTAAATTCCCTAAATATCACGACAGTTTCTACCCTTAGAGAACTTGAATAAGCCCTGGGAGATGGGAAAAGCACCTTCATGGAGGCACGAGGTAAGGTAGCGAACTTATCTTGTTGAGAGAGGTAATCTAATAACAACTAAGTTTACTTAAGTGAATATATCTTATCGACTATGAAAAACGTCATGTATGACTAAAAAGATAGTTGTTGTAGGAGGAGGATTCGGAGGCTACTACGCTCTGAAAACACTAAGACAATCTGCGGCTGCAGAGTCTTGTGAGATAACTTTGGTGGACAAGAGTGATAGATTTGTCTACCTGCCCTCGCTACCCTACCTACTCTCGGATAAAAAGACAGTAGATGATATAACCGAGCCTTTCGAGAAGATTTCGAGACGCCTTGGAGTTTCCTTCATTAAAGGTGAGGTTGTAGGAGTATCTCTGAAGAACAAGCAGGTTCTTTTAAGGAGCGGTGAAAGCTTGGAATTCGACTACTTGATTCTCTCGGCTGGAGCTCAGACAGAGTACTACGGAATACCCGGAGCCGAGACTACGATCCCGTCGTGGCGATTGGAAGACTACCTTGAGTTGAAAAGACGGCTCGAAGAGGCTCCACCGGATCACGTGTGCGTTGCTGGTGGTGGTCTTACAGGAGTTGAGGTCGCTGGTGAGCTCGCGGAAAAGCTGGGGCGAGAGAAGGTTGTTATCGTTGAGAAAATGCCTAACTTGCTCCCTACTCTAAATAACCAGCGTGCGAGCGAAATCGTAGAAAGCTTTCTCCGCGTGAGCGGTGTTAAAGTGATAAAAGGCGATGGAGTAAAGCGGGTGGAGGATAACAGGCTTATACTTGAGAGCGGCCACGTACTTGAGTGTTCCCACATCGTCTGGTCTTTGGGCATCAGAGCACCTCAAATTAGTTTCGACTTACCAGTCGAAACTAAAGGAAGGGGGTGGCTAGTAGTAAACCAGACTTTACAGCTTAAGGGTTTTGAGGATGTTTATGCCATCGGCGACATCAACCATTTCGCATACGACAGTGACTACGCGATGAAGATGGCGGAAGAGGCTATACTGCAAGGTAAAACAGCCGCGAAAAACGTACTGAGGCAACTCGAGGGGCAAAAACCCATCCATGTACACAAGCCTATTTTCCTCGCTTCTAAGCCTAAAACCCTTTGCTCAGTCGGCTTTAACAAAGCCATCATGGTCTGGGAAAGCAAGATTCTTTTCGGGAGAACTCCCTACATCAGTAAAATGCTCATTGAGAGCATAGTAATGCGTGATGTAAAGGGAAAACTGGGTGGCGGCGTAGCAACATCGCTAGAAAGCACCATTTTGAGGACAATAAGCGGCTAACCGGAGAAGAAATAATCCTGTATTTTTACTTCTGCGCTCTTGGAACGCCTTTTCTGCGGCCAGTTCTGCGAGCGGCTATATGCCCTACTTTCCTCCCGGGAGGCGCGTTCCGGGGAGCCGGGGTTAAGCCCTTCGGGTGGTGTCCACCTCCAGCTGGGTGCGCGTACGGCGACATTGCCTTGCCTCTTACTTTGGGGTACTTAAAGGACTTGGCACGGGACCAGTGGTACATCTTACCAGCCTTAAGAAACGGTTTTTCGGTACGTCCCCCTGCGGCAACCATACCCACAGTAGCGCGCGCATTGCTGTCCACCTCTTTGACTTTCTTAGATGGAAGCTGCAACAGAGTTTTGCCGTTTGAGTGAGCTAAGATCGTGGCATATGCTCCGCTGCTTCGCGCTATTTTACCCCCGTCCCCAGGGCGAATCTCGATGTTTGAGACTATCGTACCTTCAGGTGCATTGCCTACTTCAATAATGCTTCCAAGCACCACGGGGGCTTTAGCACCGTAGTAGATCTTCTGACCAACCGCCAGTCCCTCTGGAGGTATCATAACCATTTCCCTGCCGTCCTCAAATCTCACAATAGCCAGTGGCGTGCCTCTGCCGGGCTCGTGGATGAGGGCCTTCACGTAGCCGACTAGGACCTTGTTTTTGAACTCCTCTGCGTTGTACTCGGGGTAGCGTGCCGGCGCCACACGCTTCCAGCCTGGATTTCTAAACACTGATCCACCGCGTCCCCTGCGTTGAACCAGTATTCTTTTACCCATTTAAACCACCTATACCATTCCCATACGTGTAGCTATATCTGAGGCCGAGTATTCCTTAGAGAGTTTTACATAAGCTTTTTTCCTGCCGTCCATCGTAATCAAGGTGTTCACCTTCTCAACCTTCACTCCGAACATTCGCTCGACCTCTTCCTTTATTTGTTTCTTGGTGGCGCGACGATCGACTATGAATGTCAGGGTGTTGGCTTGCTCTATCAACCTCAACGTCTTTTCTGTTAAATGCGGCCTAATGATTACACTTTGACCACTACTCATTATCACACCACCATAACGGAGTTAAGTCTCTCCTCTAGTACTTTTAGCGCCCCCACAGTGTAGACCGTGAGGCGCCCGGGTACGCCTCCTGGAGCAAGATGCGACACCGTGAGTTTTTGTGCACTAACAACGTCGACTCCAGGCATGTTTCCGGCAGCCTTAGTCAAATTCTTAGCATCAGCTACGACGATTAGAAGGCTCCTCGGTTTCTTGTACCTGCGTCCGCGCATCTTGCCTTTACCGGCTCTAATTCTCACCCGCTCAGCGGCCCGTTCCACGTCTGCCCAGAGCCCAAGGTTTTTAAGTATTGTTCTTAACTCGGATGCCTTGCTAACCCTCTCGAAATCGTCTGTGACAATTATAGGAAGTTGTTTTTCCGGCACAATGTGACCTCGGCGTTGCACGAGCTCCCTCGAGGCTGTTGCGGCTAAAGCGGAGGCAAGTGCAAGAGTTTTCTCCTTCTTGTTAATGTGCTCTTTGATAATCTTCTCGACTTTTGGGGGATGCGCCCTCCTTCCCTTTACTGCCTGAGGTACTCGGGCTGCTCTTAAACCTCCTTTAATTCTAGCAACTCTTGCGATGCCGTGGCCTACGCCAAGGCTTTCAGCGGTGGTTCGCAGACCAGCAAGGGGATCTGTTCCCTTAGGCTGTAGTTTGGACGTGAAGACTGCAAGGAAAGCCCGTCTAATTAAGTCGAGCCGCACTGGCATGCTGAAGAATTTCGGAAGCTGAACTTTACCGGCTTCCTTTCCTTCTATGTCGTAAACTGTCGCTTCTCTCAGAACAAGTTCGGCGCTACCCATCTACGCTCACCCGCTTGCCTGAGGCCATGACTGAGTGCTTATATAAACTACCTTAGGCGGATCGACTGGCTTGCGGAGTCGTATAGGCATTCTAAGCTTAACTAGCCGCTTAATCGCACCAGGGATGCTTCCTTCAACGAGGATATACTTTGTCCTTATAAGACCGTAGTGAGGCCAACCACCGGGGGGGTTTATGTTCTCAGAGCTTGCATCGCCGATCTTCAGTATCCTTTTATTGTACTCCGTTCTCTGGTGAAAACCTGTTTGACCAGGGAAGGGAGTGTAGAACATTATTGCTGGACCTTGAGGACCTACGCTTCCAATTCTCCTGTGGCCCTTCCGGTGCTTGTGCCACCGCGGCATCTCCATTACCCCAAACCTCTTTACCACGCCTTGAAAGCCTTTGCCCTTGCTGACAGCTATGACGTCCACGTAGTCACCTTCCTTGAAAACCTCTCCTACATCGATCTCCTTGCCTAAACGGTTGAGAGCGAACTCCAGCGCTTCAGATGGCGATCCACCGACAGCTATCTCGAAGACCTCGGGCTTTTTCTTCCCTAGCCCTGTAATACGCGGCTGTGTAGCGACAATCAACCGTACCTCCTGCACTTTGTCGCGGACTTCCTCTATCTTTTTCCTCTGCTCCTCGAAGTAGTTCTCCTTCTTAGGAGCAGTGAACACGCGCTTCAAATCTTCCGGAAGCTTCGGGGCCCATAGCTCTCCTATAGCTTTCAAACCATAAAAGCCCGACGCGTAGACACGAATACCGACAACGCGGAGAGGGGGGACCTCAACGACGGTAACAGGGTACACCCTCTCCTGACCGTAGAAGGGGCTGTTCTTGTTCATCTCCACGCCTACAACGTGAACCATACCCACCTTGTAACCAGCGAAGCCTAACGGGACAACGCTGTTGACTTTAGGCCAGCGACGAATCCTGGCTACGATGCTTCGCGCCCTTTTCCGCGGGTAATACGCTCGAGACCCTCTACGTGGCCTATGACCCTTCGCCATTCACATTCACCACAGCTCCTGAGATACACCTCTTCGCTTTTACAGGTGTAGGTTTATTAAATTTACTCTACACGACCTGTGGTTGAGTAGTCTCCGCTTTTATCAACAGTCCACATTTTTGATTCAGCTTTGCCTTAGTCCCCATAGGCCTCACCGATCACGACGAGGTGTCTAATAAGCGCAGAAACAATGAGGCACGTAGCAGTCGCACCCACTACGTTAGGGGCAGGCCACGCGGTAACAACAGGTTTGGCGACAGCCGGAAAGACGAGGAGTCAATCGAGGACTAAGTTTAGAAGCGATAACGTAGCGAGGACAGCTTCCTCAGTTCTGACTGTGCGTGTTCCTTGACAGGGGATCGTGTTCAAGACGAAATCTGCCAGTTCATCAATATTCGCATTCTCCTCTTTCCCTATCTCATATACCCCTTTCTTCCAGCTACCAAAAAGAAGCAACACCCCTTTAGCTTCCCGCTCTTCCACCTCAGAAGTTAAAGCCTTCAAGAAGGCTAAGTCTACAGTTCTACCTCGCCGAGAGGTGGCAATGATCATAAAATTCCTCCTCTTGTAGTGCTCCACCAAGGGTCGCATTCCTTGGAAGCAGATGACCTTAAACCCCCAGTAAACCTCAACCTCGCTGGATGAAGCCAGGAACCAAGCATCGCCAACTCGCTTCACAGTGACTCGGGATCCTATTTTCCCTTCCCCCACCGCTAGAACAGGCTTATCCAGACCTATGTCTACGAGTACTCTGCCTTCTTTCTTTGCAAGTATAACTCCCTCCCTGTATATTAGATCATCGTTTTTCAGCTGATGAGACGGTATCGCGAGAGGAGGAACTAGGCCAATGTATTTTAAAGAGGGTTTCTTAGGGATGATTTTTCTCCTAAGGTATTGCGGTGTCTCTAGAGCTTCCACAACATCTTTAATAGCGTCACATGGATAGCTTTCGTGAACGTAAACAGCCAGTTCTTCCACTCTGAATATTGCGGCAGCCCTAGCGAGGAGTGCTATGTGAAAGGTTTTCGCCGGTTCTGGAAGGTTGGAGAAGTTTGAGGAGGGCAGAGCTACCGCTCTTGTGTATGTGGGTTTGCGCGGAGGATACGCGCACGTTAGCATCGATTATCCTACTTTTCCGGCTGCTTCTCCTTCGTCTTCGCTGCCTGAGCTTTCTCCTTGGAGAGCTCCCTCTTCTTCTCGATGAAGATGGAGGTCCTTTGACGTCCTCCCATCTTTGACACCTCCTGATTACAGCGCGTTTACTATTTAAATTCACCGTTTAAACCTAGTCAACTGCTACCCAGTAAGCCATTTTCCCTCTTCTTTCCTCCTTGACTTTACCTTCGCGCAGTAGGAGCCTCAAAATGTAGAATACCTGGCTGTGGGAAAGACCCAGGTCTCTCACTATCTCGACTGTCGGGATAGGCCCGTGCTTCCTTAAGTACTCATGGATGAGTTTTTTCCTCTCAATTATTTTGTCAGTAACCTTCCTGGGCATTTTTATTTCACCAGCTTTTATTGCCTTTATGTATATTAAAACTTTATTTTGTCTCAAGAAAGCGAAAGATTGCTTATGAGGTCGAGTTTCACGTACTGTATAGGAGTTACACTACTCGCCCAGTAGCCGCGAAAGCGATGGGTACATTTCCAGTGCACGCTCACTGGCCAGGATCGAGTAGTACTGGATGATTATTCCGACTAGCAGAAGAATTCCTGTACCCCCTCCCATGGCTCTTAGCAGGTCGCTTAGAACGGCGATAGCACCTATCAGAACGCTACTGAGGATTGTCAGACTCCAGATGTATCGCCTGAGCATGTTCGCAATAACCTTCTCACTCTTCCTAAACCCAGGTATCTGTAGTTGAGCTTTGGCAAGCTGCTCAGCTTGGCTCTCGGGATCCATACCGGAAGTTATAATCCATGCAACGCCAAATAAAACCGCTAGGATGATGTAAAGCAAAGAGTATACTAGAACATGCACAGGGTCATTGATTACGGAGAAGAGAGAGCGTGGCGGGGTTATGTAGTAGACCAGGCTTCCCGGCATGGGAATTGGGCCACTCGGAGTGTAGTTGTACATCGCAATTATGTTCAGGTAAGGGTTCGTGTTCCCGGGGTTTACGCGAGGCCAGAGGGCTTGTGTTATCATTACAATATTGGCGTATAATGCGCCTACAAGGATTACCGGCATTACGGAGACATAGAGGAGTTTTAACGGTATGCGCGTGCGCATTCCACTAAACTTGGCGCTCGCCACAGGTATAGTTACTTTTGTGCTTTCAAGGTACGCCAAGAATAGTAGAAGGAAAATCATCGAGGCAAAGCCTACTAAGTCAGGATAGCCCGAGGGGCGAAGTATTGCATAGCGAAGGAGCGTAGAGTTCCCCGTTGTAGCAAAAGTGGCGATACCCACGGCCAGCGATGGGAAAAAGCCATAATACAGGCCATCCGCCAGAGGGCCTATCGGGCTGAACAGTTCCCAGAATATTTGCTGTGCCACTCCGGCAGCTATGAATAGGCTAACTGCGCTACCCACACCCCAGCCTTTCTCAAGCATGTCGTTCATTAGAATAACGAAGATGCTTGCGACGAGTAGCTGGGCGAAAACGAGGTACTGTTGTGTAGTAGTGAGGGCGCCGTATACACCACCGTATATGTAGGCGAAAGCCTCCAGTGCGGCGAAAACAATAGCGGTGAGTTTCTGTAGCCCGGCGAAGGTTCTGCGGCCTTCCCTGGTTGTAAGATCCAAGTTAATTATCTTGCTGCCGACGAGAAGCTCCCACACTATTCCCGACGTGACTATCGGACCTATTCCGAGCTCTATCAAAGTCCCTCTTTTTGAGGCCATGACTATGCGTAGGAACTCGAGTGCACCGATGGTTCCCTGAGTCTGTCTAGGAATACCGTAAAGCGGGATCTGTCCCAATAGGAAGTACGCTATTAGAACTAAGGCCGTCCAGAATAGTCTTTCCCCAAGGCTTGGCTTCCTTGAGGGGCGCTCGACTTCAGGTAGTACTCTGAATATGAGTGATAACCGTTCATAAGTGCTCAATTGGTTTCACCAGGTGTAACGACCTTCCCTCCGGCCCCCGAAATCTTCGCGATAGCTTGCTCGGTAGCCTTATGAACCCGCACTACGATTTTTTTCGAAACCCTTCCACTCCCCGTCAGTTTATTCACACCTAGCAGCGTCAGGTCGACGTAGTAACTGTCACCGCTTCTTGTTGCGACCCCAAGGTTTACGAGCTCCTCTATCTTTTCATCGAGCACACCGACGTTGAGCGCCCTGAACTGCACTACGAGTGATGGATGCCTTGTAAAACCATGCGCCCCGTACCAGTCAGGGGCATACTTTACCGTCCAGCTCCACTTGTGCTTGTGGTAGCCAACACGTCCCCTGCCGCCCTTCCTGCCGCTTCTCCTGTGTTGCGCTACTCTCCCCCACCCGTGTGTTCGGCTACCCCGATAGTACCGGCTTTTCTTTTCACGGCGTCTGACCACGTTGATGCCACCTCAATGAGTCTTAGGGGAGTCTTTTTTAAGTTTATTGCAACTGAGAGTAGAAAGATAGGTGACCGATCGCTTTTCATCCTCATGTTCCCCACTTCCTATTCTTCCACAAGATGATTGAGAGGACTCAAGGCTTAATTTCAAAATTTTGACTTTACAATAGATGCAGTATGAGATTTTAAAAATCCAATGCGTTGATAAGCTGAGAAGTATAAATTATTCCTATAACATTTTAAGTATTAGATCGTTTATGGCTTCCCCTCTATAGCCTGTCTCGCCACCAGCTCTGATATTTTTCTTTATAGTCCCCTTGAAGCCGCCAGAAGGGGGGCGGAGCCTAAATACCGGCTTTAGCCCTGGAATATCTTCTAGCTTAACTTCACCCTTGAGCAGGGCATCTGCGAGCTCTTCAAAGCTCCCATATCCGATTTTTCGCAGATACTCAAGCGTTAACTTCTTGTTGCCAGTTATCCTCGCCCTCCTCTTGAGCAACTCCACCAGCACGTCCCTACGTATTTCACCGTACGTGACCACGCTACTCAGTGTTTTATCAAGCATCCCTCTAATTGAGGGAGTGTCTTGCACCAGTGTAGCATGAAACGTTTTGTGAAGCCTTAAAAGCTCTAAAGCCTTCTCCTCATCCGGGGACCTGTCAGGAATTCCCCGCAACCGTAAAACGAAGAGCAACGCCATCGTGAATCACCAACTATCAGGTGAGTAAAACTTGTAGGTCTCTTTCAGAGCTTCATAAACAGCTTTAGCCATGTTATGCGTTGTGCGCGTTTCTCCGAAAGACCGGGACCACACGTCGTTGATGCCGGCAAGCCTAAGCACAGTTTTAGCTACATCTGAGGCAACAAGCCCGACCCCCTTTGGTGCCGGAATGAGCACGACACGGACGCTACCGCTCTTACCCTCAACCTGAAATGGAACACTGTGCGGCTCTCCGCATAGGCACTCCCAGCTCCCGCAGCCTCTCCGTACAGGTATGATGCTAAGCTTGGCCCTTCTAACAGCTTTGTCTATAGCTGTACCGATGTGTTTGGATTTGCCCATACCTACTCCCACGTAGCCGTTTTCATTTCCAACAGCGACTGTTACTTGGTATTGGCTTACCTCGCCTGAGTCTGTTTGCCTTTGGACGAAGTTAACATTAAGGACTTCGAACTTCAGGTCGGGAAGAAGCGCATCAATGATCTCTACTTCCCTTATTGGGAGATTCCTGGCAAAGATCTCATCGATAGACTTGATCTTACCTTCTGCTACCATCCTTCCGACCTGCGTGCGCGGAACCCAGCTTCCCAACGACACAGAGACCCACCTTCAAGCGTTACACTACGACATGTTAAATACCTTACCTTATGTAAAGGCTTTAAGTATACGCTGCCTTACTTCCTCAAAATGTTCTGGAAGGTCTTCAGGGTTTAAGCCGTTTGCTAGGTACTGCGAGAAACGCTTAGCGTACATCTCAGGGTCGTTTTCCTTTAGAAGTTTGGCGTACGAGGCTATGTGTTCTCCTCGCACTCTACTTTCGTCTGGGAATATCCCCTCCCCAGCAGGCACATGAAGGCCGGCGTCGATGGCACCCTTAGCCGCCGCAAAGACCCTGCCTCCTTTTACGGGTCTATGCAATCCTATATCAAGCACTGCCTCCCCTACCCCGTTTTTCTTGGCCTTAAGCGCTGCAAGCATACCAAGGAGGTATACAGCAGGAGTGTTCTTCAACCCTCCTTTCCACCCGAATTTTTTCAGCTCGTTTGAGTGCGCAGAAACCAGCGTGATGTCTCCTTTAGGATCAGCTCTCACGACCTGGACAATCGCGGTTCTGGAGAGTATTCTTACCACTAGCCTGGGTTTCTTAGACATAATCAGCTTTCTTCGCTTGTAGTAGTTCGTCTTACCCTCCCTACGGCGTTTCAAGGCAACCCTGTATGTAGACCCCCTAGCCACTTCCGCTCACCTTAATTATACCGTGTTCGTGCAAGTACATTCTTAGGTGCGCTACACTCCTAAACATGCCTCCTTTAATCAGCTTGTAAACTCTCCAAAACTCCTTCTTCTCTATTAAACCCTTGTTTTTCAGTGCCTTAAGGAAGCGCCTTTGCGCCCTTACTCTGGCCATCCATAGCTCCTTTTCGTCTACTCTTGGCCCCTTTTTGCTACCGGGGCCTCTACTCCTTCTCTTAGCTCTCTTGATCCTGTGACGACCACGCGATGGCGTCGACGGTGGAAGAGCCCTAATCACACCGTCTTTTATGAGCCGCCGAACATCATCGCGACTTATAGCTGCGGCTACCTCCTCTAAGCGCGTGGGGTCTATCCATATTCTGCTCTCCCCAACTTCGAGCACCTCTGATGCCAGTCTGCGAGCAACACTCACGTCCATCGGTTAAGCACCCCCTACGTTAAGCACGCGAATTCCTTTCTCTTCGGCCTTTTTAATGATTTCTATCCGCTTACGTCTCCCAACGGTGGACGCGATCCTCACTGCTTGTTTGGTTGGGTCTATCTTCTCGAGCTCTTCGGGGGAGTGAACGATAACCTCCTCAAAGCCTGAAGGATGCAAGCCTCGCACAGCCGCTGGGCCTCTATAGCCGACCTTGACAAGAGGCGGGAACCCCTTCCTCTGCAACCTTATCTTGTTGTCAAGGCTTCTCCGAGGACTACGCCACTTATCCTCTAACCGCTTGATCTTCCATGAATTCATGCGTATGAATCTTGGCCTCGAGCTATTGAGCACGGCGCGAAGCTTAAGCATCTTTGCCTTTTCAGGCGTGAGGGAGGGCTTTATCTTCTTAGGCTCTTTAGCGCCTTCAACCTGTTTTTCCTCGTTCATTTAGCACCCCCCTCTAATAAACGTAAGCGATCAATACACCGCCCAGGCCTCTGCTCTGGGCCTCACGATGACTCATTACACCCTGCGGTGTGGACACAATTAGAATGCCTATATCCCTTGAGGGGAGGAACTGCTGCTCCCATCTCGCGTACTCGTCTTTTTTAACAGAGTACCTTGGTTTAATTGCACCGCACTTGTTAATCTTACCTGCTAGCTTAACGATGATTTTTCCTCCTCTGCCATCATTGATGTACTCAAAGTCCTCGATGTAACCCTGCTGCTTCATGACATTTAGTACGCGAGCTATTAACTTCGAAGATGGGTAAATGATGCACTCGCGATGACCTCTGACCTCGTTGTTCCAGATCGTTGCCATAGCATTAGCAAGTGTATCTAGCATCATCCGTACCGCCCTCTAGGAATACTTCTTGAAGCCTATATCCTCGGCAACTTCCCTGAAACATCTCCTACAGAGGTTTAGTCCGTACATTCGTATGACGGCCTCGTGAGTGCCACACCTGACGCACATCCTGCTACCCTTCCCGTACTTACGCTTTTTCGGGGGATGAAGCTTAGCCATACCGATCACCTCTTTGCTCTTACAACCTGCACACCTAAAATCTTTTCCAGAAATGCTATTGTCTCTTCCTTTGTAACACGGTGTCTCGACCCAACCTTCGACCGCTTTCTCCTCCTTCTGGCAACGCGAAAGCCTGGTCTTTCAAGGGCCACTACCACATCGAAGCCAAATATTCCCACCTCTGGGTCATACTTCACACCGGGAAGAAGTATGTGCTCCTTAACGCCGAAGGCGAAGTTGCCGTGCTTATCGATGCTCTTTTCAGGTATTTTGTTGTCGACTGCAGCTAAGGCGCGCTTAAGAAAGCTGACAGCTTTCTCGCCGCGGAGCGTTACCATGGCTGCAATGTTTTCACCCCTCTTCACGCCGAATTCTTTTATGCTTTTCTTCGCTCGACGAAGAGAGGGCTTTTGCCCGGTAAGCTCCTCTAGGAGTTTAGCAGCCTTTGCTAACCTTTCACCGCTTTCGCCGACACCTATGTTGACTACAACTTTACTTATGAAGATCCTACGCATCGGATGATCGGTTTCCATGAGTAAAGTACCCTTCATTTGCATCACCTAATCGTGATCGCGGGTTTCTCCTCTCCAACTGGAAGTACGTACTCCAGTTTGGTCCTCACAGTTTCTCCTTGGTCGTTCTGCAATACCACCAGCGCGTCCCGGCGCTTAAACACCTGTTGAATCGATATCACCCTTCCGACGAAGCCAGCGTGACGGCCGTCGGTCACAACAGCTAGAACTCCCTCCTTGAAAGGAATTATCTGAGCTATGGCCTGCTTAGGAACTGTTATAAGGACCGAGTCGAAGGTTTTAACATTTGTTTTCTCTCCTCCGGATTGAGGCAGGAGAATATTCCTGCCATCGTGAAGAGTGACTTGAATAGCGCCTCCCTTAACTGTCTGCTTTCTGATAACTCTCAATAGCTTGTACCCTGCCTCCTCCGGCGGTATTTCTATTAGCTTTAGTCTTTTTACGCTATCGGGCACGATGCGGTAGAACTTTCCCTCTGGAATGATATGTACAATGTCCATTAAACCTACCGGAAACTTGTAATCAGTTACCACACGCCCATCCACGGCGACCTTCCTCTCGCCGAGT
Organism: Thermofilum sp. NZ13; assembly: GCA_002855745.1. Taxonomy (GTDB): domain Archaea; phylum Thermoproteota; class Thermoprotei; order Thermofilales; family Thermofilaceae; genus Thermofilum. Next base: position 11,245 of record NDWX01000009.1, on the reverse strand, counting down.
ATCCTCCGCGTTTCCCGCATCGTGGTAGTGTAGCCTAGAATGTCTCGTATCACAATTCCTAGAGGTATGCTTTTGAACAATGGATGTGGGCCTGGCCTGGGTTTAACGGTCCAAACATATTCCTTCCTACTGATTGGCCAAAACGGTGGCGCTATGGATCTTCGGAGATGCCTAAGCGAGCTCCTTATTTTTCGCGTCATCCTTGACCACCTACTTTAGCTCTCTCTACAAGCTCCTTCCTGCGCTTGTCGCTTAGGTCTAGCTCTACCACGAGAACCTTGGACGGGTGAATAGGATAGGGAACCTCTGTACCGTCAGCTTTACGCAGAACAGCGCCTTCAACAAATATACGCTCCCTTTTAACATCAACCCCCGTGACTCCCCCCTCGTGACCCTTGAAGGAGCCGCGGACTATCAGGACACGATCCCCTCTTCTCACGCGTATTCTCTTGATGCCGAGCTTTTCCCTGAGGTCCTTGGATAGAGGAGCAACTATTCTCTTAGACCTAACGTGCAGTGGAGCGTTGTAGACCTCCCTCTTTCTAACTTTCGTTGGTTTTGACGAGACGACGCGTTGCATATTACCCCTCTAGCCTTAACAGACTGTGTTTATAAACTTTCTCAGCTACTCCGAGCAGTGCGCTCCTCCTTTTCTGCCCCCACTGGCCCCCTAAATTTGTCGTCATCCCTCTTCGGCCTCGGGGTCGCCCCACGGGGGCGAGGCATCGCCCAGTGGGCCTGCCCCTCTCGGGGCCTCCGGGGAGGAGCAGCCGGCGGCCGCCACGCCTCAGCGGCAGCGGCGGCCAACTGCCCTACCCGTTACAGGCGGTGCTTCAGGGGTTTATCTCCCTTTCGCTGTGAACGCTGAAAGTTAGCAACTCGAACACCCTCCCCCCTCTCCAAGCCCATCAGGCAGGGTAAAGCGCGTGTCGAACACGGAGGAAACCAGGGAAAAAACTAAAAAGTACCAGTACTACTTTTATGGCTGGGCAAGATGGGAATAAGTTGCGAAGCCGCTTTCGATCTTTGGCAACGGCTTGCGGATGCTTCAGAATCTTCGAGGTCTCGGTGTTAAGAGCCGTAAACAGCGTAGACCCCAGCTAACCTAAGCGATTTAAAAGCACGTTAGGTAGACTCAGTTTTTGCGTATCAGGATGGGTATGCACAAGGTGAAAGGTTTAAACGTTGATTACTGCTTCCCTCGCTACGACTTGGTCGCTCTTGTCTTTTCTTCCTGTATGCTTGCGCTTAGCGATCTCGCTGATTAGCTCCTTCTCAGAGAAGAAGCTCTGATTTTCAACCTCGATTATCGGTATTATAGAGAACTTGCTATCCGAAGCCCAAGTATTGGAGATCAGAATCTCGCCTGTAAAATTATTGAATAGAATGTACACTCCCTGAAGGGGTTGGGGGGCTTCGTAGTAATATATTACGCTGGGCTCGCCTCCAAGCGTAACTGGAACAAAGTAGATGTGTGAGCCATTTAATTGGTAGTGATGTATCAGCGGTAGCTGGCTTACGTTCAGAACATGCACTAGATCGACTAGACGCTTCAACCGGATGAGCTTAGCTGTCATCGAGCACCATTAGAATCATAAGTTTATAGGTTAAAATGATCCACGGTTTTCACGAAAATAGAAATGATCAAGCATTTATAGCAGTGCCCGCGGTATGGTCTTTCCGAATGGAGGGTAAAGTACTCCCTTCTCGGTTATAAACCCTGTAATTAGCTGCGGGGGTGTTAGGTCGAACGCATAGTATATCGCTTTAGCTCCCTCGGGAGCTATCCTGATACCCTTAATGATTAGCACCTCATTTGGATCCCTTTTCTCGATCTCGAAATCCCCCGGGCCTTCAGCTTTCAAGTCAAACGAGCTACTAGGCGCCGCTACGTAAAAAGGTATATTGTGTACTCTGGAAACGAGGGCCAGAGGGTATGTTCCCAGCTTGTTCGCAACCCACCCCTTCCTCGTGACTCTGTCAGCACCTACTATCGCTAGATCTATTCTCTCCTTCATGGCTAGGATCCCAACACTGTTATCGGTAGCGATTGTAACGTCTATTCCCGCTTGCATGAGCTCCCAGGCGGTCAACCTTGCACCCTGGAGATAAGGCCTCGTCTCAAGAGCAATGACCCTGAAGTCTTTCCCCCTCTCTTTCGCAACGTACATCGGGGCTGTCGCGGTCCCCCAGTAGCTCGTTGCTAAGGAGCCTGCATTACATACCGTTATTATTGTGTCACCATCATCTATCAGATCAGCTCCTTTTTCGCCGATCTTTCGGTTTGCCTCCTCGTCTTCCCTCTGAATCCTCAAAGCCTCCTCTACCACGCCTTTCCTGGCTTCTTCCAGGCTTGTGGCAATCCTGGCCCGTGAGACGACCCGCTCAACAGCCCAGAAAAGATTCACTGCAGTTGGACGGGTCTGCTTCACCTCATCGGCAACGCGTTCCAACCCGCTTAAGAACCCTTCCAGCGAATCTCCGGTGTAATGCCAGGCAAAGAGAGCCAATGAAAAGGCGGCAGCCACCCCTATAGCTGGGGCACCGCGTATTTCCATGTCCTTTATCGCTTTAGCTAGTCGCCTCCAATCATGGGTCTCGATGTAGACAAGCTTATCGGGTAACTCTTTCTGGTTGATAAGGCGAACGACGCCGTCTCTCCACTCAATAGTTCTCGGGAGCCTCAGCATTAAGCTTGAGTAGCAACAGCACTTTTTATCCTTTCACCTGCTTCCTCCCAGCGTTCAACTCACAATCGTCCAAATCCCGCTGATCAGATAGGTACTGAAGGTTGTTAAAGAGGCTAATATAGAGCACCTGGACACGTAACAGCTATGGCAAGCTTAATATGCTCGTACCCCGCACCCATGAGCTACCCTAAAAGCTGAAGCTGGGAAAACCTTGGGAGATATCTCAGGGTTATCCAAAGTGGCTGTTCAACAGAGGTGCCTTGAGGTTCAGGCAACCCCTACGGTCAACAGTACCTATGGTGGACGCTGTTGAGGCTACGCTTAGCTGATCGGAGAGAACAGTGGCGAGCAACATGAGGCACATCTACCTCAACACTAAGCTATCTGCCTGATTATTCGATGTACGGGAGGGCATCTATAGAAGCGCGTACGTAAATAAATCGCTTAGGTTGAAAGAAAAGCCGGATCATTGATCCTCAGGAACTCGTACACTGACCTAGCAATAGTTTGGGCGACCCGCAGGGGCTCAGGAACTTTACCGTGAAGCGTGACGGCATTGAGCAACTCACGCAACTCCTCCTCGTCGATACCAACGTACCTGGCGTAAACGTAGCTACTTGTTCTCTTTATGTAGACGAGTCGGCGTTCACCGAGCCCAAGGTACATGCTAAAGCGCTTGGAGTCGCCTGGGAAATACTCGCTCAAATACTTCTCCAGACCCCCTGATTCCTCGTAACTTAGGCAAATAACGGGTATGCTGAGCTCCTTGTAGAGAGTCTCTATGTCCACTATATTGAACCAGCTGATAATGCATCCATTTAGCATGACTACGTTGAAGTCCCGCCTGCCCGTACCCCTTACGAGGTTGAGGATCTTCTCCGTGGCGTCAAGACCGCCAACAGTCAGCCATGTCAAGTAGACCCCGTCCACGATCCCATCTCTCCTGTAGGAAACCCCGACTGCTATGGACTTCTTCAACTTCCTATCAAATGACTCGGCGATGCCGAGTACTCGAAAGGCTGGCTTAGTGAGGTGCAAGGGTAGACCCTACATCACTAAGTAATCCCGTGGGAAATATGTTAGTAGTTCCGCCCCGTCTTCTCTTACGTAAAGCATGTCCTCTATCCTCACTCCTAGGTAGCCGGCCATATAGACTCCAGGTTCTATGGTCACAATATCTCCCACCAGAAGAGGGGATTCGTTCTCGCTGTTCAGGTATGGTTCCTCGTGAATCTCGATGCCTACACCGTGCCCTAAGCCATGATTGAAATAAATGTGAAGGCCTTCTTCTTTTAGTGCCTTGAAGGCGGCCGAGTATACCTCCTTAGCGGCCTTACCAGCTTGCAGGCTTTCAATAGATTTCTCGAGCGCCTTAATTACTGCTCTGAAGACCCTCTCTTGCTTTTGCGACGGTTTTCCAAAGATGACGGAGCGGGTCATGTCGCTACAGTACCCGTTAACCTTCGCGCCCAAGTCTATCTTCACTACATCGCCTTCTCTGAGCTCGCGCTGAGTGGGCTTTGCGTGGGGTTGAGCGGCGTGATCGCCGAAGGCAATTATCGGATCGAAGGAAGGTTGTGCTCCACTTTTGAGGATTAAGCTGAGTACTTCAACAGCGATGTCTACCTCTCTTACTCCCTTATCAAGAGTATCTAACGCTTTTCGCATAGCTAGCTCGGCGACTCTGATGCTCTCCCTGATCCGGCTAATCTCTGCACTATCCTTCTGTCTCCTCAAGTTCAGCACTTCCCGTGTTATATCTAGAGGCTCTGCTCCCAGCTTTTCTGCTAGCCTTTTCTTTACATCAGGACTTGCACCAGCTATGCCAACTTTCTCTGGAGGAATGCTTCCTAAAAGCTTCTTAACAGCACCATACAGGTCTCTTTCAACTACCCTTTCATATTCAGCCACTTCTTCTTGAGACGAGAAAGCGTAGACATCGCCGACCGCACGCTCTTCGACAGCTCTTAAGTACTCCAGCCTGCTTGCAACCAATAAGACCTCTCCGTTTTCTAAAATTATCGACACGCTAGGCGCGTCTGTGCCTGTGAAGTAGAAGATGTTAGGTGAAGAGTATATGAGGGCAGCTTGAAGGCCTCTGTTGGTCAAGACTCTTAGCAGTCTTTCTACATGGTTTTTGAAGGGTTCCACAACCCTACAACTATGTGTACAGTAATATTATTTACTTTAATGGCACCGCAATTTTCCAGTAGAGGGGCTACAACGGAAAACGTTATTAAAGTATCTCTCAACTCACTTCCCGAAGATTGTGGCGAAGGCTAAAGTGGGAGAGCGATTGCTTGCGGCGACTAGTATTTTCACAGCCGCGCTACTCTACTCTGAAATATTCTTAGCTGGAACAAACAGCTTAATTCTGAGCTTTGTACCAAGCGTCTCAGCTTTAACTGCGCCGTCACTCGGTGTTCCAGTCTTTGTGGCCATGTTCTCGCTGGAGCTATATCGTCTACAGCGATTTCTCCCTCTTTTGGCCCTTCTTCCCTTTCAGCTTCTTCTCATCTTAAAAAATATACACAGTTGGGTTTCATCTACACTTCTCTTACTAGTTGTTCCCTTAGCTATCACTCACCCGAGTTCTATCGGAGTAATCCTCGGCATCCTCTACTACCTCACTTGGAAGGAAAAACCACGTGAAGCCTTTTTCACAGGTCTTAGCTTCATCGCCAACCTCTTTGCCTTCTCCCTACTCCTTTCAATAAGCGAGGAGATCAGGGCTCCGCTACTGGTTTTACCTGGTGGACTACAAGCATCAGAGAATGAAGTTACCAATGCTGTGCTTTTCTACTCAACCCTCTTTAACGTGCTAGCACATGACAGCAGGTTTATAGCAGAAATCATCGTGCTACTTTCATCTCTAACCGCAACCTCCCTAGTAGGTGAGAGAACATTTGCCTCTCTGATTACCCCGCAGGTCACCCTCCTTGCGATCACGCCGATAATTGGTTCTCCAAGCCTAGCCGACGCATGGGGCGTAGCCTCATCCATGGGAACAAGCGCTATGCTCTACTTCGCCGAGAGCTCACAGGTAGCTTTACATTCTCGCATCATCGCACCCATAAGAGGCTTTACTGGAAGAAGGCGTGCAGCCGAGGAGGACAAACTCAAAATCGCTTTTACAGATCTAGAATCTCTAGGAGAAACTGCACAGTTTTTATGCAGAACACTTCCACCAGGCAGGAAGATTGTAATTCTAGGCCTTAGCTACGAGGAGGAAAAAGCCTTTACGGAGCACTTCTTAGATGGATTAAAGTGCACAGCAGACGTAATTTTGTTCCACAGGATAGGTCTCGAGGGATTACTAAAGCTCCCACCTCAAACCACGGTCGTCTTATACCTTCGCTTCTTAGATGAGAAAACATCGCTGATCCTTCTCTCAAAACTCACTGGCTATGATCCTGAAACCGTTGAGAAGCTTGTTCAGCCCTACACGGATAAGCTTACAAGGGTTAGTCGCGTCACCTTGTACTTCACTGCTCAGGAAATAAACAAGAGGATAAAGCAGGGGCTGAGTGCCAGGAGAGCATTTAACTCGGTTCTAAGCCAGGTGAAAACGGATCTGAGTGAAGAATTTATACGAGTTTTGGAGCAGGTATCCGCGAGATACGAAGTTATAGGTTTCGCTTCTTAATCAGCTACTTGTACTGAAAACTGCAGTGAATTCGTTGGCAAACAATGTTTACCAAAGCAGGTGTTGAGGCTTTCTAATAGTGCGATAATTTTATCAAAAGGCGTCTAGAAACACTACATGCTGTGTTATGCTAGCTATTCACTCAGAAGCCTACAAAACTCTGCTACAGGTAGAGCCATTCTCCTTTTATCTAATCTTCTTTATGCTGCTTTCGCTCGGCATCTCGTTGGGTGTTTTTATCGCTTTAATTTACCTCACGCGAAGAGTAGGACGCATAAGCGAAGGCGGCGCTTCCCATGATAGATTTCGAGAGTTTGATGAAAGAATTAAAAAACTGGAAGAGGCGGAGAAGAATACCTCTTCCATGCTAACCGAACTGCACAACTCTGTTAAAAATCTCCAGGAATCCTTCATCCGCATCGATTCTCGCGTGACGGCACTCGAGAGCAAAACCGTACTTCTAGAGAGGAGATTCACGAGGGAGGTAAACGAGGTGCCTCGCCCGGTTTCCTACCCTCGCGTCCCGCAACATATTGAGGCGGCTTCGATCAAAGAGCTGAACGAGCTCGCGCTTCACTACCCCGAGGTTAAGTACGCATGTATAATAACTTCACAGGGATACGTCGTCAAAAGCTATGGTCAGCCTAGCGAGGAACCTCCGAAGATCCTTGAGATTTTAAGGATATCCAGGACACCTAGAGTTTCGCTAGTCAGAGGAGATAGGGTGCTCGAAGTCTTCTACCTAGGGGATGTAAAAGATTTGTCGGTGTACGCCATCTTGGAGGTGGAGGATAGCGCAAACGTCAACGAGGCTAGGCTGGATGCGATAAAAGAAACGATAAATAGATATTTTAGAGACATAGTCTCAAAAGCCCAGTAGGTGTCAATGCCGTTATGAGTTCGGATAAAGAGGCGGAAGTAAGAGGGATACTTGGGAAGATAATAAAGGAGACACACGACGCCGTATCTTCCATTGTGTTTGCCTGGCGCGACGGAATCCCTATATCCTCCATCGCGCCTGACCAGTCTCAGGCAGAGTTCCTCGCGGTAGCCTCTGCCGCAGCCTTGGGGTCTCTCGACGCGCTTGGAGACATTTTCGGTAGCCGAGTAAGAAGAGTAGACGTGGAATTCGAGAACGGGGAGCACGTCGTGATCTCGTCGGTTGATGGCTCCTTCATCGCTCTCTCCACGACCTCTCGTCCAAACCTTGGGCTGATACACCTTGTCTTAAGGAAGTACGAGGATAGTATCGTTAAGGCAGCAGGGGTCGGCTATGTCGACGCAACGAAGTTACCTAAAGATACTCATTAGTGGACCTTATGCGAGCGGTAAAACAACCTTTGTGAAAACCATAGCATCTAACGTTCTCACGACGGAAGTCCCTGTATCCTCATCTTATGAGTCGCAGATTAAGCGGTATACGACCGTCGCTTTCGACTACGGCAAAACCAGTGTAAACGGTGTAGATGTATACCTGTTTGGAACCCCAGGGCAAACCCGCCTCCAGTTCATGTGGAGAGTTCTTTCAACTGGAATGCATGGATATATCTTCATCGTGGACGGCACCTCAATGCTACACGTAATGCGCTCGCGCGCTGTCTATGATTATATGAAAAGCTTAGGTGAGTATCCTCATATCTTAGCTGTGAGTAAACAGGACCTCCCAGGTAGTGTTAAACCGAACATCGTGGCGCAACTCTTCGGAGTAAAACAGGAAAACGTCATGCCGCTCGTAGCATACGAGAGGAGCTCCGCCTACGCGGTTTTAAAGAGGATAGTTGAAATCATTAATAGAGGTTAACGGGGTATCATTTTAACTGTAAAGGATATATTGTCGTCAAAAGCTAATCTAGTGGTGATGCAGGCTGAGCTTGAATATTGAGGCTTTGAGGAGGCTTATTGAGCCTGTTACTAGGGTTGCTGGGTTTGAGGGGTTTGTTGTTGCTACGGGTGATGGGTTGCCACTGCTGAGCAGCATAGCTGACAAGGAGCTTGAGGAGAAGGTGGCGGCGCTCACGGCTGTGCTGAGCGAGGTGGGCAACAGGGCTAGCACTGAGCTCGGGAAGGGGGAGGCGGAGTGGATCACCATCAACGCCCCAGACGGCTCAGGCATCATCTACACCAGGCTCGGAGATCTAGGCTACATGGCAGTCCTCTTCAGCAAAGACACAAGGCTAGGCGTCCTCCTATACACCCTAAGAGAAGTAAAAAAGAAGATAACAGAGTCGAAAATAGCTTAGTTCTTAGAGATAACTGGTGATGTAGGCGTTCATCCTCTTGAGACCCTCCTCTATCCTCTCCTCGCTTTCGCTCACGAAAGTCATTCTGACGTGCCCTTTGCCCATCTCGCCGAAATATTTTCCCGGAATGACTACTACGCTCTTCCTGTACAGCAAGCGATTAGCGAACTCCTCATCATCTCTCCCCATTGCTTCGAGATACTGCCTTAGGTCTACGAAAAAGTAAAAGGCTCCTTCGGGCATTGTCGTCTTAGCGTCGGGTAAATACTCCTGTATGGCCTTGTACATGAAATCACGGCGCTTCCTATAGGTGGGAATGACCGTTTCGTTGAGGTACCGCTCTTTAATACCGTTCTCATAGAACTTGATCATTGCTAGTTGCCCTGGCGTGTCAGGTGCAAGGGAAACATACTGCTTTATCTTCTCCATTGCCTCTATAACCTCAGGGGGGCCTGTCACGTAGCCGAGTCGGAACCCTGGTATAGATGCCTCCTTGCTGAAGCTGTGAATGGTTATAGTCCTGTCTCTGGCTCCCGGAAAAGCGTCAACCCAAGGCGTAGCTCGGCCATACGTGATGTGCTTGTACACGGCGTCAAATATTATCCAGAAGTCGTGTTCCCTTGCCAACTTCACAAGCTCGCTGACGAACGCGTCAGTGACTATACGACCGGTAGGGTTATCGGGGGATAGCAGTATGAACGCTTTTGTCAACGGGGAAATGACCTTCTTCACATCTTCGATCTTAGGCTGGTAACCCTCCTCCACGCGCACGGGAACATACCTAACACGCCCACCAAAAAGCCAAATAGGCTCCGAGTACCCGACGTATGTTGGATCTATGAGTATGACCTCGTCTCCGGGCTCGAGTATCGACCCTAAAGCCAGGTATATTCCCTCCGTCCCCCCGTTTACGATGATTATCTCTTCACGAGGATCATAAGACACGCCCCAGTACTTCTTAAGGTCTTGGGCTATTAATTCTCGAAGCTCTATCATCCCACGGGTGCTCCCGTAAGCTACCGTCCTCTGGGGAGAGCGTTTAAGTAAATCCGCTAGATAATCCACCACCTCCTGCGGGGGAGGGAGACTGGGCGCGCCACCTCCAAAGCTGATTATGTCCCCTTTACGCCTTGCCTCATCTAAAAGCGCGGCTATTCTTCTTATCGGAGAACTGACGATCGTTTGGCTACGACTTGCTATCCTAGGCATACCGTGGAATTATTCTCTTTCATATATTTATGCATTACTGGTAATACTTTAAATATTAGGCATAAAAGATGCTAGAAGTAAAATCAGTGAGTTAACCAATTTTTTCCAGGATTTTCTTCAGATCGCTCGGAGACTTTAATGAGTCTTTGAATATCAGCAAAAACTCTTCTAAGTGTTTTTTCACTTCTCTGCGTTGCTCAGGGGCGAGATTAGAGATAAATTTCTCAAGCTCAGAGTACATCTCTCTTTGGGCAAGCAAAACAGCAAATCTTGCCAAGCTCATAGATGTGAGCTTTCCGTCGATGATGCACAGGACAATCCCCGACTCAGGGTCGATTTCGTACGTTATTTTCTGCTCTTTAATACCCCTCGTTTTTTCCTCTCTGAGCTTGTCCAGGAGCTTCTTCTCGAGAATCTTCTCGACGCCATATATCGCTATTGCTTTCTCCAGCTTTTCACGTACGCGTTTATCCAGAAGCACTATTCTCTGAAAGTCTTCCTCGGTGATGGGAAGGTCAAAGACTTTTCCTCCAACTATCATTTGGCCCTTCAACCCTTTAACCTTTGAGGTGGGCATTCTGATATCAAGGAAGCCGTCGTAAGTGTATACAGGGATAACATGCGTCTCGCCGTTTGGAAAAACCACTTTCACGGCTTCATCCCATAGTTTGGCCGATACTTCGCCTAAAACTAGGTGTGGACCACTTTCTAAAGCTGGGCATCTAAAGGCTTCTGCAAGGATGTCTGCAACACCCTCGACGAAGCCTAGGACCTCGTACACTTTAAATCTCGTCCATGAGCTCTCTACCAGAACCTCAATTTCGAACTTCTTGGAAAAACTATAGCCGTAATTAGTGAGGTAGTTTTCGAACTCCTCCTCTTTTATGCAGTCAGCTCCCAGTCCGATCCAAGGCAAGCTATGCTCACCTATACTAAGTTGCAATGCTATTTTTAGCTTTTCCCTAGATTCTTCCCTTGTTCGACCCGTGTCTTCCCTTGCCTCCAGCAGGTTAGAGGGGGTTGCGGGAGGGTGTTCGAGCACCGCGCGTGCAACTTTTACGGACACAGCCCGTGTGAAGGCTTATAACCCCTCACGCGCTTAGCCTTGATGGTCGAGGTTAGCGGGGGGTCCGGGGGAGCGTGGCGGGGGTGGCTCGAGCTGACCGGCCTCGCTAGGGTGCTGTTGCGCCTACGAGAGCCGAAGCTCCTCGGCAAGGCCTTCGGCACGCGCAACACGAGGCACATAGCCAGCGCCCTCGATAAATTGCGCTCAGCCGGTCTCGTGAGGGAGGCTGTGGTCGGCGACGTGAGGTACGTCTACCTGACGGGGAGGGCCTGCAGCCTCCTCGCTCTGCTCGGCTATAGCCTCGATGAGGTGGCGTGCGGCGAGGCAGCATTGAGGCTTATTCGACGCGCAGCCGGAGCTGCCTCCGGTACAGCATAACCGTGGCGATGTGCGT
>NDWX01000008.1 GCA_002855745.1 Thermofilum sp. NZ13 | reverse complement strand
ACCTCCTTCCAGAGCTTGTTCGCCTCCTCCCTGAGCGCCTTGACCTCCTGCCAGAGCTTTTCCTGGTTTTCCCTCAGAGCCTTGATCTCCTCCCATATCTTGGCCTGCTCGCGCTTTATCTCGTCGATCTCCTGCCAGATCTTCCTGGTCTCCTCCCTCAGAGCCTTTATCTCCTCCCAGATCTTCGCCTGCTCGAGCTTGATGGCCTCGATCTCCCTCCAAATCTTCACCTGCTCCTCTCTTAGCCCCTCGATCGCCTCCCAGGTTTTAGCCTGCCCCCGCTTGACCTCCTCGATTTCCCTCCAAATCTTCTCGAGGTTTGAGAGGAGCTCGGAGTAGCCCAAGGCGCCCATCAGCGCGTGCCTGAACTCCTCCTCGTCTGGCTGCTCTACGAACAGCGACAGCTCGTGGCTGTCCGCCATTGACTCTAGGGATAATTCGAGACCCCTCCTGTTTTTCTCAGAGGACTCTCTGTACCTCCTGTACCTCAGCACGAGCTTGATCTTACGCGCTATTTCCTCCTCGTAGTCCTCGATGCCCAGCCCAGCTTTCTCGAGCATGTAGAGGTCGTAGAGGTCCCTCAGCTTCTGGACACTCCTAGTGAGTATGGCCCTGACCTTCTCGCAGAGAATCTCCCTCAAGTCGTAGGCTAGCACCTCAAACTCGCGGTACCCCTCTAGGAACTCCCTGAAGTACACCCTCTCCTCCCCCGCAACGCTGACGCTCCAGAGAAGAGTCCTGGCCTTGCGTCTCTGGGGCTCGAAGAGGAGAGTCTCGACTAGGTCAACCTGGACCTTGAGGAGCTCGCCGCCGCGGTAGAGCTTGTAGGTGACTAGCCTCGAGCCGCTACCGAATTCGACGAACCTCCTGTTCCCGACATCCGCGGCGAACTCGAGGCCTAGGTCTCTCGACGCCCGCTCTATGAGCTGGGCAAGCAGCTCGGCCTCCAACACGAGCTCCCTCCTCCTCTCGGACTTGGTTAAGCCTTCCCACCTCTCCTGGCGCAGGTAGGTAAAGTCTAGGTCCACGCTGAACCTGTAATAGCCGAAGTAGCACTTAACTAGGCATGAGCCACCCTTGAACAGGTACTTCTCCCTGAACTCAGCGTCACTAGCCAGCCTGTATAGCAGCGTGTGCAGCAGCACGTCCTTCTCGACGAGTAGCGGCTTCCTCAGCCCGCTCTTCTCCACTGCGAACTGGACGAACTCAGAGTAGTCCCTCATCTCTCAGCACACCCCTCACGGTCTTCGGGTAGCGCTTGACGTACTCGGCCAGCCTCTCTCTGTTTAGCGCGTCGGCGTGCTCTCTGAGCACCGCCACCGCCCGCTCCCTGGGGATGGAGCCATACCTTGAGAGGTAGGTAAAGTCGAGGATCGTCTTCTCGAGGTCCGAGTACACGAGTCCATTCTTTCTGACGAGCCCAAAGCTCATCAGCCTCGGCTTGACCTTTACAAACCTAACCCTCTCCCCCGCTACCCTAACAGGCTTGGGCCTATAGATCGAGTCGCTGATCACGAAGACCACGTCGTAGTACTCGTGTGTCACGCCACCCAGCCTCAGCGCCGTGTAGAGGCCGAAGTACCACCTGACGCCTAGCCTCTCCATGCCTAGCGCCAGCACCCTGAGAACGTCTGGCGCCCTCCCCAGCTTGAACTCCTCCACGGTCCTCACGTAGTACAGGCCCCTAAGCACTCTGACCACGTAGCCGTACCGAATCACGTAGTTCACGAAGTAGTCTAGATCCACGCTGAACCTACTGCAGAGCTCGGCGAGGTCGTCCTTTGTCGCAACCCTCCCCCCGTACCTCGAGAACAGGTACCTAGTCGCGAGCCTCACACCTAGATCTGTGTAACAACCACTAAAAAAGTTGACGCTTGTTACACAGATCCTCGGCATTTCGTGCTGGTACCTAGAACGCTGGATGGTACTACTCTAAGACCTCGAAGTACTAAACAGAACCAGTCCAGATTCCTGTAGAGCGTATAGTCTATCATCGGTCACAGGTAAACTTAAGAACACCAACGCTTAAGCCACCCAGTCGCGAGTGAGTGGTTTAAGCCTCTTTGATCAGGTACCCTTATTGCGTGGGTTGCTTGGTTACGCGGCGTGTGGTCATCCATGACATGCTCTCCCAGTTGTATATAGCGTTGAGCTCGTAGGCGTAGAGGAGGAACCTGTACACGAGGAGCTGCTTGTCTTGCCTGCCTGCCTCGATGATGCTCCTGGCGTTTCCGACAACCACTAGCTTGCTCCTAGGTCTCGTTAGGGCGACGTTGAGCCTGTTGGGGTTGGAAGCGAACCTCAGGCTGCTGGGTGAGGTCGCAGTGACGGAAAAGATGACGGCTTCCTTCTCCCTCCCCTGGAAGGCGTCGACTGTGTCTACTTCGGAGCCCCGCACTTTCTCGAGGAGGAGATCCCTCTGAGCCCTAAAGGGCGTGATGACGCCTACCTCGCTTTCGGGCACGCCGCACCTCCTCAGCTCGGCGACGAGCCGGTGGCAGACTTCGGCCTCCTTCCTGTTGAGTAGCGACTTCTTTTGCCGCTCCTCGCTCCCCTGCACGTGGAGGAAGACTACAGGCATGTCGGGTCTCAGCGGTTCAATCCGCGGGGGCTCGGCGAGCTTCAGGGCGATGTTGTCGCAACTGGGATGGGGCTGTATCTCATTGCCGTAGACCTCCCTAGCGGCGAAGCGTATAATCTGGGAGTTGCTCCTGTAGTGCAACCTCAGCCAGAGAACGCGCTTGGGGTACTTCCTACAGAGGTAGACAAAGGCACTCAGCTCCTCCTGAGCTTTCTCGTTTTTAAGCACCTTGAATATGGGGAGGAGCTGCTTCGGGTCGCCGATTAGCACCCACTTCCTCGCCTTGAGCATCCCAAGGAGCGCGAGAGTCACGGAGGCCTGGCTGCTCTCGTCTATGAGTACTGTGTCGAAGGAGATCCTATCGAGGGGATCGAGCTGGGACTTTACAAGCGTGGAGCCTATTACGCGCGCTTCGGCGACGAGGCTCTCGCTGATACTACGCAGAAGCTCGTTCCGCTCTCGGTAAAGCTCCTTTAGCTCTCGCGATACCTTCCTCAGCTCCTCCTTGAACCTCTTCAGCCTCTCGCTCCTTGCGGGCTGGTTCCCGCTTCCCCGGATGTACTTGATGTGCTCAAGGTACTTGCGCCGCTCATTGCGCAACTTCTTTATATTCTCCTCGAGCTCCGCGAGCTGTTCTCCCCCTCTCTCCCTGACCTTGGCGCCGAGCATGTATCTCCTAATCTCGGGTAGAACTTTCTCAGGTCTTCCCACCCTAACGGCCATCTCCAGTGGAAGCTTCTCAAGAGCGTTGTCCACAGCGCGGTTGGTGTGAGAGGTTATAAGGACCTTCTCTCCCCTCGTTGCCAGTAGATAGGCCGCTTTTTGGATTACGCGGGTTTTCCCTGTGCCCGGGGGACCAACTACGAGCAGGAGCTCGCCATCCCGCAACGCTAGGATCTGCTCGACGACCTCCCTTTGGTACTCGTCGAGCTCAAAGCCCCCGTCGACGCTGTACATCTTCCCATCGCTCTGTATAGGCCTCAGAGGTTCGAGCTCGTAGCCGTCGATGACCAGGTCTACAGCTGGGCTTCTCACATTTCCGCTGAGGATGTCGTTGATCAGCTTGATCTGCAGGTCCAGCGAAATAAGGGGCTCCAGCTCAACGATCTGAAGCTGGCTACCCTCCGGAGGCAGGTTGCCCCCGGACTCCGATAGGACGGTGACGAGGTCCTCCGCGATGTCGATAACCGTGCCCAGCGAGACCAGCGTCCTGCCCAGCCTGTACCCGATGACATCACCTGTGTTGAAGGGGGCGCCTCCCGAGACGGTGAGGTCCACGAGACTCTCCGCGGCTGACACAACGGTGGCTTTAACGTAATGTGGCGTGGTCAGGAGCTCGCGGATTAAGTGCTCTTTTTCCTTCTTGAGAAGTTCTCCGAGGAGGCTTAGGTCAACCCCCTACACAACCCCCAACTCCGCTACGCTGGAGCCGCAATTAAACTTTAACCCTCTGCGGCACTTTTGATGGCTTCCGAGTTGTGGTGTTACTGCGTTTTAGGGCAGTAGTAGCTTGAGAGCTAGGGGTACGAGTATCGTGGAGGCTAGGGTCACTACGATTGCGACGAGGCTTGCCCTGACTAGGGATGAGAGGTCCTCGAGCCTCCCATTGAGGTCGTCTACGCGCCTGTTGACGTCGTCTAGGCGCCTATTTACGTCGCTGATCCTCGAGTCTATGTATGCCATGAGCCTCTCGAGGTCGTGCTTCGTGGCCACCTCTCTGAGTGCCCCCTGGATTAAGGCGAGGCGGACCTCGGGGTCTGAGACTAGGATCTCGGCTAGCTCGCGCCTGTAGCGTGGCTCCTCCCTGAGCTGGCGCAGGAGCTCCTCCGCGGACACTTCCCTCACGGTTTAGTGGGTTTTCGGGGCTTATAAAGCTGTCACGGCCTGCTGGCTCCTAGGTGGCTCTGGGGAGGCCTAGGGCTTCGAGGAGCTCGGGGTCGGGCTGGAGGGGCTGGGTGAGGAGGTGCTTCTTGCTCAGGTAGAGGTTCATGGGCGGGGGCTCGCCGTAGCGCTTCATGTAGGCCGCGAGCACGGCTCTCTCGACGCGGGCGGCGGTGAGGATGTCCGGGTACTGCTTGTAGGCGAGCTGGAGCTCGTCCTCTCTGACCTTGTCGATCATGCCGGTGTACTGGAGGGCTATGACGAAGGCGTGCATCCTGTGCTGGGTCCTTGCGCCCTGCCTCGCCGCCTGGAGGTGCTTGAGGAGGTTGGAGGCGACTCGCCTCTTGAGGTTCTCGGTGGAGGCGATGTAGAGTATGCCCTTCGGGTCGACGGCGAGGACGCGGGGTATGGGGACGGGCTTGCCGGAGCGCACCCAGAGGAGCGCGTAGACGCAGGGCTTCCTGGGGAGGGTGAGGGTGTCGGGCGTGACGTCCACGAGGCGGAGCACGGGCATGCTTCAGGCCTGTTTCTAGCCGCCGGTCCCTCTAAAATACCCTTCCACGTTCCCGGGCTCAGATCCTACCGTAGAGGTACATGAGCAGGAGTAGGCGCCGCCTTCTCCTCCTGCGCCTCTCCTCCCTGCGCTCGAGCCTGCCCACAGCCATTCAGCTCGACGCAGGCTCTAATAGTTTGCCCTCACGCGGTGGCGCTCTTCAGGAACTCCCTGGCCTCCTCGAGGCTCTCGAAGACGCGCCTCGTGTAGAGGTTCTTCTCAACGGTGAACCTCGAGCCGCACCTGGGGCACTGCGTGGTCTTCGAACCCGCCTTCGCTATCTTCAGCTGCCCGCACCGGGGGCAGGAGACCACGACGTACATGCCCGATGCCCAGCGGGTGAGGGGGGTATATTACCCTTGCCCCGAGCCCTCGGGGCTTCGTCGCTCCTCCCCCTGGAGTGCAGTGTACTTCACGTACCTGCCCTTGACCTTCTCGGCAGGGTACCTCTGCTCGTTCAGCTTGAGCTTCTCCAGTATGGCCTGCTCGAGGTCCACGCCGAGCTCGTGGGCGAGGAGCAGGAGGTATATCGCCACGTCGGCCAGCTCCTGGGACGCCATCGCCATCCCTTCCCCCTGGCGGAGGTACTCGAGTATCTCCTCGTCCGTCTTCCACTGCAGCAGCTCGAGGAGCTCGCCGACCTCGACGACGAGCGAGATGGCGAGGTTGCGGGGCATGTGGTACTTGGCCCAGTCGCGCTGGTCCCGGAACCTGACCACCGCCTCCTCGATCTCGTGTAAGGTGGCCACGCAACGCCTACGCGGGCCCGGTATATAGGGCTTCCGCGCACCAAAAAGTTAAATTGCGACGCTCGATTCACGGGATATGCTCTGGAGCCTGCTCGCCGTAACTGCTGCGCTGCTGTTCTCGCTAGCCGGCGTGCTCTACAGGAAGGGCGTCTCGGGCTCGAGCCTGCACCCCCTCCTGGCCAGCGGCCTCCGCGCCGGCCCCGCGTTCACCGTCATGCTCCTCGCGTTCCTGGCCTCGGGCGGCAACATGGCTAAGCCCCTCGAGTTCTACGCCGTGGCCACGGCCTCAGCTGTCTTCGCGTTCTTCCTGGGCGACTCGCTCTTCATCTACGGGCTCTCGCGCTCCCCCGTCGGGGTCGTGTACCCCGTCGCCTACACCTACCCGTTCCCCGTCGCGCTGTTCAGCTTCCTCCTGACCGGGAAGACCCCCAGGCCCGCCGCGCTCATCGCAGCGGCCCTCGTGGCAATCGGCATGTGGGTCGTCTACAACGGTGGCGGCGGCTACACGGCGAAGGGCCTGCTCGCGGGCCTCGGCGCCAGCCTGAGCTGGGGGATGGGCATAACGCTCGCCTACATCGCGCTCAGGTACGCTACCCCGGTCGAGCTGAACCTCTACAGGACGGGCTTCCTGCTCGCCGCCACCGCCCCAGCCCTGGCCAGGCGCGCAGACGACGTCAAGCGAGCCAGGGTGGGCTGGGTGATGCTGGGCGGGCTGATGGGCATAGGGCTCGGGCCGCTGGCCCTCTTCACCTCCATGAGGATGTCCGACGCCGTGGGCCCCTCCGTCGTGTCCTCGGGGGCCCCGGTCTTCGCGGTGCTGCTCGCGGCGCCCATCCTGGGCGAGAGGGTGGAGGCGAGGTACCTGGCGGGCGCCCTGCTCGTCTCCGTTGCGACTGCCGTGGTGTCCCTATGGGGCTGAGCGGCCTCACTCCTCCGGGACGTGGCTGGGGACCCTGGCCCTCTCCTCCACCATCACCCAAGCCTTCCCGTCGTCGCTGAGGAACCTCCAGAGTAGGGGCTTGTCCAGCTCCAGGTGGCTCTTGACGAAGAGGAGGCCCCTCGTGGCCTCCGCCCTCCAGCCGTGCAGGATGTCGTAGACCGAGGGGAGGAAGGCGGCGTCGACCTGGCCCACGTAGACGGCGCGCCGGTCGGCGATGAAAGAGACTCCCCACGCGGGGAGCAGAGCCAGGGCTTTCGCCACCCTAGCCGCGTCCTTGCCCTCCAGCTCGAGGGCCACCTTGACGGCCTCCGGGGGCTCCGCCGCTCGCGGAAGGTGGTGTACAGCCAGCCCGGAAGGAAGTGGAGCTTGTAGTGGTAGCTCCTTGTGGTCTGCGCGGGGATGGGGAGCCAGAAGAGCGGCTGCAGCCTCCTGAGGAGGTCCGACGGCCTCGCGAAGGGGCCGAGCATCATCTTGCCCGTGAGGTATACGAGGTCCCAGACGTCGGGCATGTCGAGCGGCTCTGCTCGCTTGAGCGCCGGCAGGAGGGAGTCGACGAGCTTGGGCAGCCTCTCGGCGTCCACGGGCCTGAGGCCCTGCAGCTTGCTGATCGGGATCCAGTGCTGGACCTCCTGGGCGGCGAGCGCGCTCCCCTCGCCGAGCGTGGCGGCCAGGTCCCGGACGTAGTCGTCGACGAGGACGCGGGGGACGAGGCCGTGGACGAGGGTGTGCTCGCCCCTGGGGGAGCTGAGGGTCATGACCTCGAGGGAGCCGTAGGGCAGCGAGCCGGGCCACGTGGTCTTCTCCGCTATGTAGACGACCCTGGCGAAGCCGAAGTAGGCGTCGTCGGGGACCATGACGAACCTGCCCCTCAAGGACCACTCGTTGTAGAACTTCACGGCGGTGTTGGGGGAGACGCCCGCGAGCCTCGCGAGCTCCCTGAGGCTCCTCGCGAACGGGAGCGAGTACAGGAGGCGCATCTCGTCCACGAGAATCGGCATCGGTACACACCACCAGCGCCCGCTTAAATACTGTCCGGGCTCGGCTCCGCGGGGGGTTTGAGGCTCCTCTTCAGGGGCCTGTGCCTCTCGAAGAGGCCTTGGAGGTTCCTGAGGGAGAAGAGGAGCACGTCCCTGTCTCCGGTGAACGTGAAGCCAGCCCTGGAGTAGAGCACGTAGACCTCCCTCCTCTCCCCCCTGCGCCAGGGGAACTCCTCGGCCTTCCTCGCGAGCCCGTACAGAACTCTCTGGTCGACCGGTTGCGTAGACCACTTGACCTCCGCGAAGTAAGCCATCTTCGACGTCTCGTCTATGGCCACGAAGTCGATTTCGACGTCGCCCCGCCACCACCTCCCGATGCGGGTGAAGCCCACAGCACCCTCCCTGGCCAGCAGGGAGAAGTGCTCTAGCGCAACCTCCTCGAAGGCCTGGGAGACGTGGAGGTCTAGGTGGCGCGCGACGGCGTCCAGAACCCTGTCCTCCAGCTCGAGCTCTAGGAGGTGCGTGTTCGGGAACACGAAGCGGAACCAGAACCTGACGAAGTGGTCCTTCACGTAGTACCTCGCCCTCCCCCTCCTCCCCTCCTCCAGGAGGGGGTACCTTCGCTCCACGAGATCCAGTTCCCGCTCGAGGACGCGCAGGTACTTACCCACTTCGCTGTGCTCCACTCCTGCCTTGTCGGCTATCTCGCCCAGCTTCGTGGCGCCGGACGCCACTGCCTCGAGCACCGCGATGTACCTAGAGGGGTCCCGGAGCTCCATCGATAGCGAGACGAGGGGCTCCTCCCTCAAGGGGGCAGCCCGGGAGAGGACGAGCCTGCGGAGGTTCTCGATAAGGGGGGCTCTGTCGTCCAGCAAGGCGAGGTATCCCGGCGTCCCGCCGAACACCGCGAACGTTCTCATCCTGTCCTCCTCCGCGTACGCCTCGGTGAAGAGCCTCGCAGCCCTGTAGGGTAGGGGGCCGAGCCTCAGTATCCTCGACGCCCTCCCGTACAGTGGTGACTCGTGCGAGAGCCCTATCCGCTCCATCATGCCGACGGACGAGCCTGAGAGGACGAGCTTCAGCCTAGACCGCTCCTTCGCCTGGTCCCAGAAAGCCTGGAGCTTCGCGACCGCGCCTGTGCCGTGGAGGCGCTGGAACTCGTCGATCACAATGAGCTGGGCGCGCGAGCCCTCGAAGAGCCTGTAGAGGTCGTCGAAGTCCCGGATCAGGGGCTCGTAGGGTAGCTGGACCTGGCTCAGGAGCTGCCTGGCCAGATCCCTGAGTGCGAGGTCGGGGTCTGTGTGGTTCACGACGAGGTAGACGCCCCGGCGGCCCTCCAGGAGCTGCCTGATCAGGAAGGTCTTCCCGATCCTCCGCCGGCCGTACACGATGACCAGCTCCGGCTTGTCGCTGCTCAGCGCCTCCTCAAGAGATCTGAGCTCGCTGTCCCTGTCTATGAAGTATATACTCATACTCATAAGTCTCAGACTTTAAAGTCTCAAACTCTAGATTATAAAAATTCCCCCGTTAAGCCGGATTTTGTTGAATCGCAGAAGGCGAGCCGCACTGACGGTCTTCCTGAAGGCTGAGGCGTAGCGGCGAGGAGAACTGCGCCTCCTTTTTGGGCGTTGCGCTTATTTCCCAGCAAGTCGCAGGAGTAGTGGGCGAGGCAAGGTGGGTTCCTGTAGGGCCAGGTTCGTGGTCCACGAGCACGACGCGAGGCGCGCAGGGCTACACTACGACCTGAGGATCGAGGTGGGCGGGGTGCTGAAGGACTGGGCCTTCAGGAAGCAGCCGCCCCTGGAGCCCGGTGTCAAGAGGTACGGCGTGCAGCAGGAGGACCACGGGCTCGAGTGGCTGGACTTCGAGGGGGAGATAAAGGAGGGCTACGGGGCTGGGACGATGAGGATCTGGGACAAGGGGGAGTACGAGCTCCTGGAGTCCTCGGGCGACAAGCTTGTCTTGAGGCTTTACGGCTCGAAGCTGAAGGGGACTTACGTCCTCCTCAGGTTCAAGGACGGCTGGCTCTTCTTCAAGACGAGGTAGGCAAGGGTTTTAGCGCCCTCTGCCTCCAATTTTCTAGCGGTGATGAGGCAAAGCCCTCCGATTGGTGAGGAGGCTGCGCCCAACTGAGAGCCTAGCGTGGCCTCAGCTTCTTTGCCAGGTCCACTAGCTCCGGGTGCACGTACTCGCCTTCCCTTATGATCACGCCCATGTCGCTAGTGAGAGTTGGTGTCAGGGTGATGCCGTCGGTGTGGGAGGATGCGGGGCCTGCCTTGCCCTTGAAGGATGCAGCCTTACACCCAGCAGCTCTTCCGCAGCATCCCCCGGGTGAGCACGAGGCTTGTCCCCAGCACGCCAACACTAGCGAGGAACGGTTCCTCTTCAGGTTGCCCGTACGCCACAGGTGTGAGTTCGCCAGGGAGGATTGCTTCAAGAGGAGTCCTGATCTCCTGCAAGTCGGCGGTAGAAGGGTGAGGTGCCTTCTGTATGAGTGACAGGTTTCTAGAGGCAGTTGACCTGTACAAGTACTTCACCGTTAGGAAGGGCTTCCCGTTCAGGCAGGCGAGCGTGATTAAGGCCGTCGACGGGGTATCTCTCACGGTAGCGAAAGGCGAGGTACTAGCTCTGGTTGGCGAGTCGGGCAGCGGAAAGACAACGGTAGCGCGCATGGTGCTCGGCCTACTCAAACCAGACAGGGGTAGGATAATGCTCGAAGGGGTGGACGTAACCAGCGAGCTGGGCTCAAGGAAGTACAGGTCTATCGTACAGGGACTGTTCCAAAACCCAGCGTCCTCTCTCAACCCATTCATGAGGAACCAGGAGCTCATCGCGGAGCCGGCCGTGTACCTTAAAGGGCTGGACTGGAGCGAGGCCAAGGAGAGGGCTCTGAAGATCGCAGGCGATCTGGGGCTTGACCCAGACCTCCTGCACCGCCACCCGGTTGAGATCAGCGGGGGTGAGGCTCAGCGCGTCGCCCTAGCGCGGGCCCTCACCGTTGAACCTAAGCTTCTCGTGCTCGACGAGCCCACTTCCGCCCTAGATGTGGTCGTGCAGGCCCAGATAATCAAGCTCCTCCTAGATGTAAAGAAGCGCTTCAACCTCTCGTACCTGCTTATAACTCACGACATGGGGGTGGCTAGAGCGCTGGCCGACCGCGTTGCGGTCATGTACAGAGGCATCGTGCTCGAGCAGGCACCAGCAGATGAGCTCTTCACCAACCCTCTTCATCCCTACACCAAGCTTCTCATTGAGTTGGTCCTTGAGCCGGACAAGCCTATAGAGGAGAAAGTCATCAACGCATACGGAGACGAGAGTTCCGAGAGAAGTGCGGCCGGCTGCAGGTTCGCTAGCAGGTGCCCGTACCGAGCAGACGTTTGCACGGAGAGAGAACCAGAGCTTCTGCCGGTGGGAGAGTCTCACAGTGTAAGGTGCTGGCTCTACGGGAAAAGTTAGCGTTTTCCCAAAGGTGTCCCTTCGTTCTTAGCACCGCAACTAGACCCGGGTTGTTGTAATCAGCATCGGAAACCCTGAGTTTTATTTCCGTTACCCCTTGAGGGAAAGCCTTTGGCCAACGTCTACAGAATTACGGGGGGACAGGCCGAGGAGCTGCAGGGGCTCACTGCTTGCAGATCCACCCTTTCAGGAGCGAGGGGTGCAGGTGCTTTTTACCTCCCTTCAGAGCATCCCACTCGTGGAGGATCCTCACGGCCTCGCTAGCCACCCTAACAGCGTCCTCAACCCCCGCCTCTGGGACGAACTCGTCTGTCACCCTGTTGGCTAGGACAGCTAGCACCGCCCCGGCTCTGGCCCCGTAGATCGACGCGAGCGTGAATACCGTGGAGGCCTCCATCTCGAAGCTCAGCACCCCGGCTGCCTGTAGGTCGGCCATGAGGCTTGGGGACCAGCTCGGCTGGTAGCCCTTGAACCCCGGCCTGGACTGCCCCGTGTAAAAGGTGTCTGTTGAGGCGACGATGCCCACGTGGTACCTCGCGCCTAGGCTCTCGGCCGCCTCGATGAGCGCCAGCACGACCTCTAAGTGTGCTAGGGCTGGGTACTCCGCCATCACGTACTCCGGGCTGGCGCCGTCGAGCCTGACGGCCCCGGTGGCGATCACGAGGTCGCCGATTCTGATGTCGCGCTGAATGGCCCCCGTGGTCCCGACCCTTATGAGCGTGCTGGCTCCGACCCTCAGCAGCTCCTCGACGGCTATGGACGCGGCGGGGCCCCCGATACCGGTGGACGTGGCTGATATGGGTGCCCCCTTGTACCTACCGGTGTGGGTCGTGTACTCGCGGTGCTTCGCGACCTCGCGCCTCTCATCCCAGAAGCTGGAGATCAGCGGAACCCTGTCGGGGTCGCCGGGGAGCAGAACGTATGGGGCGATGTCGCCGGGCCTGCACCTGATGTGGTACTGCAAGCCTCCCCCGAGGTCGGGGCTCCTGGCCGAGACACCTGCCACGAGTGGCTGGGGAGTAGCAGGCTAAAAAACCTTATTTCGTCGTGTGCTCGCTACGGCTTCGAATAGAGAAAGGGTAGGTTAAGAAAAAGAGGGTTGTGGTTAGGGGCTAGGGTTTTCAGTCCTCGATCGTTGCCCTCTCGAAGGATCTGACGCCTATGAAGAGCAGGATGGCCGTTAGGGCGAGCAGGAGCGCTATGTCCTCGGCTGGGTTAAAGTAGGATACTCCAGTTAGCCAGTACCGCATGCCGTCCACGGCGTAGGTTGCGGGGTTGAAGTAGGCTATCGCCTTCATCCAGTCGGGCATCGTGGTGATGGGGTAGAAGATGCCGCTCATGAAGAGCAGGGGCATCGTTATCAGGTTTACGATCATCTGGAAGCCCTCCATGCTCGAAAGCTTCACAGAGAGGGCTATGCCGAAGCTCGCGAAGCCCAGGGACAGGAGCAGCCCGTAGAGGAACGCCGGGAGGACGCCAGCGGGGTTGAGGACTGGGGCTATAAGGAAGACCAGTGCAAGTATCACCATGGCCTGGAGGTTCACCACCAGCGCGTCGCCGAGCGCCCTGCCCAGGATCACCTCAGCCCTGGACGCGGGCGCGACGAGGGTCTCCTTGAGGAAGCCGAACTGCTTGTCCCAGATCACCGACACCCCGCTCATGAAGGAGCCGGTCATGACGGTCATGGCGACCATCCCCGAGGCGAGGTAAGTTAGGTAGTCTAGCCCTCCGAACATCGCCCTCGCTCCCGGAAAGCTGAAGGCCCTGCTCCACCCCATGCCGAAGAAGACCAGCCATATCAGGGGCTGGACGATAGTCATGACGAGCCTGGACCGCGCGTTTACGAACCTCTTCACCTGCCTGTATACCATCGGAACTATTCCCTTCATAACCTACCACCTCCTGTGGGGCGGCCTGAAACCGCCCTCCTCGAGCGAGTCGCGGAGCTCGCGCCCCGTCAGGTGGATGAAGACCTCGTTGAGAGTGGGCCTCTTGTACGTGACCTCCACGATCCTGAGCCCCCTGCTTCCAGCGAGCTCGAATATCCTGGGCAGCGCGGTTGAGGCGTTCTTGACCACGAGCTGCACGGTGTCCCTCGAGACGGGCTTGCAGTTCTCGATGAAGTCAGCTTCAATACAGGGAGTAGCCTCAAGGTGGCCGTCGAGCTTTAGGTAGACGACCTCGTTGCCGAGCATCGACTTCAGCTCCTCCGGGGAGCCCTCGGCCTTTATCTTGCCGTGGTCCATTATAGCTATGCGGTCGCACAGCTGGTCAGCCTCGTCCATGTAGTGCGTCGTCAGGAGGATGGTCATGCCGTGCTCCTTCTTTATAGCCGTTATGTAGTCCCAAATCTTCACCCGCGTCTGGGGATCCAGGCCTATCGTCGGCTCGTCGAGGAACAGTATATCGGGCTCGTGGAGGAGGGAGCGGGCGATCTCGAGCCTCCTCCTCATGCCTCCGGAGAAGTTCTTCACAAGCTTGTTGGCGTAGGGCTTCAGCTCCACGAAGTCGAGGAGCTCGTAGATCTTCCTCTTTAGCTCCTCGCCGCTGAGCCCGTACAGCCTGCCGTGGATGTACATGTTGTCGTAGGCCGTGAGCTGGTTGTCGATGCTCGGGTCCTGGAAGACGATGCCTATGCGCTTCCTCACCTCGTGGGGCTGCTTGACCACGTCGAAGCCCGCCACGAGCGCCCTACCGCTGGTGGGTCTCAGGAGCGTCGTAAGGATGTGTATGGTGGTGGTCTTGCCGGCGCCGTTCGGCCCCAGGAGGCCGTAGATCTCACCGCTCTTAACCTTGAAGCTTACGTGGTCTACTGCCGTCACGTCCTTAAACCTCTTAACTAGGTCCTCCACGACGATTGCCTCACTCACCGCCACCACCCCTCAGGATCCCCAAAACTCTGTACTCGAAGTCCATAACAGCTCTCCTAAGCTCCTCAACCTGCCTGTCACTCAACCTATCCATACTCACCAGCACCTCGTCGACGACCTGGAAGACCCGGGAGAGGCCCGAGTCGTTAAACCGCCTGAACGACCGGGCGAGCCTCAAAACCTCCTCAACCCGGCTACGGTGGCTCTCGAGGACCCTCCTCCCCTCCTCGCTCAAGCGGTAGACCTTCACAGCCTTACCACCCCTTTCAACCTCATCAACCTCCACTAGCCCGCTCCTAACCAGGCTCCTGAGCAGTGGGAAGAAGGCGCCACTGCTCGGCATGAAGCCCGTCAGCTCGCCGAGCCTCCGCATGATCCCGTACGCGTGCGTGGGCTCCTCGCTGAGTATCTGGAGCACGAGCAACCTCAGGCCACCCCGGAACCTGCTCTTGAACCGAAACCTCTGCATACATGTCTGCAGACTGTCTATAGATATTACTTATAAATCTTTCGCTGAGGGAGGCTATCCCAGAACCAATCAGTATTTATCCCTCCCCGGCGGATTCAGTTACGATGATTGAAGGTCTGGAGCCCTGAACAGTGATGAGAGCTTTAAACCTGAATTCTCAAGCAGTCGCGTCGAGACTCGCAGGAGGGACTGGCTACGGTTAAGCGTGCCGCTCCGTTCACGGCGGAGGTCGAGGGTTGTCTGGAACAGTGGGGAAAGGTACGGCTCACCTCAATTAACTGATTTTAGACGTGTGTAGATTTTATAGCCGCCGCTGCATCCTCCGAGCCTCTTTGGCAACTGGCCTTTCCCTCACCCTATGCGAAAATTCTAGTGGAGGGAGATGTGACAAATGAGGTATATTGTTTTAAAGGGGAAAAAATTTAAAACTATTTATTGTATCAAAACTGTATGCAAGCCAGAAGTTCAGCTACTTTAAAGTGTTCCTGCTGGGGTTCGGCTTCTTCGGCATAAGCGTCATCTGGTCGGTCTACAACTCATACGTCCCGATATTCCTAAAGGAGCTCGGGCTGGCCTCGTGGCTCGTGGGCTTCATAATGACTATCGACAACATCTTCGCCGTAGTGCTACTGCCCTACCTCGGTGTCCTCAGCGACGTTACGCGCACGCGTATCGGCAGGAGGAAGCCCTACATCCTCCTCGGTGCCCCGCCCGCGGCCCTCACCTTCGCGCTGATACCGTTCTTCAGGGCCGAGTTCCCGGCGATGATGGCGGTGATCATCGTCATGAACCTGTCTATGGCGCTCTTCAGGTCGCCGGTCATAGCGTTCATGCCCGACATAACGCCGAGCGAGAAGAGGAGCCAGGCTAACGGGATAATAAACTTCATGGGCGGCGTCGGGTCCCTCCTCGCCTACTTCGTCGGCTCACAGCTCTACAAGATGAATCCCACCTACTCGTTCGTGGCCTCAGGGGTCGTCCTGCTCCTAGCCAGCCTGCTGGTGATACTGCTAGTCGACGAGCCGGAGGAGTTCAAGGTCAAGGAGGCCGGGGGTCCCAGCTTCACCGAGATCCTGGGGAAAACGTTCAGGCAGAGCTTCAGCGAGCTCGCCGACAACCTCAAGCTAGCGTTCACGGACCCCGACAAGAGCCTCCTGTTCATGCTCTCCTCCATCTTCCTCTGGTTCATAGGCTACAACGCCATCGAAACCTTCTTCACGAGCTACGCCAAGTGGTACATGGGGCTAGACGAGGCCACCGGGTCCTTCATCCTCGGCTTCGTCGCGCTGGGCTTCCTCATTTTCTCCCTCCCGGCAGGCTTCATCGGCTCCAAGCTGGGCAGGAGGAAGACTATGACTCTGGGGCTCCTTCTGCTCGTCTCCCTCCTGGCGGGCGTCCACCTCGCGGCTATCAGCGTTACGGGATCGGTGCTCGTCTATACTGTCGAGGCGCTGTTCTTCCTCGGGGGCTTTGCTTGGGCTCTGGTCAACGTGAACAGCCTGCCAACAGTGGTGGACATGACGACGCGCGAGAAGCTGGGAGCCTACACGGGGCTCTACTACTTCGCGTCGCAGAGCGCGGCAATCCTCGCCCCGCCCATCGCGGGCCTGTTCATCGACCTTCTAGGCTACCCGACGCTGGTGCCCTATTCGAAAGCGTTCCTTCTGCTCTCGGCCGTAACCCTTCAGTTCGTGAGGAAGGGAGAGGCCAGGAAGGGCTTCTAGAGAGGCGTGGGGAACTCTTTTTTATTTCGTTTTACCGTCTCAGCGAAGCTTAGCGTAAAGCATATCTGCGCCCGAAGCGAGTCCTGACTGTGCAGGAGGAGATACTCGCAGAAGTGGTGCGCGAGGGAGAGGTTGCTTTCCGGCTCCTAGGGCTTACGAGCAGCGAAGTGGGCCGCCTCCAGTCCCTGGCCCCCAGCATCCTAGAGCGCGAGGAGGAGATTGTCTCGAGCACCCTCGAGGCGATCAAGAAGATGCCCGAGACCTCCTCGATACTCCAGGACGAGAGCGCGGAGCTCGGGCTACGGATGGTCCTCGAGAGCCTCCTGACGTTCCTCTTCATGGGCGACTACGGCCGCGAGCACGCGGAGACGGCCTTCAGGGCTGGCCTCGCGTTCATACAGCTGGGCCTCAGCGAGGGCATCCTCGTCGGATCCGTGGGCCACCTAGTCGGCGAGGCCGCGAGGTTCCTCGATTCTCCCACTGACGTTCCGGCGCTCGTGAAGGCGGCTTACTGGAACCTAGCCGTGGTTCTCCACGCCTACCAGCACCTCAGGATGTTCATCATCCGCGAGGCCGCCGGCATAAGCGGGAAGGTGCTGGACAGGCTTGTTAAGCTCTACACCGCTCAGGTCCTCGAGAAGATGGGGGTGAAAATACACTCTTAAAAAAAGCTACTCGCTTTTGAGGAAGACGACGTAGAGGAAGTACCCGGCCGCCGCGAACAACGCAAGCAGGCCCGCCGCGGTCACGGCGTAGAGCGCGGGGTCCAGGGCTAGGGGGCTCACGTTCCTCAGGTCGAGTGCCCTGCCCAGTATTGTCCTCCAGGGCTCGGGGACGCTTGAGGCGATGAGCGGTAGGTTGGCTACGAAGAACGGGTACTGGCTGAACGCGTTCAGGTACTCCCCGTTCAGGACGGTGAGAGCCGCCGCGGTCGCCGCGTAGATGGAGCCGAGGTAGCCTGCCCGCGTCGAGGCCTCACCCGGCTTGAACACCGTCAACCGGAGGAGTATGTAGGCCTGAGCCAAGACGAGCAGCATCTTTACCGCGAAGAGCCACGAGTAGTCTGAGAGCCTCTCAACACCCTGGACCGCCCAGCCGAGCCCCTCGAAAATGTTGTTGAACTTTATCGGCGTGCTGGTTAGGGAGACGGTGTACCACGCGCCGAGGAAAGCCATAGCCAGGAGGCCAGCTGTGCCCCACTTCAGCCCGTCCCTGTACAGATCCTCCTCGACGCCACTGAGACCGCCGCCCCTGAGGCCCTTAACCGCGAGCAACGCGGAGACGAAGAGGAATCCCAGCGTGAGCGCGCCCACCACGCTCTTGAGGTACAGGGGCAGGAAAGTTGGGTTGGCCAGGGCCTTGGCGACGTCGAGCCAGGGCTTCCCGTCGAAGCTCAGGCCAGCGGGCGTGTTGAGGAACGCGAACACCGCCCTGAAGCCGAGCGGGATCAGGTAGGATGTGAGGGCCAGCAGGACGCCTGTGTAGAAGTGCGCTGTGGGGCTGAAGGCGTCCCAGCCGTACCAGTAGGCGACGATGGCGAAGAAGTGGAGGACTATGGCTACGATGGCTATCCCGAAGGGTACCATGGCGATGTTCCCCGCTACGCCGACGAACTCCGGGTAGAAGCTGAGTAGGAAGACCGTGAAGGCTGTGCCCATCACGCCCGCAAGCCCGTAGGTGGCCGCGTATATCCTGAACATCCCCCTAGCGGTCTCGGCGAGCCTGGCGTCCCCGCTGAGCTCAGCCCGCCTCTTGAGGATGGGCACGAGCGTCGCGAGCGCTATCCCGACGTTCACCGCGACTATGTGGATCCCGAACACCAGCGCCAGGAAGAACACCGGAGCCTCCACCGCGATCACCCCTTAACCGAGGGCTCGTAGAGCACCTTATAGGCGGCGTATATGAGCCCGGCCAGCGCGCCGAGGAACAGCAGGGCCACGAGGACGTAGGCGAGCGGGTCGGCGGGGTTCGCCGTGTGGGCGATGTCGACGGTCATCACGCCGTAGATCGACCAAGGCTTCCGGCCCATCTCCCTGACGGCCCAGCCGAGGAAGCTGACCAGCTGCGCGGCAACAGGGGAGAGCGCCCCTGCCCACAGCACCCAGCCCGGCAGGCTGGCCCTGCGGTAGAGCAGGAAAGTGAGTAGCAACGCGTAGAGGCCGAGGAGCACCGCCAGGCCGATCTTAGTGTAGTAGAGGTAGTGTATCATGAGGGGCGGCCTGCAGTCCGACACGCCCGGTACCCCGAGGAGGGTGCAGTAGTCGGCTGGTATCGCGTCGTAGCTCGGGAGCTTCGCCTCGAGGCTACCGTAGGCTATGAGGGGCATCAGCTTCTCGAGCCCGAGCACCCGGGACACGCTTAGGATGGACGAGCTCGTCCCCTCCATGGCCGCCAGCTTCTCCGGGTTGTACTTCGCGATCTCCTCGCCCATCACGTGCCCGAACACGGCTCCCTGGAGGACTATGGCGACCAGGGACGCCACCGCGCCGAACTTCAAGCCGAGCATGTAGTAGTCCCTGCTCTTCTCGTCCCTGGACTTAATGAGGAGGAGCGCGTAAGCACCGAGTATCGTGAAGGCGGTCACCGTCACCCCTGCTCCTATCGAGTGGACGAGGGTGCCCGGGTACACGGGCGACTGGAACGTGACAGTGGTGTACCCGACGGTCTGAACGGTCAAGACCAGTATCTTGTCGACGACATCCTTGACCAGCAGGTCCCCGACTGCCCCGAGGGCCTGAGGCTTGACGACGAGCCTCAGGACGCTGTCCCTGACCCTCACCCCGCCCCAGGCCTCGGCCGCCAGCCTCGCGACGATCTTCGACGGCATCAGCACCGCGACCCCTTGGCCCGTGTCGCCGACGACCTCCATCCCGAGCGACTGGAGCTTGCCGACGTCCAGCGCGCCGACGATGTCCTTCGGCACCACGAGCAGCACCTTAGGGTAGCCCTGGTCGTACTTCCAGCCCGTGAGCGGGTCGTAGGCCGCGACTATGCCGGTCGGAGCCACCATGTAGCTGTTCACGCTCGTTATCATCGCGCCGCTGAACCAGGCGCCGAACATCGCGAGGAACGCGACCGCTATCTTCGCGTTCACGGAAAGCTTGGACCAGCCGAAGACGAGGAGGTATATGAAGACGATCTCCGTGAGGAAGGCGAAGATCTCGAGGTACAGGGGGTAGTAGATGTACCGCCCAGCCGCCTCGAGAAGATTCGGCCACACTACCACTAGGCCGAACTCGCTAGCCGTCCCCGTGGCGGCTCCGACCGCGAAGACGAGCCCCAGAGCCTTCGCCATCGTCCTCGCCATGCGCTCCCAGCGGGCGTCCCCGCTCCTCCTGTACGCTAGGAGGGCTACCAGCACCATCAGGGGTAGGCCTAGCACGTACTGCAGTATCAGCCAGTGGATCTCGATGCCGATAATGCTCAGAATCCTGTCCCAGGCTGCCGGGTAGCTCAGCCACTGCTCCAAGAGACCCATTTCTGCCTCACCGGCGATTAAAAAGCTTAATTCAAAATAATAAAAGCTTTCCGTTTGAAAATCGAACAACACCATGTAAAGTTAGATAATCATACCAGCCGTTTCGCAGACTTAAAACCGACTGATCTCTAGGCCGCAGACGAAACTACGCCTATCAGGAGGCCTACCTCGTTTCCCGGGCATGCGAGTCTTCGAACACGCGCCTAGCGACCTCGGGGTCGAGCCGCTCTAGCTTCTCCCTGAACCTTGAAAGCAGAGCCCTCTCAGCGTCGAAATCCCTAGCCTCGTCGGGCAGTAGCTGAGGCACGCCTTCAACCACGGCAAACCACCTGCCGCACTTCGGGCACACAAGCACGCCGCTCACCACCTCCCGGCTGAAGCACTCCTCGCACTCGCAGCTCTCGCACTTCGCAACCTCGACGCCCCTGAACGCGCAGACGTAGTCGCAGAAGGGCTTGCTCGGCCAGGGGTACTTCATGGGGCCCCTCCTCTCCTCCAGCACCACCAGCTTCAGCGGGAACGCGTGGCAGTAGGGGCATGCTAGCACGTCGAGGGCGTAGTACCTCACGGTGAGCGTATTACCAGCTTACGTTTAAATATTTCAGTCGACACGCGTACAAGTGCTCGAGGTAAAGCCCATCGGCTACGTCTACCACGGCTACACAGACGAGCAGGTCAGAAGAGCCGGGGCCGTCGAGGCCTTCGTAGAGGTCGACGAGGAGTACGCTGAGGCGCTGGGCGGGATCGACGGCTTCTCGCACCTGATACTCATAACCTTCATGCACAAGGCGCAGCGCCTACCCCTGAGGACGAAGCCCGTCAGGATCTTCAAGGACGTCGTCCAGAGGCTGGGGGTGAGCGACGAGTTAATGCCGGAAGTCGGGGTGTTCGCCGTCGCCAGCCCCTTCAGGCCGAACCCCATCGCCTTGACAACAGTCCACCTGCTGAAAAGGAGCGGCAGGGTTTTGTTCGTGGCCGGCTGCGACTGCTTCTCAGGCACCCCCGTGCTCGACATCAAGCCCCTCACGAGCTACAGGTTCATCGACCCAGACGACTACAGGGTCCCCGACTGGCAGGCGAGGCTCGACGAGGTGTTCGAGATTCTAAGAAAGCACCACCCGCACCGGCACCGGTGGGACAAGCCCAGCTTCAGCATATCCGTCAAGCGCGACGAGAATGCCTAGACGATTGCTTCAGCATAGCCAGGCACGCGCGGAATAACGGAAAAACCGCGCCATTGAGGCACCGTCAAATAAATGAGAGAAAAGGTATTTTTTAGCAATCGCAAGTAAGGGCGACCCAAGCGGAGTGAGACCCTGAGCAACTTACCTGGCCGTTAACCCAGAAGACGAATTGGCTGAACTGCGTCCACTGAGTTGAGGGCGAGAAGCGTATGCCGTAATAGCAGATGAGATACTTGCCCTCCGCCCGGACAGAGGCGGAAGTCGAGGCGACGGAGCTCCTCGAGCTGAACCAGCACTTGCTAACGACGGGGGCTTGTATCTGGTCGTAGGAGACGTCGTTGACGGCGAGTATGGTGCTATTAGGTATGTAGTCGATCCAGGCGGCCGCGTGCGTCGTCACCAGGTTTGCGCCGCCGATCTGGGTCGTGTAGTGGCAGTCGACGTAAGCCGTAGTGAACTGGGGCACGACTACGTCGAGTTTGGCTGGCTCGTCGGTGTAGCTCTCGTAGTAGATCGCGCGGCACTTGGATATGCCTACCATCCTCTCGGTACCCTTGTCCGTGGTCACCTCCTGGGTGTACGTGGATCCCTGGAACTCCCGCTCGTCCACCTTCCTAAGCTTGAGCTCGATAAACCTCACGTCGCCGCGGTGCAAGACCGCGAGCACGCGACGCGTTAGGTTCGAGTCCGAGAAGAGGACGTACACCGCCCCTGTTCGCTTGTCAGCCACGGCGAACCGGGCTGCAAGGCCGTCCGGTGGGCTCAGCTGAAGCGAGCTTGGGTCTAGGGGTGCGTAATCGGGCCTGAGCTCTATGGTCCCAATCTGCACGTAGTCTAGGCTCGCGTAGCCGGTGATGCTGCGGGCCACTTCCTCGGCCTCCCGGTAGGAGCTGGCAAGCGGTGCTTTAACAAAGGAGCCTGCCAGCAGTGATACAGCCAGAGCCAGGAGTACCACGACAGTAGCTGCGAATAAGACCCTTGACCTAGCTACCCTATTCACCCTCCGGCCTCGATTTACAATACAGAATACCAATATAAAAAACTTGTTGTGGCTTCCCACCCGGAAACTCAAAGCGCGTAGAGCGTGGCGGCAACGCTGGAGGCAGGTGGTGTTCAGCAACGCCTAGAAGCTCATCCCGCGTCGCACGGGATGAGGACAGGAGAACGCTCCAGAAAGCTTAAAACTCGGAATGCCCAGTGGTACACGGGTGCTACTCGTGGAGAAGAGGATCGGCTACCTGAGGCCACTGAAGCCCTCGGGGAGGCTGGGCTACCTGAGGCCTCTCAGGCCTGGGGAAAGGAGTGGGGGTGAGGGTAAGAGTCAGGATTGAGAGCGGTGGGAGGCAGCTCGTCGCGACCGCGCTCCTCAACACGGGCTACGAGACCAATGTACCGGAGGTTCTCCTCCCCTCTGAGGGCCGCTGAGGAGCTCGGGCTCTTGCCTCCGCCCCCGGGCTCGAGGACGGAAACCTACGTGTCGGCTTCAGGCTACGTGAGGGTTGTGTGGGTGCCTGGGGCCGGCAGGGTCACCGTCCTAGCGGGGGATAGGGACTCGGAGAGCGTGCCCGCCGACATCGTGGTCTCCGAGCTGAGCGACGAGGTCCTGCTCAACGACAAGATCATCGGGAAGCTGGGGATAGTGCTCGTTGACCCAGGCGAGGGGCTCTGGAGGTTCAGGGACGAGGACAGGCTAAGGGGTAGCGAGAGGCCCCAGCGGTGGCTATGAGGCGCCGCGTGAAGCATGCAACGGTCTCCAGCCGTCCCAAGCCGCCTAACCCCCAGGGAATCCAGCCTGGGCGCTGGCAACGCCGATGCCCCTCTGCTCGACCACGCTCCATGCTCTCCTGCCAACGTAGTGAGTGCTACCTTCTCCAGCAAACTAGACAGGTACCCCCGCTCCGACCTTGCAGACTACCCCGTGGCGGTGGGCATCTAGCTATTCTGCTTGCTCCCAGGAAAACTCTTCTCGCCACAAAAGCCCTGCCTTTTCACCCTTGTTATCCCGATACCTCGGGGTGCTGACATCCAGGCTCCAGCTGATGCCCACGCGAGTGGGGGTCTCTACTGAAGCACAAATATAGGTGAGGCGCTGTTGCGAAGGCCTCGACGTCGACCGGTTCGCGGTCGTAAGCGCAGGGCTTTGGGCTTCGCGCCAGTGGGAAAA
Source organism: Thermofilum sp. NZ13 (assembly GCA_002855745.1). Classification (GTDB taxonomy): domain Archaea; phylum Thermoproteota; class Thermoprotei; order Thermofilales; family Thermofilaceae; genus Thermofilum. The sequence goes on along the minus strand of NDWX01000008.1, from coordinate 64,032 downwards.
AAGCATTTCAGGCGGCTCTAGAGGCTAGAGGTATGCTGCTGGGCTTCGAGAGCTTCGAGGAGTTTGTGGAGTGGTACAGGGAGCTGGGGAAGCTGAGGGTATTCTGGGCGAAGAACGCAGCATCTATCTCGCTGGTGGGCTTGAGCGTGGAGGCCGCGGTAGTTAGCGTAAAGTGGCTTGTGAGGAGGAGAGTAGTCGATGCAAGCCTAGTTGTCTGTAGCTCGCCCGCGCCCACAGACCTGCCCGCACTTCTGAGCAGGGTGGGCGGATCGGCGGTGATCCTGGTCGTCCCTAAGGGCACACCGTTTGACGCAAGCCTGGTCGACGCCAAGTCGGTTCTCTACTTCTGGGGCCCGAACGCCGAGGTTCTGGAGCCCAACAGGGAGGTCGAGGTCAGGGTGTACCGCGAGTGGAGCAGCGAAGACATGGCCGCGTTCGAGAGGGTGCAGAAGCAGAGCTGGGGCTTCTTCGTGCCACCGAGACCTGGAGACCACCGGGTGGTCGCCGGCTTCCTGGGCGGCGAGCCCGTCGCATTAGCATACCTCAACGCGCGGAACTTCAACATAGACTACGGGGTGCACGTCGCCAGACGCTACTGGAGGAGAAGGGTCGGGACGAGGATCCTCGCGGAGCTCCTCAGCCTTGCCCGGGAGCTTGGCGCGAAGCGTGTGAGCGTGGTGAGGGTGTTCAGGAGCGCCCGCGGGACCACAAGCGACCTCAGGGCGGCGAGCTTCTACGAGGCAAACAGGCCGTCGCTGAGCCTCGAGGTGTACAGGCTGAAGACGCGGCAAAGCGGGGCTCAGGGGTGATCGGTGAGGGGTGGCGCGCGCCGGCGAGCCTCAGACCTCCCTCCCGATCACCAGCTCCACGCCCTCTTCTCTGGCCCTCCTCCTGAGCTCCCTGGCTACAGCCGCGTCCGCGGTCTCGACGATGAGGATGCGCCTCGCCCTCCTCCCGTAGATCTCCTCCGCCCTCCTCGCCTTCCTGAGGAGCTTCTCCAGCTCGTCGGGCTCCGCGCGCGCCGTCACCTCGCCGACGATGAGCGGGTCCTCGAGGAAAATGTCCACCTCCTCCCCGTCAATCACGGCCCGCTTCAGCTCAGCGCCCTCCGGTATCTCGCCGTGCCTCCGGAAGAGGTCCGTCAGAAGCGTCCTCACGAACTCCTCGAACGTCACCCCGGCGAACTTACTGAGCTGCGAGAAACCATGGAAGAGCGCACCCCATACCTTCTCTAGGCCCTCCTCAAGCCTCCTCTGCCCCTCCTTGAGGTCTCTGACCTCCTTCCAGAGCTTGTTCGCCTCCTCCCTGAGCGCTTTGATCTCCTCCCATATCTTGGCCTGCTCGCGCTTGATGCCCTCTATCTCCTGCCAGATCTTCTTGGTCTCCTCCCTTATAGCCCGTATCTCCTGCCAGATCTTCGCCTGCTCAAGCTTGATCTCCTCGATTTCCCTCCATATCTTCGCCTGCTCCTCTCTGAGCCCTTTGATCTCCTCGCGGAGCGCCTTGACCTCCTCCCATATCTTCTCGAGGTTTGAGAGGAGCTCGGAGTAGCCAAGCGCGCCCATCAGCGCGTGCCTGAACTCCTCGTCCTCCGCGACCGTCCTCAGGATCCTCAGCCTCTCCTCCTTGCTGAGCAACTCCAACCCCGCTCCCTGCGGCAAACCACTCCATCTCAGCTTAAAAGGGTTTCGTGCACATCCGACCGTTCGCGTGCGAGGAAGCCGGTTGGAGTTTGCACCCCAGTCCCCGGCTGGATTGCAAAGGCTCTTGGGAAAACGCCTCACCCGTATGCTAGGGATGATTCCACCGACGTAACTTTTATATTCGAAAGCCGCGTGCATGGACCGTGTCTAGCGGCTACGACTGGCTCGAGGACCTCGAGGACCCCTGCGTGAAGGCCTTCATCGAGGAGCAGAACCGGAGGTTCAGGGAGTTCGTCTCGCCCCTCGCTGATGCCCTCTACCAGCGCGCGCTGGAGCTCCACAGCCTGCCCTACGTGGTCGACGCGGCGCTCTTCGAGGGGGGCCTCTACGCCCTGACCAGGGAGCGTGGCACCTTTACCGTCAAGAGGTACAGCACCGGCGACGCGGAGCCGCAGACGGTGCTGGACGCGCGGGAGCTCGGCGGCGACACCGTCGTTGCATCGATCAGCGCGAGCAGGGACGGGAGGATGCTGGCCGCCCTGCACACGAGGGCCGGCTCGGACTACGCGCGCACGCTCATCGTCGACACCGAGACCGGCGAGCGTATCGAGGGGCCAGAGGGCTACGTCTCGCCCCCCGTCTGGCTCACGAGGGAGAGGTTCCTGTACGTCCGCACTTACAGGTCCGGCACAGCTCCGGACGGCGTCGAGGCGCCGGCGAGCAGGGTGTTCGAGGCGGAGCTCGGGGCCGGGGAGGAGCTGGTCTTCGGCGAGGGCCTGGGCACGAACTGGCTAGTCCACCTCGCGGGCGACGGGGAGTCGGTGTACGCCGTAGCTTTTCACGGCTGGTCGAGGTCCCTCGTGTACGAGCTCGCAGGCGGCGGCTTCAGGCTGCTCTACGACCCCGGAGGCTCCAAGGCCTACCCGGTGGGCAGGCTCGGGGGCCGCAGCTACGTGCTTAGCTACGAGCACAGCCTGGGCCAGGTCGTCGAGGTTGGCCGGGGGGCCAGGGTAATCTTGAGGGCCGAGGCCTACCCCATCGAGGACGCCGCACTCGTCGGCGGGAGGCTCCTCGCGGTGAGGCTCGTCGACGGCGCGAACAGGCTCGAGCTCTACAGCCCGGAGGGAGAGCATGCAGGGGAGGTGGGGCTAGGCGAGGGGCCGGGCAGCGTCACCATCCTCTCCAGGGGCTTCGGCGCGGCGCTGGCGAGGTACGAGTCCTTCGACACCCCGAGCAAGCTCTACCTCGTAGACCAGGGGGGCGCGAGGCTGGTCGAGGGCTCCTCGCTTCCCCTCGGGCTGGAGGTCAGGGAGCTGTGGGTCCCCTCGCGCGACGGGACGAGGGTGCACGGCTTCGAGGTGAGGAGCAGGGCCGCCCCTGACGACAGGGTGGCGGTGGTGTACGGCTACGGGGGGTTCGCGCTGCCGGTCAAGCCCCGCTTCCAGCCAGAGGCCGTTATGCTCCTAGAGGCCGGCGCGGCCTTCGTCTCGACGAACCTCAGGGGTGGCTTCGAGTACGGGGAGGAGTGGCACAGGGCCGGGATGCGCGGGAACAAGGTGAGGGTGTTCGAGGACTTCGAGGCGTTCCTGGAGCACTACAGGGCTAGGGGCTACATGACCGTCGCGACCGGCAGGAGCAACGGGGGGCTCCTCGTCGCCGCCGTACTGGCTAGGAGGCCCGAGCTCCTCGACGTGGCCCTCGCCGGCTACCCGCTCACCGACATGCTCCGCTACCACAGGCTCCACCTCGGCAGGCTCTGGACCACCGAGTACGGCGACCCCGACGACCCCGAGGACAGAAAGGTACTCGAGTCCTACTCCCCCATCCACAACCTCAAGCCGGCCGACTACCCCTTCGTACTAGCGTACACGGGCCTCGCCGACGACCGCGTCCACCCTTCCCACGCGCTCAAGCTCACCGCCAGGCTCCTAGACCTCGGCGCACCCGCGTACCTGCGCGTCGAGACAAGGAGCGGCCACCTCGGAGCCACACCCGAGGTGAGGGCAAGGGAGACAGCCGAGCTCGTCGCCTTCACCCTAAGAGCACTCGAGGAGCAGAAGCAGCGCCGCAGCAAGCCTCAGGCGGCTCAAGAAGGCTGATCTATCTCCGGTCGCGGCGGTCAGGGCAGGACGACGAGCTTCACGTACTCCGCACCCGAGGCCGTGCGCAGCCTCACCTCGATGCTCTGGCCGGGGATGAACACCGTTGCACCGCATTTCCCGGACTTGGACACTGAGAGCAGTATCGTCGCCGAGCCGCCTGGGAGAATCGGGAGAGGGTTCACAGCCACATTCGGGGTCGCCTGCACGGAGCCCCTGCACTCGCTGATGTCCACCCACACCTCGACACCGTCCCGCGTGCGCGCCGCCACCGGTCCCGGAGCAGAGCCAGACCTACCTGAAAGCTCCACGACCCCCACCCCGCAGGAGCCCCTAACCACGCCCTGCCACGGAGCCTTCAGAAACACAGAGGGCCCTATGTGCGGGCCGCTGAGAGAGCCCGTAAAAGGGTCGTAGACCACCGCGACCACTCCGGGCTCCAGCACAACCACTTAAAAGACTGCGAGAACCAGCAAGCCGATTCCAACAGTTTTACGCATACACCTTCAAGCAAGAAAGTTATTGAGAAAAATAACTTTATAAGCACTGCTCCAACAGACCTAAAAAAGATTTTTCCTTTAAGGCAGAACCACAAGCTTCGGGTAGTCCTTGCCGCCGGAGCTGTGTAACTTAACTTCAATGCTTCCTCCAGCAGTAAACTTTGTAGGACCGCATGTTGTACCCTTTGCTATTGAAAGCGTTATTGTCCGGTTGTCGCCAGGATTAAAGGCAATCGGGAGTGTGGGGCCTGTAACATTTCTTGAACACGTCGAAATATCGACACCATTGATTAAAATGTTCGTAATGGATGTCGGACTTGTACCCCTGTTAGAAACATGAATCGTAACATTCCAACCTGTACCATTTGGTGTCGCATAGATCGTCTCAATTGTAAGTTGCTCAAAGCCTGTGAAGAGCCCGATAATGCCTGTCATCCAGAAGGCCACTGCGATCGCGACGGCGATGGTGACGGCGACTATGATGACCGTTGCTATTACGGGGCTTATTGCCTGTCTTTTCGCCATACAATGGTTATGCGGAGGGCTTGCTTATAAACCTTGCTGTTGCCCTTGTTTTTGGTCTGCACTTAAAGGCTATTTTCGTCTCTGTTAAACATGCTAATAGCGCTTTTTATTATCTAGGTGAAACTACATAGAGACTTACTGTGCTTCCAGAGTCAAGATAAATCGGGAAGCGCAAAAGCGTCAGTGTGGCTTTACCCTGCGGCTCGCCAAGTTTTCGGCTTAGCTCTAGAGCGGCCGGCCACTCCGACGTCTTGGATACAAGGGTTTGTATCTAGATGGTGAGGGCTTCGCAGAGTGAGTGATGACTATTTAAGGCTCCTCGGATTCGAAGCGCTTATTAGTTAGGATAGTGCAATTATGTGGGTGTTGGATGCCCAGGAGGCTGAGGTTCTCCGAGAAGGGTTCTCCAGCGGCGTTTCTGCCAGCGCTAGTGGGGCTTACGTTCTTCGTCGCAGGCTTCGAGGGATACCGCTCCTCAAATGACCCTTCCGGCCGCCTCGTGGCGCTTTTCTTCTGCGCGCTGGGGGCATTGCTTATGAGCGTCGCCGCGCTAGCCTGGGGCCTAGCGCTGGCGCTCGGATCACTGGAGGTAGAAGTGGAAGAAGCCGACCAGCAGTTTCCATCAAGTTCTCGCAGCATTGCAGCTTTTTAAGTTTTCCCTCGCTGGCCTTCCTTGCCCCGCGGGCCCGGGTGCTTGAGAGGCACTACGAGGCGTCGAGGTACCCGGCTGCGCCTAGCACATTCACCCCTTCACTGATCCGAGGCCCCTCTTCGGGTACTCATGGGCTCCGCGCCGGATGAGCCTGAACGCCTGCTCCCCGCACGCCCGCTCCTCGAGGCTGTAGCCGAGCAGCGCAAGCAGGCCGCAAGCCCTCTCCGTCAGGTAGACGTACCTCACGTCGCCGACCAAAGCCTCTTTGACAAGGCCCGCGAGGCGCAGCCTCTCGAGAACGCTAGCTATGTACCTCGTGTTCCTCGTGCCGAACGCCCTGCTGAGGGGCTTCGGCTGCCTGAGCCTCCAGAGCGCTTTAGCGAGGCCCGTCAGCCTGAGCCACCTAGCAACGCAGTCCCAGATCTCTCTGTCCACTCGACTGTCGCGCTTAAGCGGATGCCGGGGGATTTAAACCTTCACACATGCTGTGCTTTGAGCTGTACGCGCTGAGAGTAGTCAAGCAACCGTATGGGCTAGTAGAGCAGCAGGGGCGAAGGCTCAAGCTTCCCCGTCCTAGGGTCGACGCGGAGCCCGAGCATCTCCAGCGTTGCAACCCCGATGAGCACCCTTCCGATGATATCGCTTACCCACACCTCTGTGACCGTTTCCCTGCCCTCCACCGAGACCACGGCGGCGCCACGCTCAACCTCCACGAGCCCAGCCCCTGTCTCGACGACGTCCCTCCTGACGGCTTCGATGCCCAGCGTCTCAGCTAGGCTCCTCGGGATCGCGGTCAGCGTCGCCCTAGCGTCAACGAGCGCTTCAACGTCCGCGCACTTCGACTTGTCCAGCGAGCATATCCTCACCCTCACAGAAACGTGGCCCATCTGCTCTCACACTCAGGTGGAGCTTTGCCTATAAATGCGTTCACTTCTGAGGTTTAAGCTGGCTCCGGTCCCGAGGAGCACCTCCTAAAACCGAGCAATCGCGCTCGTACTCGGCTCGAGTTTTCACTGGAGGTTCGCGCCTCTCTTTCTGCTATCTTATCATTGTAGGGATCCAGTTCACGTTCTCTCCTCGAATTCCCGGTCCCACTCCTCCCTGATCTTATCCACTTCCTCTGACAGCCCCTCCATTCTGTCCACACCTCTCAGCTTGAACAGCCTAACCCTCAGCCTCTGACTATCACCTTTCTTCGCCTTGAGTCGCAACCCGTCCACCTTCTGGTAGCCATGTTCTTCTCTTTCTCTCTACAAATCCGGAGAGCTATTAACTCTAACCCTTCAGCAGCTCCTGAAATCAGTCTCAATGCAACATATGTCCCATTAATTGTAGGCAGTAACTGCCTATAAATCTTTATAAAAAACTATGGCATTGTGAATCGCGTGGCTTTACGTGTGTCAAAGTTACGGTGGGCTGTGCTGTTAGAGCTTGCGAAAGCCTGGAGGCTGAACCTTGACGTGCCCGTAGCCCGCATCGTAAGGGTTTTCGGCCTTAACTCCGGCCTCGTCTACAAGTTCCTTAGAGAGCTCAGGGATGACGGCATCGCGAGGGAGGTGGGCCGCGGGAGGTGGGCGCTGCGCGACACGGGCAAAGCCAGGGCGCTCGCGGAGTACGTGCTCGAGACAGCTGAGGGTAGCGGTTCGCACGAGTACTGGGCTAGGTCGGTGCCCGAGGTCTACTACTACATCGCCGAACCCCCGAGCATCGAGTGGCTCGGCTTCCCCGAAAAAACGCTGGTCGTCGTCGACAGCCTCCTCCAAGGCAGAGTAGACCCGCCTGAAGGCTACCTGCCGGTCTACACCAGCCTGAGGGGCAGGGCCTGGAGGTACGACTGGGACCTGAAGGTGTCCATGAGCCTACCCGAGCAGAGCCTAGCCGACCTCCTGGCATACGACCCAGCCTACCCCGCCGAGCAGTACATCTACCACAACCTGAGTTGGCTGAACCTGGACGAGATCGCCCGCAGGACAAACCCGCGCAGCCTCCGAAGGCTCTCAACCTTCCTGGCATTCCTCAGGACGGCCACCGGCAAGCAAATAGCAACCGGGTTCGACTACTTCAGGCTCGCGGACCCCGCCATCCTCGAGAAGAGGCTCGGAGAGTACACAAGCCTGGTGTTCGCCAACGGGGTAGCGGAGGAGAGGCGTGTTTAAGGTGGACGGCTCCGCGGGCCCGGGTATAAGCGGGGATCAGCTTGAAGAACTGAGGGCGCGGCTTCGCGTGCTCACGCCTAAATTCGCCCTCCTGCTCGACGTGGCACGCAGGCTCCCAAGGGCTGAGGGGGGGCAGATGACGCCAGGCGCGGCCTGAGCCTGACGTCGGCGAAAGTGTGCCCCATGAGCCCCACAGGCTTCAGCGCTCAGGCTACTAATAATGTTTTGACGCGCTCCGGCCCCGCACGTTAGCGGAAAGGCCTCGGCTCAGCCCCACCCAGCCTCCGAGGCCAGCGACCACACATGTTCTTGGAATCCTGGATTCCAAGAGTTTATATAGGTGTTGGAATTGAGAATTCCAAGAGTATGGAGGAGTTTAACCCGTGGTGGAAGGGGGCTAGCAAGCTGGACGAGGACTACGATATCCGAAGGTGGGTGGAGAGCCCGGTCAGGTGGGTTCCGCCGCTGCTCCACGAGATTATAGGCGCGTTGAAGCCTTTCTCGCTGCACTTCCTCTTCGGCCCGAGGCAGGTCGGGAAGACGACGCTCCTGAAGCTCCTCGTAAGGGAGCTCCTCGGGAGGGGGTGGGATCCGAGGGCGATCTTCTACTACAGCTGCGACATGCTGGGGGATTACCGGGAGCTCGAGGAGGTGCTCAGGGGGTACTTGAGGCTCAGGTCCAGCTGGGGGTTTAGGAGCTCCGTCATCCTGCTGGACGAGGTGACGTACCCGAGGGAGTGGTTCAGGGCTGTCAAGAGCCTGATCGACCGCGGGTTGCTTTCAAGCGACGTGGTTGTGGCGACGGGCTCGCTCTCGATGGTCGCGAGGAGGGAGCTTGAGGCCTTCCCGGGGAGAAGGGGCCTCGGGAGGGACTTCCTCTTGACGCCTCTGAGCTTCCGCGACTTCGTCGGGGTCGCTAGGAGCGACGTCCCAGTGACCTCTAGCCCCAGCGACCTTCTAGGCTGGCTCGGCGTCCTGGAGGAGCTGCTTGAGAGGTACCTCGAGTGCGGGGGCTTCCCGAGGAGCGTCGTCTCGTGCCTGTCCAAGGGTGTTGTCGACACGGGTTTCGAGCGGGACCTGCTGAACTCCATTGTTTTCGACTTGAGCAGGCTCAGGCGAAGCGAGGTCTTCGCGAAGAGGGTTGCGAGGGCGATCGTGGAGAAGGCACCGAATGCCTTCAGCTTAAACAGTGTCGCGAGGGAGTACGGCCTCAGGTCGCACAAGGTGGTTTTGTCGTACATCGACCTCTTTGAGAAGCTGTTCCTCGCGCGCAGCCTCCTCTACGTGGATGTCTCACGGCTCGTCGAGGACGTCAGGAAGGAGCGGAAAGTCCACTTCGTCGACCCCCTCCTCTACCGCGTGGTGTCGAGGTGGGCCGGTGTGCGGCAGCCTGAAGAAGGCGCGGTTCTCGAGGCTGTTGTGGCTGAGCACGTCGCCAGGGCGTACAGGGTTGGCTATTGGCGCGACGGGTTCGAGGTCGACATCGTGGTCCCCGAGCAGGGTGTGGGATTCGAGGTGAAGTCCAGGGACTCCGAGCGCCTCAGGAGAGTGGGGAGAGTGGCTGTCTACACCGCTGCGCTGCGGGCCTCGGGGCCGGGGACCATCCCACTGCCGCTGTTGCTCCTCTACTACGACAGGCTGGGAGATCTCCTCGGGTTATCGCCGGACAGCTAGAGGCCAGCCTTCCTGAGGGCGTAGTTTACCGCGATGACCGCGGCCGGTATGTAGGCGAGGCTCAGCCAGTCCTGTAGCGCCAGTGGGTAGGTCTGGAATACGGGCTGGAGAGGAGGAGCGTAGACAATCGCGACTAGCACGAGGAGCTGGGCCAGGAGGCTGAGGAGGATCCACCTGTCCTTGAGGAGGCCCGGCTCGAGGGGGAAGCCCTTCCTCTTCCTCGAGGCGACGAGGTTGCCCATCTGGGCGAGCACGATCCCGGCGAAGGTCATCGTCACGCCTTTGAGGTACACGGGGCTCTCCGGGTCCAGGCTGAGGCCCGGCGACCAGCCTCCCTGCCGCCAGGCCTGGAGGCAGCCGTGGAGCGCGAGCGTTGCCGCGACGAGCCCGACCGCTAGGGACCTGAGGAGCACTCTCTTGTCGAACAGCCTCTCGGTCTTGCTCCGCGGCGGCTCCTCCATTACGCCCTCCTCGGGTGGCTCCCTGCTCAGGGCGACGGATGGGAGGACGTCGATGCCGAGGTCTATGGCGAGCACCTGGGTAACGGTAAGAGGGAGGGGTATCCTGGCGGTTATGAAGGCCAGGAATGGGAGGAGCTCTGCCCAGTTATGGGCGAAGACGTAGGTTACGAACTTCTTTATGTTGTCGAATATCGCTCTCCCGGCCTCGATGCCCTTCACGATCGAGGCGAAGCTGTCGTCCAGCAGGATGACGTCCGCGACCTCCCTGGCCACGTCTGTACCTGTGACGCCCATCGCGACGCCCACGTCGGCCTCCTTGAGCGAGGGCGCGTCGTTGACGCCGTCGCCTATCATAGCCACCACCTCGCCGTTCTTCTTCAACACCCTCAGCACCCTGAGCTTCTGCTCCGGCGTGAGGCGCGAGAACACGACCTCCTCCTCCCGCAGTATCCTCGCCAGCTCCTCGTCGCTCATGCTCTCCCGGTCGACGCCCCTGATCACCCGGGCGTTCTCCCCCACGATGCCAGCCTTCACCGCGATGGACTTAGCCGTGGGGCCATAGTCGCCGGTCAGTATCACTATCTTGATCCCTCCCCTCTTGGCCTTAGCGACGAACTCGGGGACCTCGGGCCTCAGGGGGTCTGCTATGCCTATGAGCCCCAGGAACACGAGGTTCGAGTCCTCCTCCGTGTTCGAGCCGAAAGCCACGCCTATAACGCGCAAGCCAGCTTCCCCGTACTCGCGTATCTTCTCCTCAACCCTGGCCTTCAGCGGCCCGTCGAGGGGCCTGACCCCTCCGTCCACGAGGATGTGCGTTGAGGAGTTCAAGACCCCCCTGGGTGCCCCCTTGAGGAACAGGTATGTTGCGCCTCCTTTCTCGTACACGCTGTACATCGTCTTCTTGACGGGGTCCAGCGGCTTCCGGTACTTCAGCTTGTACTCTTCCAGGAGCATGTCCCTGTCGACCCCGTACTTCAGCGCCGCGACAATTATCGCCCCGTCGGTCGGGTCGCCTATCACGCGCCAGGGCTCACCCTCCCTCTGCGGAGGCTGGAGGTGGGAGTTGGAGGAGAGGGCGGCTGCCTCGAGGAGCTTATGGAGCGCGGAGTCGCTCCTGTCGGCCCTTGAGCCGTTCAGGAGGAACTCCCCTACGGGCTCGTACCCGTTGCCGGTGACCTCGTAGTCCCTATCGTAGACCCAAACCCTGGAGACGACCATCTCCCCCTTGGTTATCGTCCCCGTCTTGTCCGTCCCGATAACCGTCACGCTGCCCAGGGTTTGGACCGCCGAGAGCCTCTTCACGAGGACGTTCCTCCGGGCCATGTCGAGAACCGCGAGCGCGAGGGCCATCGACACCGTGATCTGCAGGCCCTCGGGGACCAGGGAGGTCATGACGCCGATCATGAAGAGCATGCTGTCGTAGACGGGCTGGTGCAGGAGCAAGAGGCTCGCCGCGAAGAAGGCAAGGCCGACAACCATCGCCACCGCGAATGTGTACCTCGCAAGGGACGCGATCTCGCGCTCGAGGGGGCTTTCCTCCTCCTCGACCTCCTCCGCGAGCTTGACGATGTCGCCGAACATCGTCCTGGGTCCCGTGGCGAAGACCACGGCCTTCCCGCTACCCCTGACCACGGTTGTCCCTGCCAGTATCACGTTGGGCATCTCGAGGTAGGACGAGTACTCCTCCTCCAGGCCGTCGACGTACTTCGGCTGGGGCGCAGCCTCGCCCGTGAGGGGTATGTTGCTCACCCAGAGGTCGTGGGCCTCCAGCAGGACCGCGTCCGCCGGCACGCGGTCCCCCTCCTCGACCAGTATCACGTCGCCCGGCACAATCTCGCTGACGTGCACTAGTGCTGGCTCCCCGTCCCTGAGGACCTTCGCGTAGGCGGGCACCCAGGCTTTGAGCTTCTCGAGGGCCTTCTCGGCGCGCCACTCCTGGAGCGTGTTGAGGAGGGAGTTGAGCAGAGTTAGCGCGAGGATGGCGAAGCCGAGCTGGGATGAGCCTATTATGAAGGATAAGATAGCCGCGATTATGAGGAGCAGGGAGAGAGGGTCCGTTAAGTGCTTAAGGAACCTTTTAAGGCTCCTCCACCTCCTCCTCTCCGCGAGGAGCAGGTTTGGGCCGTACTGCGAGAGCCTCCTCTTGGCTTCCTCCCAGGAGAGCCCAGCTGGGGAGGAGCCCAGCGTGGCAAGGACTTGCTCTGGTAGCAGTGGCTTTAACGACCCCCACCGGAAGTACCCTCAGCCGCATGACGCGAGGAGTTCTTATGTGCTTTACTCTCGAACCCGAAAATTAAGTAAAGCGTTTGTTAAAAATGCTTTAAACGCCGGCCCAGCTGAATTAAGGAATTGCAGCCTCTCCCAGGATCTCGTACTTCTCCGCCTGCCATACGACGGCGATCGATGCTAGGGATGTGAGCAGGGATAGGAGCGCTAGCTGGGAGATAGGTATTCCTTCGAAGCCCTCCATGCTCGCAGAGGTCGTGACGAGGAAGCTGTAGGTCAGGACCTGGCCTTTAGTGCACGCCCCCGTGAAGGGGTCGCAGCGCAGGATCTCCGTTGTCACGGTTCCGGCCCCTGAATCAAGCAAGCCGTACTTGTCGAACGTCAGGGAGCCGTCGATGCTTATCTCGACGGATTTCTTCTCGACGATCCCCTTGGTGGTGAGCTTCACTGTCACGCTTTGCCCCCGGTACGCTTTGCTGTACACGAGGCCTGTGGCGTTAAGCCTGTTGAAGACGACCCTGACGCTACCTGTTGAGATCGGGCTGTAGTCCAGCTTCCCGCTGTTCAGCTGCACGATGACGCTCTCGTTGTCGTAGACGCCCGTGCAGGCCGGGGTGCACTCCATCACGCTGAAGTCCAGGATCTTGGTGACACCGCCGGCCGAAGCCCCAGCGTAGGCCGAGTAAACGGCTCCGACTGCCGTGAGGGCGATGAGGAGCACAATGATGGCCTTAGCGGCTCCGCCGAGCCCTGGCTTGACGAAGAAGACGTTGTAGAAGAAGCGCCTCATGGACGCGTAGACTCTGAGCAAGCCCAGCCTCTCGCGGTTCACGACGAGCGGGAGTAGTGCGATGCCCCCTATGAAACCGCCCGCGTGGGCGAACACCGCGACGCCGAGGCTCGCGCCCAGGTAGCCCTCGAGGATCTGGGTGGCGAACCAGAATATTATGTACGCTGCGGCGCGGGTGGTGAAGCACAGGGGTATGAAGAAGTAGAAGAAGCACATGGTGAGCCTCGTGCCTGGGAAGAGGAGCAGGTACGCGCCCAGAACGCCGCTTATCGCCCCGCTGGCCCCGAGCGCGGGGACGAAGGCGGAGGAGGCCCCCTCGATGGGTATGTACGCGGTGTGGAAGACCGTGGCGAAGACGCCGCTGAGAAGGTAGAGCGCCAGGTAGCGCTTGGATCCAAGAGCGACCTCGACCTGCCTCCCGAAGGCGTACAGGTACAGCATGTTGAAGAATATGTGCGCCAGGTTCGCGTGAAGGAACATGCTGGTGAAAACCCTGTAAAGCTGGCTGGGCTTCATGATGAAGGCTGGGACGAAGGCGAGCGACTGGACCCACCGGTCCTCCACGGCGAGGAACCCGTTGCCCACAGATGTCGCGAGGTACACGAGCGTGTTGAGGGCGACGAGCGCTATCGTGGCCAAAGGCCTACGGCTCTCAAGCTCCTCGTACCTGGGGTAAGCGATACCCATTCAAGCTCGTGAACCCATCCTCGCAGGCCACTATTATACTTTAGTATCCACGCCGTGACGGGAAAAACCCAGCTCCAGCCCCCTCCTGACCCCAGTGGTGACAACAGGCTCAAAGCAGGGACGCTAGAGTCGTTGCGTGCCCAAAAACAAAACGAAGTTGCCTGAAACCAAAGCTAAAAAATGGGAATTGGGAGGGCTACTGGCTCTGCGCTTTGACCGGGATCTTCTCCTCGACCCAGCGCCAGCGCTTGGTCTCTGGCTCAAGCAACTTCCACAGCCTTGGAACATCCGTGTACAGGTCTAGCTTCATGTACATTGTTAGGGGCTCGACTACGTAGGTTTGTGGAATTTCGACGAGGAGTGGGTGGTATGCGCATAGCGGCTGGCCGAGGTAGAGTGCTTTGCCTTGGCCGATGATGGACATCCCTAGCCTGGGTAGTAGCGCCAGCGCTCTGGCTACCTTCTCTGCTTCTTTGCCTTTCATGTAGTATGCGGTGAATGGGAGCTCTTCTTGGCTGGTGTACTTGAAGTATGTGTTGTACCTCCAGCCTGGCTGGATGTGGACGCGGTAGTGGTAGCTGAGCACCTGCTTCGACGGAGCCTCAACCTTCTCCCCCTCCGCGAGCAGCCTGTTGAATATCTCGGTGGGCCTCGCGAAGGGTCCCAAGAGGAGCTTCCCCCACAGCAGGACGAGGTCGACCTGGTCGAGGACTGGGAGTGGCCTGAGGTTGGTCCTGGGTGGTATGAGCTCGTGGGCCCTGTCCACCAGGGAGTCGAATTCCCTAGGTGCTATGGATTCTAGCTCTGGGTGGGGTAGCCAGGCTACGTAGTCTGTTGAGGCGAACCACTCGAGCACATGCACCTCCTCGGAAAGGCTCTTGATGTAGTCCTCCACCAGCGGTTTGGGAAGGTAGGCCATTATGAGCGTCTTCCTGCCTTCGAGGGAGGTTAGCGTCCTTACGCCCGTCGTGCCGAATGGAAGCTTCTCCGGGATTTTGTCTACGAAGGCTATGAGCCTTGTGAGGTTGTAGAAGCTGTCGTCCGTGATCACCCTGAAGGAGCCCTCCTTCGAGAGCTCTTTTACAACGCGCCTCACAGCCGTGTGCGAGACCTTTGCGTTCCTGGCTAGCTCGCGCAGAGTCCTCGAATAGGGGAGCGCGTAAAGTAGCCTCTTAACGTCAACCCTAACAACCATTCCCCTCAGCCAAAAAACAACAGAAAAAAACCAGTATTTAAACCTTCACTTCGGAGTCGGAAACGGGTCATTCTTAGGGTCGGCGACACCCAAAGTGGCTGCGAGCGCGAGCGAGATGAGCAGGGCAAGTACTGCGGGGGTCTTCAGCTGCTCGAGGAACACTCTCAGCCATGCCTTCATGGTTATCGAGCCCTAGATACGGGGCTCTCAAGATAATCTTTTTTACTTTGTATCATTCAATGCCGAATTTTATTTCCATTCTTTAATCAACTCCCGCTTGGAGTTGTACTTTTACCGGAGAAGCCGTGAAGGAGATAATGTTCCTCAAATGAATGGAGTTAATTTAATTAAACTAAGGCGGAAGATTGGATACTTAGGCGGTCTTTGAAACGAGCTATCCTTATCCAGCTCCCAGTGCTTAATGGCTTTAGGTTTATTTTAGCTTTTTGCTAACGATGCAATGTTGCCAAAATACGTAAAGCATCTCTGAACGCGAAATCAGCAGGCTATGCCTTGAGGCGTGCAATTTCGGGCTAGAGGTCGGCTTTGCTCCGCTCGAGTAGCTCCCACAGGTCCCAAGCCTTGACACCTTTGCGCTCCTCCAGCCACCTCAGGTACGCTTCGTCCAGATTCCTGGACCTCACGACGTAGTTGAAGAGGTAGTCGACGTACTCCTGCACCGCCTCCCGCGTCAGGGGCTCTAAGCCAAGGGTCTCGCTTGGAGGGTATGGGAGGCCCCAGACCTCCACGCTCTCAAACCCCTCTATCGGCGTTGATGAGATTACGGCGTCGTAGAGGCCTGGGTCGAGGCTCGGCCTGCCCTCCAGGAGCCTCCTCCACTCCTCGAGGTCCACCTCACCCCTGACCCGGGCCCTGAAGGCCAGGACGGCGAGGTCGCCCCCCCCTCTTCACCTGCTCCGAGTGGCTGGCCCCGTAGCACTTTACCCTCGCCTCCGCGAGGGGGAGGGCCCTGATGAGCGGCTCCTCGGTCCAGAGCCAGCTCCTGTAGAAGTCGCCGTAGATGTCTCGTAGCGCGAGCTTGAGCCTGGGCCAGTCGATCAGCCCCTTCGCGTAGAGGTTCAGCGGCTTCTCAGCCTCGCGCGGGTAGGGTAGCGCGACGAGGGGCTTCTCTCCCGCCAGCTCGCCGCTGAGCACGCTGGCCAGCTTGAGCCTAGCTAGCCTGAGCCTTGGGGCTAGGAGGGCCACGGGCATACCGCTCTTCTTTCGATCAGCTTAAGCCTTTCCCGGGACTTAAACTTAACCTCTCCGCACCGCTCCCTGTAGGCTACGGCTTCCCCACCGCTTCCCTCAGGAGGCTCTCAACCTTGTCGAGGGCCTTGAGGCCGGAGCCCGTGAGCGGGGCTAGGATGCTCTCCCCCCTGTCTACTAGGCCTTCCTCTTTGAGCCTCACCACTGCTGGGATGACGGTCGCGCTCGTCGGCTCCACGAGCAAGCCGCGCTTAGCTAAGAATCTGAGGCCCTCAGCCACCTCCTCCTTGCCGACCACGACGACTCCCCCACCGCTCCCCCTTATGCTCTCGACGACCTCCTCTAGCCGGGGGGGCTCCCGGACCATCACCCCCTCGGCCACGACCTCGAGCTCCGCTTTCTCGTACCTCCTGCCGTACAGGGCCTCGTAGAGCACGGGGTTCGCGGCCGACTGCACGCCGTAGAGCCTAGGCGCCGCGTCAGCGTAGCCGTTCTCGCTCAGCCGCCTGAAGCCGAGGTGTATCCCCAGGATGAGCCCGCCGCTGCCCACGGGGGCGACGACCGCGTCGGGTACGCCTACCTCCTCGTAGAACTCGTAGGCTATCGTGGCGTTCGCCTCTGGGAAGAAGGGGCTCCAGAGGTGGCTCGCGTAGAACGCCCCAGCGAGCTCGCCCAGCGCGCGCCTCGCGGCCTCACCGCGGTCCCCGGGGACCTCTATTAAGTTGGCCCCGTAGAGCCTCACCTGGAGCTTCTTGCCTTGGGGTGCCGACGCTGGCGTGTAGACCCTGCACCTAACACCCGCTGCCGCGGAGTAGGCGGAGATCGAGGCGCCCGCGTTCCCCGAGCTGTCCTCGACTACCTCGGTGACGCCTGAGGCTTTGAGGTTGGTCAGGGTCAGGCTGGAGCCCCTGTCCTTGAACGAGCCCGTGGGGTTGAGGTACTCGAGCTTGAGGTGGAGCCTCACGCCCGAAACGTCCAGCCTCACGACAGGCGTGCCCCCCTCGCCGAGCGTGACCGGCTCAGCCCCCTCCACCAAGGGCAGCGAGGCCCTGTACCTCCACATGCCCCTCACGCCCGCCGCGGGCTTGAACTGGAAGGGATCGCAGAGGACCTGGAGCGGTGACGCGCACTCGCACCTCCAGACCCGGGCCCCTAGCTCGTACTCGCGGCCGCACTTGGGGCACTTGAGCGCGCAGCCCACGGCTAAACGGTGCGCGGGGCGGCTATTGTTGGTTTCGCTCAAGGAGCGTTTTCACCTCGCAGAGGCTCTCCACGTCGGCGCCGATGTTCAGGACGTTCACCTCGGGGAGGCTCCTCTTCACGAGGTCGCAGATCGCCGGGTTGTCGTCGACGAAGACGGCGTCCTGCGGGGCCAGCCTGAGCGCCTTCAGTATCTTCCGGATCATCCGGTCTTTGTTGGGGTGCGGCTCCACCACCACGACGTCGAACCACCCGCTCAAGCCGAGCGTCTCTAGAGCCTGGAGCGCTTTGTCGGGGCTGTTCCAGCTGGCGACCGCCAGCTTCACCCCCATCGACTTGGCGAGCTCGAGTAGGTCCTTGGCGCAGGGGTTGAGCCTGATCACGTCGCCCCGGGAGTCGACGACCGCGTCCTCCGAGACCCTCCTGTACGGGGGAACGGTTGTGGTCACGTCGTGGTGGCTCCAAAGCGTCCTGTCGAGGTCGAGTATGAGGACTTTCACGCAGTGAGTTGGGTGGGGAGGCGCTAAATACTTGACGCGCAGAAGAGCATCAGTGTTAGATGATGTCATCACACTTCAGATCGTCTCTTCCTCATCCCCGAACAAAGTAAGGCGCAGAACCGCTATAAGCCTTACCACACCACTATCATTGGGCTACACTTGTCCTATCTTACCCCTTACTGGCCGGAGTACTCCGGTTTAGCTTATAGCTCAAGCACGCTTATGCCCGCGCGTCGTGACCACTGCCTTCTCACGTCACAGCCCAGCATAGTCGTAGAAAAAGGCTCTGGTCTACGAGGTTGCAACCGGCGACTGTCAGGTCTCCAACATTGGCTCAGAGAGAAGATTCTCCGTTGAAATTGCTATGGGCGCGCATCGGGCTCGAGGCTCCTCCAGTTTATAACACTCAACCCTCGTATCCTTTTGAAGTGTTCCTCATTGCCCGTAATGATCGCGTAGCCGTGCTCCCTTGAGATCACGCCAGTGAAAAGATCCCTTACGTCTACAGGCAGACCCATTTGCTCCAGGTATGCTATTTCCTCCCCAGCTTTCTCAGCTATTCTCTCATCCATGTTTAGTACCACCATCCGTCTAAGGAGTTTTCTGACGTCTTCCGCCCGTTTACCATTGAACTTATAAGCACCCCAGTAGAGCTCAAAAGCGTTGATCACGGTGGTAGCCAGGTAGCCTGATTCCCTCAGCTTGGCCATCAGCGTGACTGCGGGGCTACGACCCCTCAGGAACTCCACTAAGAAATCAGTGTCTAGCGCGTACTTCTCCACTCTCTCCACCTTTCCCTAACGTTCCTAAGGAAGGCTTCAAGGGCCTCATCGCTGATATCACTCCAGCGGCCTGCAAGCTCCATTATATCGCCGCTACTCTTCACAAGCCTGAGTATCACATCCGAAAAGCTCTCCCCCGGTTTCTTCTCCCGCAGCAGGGCTTCGTAAGCCTCCAGCGATATCGTTATGGTCTTCACCGTCACATGTTAAAAGTGCATGCATGCACGTATAAACTTTTTCCTGTGCCTTTTCGAAGCGGCAAGGCACCAGCGAATCAGCGAGCTAAAGACCTCGAGAAGATTCGACGAGACTGAGGCTCCTATTCGCCAGTCTTATAAGAAGAACGAGAGTCACAGCGCGCGGATGCTCTTCATGATCTCCTCCAGCCCCCGCCGTGTGGCCTCGTACCTCGCGCTGTAGCGGCCCACGGCCTCTTCGGCCTCGATAACCCTGTCGAGCTTCGGTATGACCCTGTGGTTCAGGACGGGGAACGCCACGGCATCGACGTCCCTCCTCGTGGCGACGGTCCTCCCCTCAAGCATAGCCCACGCCTTAGCCACGCGCAGCAGCGCTATGCCCGCCCTGGGGCTCGCGCCGAGCTCGAAGAACTCCCTCGCGGTGGCGCTGACCTCCGGCCTCGTGAAGCGGACCAGCTGCGAGACGTAGTCGAGCACGTCGTCCTGCACCGCCACCTGCTCCGCCACGAAGCTCTGAGCCGCGTGGAGCCACTTGGGGTCGAGGATCGGCTCGAGGTCCTCCAGGGGCTCTGAGAGCCTCTGCGCGTGAAGCCTCAGGATGCTCTTCTCCTCCTCGAGCACCCTCGGGTAGGGGAAGACCACGCGGGTGATGAACCTGTCGAGCTGGGCCTCCGGCAGGGGGTACGTGCCCTCCTGCTCAACCGGGTTCTGGGTCGCCAGGACGGCGAAGAACTTGCCCGCTTTCCTGTCCTCAAGGGGGTAGGTTCTGCCGCCGATCGTGACCTGCCTCTCCTGCATCGCCTCCAGGAGCGCGCTCTGGGTTCTAGGCGTCGCGCGGTTGACCTCGTCCGCCAGCACTATGTACGCGAATATGGGGCCCAGTCGGGGCTCGAACTCGCGGGTAACCGGGTTGTAGACGAGGCTCCCGGTGACGTCCGACGGGAGGAGGTCCGGGGTGAACTGTATCCTAGAGAAGCCCTTGTACTCCACTCCCCCGATGCTGACCTTGCTGTCGAGGAGCCCGAACGCCCTTGCAAGCGCCTTCGCGAGCGTGGTCTTCGCGATGCCGGGAGGGCCCTCGAGGAGGACGTGGCCGTTGGCCAGCAGGCTGGCGAGGACAACCCTCTTCTCAACGCTGTAGCCCACCACAACCCTGTCGAGCACCTCTACAAGCCGCCTAGCGTCGCGGATGAAGTCGGCCTGCTCCATACCACTACTACCGATGCTCGCGCCGGTAAATATACCCTCGGTGAGCTCGAGCCGAGTGAGGTATCGCTGGAGGCAACCCCTTCAGCGACCCAGGGTTTATGTGACCAGCCCTGGATGCGAGCTACGTGCGCGCCGGACATCACAGCTTCCATGACCCAGGGGGCCAGACTGCCCGTAGGCGAGGCGAGAGACCGCAGATATATGTAGCAGGTAAGATAGGGAGAGGTGAACGTTAACGGTAAAGCCTATTTCCGCGCGCGTGTATCTCTGAACCGGTGTTAGTGCTTGCCCAAAGCGTTTTACTCCCAGCGGGAGATTAAGGGCGCCAGGATCTACGACAGCGAGGGGCTCTACTACGGCGACGCGGGCTCCCTGATCCTGCGGGAGGAGGGAGCCTACATTGAGGTGTTCCTAACTAGGAGCGTGGGGGAGAGCGTGATAGACGCCGAGGCTCTGTACGGCGAGCTGGCGAGGAGGGGGCTGTCGACTTCAGGCCTCACGCTGGAGGCCGCGGTGGAGGTGGCGAGGAGCGAGGGCATCGAGATCCCGAGGAGGAGGGCGGAGAGGGAGGTGAGCCTGCTGAAGGCGTACTGCCCCGTGAGCGAGATCGCCTGGGTCGACGCATCGATCCCCGAGTTCAGGGTGATCCTCCTGAGGACTCCCCGCGAGGCGAGCTTCCGCGGGCAGCCCCCGCTGGAGCCCCCGGCTTTCCCGAGGCCGGGAGAGGTGGACGGCAAGCCTGTCTTGAGCGTTTCGAACGGGTTCCTCGGGTTCGCATCGGAGATCGTCGTCGGCCCCGGGGAGCTGGGCGTGCGCGTTGCCAGGGGAGGGGGATCGGTTGAGCTCAAGTGGATGCAGTTCGTCCACGGGCTCAAGAGGAGGGGGGCTGGGCGTGAGGCCGACGCGCTAGCCGGCGAGATCGACCCCTACGCGAACCCGAGGCTCAGCGGCGCTCTGGTTGAGAGGGCCAGAGAGGCTGTGGCGAGGGTGCTGGGCCCCGCAGGCGTCAGAGAGCTCGAGTCGTACCTGGAGGTGAGCAGGTCGGGGTACGTGGACGTGCCCTGGAGCTCTGTCAGGAAGCTCGGGGACGCCCTGGTGGTCGCGTGAACCCCGCGGTTCCAGTCTGCACAAAGCTGAGGAGGGCCAGGGCTCAGGGCAGGGTTATTGCCAGCGGCGTCCTGGCCGAGGACAGCCCGATGAGGGTGAAGGGGCTTGGGCTGGAGTACGAGGACCTGCGGCAGTACGTCTATGGGGACGACTCGAGGTACATTGACTGGAGGGCTTCAGCGAGGACAGGGCTTGAGAGGCTGTACGTGAAGGAGTTCCGCGCTGAGAGGGAGTCTAGGCTGCTCTGGCTCGTCGACTTGACGGCCTCGATGGGCTTCAAGGACAAGCTTGAGAGCCTAGTGCTCGTACTAACGCTGCACGCCGAGGCTTCGGCCAGGCTCCGCGACAGGGTGTCGGCGGTCGTGGTCAGCGACAGGGTGGAGACGTACGAGTACACGTCCAGCAGGCTTTTGCTCGAGCGGCTCCTGAGGCAGGCCTGCAGGGGGGCTAGGGGCGGGCTGAGCCTTGGGGAAGCGCTGAGGGCTGCGTCGTCGTTCGGGAGGGGGGCCTACTGGGCGGTGTACACAGACCTCTCGAACAAGCCCGAGGAGTACGCTAGGCTCCTCGAGGCGTCAAAGGCGCTAGGCCGCGGCGCGCTCTACTTCCTGTTCACTAGGGAGGCCGATGTCTCGAGGATCGCGGAAACCGCGCTCGTCGCAGCGGCCGACAGGGAGTCCGGATCCACGGGCATGGTGGAGCTCGCGGAGGCGGCCCGCCAGGCCAGGAGGCACATCGCCAGGGTGAGGGCGGCAGTCGGGAGGAGAGCGGTCGAGCTGGGCTCCTACGAGCACGCCGTCGAGCGGGCACCCTACGTGGTCGAAGCGTACCTCAGGCTCAGGCAGGGGCTCTAGAAGGAGAGCTTCACGAGCCTGTGCCTCAAGTAGCTGTGGGCCACGTAGAGGACGAGCGCCGCGGCGAGGAGGTAGCCGCGCAGGGGTGTTCGCACTACGACGTCCTCCTCCACCACAGCCTTTCCAGTGTACTGCACGCTGAGCCGCGAGATCTCCCCAGCCAGCTTCGCCAAGACTTGGCTCAGCGCCTCGGACTCCCACGCGGTGTAGCTCTTGCCCCCCGTGAGGCCAGATATCCTCCTCAGCTCCGCCTCGCCCTCGTCGCCGCCCGGCCCCACGTAGACGGTGTAGACGGGTATCCTGAGGCTCGCGAACTGCCGGAGGAGGTCGTCGTACAGCCCCCTGTCGGCCGGGAGCCCGTCCGTCACGAGCACCGCGGCGCATGAGGCGTTGAAAACCCTGTAGGGTTGCAGGGCGTTTAGGGCTGTGTAAAGAGGGTAGGTGAACATCGTTCCGCCCATGGGGCTCAGCTTAGAAAGCTCGGCCTTGACGGCTGTCCTGTTCGAGGTGACCGGGACCGCTAGCTCGACGGCGTGGTCGAACGCCACGAGCCCCACGCTGAGGTTCTGCGGGAGCGAGTCTATGAAGCGGGCTATGGCGGCTTTCGCGACCTCGATCTTGACGCCGCCTGGTATCTGCTCCCCCATGCTGCCCGAGACGTCGAGCAGGATGACCACCGCTGGCTTCGCCAGCCTGTAGACTTCCGTCCCCGTGATGTCGACTGTCCTGGCGACCTTAACGTTCTCGACGAGCGCGGGAGACGCGAGGGCCAGAGCGAGGAGCGTCACCGAGGCCAGCTTTAGCGCAAGCGATAGGCGCCTAGAGCTACTTCGGGGCTTCACTTCAAGCACCCTGAAGAGGGGGTTGGAGACGGAGTAGAACCTGTGGGCTCTACGCCAGTATCCGCGGTGCGTGTAGGTGACGTAAGCGAGCAGCGCGGGGATGAGGAGGAGGGCGAGGGGGTTCTCTAGCTCGAGCACTTCAGGCACCCTCGAACAGCACCGCCAGGGCGACCGCTACGGCTAGGAGGATCAGCGCGTAGGTGGGTGTGTAGTCCCTGAAGCTCTCCTCCACGAAGGCCTGCCCCCTCGCCTTCAAGGCGTCGTACCTCGCCTCGCTCTGCACCCTGCTAGCGAGCTCCCCGGCACTTGACGCTGTGAAATCGTCGAGCGTGTAGTACCTCCAGCCGAGCCTCCTGGCCAGCTCGAGCATGGATGGGTTGTGCGGGACCGAGATCACCGCGCCAGTGTACTTCCCCGGCGGGACCCTCGAGGCGAGTGAGAGCGGTTCCACCCCGTAGTTGCTGGCGCCGTCGGTGAAGAGTAGGATTGCTGCAGACGCATAGGACGCGTCGGCGAGTGAGAGGGAGAAGGCCAGGGCGTCGCCCACAGCGGTGTAGCTCTCGTTGGCCCTCAGGCCCTCCACGACCGGCAGGCACTCGGCCGGCTTCCCGGAGCAGACCACCCTGACCCTTGCGGAGAACGTCGCCACGACGACGGTGTCGTTGCTACTGAGGCTCAGCAGGTACTCCCTCAGCATCCCCTTCACCGCGTCCAGCCTGGTCCCGATTCCGAGCGCGTATGACATGCTCCTCGATACGTCCACCACCAGCACGTGCTGCACAGGCTTAGAGCCCAGGAGCGCGGCCTCGCCGAGGCCCACCTCGACCCTCCTCGTCAACACCACGTAGGGCGACGCCGACGCCAAGAGCAGGAGGAGCGGCAGGGCCAGCTTTAGAGCGGCGGTGACCCCGAATAGGCGCGTGACCCTGACGTCCGCGCACCTCTCGAGCAACGCCCTGAACCTCGCAGCTCTGCGGTAGAGGAGTAGCGGAGCCGCGGCCAGCGGGGCCGCGAGGAGCAGCTCTGGGTTCTCGAAGCCGAAGCCCGCGAGCACTAGTCGTCACCCGGCGGGGACCCCCACCCAGCTCCGCTACCCGCGCCGCCCGTACCACTGCCTCCGCTCGAGCCCTCGCCCTGGAGCACGAGGGACTTCAGCAGCGCCAGCTCGTAAGAGGCTTCAGGGTAGGCCTTAGGGTCGATCGACCTCGCCAAGGCTACCGCGTCCTGCGACGGCAACCCCGCACCCTCGCCCCGGCAGCGGGCTTCGAGGTAGGATCCGCCCAGAGCGCTGACCAGCCGCGCCGCCTTCTCGAGCTCAGCGAGGGCCTTCAGGGCTCTCGTGGCGTTGCCTACGGCACTTTCAAAAACCCTCCTGTGGGATTCCAGCGGCAGAGACTCCTCGTCGACGAGGGCCAGCTTCCCTAGGGCGTCTTGGAGCTCGCCCCTAGCCTTGGGGATGGATGGAAGCAGTGCCCTCGCGGCCAGCTCCGCCTGAGTCCCGTTGCAGCGCGCCAGCCCCTCCAGGAACGACTCCAGCGCCGGGTGTAGCCCGCTCATGGCGTCAGCGGCGAGCTCCATATCGGCTCCAGCCGAGGCGAGTAGCGAGTAGTTGCCGGAGGAAGCCCTGAGCTGCAGGCCCAGCTCGCTAAGCTGCCACTCACCAGACTCGGTGAGGTTTGCGAGAAGCTGGGCGAGCTGCTCGAGGCGGGCCCTGTTCTCCGGAGAGCCGGGGGCGCCGCTCCTTAGCGACCGGAGGAGGTTGAAGGTCGAGAGGTTCACCCCAGAGGCAACCTCTGTGAAAGTTCTGGGTAGTTCGCTGATCGCGACGGCGGCCCTAGTACCGCGGGGCCTCAAGTAGGTAATGGCGAGAGCCGCGGTCAGCAGCAGTAGTACGGCAGCAAGCAAGGCTTCCCTTCTCCAGCCCATGCACTCCACTAACTCAACAAAACGGAAATATTAATGCCGCGCCTCGTAAGTGAGGCTGATATGGGCGCGGCCATCCGGGTCAAAGGGCTCAGCAAGCGGTTCGGCAAAAACTACGCGATCCGCGAGGCCACGTTCGAGGTGCCTGAAGGGGCCGCGGCCGCGCTCCTCGGGCCCAACGGGGCCGGCAAGACCACGACCATAAAGGTCCTGCTGGGCCTCCTCAGGCCGAGTGGCGGGGACGTGGAGGTCCTAGGGCACGACCCGGCGCGAGAGGAGGTTGAGGTAAGGAGGCTGGCAGGGGTGCTTCACGAGAAGCCCTACTACCCACCAGGCGTCACCGTCGGAAGGCTGCTCACCCACGTGGCCAGGATGAGGGGGCTCGGAGATGGGGAGGTGTCCCGCGTGCTGAGGTTCATGGGCCTTGAGCAGTACGCCTTCACCCCCGTCAGGGCGCTCAGCAGGGGTTACCTCCAGAGGCTGGGCCTTGCGATCGCGGTTCTCGGGGAGCCGCCTCTGCTCCTGCTCGACGAGCCAACCGCGAACCTCGACCCCGGGGCGAGGGGGGAGATCCTGGGCCTGATCAGGAGCCTGAAGGAGGAGCTGAGCACAACGATCCTTATCTCCAGCCACATAATACCGGAGCTCCAGCAGGTCTGCGACTACGCGGTCTTCATTAGCCAGGGCGTCGTCCTCGAGCACGGGAGGCTGCACGAGCTCGGCAGGAGGCGCGGGGTGGCTACGAGCTTCCTGGTACGCTCCAGGAGCCCCCGGGAGGCGGCCGCGGAGATAATCCGGGAGAGCTTCGCGAGGAGCGTTGAGGTCCGCGGCAGCGAGGTTCTGGTCGCAGTTGAAGGCGAGAAGCTCGGGGAGGCAGAGCTCTTCCTCAGGCAGCTCGCTGAAGTGGGCATGGTTGAGGAGTACAGACCCTACACGGCGAGCCTTGGTGAGCTCTATGAAAGGGTTGTGGGGGCGTAAACTCGGCGCGTTCTCCGAGTACTTCAGGTTCGTCCTAGACAACCAAGCGAAGGTAATAGCGGTGATCCCCGGGGTGGTCGCGCCGCTGAACGTCCTGCTCGCTCTGAGCGCCGCGGCCTTCCAGTCCCCGGGACCGGAGTTCCTCGCCGTGCTGTACAGTATCACCGGCGTGGCGCTTCTCATAGTCATGTTCGTTGCCATCAGCCAGTACGTAGGGGACATGAACTCTGGTAGCTACGCGCTGTTCCTCAGCCAGCCGATCTCCCGGGTGGCCTACGTCTCGGCGTGGGCCCTCAGCTCCGTCGTCGTGCCCGTGGCCTCGTACCTGCTGAGCCTCGCTGCCCCCATCGCGGTGATAGACGTCAGGCTCCTGGGCTGGGTGAGGCTCGAGGACTTCGCGACGCTCCTGGTTGAAAGCCTCGAGCTAGGCCTGCTAGTGTTCACGTTGGCGACGCTCACGAGGAGCGCGCTGCTCTCGCTGGGCGTGGGCTTCCTCCTGTACATAGCGCCCCTGTTCGCCAGCTTCCTGACCATGGCTCTCACATCTCCTATGGCCCCTCAGACCATCCGAGTCCCACCCGCAATCCTCGCCCTACTAGTAGCGGCCTTCGCGCTGAGACCTTTCACCCTGAGCTTGGCGCTCGGCAAGTACCTCCAGGCGGTTTTCCAGGGGTACGAGGCGTTACTAGGTCTAGCGCCTCTAGCCGTCCTCTTGGCCTCGCTTACGCTGACGGTCGCTTACGCGGAGAGGAGGTTCGAGGTGAGGTAGGTGCTGAGGGTGCTTGGGCTCACGCTGGTGATCGCGGGAGCTTTCACCGCTCTCGCGCTGCTGCTGGCGTCTGCGTGGGGGTACACCACCACGACCCACGTGAGTTACTGGCCCTATTTCCTTGACGTGGAGAACTGCACCGTGCAGGTGCTGGGCCCCATCCAGGTCCCGGAGACTGAGGGCTTCTCCTACAACATCTCCCTCATCCACCCCTACATCACAGCCTACGTGCAGGTGCCCAACGCCACTTGTGTATACACTTCAGGCAACACGACGGTCTTCCTCCTCGACGAGAGAGACTACCCGCAGGTTATGGCTGTGCTCAGCGCCTCTGGCGTTAGGCTCGCGGACACACTCTCGGTTTTGTCGCGGAAAGCCCTAGCGAAGGTGCCTGTGAGCACACCTAGAGCCCTCGTGAACACCACTCCAGTCATCGTGTTCACGCCCCCCGTTAGTCAAGTGCGACTACCCGTCAAGCCTGGGGTCTACCGGGTCGTCACCGTGAAGTGCGTGGCGAGCAACTGCACCCAAATCCCGCTACCCCGCTTAGTCGAGTTCGGCCTCATGCTCGTCGCCAAGCTTGAGCCCACGCCGATCCAGTACCTGAGGAGCGCCATCATAACCCTCATCGGGGCAACCCTCTACGCCTACGATGCCAGCAGGCACAGGTACGGCTACAGCCCCTCGCGGCTTAAAGTCGCGCTGGAGGCCCTGAGGAGGCTGAAGGTCAGGATCACAGAGGCAGTTACTCGAGCCCCCACTTCATCTTGAAAGCCGTCAGCAGGGCGGTGACGATGAGCCAAGCGGCAACGCTGGCCGCGGGTAAAACCACGGGGTAGGCGGAGGCCTGCCCTGTAAGGACCCTACCCAGCTCGACCAGTGCCGTCGTCGGGATCGCCGCGCAGGCTGTCCTGATGGGCTCGGGGAGCATTAGAGGCGTGTAGTAGACCGGCGGCAGTGTCGTTGTGAGCGTGTAGAGGGGGTTCGTGACGGCTGAGATGTTCATCGGGTTGCGTATCCTCAGCACGACGGAGAGGGACAGGAACAGGCCGAGGAACATGCCCACCACCGACAGCAGGGCCACCAGGAACAGGCCCCAGAGGCTGATCCCAGTTATGTACGCGAGGACTACGATCAGGGGCAGGTCGCTGGTGAAGAATGCTAGGAAGGAGCCGAGGACCATTCCGAGCACGTACTCGGGGAGGGTGAGGGGTGAGGCCACCCGCCTCTCGTACTCGTTGGACACTCTATCCCAGCCGATGTCCTGGGCCGCGATGTTCAGTCCGATCCCCCAGCCGCTCACCACGAGGAGGGCGACCACAAGGTGCTTCAGCGCTTGCATGCCTCCCCAAAAGGTCAGCATGAACACCATGCCCAGCGTCACGACGTAGGACTGGGCTATCCACATCCACTGCCTCCTGAATACGACGAGCTGAGCGTAAGCCACCCCCAGCACTCTCCAGAGCGCCTCCACTTTACCTCACCGCGTGCAGGTAGACGTCCTCAAGGTCCACCTCCCTCACAGCGTGCACCGGAACCTTCAGCTCCTCCAAGATGCTGTAGAGCTCGGCGCGGCTACTGGAGTACACCACGACCTTGTCGCCTAGGCTGAGGTGGGGGAATCCGCGCAGCTCCTGGGAGGGGCTGTCGATCACGGCCTTGTACTTCCAGGGGAACTTCTCGAGCAGCTCTGCGGGGCTCCCGGTGAGCACCGTCCTCCCCGAGTTGATGAAGATCACCCTATCAGCCGCGAGCTGGGCCTCGCTGAGGTTGTGGGTGGTCATGAAGACAGTTGCCCCACCGCTGGCCGCCTTCCTGACTGCCTTAAGGACCTCGTAGCGGCCCTCGACGTCGATCCCCGTGGTGGGCTCGTCGAGGAAGTAAACCTCCGCGGGTTCGGCGAGGACCGAGGCGACGACGGCCCTCCTCTTCTCGCCGCCGCTCAGCTGCCAGAGCCTCCTGTTCCTTATCTCCCAGAGGCCCAGCTCCTCGAGCCACCTCCTGGCCTCCCTCCTCGCGCTGAAGTAGCTGTAGCCCCTCATCATGAGGGCTGCGGTGACCAGCTCCTCGGGCGTGAGGTCGTTGGCCACGTTGTAGCCTTGAGGCAGGTACGCGATCCTCCTCCTCACCTCCCTGTACTCCTTGACGACGTCGAAGCCGCAGACCCTCGCCCAGCCCTTATCTGGCCTGTAGTACGTGGTCAGTATCCTCGTGGTCGTCGTCTTGCCGGCGCCGTTCGGCCCGGCGAGGACGGCCACCGTTCCCCTCTCCACGGAGAGAGTGGCCTCCCTGACGCCCCACACTTCGCCGAACCTCTTGCCTAAGCCTTCAGCCTCCACAGTCATTTCGAGTCACAATAAATGCACTGAGCCTTATATATAAGTTTTTTCTTTTATATGAGTGCTTCAGCGCGCCGCGGAAATGGGAGACCGAACGACCAGAGCAAGAGGACGGGTCAAACACATGTGTTGTTAGGAATATCCACGGCTTTTATTTTGACTAAGATGCAGGTTCAACACGGACACCGATAGATGGGAACAGCTGGACGCGTAAACCCGGAGACCGAGCAGGACGCTTGGGAGTATACGAGCGCGATGAGCAGGTGCTAGAGCGTCCTGGCAGCCTCCTTGTAAACTGGGTCTAGGAACTCGTAGTCCTCCACTATGCTCAGCTTCCTGAGCGATTCGAGGATATTGTGGAGCACGCTGCTAGGCACTATCCTGCCCTCTGCCTCCTCCAGCCTCGACTTGAGCTCACTCCACCTCTTCACACCCTGAGCAATCAGCTTTAACACAAGGGCATACCTCCTCCCCCTAGCCTCAACTATCTCCATCAGCTCCCTCTTTGCGACCTCAACCGCCTGCCTCCTCAACTCCTCAAGCCCAATCCTCCCGCGCGCCGAGACGACTGTGCTCCCGGCCAAGGCCAGCCAGCCCGGTATCCCGTCGAAGAAGCCGACTATTGCCTCAATGTAGTGGGAAGGCACCTCTACCCCGGCCTCCCTGAAGCCCTGCCTAAGGAACTCCGCGGAATCATCCCTAGAAAACCTACCCAGGGTAATAGTGTCCACTCTCCTGCCATATAGGGGTGACGACGGATCATCTACCCCCAGGTACTCGAAGAGGAGGCCCACCTCGGAGCCCGTTAGTATAAAGGTGATGTTGTCATCGTAGTCGTATGCGTGGGCGAGCGCCTCGAGGAACACCCCGCCACGCGGCCCCCTCAAGCACTGTGCCTCGTCGACAGCTATTATAACCCTCCTCTTATTCAGGTAGTCTAGGAGAACGGGCAGGGGCAGCGCGCTCCTGCCCTTCCAAGCCAGCTCAACCTCGAAGCCCATTATCCTTAAGCCCCTAATGGACTCCAGGATACTCCTCATGGACTCGATAAAGCCCTTGTTTGACATGCCGCTCGAGAGGAGTGCGTAGAGATCCCTTAAGCCGTAGTTCGCTGGCAACCCTCGTGCATCCATGAGTATGAAGGGTATATTTACCTCGCTGAGTAAAACCCGGAGCACACTCGTCTTCCCAATCCTCCTAACGCCAGTTAAAGCTACTAGGGGCCTCTCCTCATCGATTAACCTGTGTAGCTCACTGAGCTCCGCGTCTCTATCGAAGAGCTCGCTCCTAGTGGACTTGGGCCTGGGATCAAACAGCATAGTTCACCCCCTGAAAAATAGTTCACCCCCTGAACTATTTATTTCTTTTCCATACCAGTAGACGAAACTCAACAAGACGGTCGATCACCTAAGCCAATATACTGCTTAATGACGTGGATGCTCGCGAGTAATTAGAGGCAGGTGCTCAGCGAGGACGAGCTCACAGTAGCGGTGAAGCGTGACCTGCTAGTTGCATTGATGCAGGGTGCTCAATATAGCCTTTCGCGTAGTCAGGGTTTGCACACAGTTTATTAGCGGCGGCCGCGTCTTACTCTTTCCGTGAAGGTCGCGCTCCACCAGATGGTTGCTGGGCCCAACAAGGAGGAGAACCTCCGCAGGGTCCTGGAGGAGTTGAGCAGGGCTGACGCGGACCTCCACGTCTTCCCGGAGTACCTCATGGGGGTTGGTGAGGGCGGCGTTTCGTGCGAGCACGTCCACGCTCTGGCCGAGCCGCTCGGGGGACCCTTCGCCGCCAGCGTGGTGGAAAAGAGCTGGGAGCTGGGCACCGCTGTAGCGTTCTCCGCGTTCCTGAGAGAGGGCGACGGGGTCTACAACGCCGCCGTCCTGGCGGACAGGGGCAGGGTGGTGGCTGTTTACAGGAAGGTGCACCTCTTCGACGCGTTCGGGTACAGGGAGTCCAGCGTCTTCGCTCCAGGCGACTCCCTAGCCGTGGCGAGGCTGGGCGACTTCACGGTGGGCTTAGCTGTGTGCTTTGACCTGCGCTTCCCAGAGCTCTTCAGGGCCATGGCGCTCCGCGGCGCCGAGCTATTCATAGTGCCCTCGGCCTGGTACCGGGGGCCGTACAAGGTGGAGCAGTGGCTCGCGCTCACGGCCGCGAGGGCCCACGAGAACACCGCCTACCTCATCGCGGTCGACCAGACTGGGAGCCTTTTCGCGGGCCACAGCACTATCGTCACCCCGCTCGGGCATAGGCTCGTGGACCTCGGGGAGCGCGAGGGGGTCATAGTCGTGGAGATCAACAGGGGTGAGGTCGAGGAGGCCAGGAGGCTTATCCCCGTCCTCCAGCTGCTGAGGCGCGACCTCTACGTCAGGTGGTACGGGGACAGCGGAGCTAAACGCTCCTCGCATCCCTTAGTCAACGGACCCGGCGCTGGGTGAAATTCGAGCTTTTCTAAGAGCTATTGCTCCCAACTTAGGGCTAAAGTAATATAGCTGTCTATGTGAGAGCTGTGGTGTAATGATCAGAGTTGTAGCTGTTGACGACAAGGGTAGGGTTGTAATCCCAAAGGAGCTTCGCAAGCGGCTTGGCCTCCGCAGGGGCGAGCAGCTGTTGCTAGTCGCGGTCAGCGACGACACCATCGTTCTCAGGAAGCTCGACGTCAGGAAACTCCTGGCAACAATCGCTAGGGAGGTTAGCGAAAAGGGGGTCCCCTTGGAGAAGATCGACCTTGAAGTGGAGAAGGAGGCAGACAGGCTTGCAACGGAGAAAATCAAAGAGATTCTTAGCGGACACTAACGTGTTCACAGCAGCATGCATAAAAATAGGGGCGACCCTAATATCCAACGACAGGCACTTCGAGGCAATAGGTCGGGCCAAGCCCATCAGAGTGTTGAAAACCAGCGAAGCCATAGGAGAGATTCTAGGGTGAGCGGCAAGGACTCCACACCCACGCACCTTCATGACACGAGGCCACGCCCTCGAGGCAGGGGCGGGACTCCGTACCCCTACAGGTTCGTTGCGGAGAGCTGGGATTCGGGGGCTTGATCACGCTTGAAGCAACGCGGCCACAGCACTGGGGACTTCACCGAGAGAGCCCACAACCGCGACCCTGAGCCTCGCGTCCAACAGCGCTTTCTCGCGCCCCCAGTCGAGCAGCACTGCGCCCATCCCGGCGTTGAGTGCTCCCGCTAAGTCCTCCTGGGGGCTGTCGCCCACGTGGACGGCCTCTGAAGGGCTTGCCCCCAGGGCCTGGAGCACCTCCTGGAAGGGCTTCACGCTGGGCTTCAGCGCCCCCACCTCGTCGGCGTAGACCTGGACTCTGAAGAACCTGCCTAGCCCCGCCTTGTCCAGTAGGACCCTGGTGAGGTAGCCTGGCCAGAAGATCACGTTGCTCGTGACGGCTAGCGCGTAGCCTTGCGACGACAGCTCCTGGAGGGCCTCGGCGGCGCCGTCGAGGGGTAGCGCGCGGGCGTCGACCGCGTTGACGGCCCGGGCGACGGCCCAGTAGAGCTCGTACTTCGAGGCGATGCCCAGAGCCTCGAGGAAGATTTCGGTGGAGCTCTGGACCACCCTAGACTCGTTGACCAGGCCGGCCCGCCTGGCGGACTTCACGGCGGAGTAGGCCCTCTTTACGCGGTTGAAGACCTCGCCTGGGTCGCGGCCTGTCGCCTCGGCGAGGGCCTCTGCGACGGCCCTGTAGAACACGTCGATGCTCATCAGGGTGGACCAGACGTCGAAGCTTACGGCCTTCACGCATCTAGAATGGTGTTTCCTGGATTTAACTTTGAATTACTAACGTAGCATAGGTACGTAGCCGAGCTACCGAATCGTTATTAACGGCGATCCGGCTCTAAACCGCGTGAGACGCCGAGTACTGGTCGCTTCAGCCTTGTTGGCCGCTTTTCTCCTTGCGGCAACGCTATACCTCCTCCTAGCCCCTAACCCGGCGACTACGTTTCCCAGCAGGCCTCAACGCTACCTCTTAAAGAGGCGGCGCAGCAAACAACCGTTAAACCTGCGGCTCCCAGCGCCGCGGCTTCAACCCCGTCGGTTTCGCAGAGGAACATAACCTACTCGGCGGAGGTCGAGGTCTCGGTGGAGAACGTGTCGCTGGCTGTCACCAGGGCCAAATCGCTGGCCGGGGAGATAGGAGGGTACGTCGCCTCGGTGCAGCTCGAGGCTAGCGGCGGTGGAAGCGCCACTGTGACCCTTAAGGTGCCGGCCTCGAACTACGGGAGGGCGCTCGACGCGCTCTCAGGGCTAGGTAGGGTCGACAGGGTGGTGGAGAGGGCCTTGGACGTGACGGACCAGTGGGTAGACCTCTCCGCCAGGCTGAGGAACCTTAGGGCCGAGGGGGAGGGGCTGCTCCAGCTTCTCGACAAGGCGTCAAGCGTATCCGATGTACTCCAGGTTGAGGACAGGCTCTCGTACGTGCGGTACCAGATCGAGTTCTATGACGCGCAGTTGCGGAACCTGGAGCGCAGCGTGGTTTACGCGACCGTAACGGTCACGTTTAAGCCCTCCTCGAAGCCTGTGGAGTGGCCCGCGCTGGACGTAGTGGGGGCTGTGCGGAGCGGTGTGGCTTTCGCTGTGCTAGTGGTATCCCTTATCATCGCCGGGCTGATAGGGCTACTTCCCCTAGCGGTGCTCGCCGCGGCCGTGTACCTCGCTTACCGAGCCCTGGTGAAGGCTAGGGCTTCGCGCCGACGGCTATGAAGTAGTCCTTGTAGACCCTGAGGTCCTCGAGCTTGAGGTACTCCGGCAGAAGCCGCTTGAGCTTGGCGAGAGCCTCCCTGTGCTCCGAAGGCGGGTGCGGGGAGAGCCTTGAGCCGGGTGTCCAGTCCACGATCACGGCTACTCCGCCTCGGGCTAGGACGCGAGCACAGCCCTCCACGAACGCCTCCGCGTCGGCGAGGTGGTGCAGCATGGCGACCGTCGCCAGGAGCTTAACGGATTCGCCGCGAAGGGGGAGCTTGTGGGCGTCGGCGCACATCAGGTCTACCGCTCCCCGCTCGTACGCGTGATGGGTGACGGCCCTCGCCCTCTGGAGCGTGGAGCAGTCCACGTCGATCGTCAAGACGCTGGCTTTACTCCCCGAGGCTTCGACCAGCGCTCGCAGGCTCTCCCCCAGGCCTGTGCCCACGTCGACTACGACGGCTGGTTTAAGCTCCTCGATGTACGTGGAGTACAGCTCACGCAGCTCGTCCCGGAGCAGCCTTACAGGCATTGTCCACGAAACGCCCCGCGGTTTAAAAGCTTAGAGGGGGCTAGGCCGCACCAGACGCAGACGAGCAGAGACGGGTATGAGGTGACCTAGGAGCCCGAGCCGCGGATTCCCCGCATACGGAGGGGATACGCATATATTCGGCTTCGGGGGAGTGGTAGCAATGAGCTTTCCGGAAGTCCTGCAGGTCGAGCCCACGAACACCTGTAACCTTTCCTGCGTCATGTGCGTCAGGAGGACCTGGCGCCAGGCGTCGTTCGGGCACATGAGCTTCGAGCTATTCCGCAAGGTTGTGGACGAGGCCGCCGGGCGGGTCAGGAGGCTGGCCCTCTACGGCTTCGGCGAGCCCCTAAACCACCCCAGGTTCATCGACCTCCTGGCCTACGCCAGGGAGAAAATGGGGGACGGCGTGTTCATCCACTTCGTCACGAACGGCACGCTGATGGACCGCTCCACAGCCAGGCGGGTCTTCGAGGCCGGGGCCGACCAGGTCGCGTTCAGCGTGGACGCTCCCGACCTTAAGCCGCTGAGCGAGATACGAGTCGGCGCCCAGCGCTACGACGTCCTGGGCAACCTCAGGGAGGCGGCGAAGGCCAAGGAGGAGTACTCGGCCAGGGCCGGAGTGGCCGTGGTGCTGATGAGGCGCAACTACAGGATGCTCCCAGAGATCGTGAGGCGCGCTGGGGAGCTAAACCTGGACTTCATCGTCGTATCCCACATGGTGCCGTACCACCCGGCCCTCGCCGGTGAGGCTGTCTACAGCACCGCGAGCAGGGAGGCGGTAGAGTTCTTCAAGGAGACGGGCGGGAGGCTGGACAGCCTCGCGAGGGAGGCGATATACGACAGCCTGCTGGCCCACTACACGTACTCAAGCTCCGGGAAGCAGAGGCTGTACCTCCAGCTCGTCGAGAAGATCGCGGCCAAGGGCTACAGCGTGAACGCGGACATCGCGCGGGACGCGCTACAGCGCGAGCGGCTGCTCCGGGAGGTCGAGGAGTACATAGAGGAGGCCAGAGAGGTCGCTAGGACCTATGGCCTGGAGGCAAAGCTGCCCAGCGTCTACGCGGACTCGCTCAGGCGGAGCTGCCCCTACATCGACGAGAACGCGATGATGATACTCTGGGACGGCAGCGTCGCGCCTTGCATGGACCTCGCCTACGAGCACCCCCTCTACACAAACCTTCACGAGAAGAACGTGAGAACTGTGCGCTTCGGTAGCGTCGCGTCCCAGAGCATCGAGGAGGTGTGGAACAGCCCCAGGTACGTGCACTTCCGCAAGGTGAGGAAGAACCTCCCCGCGGGGGTGCCCTGGTGCGCGGACTGCCCGTTCGCGACGAGGAAGTGCTGGTTCATCGACAGCAACGAGTACGACTGCTACGGCAACGAGGTGGGGTGCAGCGAGTGCGTTTACAGCGCCGGCCTAGCCCACTGCATAATCTAGAGCCTCACCAGGCTGTGCTGGACTGTGATGACGCCGCTCACCCTTCTCAGCCTGGAAGCCAGCTCCTTGATCTCAGCCCCCTTACCCTGGACCGCGATGACCTCGACGCACTTCTCCTCCGTTAAGTGGACGTGGATGCTCCCCCTAACTAGGTCCGTGTAGTCGTGCTGAGCGTCCACTACCCCGTAGACCGTCTCGCCCCTCGAGTGGTCGTAGACGACCACAAGGCCTCCAGCGTAAACCGCGTCGTCCTCAAGGGTCTGGTTGTAGAGAAGCATGACCGCGTCTCCCACGAGCCTGGACCTGTTCGCGATCCGCGTCTTAGCCTCGAGCTCCTCGAGGGCCTTGTAGATCTCATCGGGGAGAGTGACAGACACCCTTCTCATACGGACACGCCTCCACAACACTATACTACAATATTGGTTATAATGCTCACCGCTTCTTGGGGACATCCATCACTTTAAAGCCTGGCCCTGTTATCATCCTGAAGTCCAGGAGCAGGAGGTGCCTCTCGTCCCCGCCCCCGCACCAGTACTCGCCTCCAGCGATCTCCGAGTCCAGGATCACTGGAAGCTCCCTGAGGTGCCCGAGGGGAGGGACGCCTCCCGGAGGGTAGCCGGTGCTCTCCGCAACCTCCTCGGGCCTTGCGAGCCTCAGCCTCCTGTAGCCTAGTAGCTTAGCGAGCCTAGCCTGATCCACCCTGCGGTCTGCCCGCACGACAACCAAGACGGTTTCGCCGCCGTCCGAGACGAAGACGACCGTTTTGGCTATCTGGGACTTCTCGACGCCGAGACTCATCGACGCGTCGTCCGAGGTCGCCGCCGCGCCTACCTCAACGAGCCTGTAGGGGATCCCCCGGGACCTGAGGAACTCCTCCAGGTGGCTGGGGCCGAGCAAGGGGGTTCACCTGGTGATCCTTATCTCCCGGAGGTCCTCGAGGAAGCTCCTGCCCGGCCCCTCTGTGAAGTGCTTCCGGGCGGGCTCCAGGATCCTGGCGAGCTCCTCCGCGACGGCCGCCTTGAAATCGAGCGGGTGGACCTTCCGCTCCCTGAACTTCTCCTCGAGTTCACGGTAACTGCTGAACACGAGCCTCTCGCCTGTCTTCTTGTTGATGACCTCGAAGGGCTCGCTCCTGTCCCTGAAGATTATGTAGCGCGCGATCTCCAGGATGGGGTTGAGCTCGACCTCGCCCGCG
This sequence comes from Thermofilum sp. NZ13, assembly GCA_002855745.1. Lineage (GTDB taxonomy): Archaea > Thermoproteota > Thermoprotei > Thermofilales > Thermofilaceae > Thermofilum. The sequence goes on along the minus strand of NDWX01000008.1, from coordinate 27,658 downwards.
GGGCAGAAGGCTTGCATGATCTTCCTCCTAACCTCCTCCTCTGATTCGTGTATGAAGATCGCCGTCTCCGGCTTGGACTTGGACATCTTCACATCAGCTAGGATGCCGGTGAACTCCTCCTTGTTGCCCGAGCTCTTCGCCTCCACGAGCCTCTTCCAGGCCTCCTGATCCAGGCTGAGCCCCGGGAGGAGGTGGTGGTGGAGCGCCACGGGCTTGTACCCGAAAGCCTTCTCACCGATGTCTATCGCTATCACGTGGGCCTTCCTCTGATCCATCCCCCCGTGCGCCACGTTCACCCCAAGGGAGAAGATGTCGGCGACCTGCATCGGCACATAGAGCAGCTGGGCGAAGCTGAGGGCCTCAGCCTCCTTCCGCCCCAGGATGGTTATCGACCTCCTGACCCTTGACAGCGTCGTCTCCATGGACACCTTCACGACGCTCGTAAAGTAGTCGAGGCCGAGCTTCTCGTAAACCTCGCTGCCCATCAGGAAGCGCGTCCTATCCGGGTCGCCCCCGGCGATCCTCAGGGAAACCCTGAGGGCCTCCTTGAAGTAGCCGCCGGCGACGCGCCTGATCGTCGACAGGTCGCCTCCCAGCTTCTTGTTGATCCAGCTGTGGTAGTCCGCCAGGAAGACCTGCGTCTCCACGCCAGCCCGCTGAAGGTCGGCGACCTTCTGCATCGAGATCAGGCCCGTCCCCAGGTGGACGAAGCCCGAGACCTCGAAGCCGATGTAGTGGACAAGCCTCTCACCCCGCTCAGCCAGCTCGCGGAGCCTCTCGGGCGTGAGGAGCTCCTCCGTCGGCTCCCTCAAGGCCATCTCAACCAAGAGGTCAGCGTCCAAGCAGGACCCCTGCCGTAGATTAGGAGCCATACTTATTTGATTTATGCCCTATGCCTCTCGGATTTCGGCCTCTCACCCTCGTGAAACTGCACGTTGAGTGGGAAGGGGTTGTGGTGCGGAGCGCACCGGTGAAGTTCGGGACGCGTGCTGTTCTACTGGCCCTCTCATTTTTAAAACGGGAAAAGGAGGATTCCGGCGATGATGCTCCCCTGAGCCCCAAGCACATGTGCCTAGCTTTACCCGGATGCGCCGTTTGGGTGAAACCTAAGACTGTCGCTACACGTAGACATAAACCTACGCCGAAAACATCTGAGTCAAGCTCGAAACACCGCGAGAACTCAGTACAGCGCGTTGTTTAATCGGCTTCTCGAATGCTCATCGGCCGTTTTCTTGCAAGAAGCGAGGTAGCAGTGTTCGGGGAGGAAATACCTCCGGCCCCCTGCATTTTCTCATCGTTCCAAGCTTGGAGGTGCTCTGCTACTCAGAGCAAGCTTTTCCACACAGCGGGTGTGGAAGGCCCATGCAAGCCTGAACAGTCTTACTCTGCATTGGTCTTAGGGAAAGGTTTAAATTTTACTGGAAGCAATATCTCTCGGACACATTAATGTCCAGCATCGAAGCCCGAGTAACAGAGCTTGAGAGAAAATTAGCGATACTTGCGAAAGCAGTTAGCGTTATGATGATAGAGGGTGAGGAGCTATCTGAGGAGGAAGTCGAGGAGATAAAGTCTAGGTTGGATGACTTTCTCAAAGGACAAAAAGGGGCCTTCATGGATCTCGATGAGATTATTTAAAGTGATTGTCCATAGAAAAGTCTTCAAGGAGCTAAGTGGTCTAAGTCCAGAAACTAAGAAAAGAATAACAGAAGCTCTAAAAGAGATGGAAACAAACCCCTTCACAGGAGACATCAGACCTGTTAAAGGCTTAAAAGGAGTGTTCAGAAGAAGAGTCGGAGACTACGGGATCTTCTTCACAGTTCTCTTTGAAGAAAACAATGTTGTGATCCTGTATATTAGCCATATATCGAGAGCATAAAAAAGCCTCCGACACAAGGTTAAGCTCGGAGAGGTTGAGCAGTACGAATAGGGGATAGGTCCGCGCCAATACTGAGACCTCACCTATTGGACAGTGCGATACGCATACTGAAATAGTAATGGGGGCGTTACGTGCTGAAGGCTCACGCGCCCGAACATTAAAGGCACGCTATAGTTTTTCAAAGAAAAGTCACCGGTCAATTTGAGGCACGCGGCTGGACTCAACCTATGCAAATACTCGAGACCCTGCCCTGCCGTGAAAGGAAGATGTAAACATGTAAACTTTATAAACTTGAGCAGTTACACAGCTATTGTGGGTGTAGTAGCCGTTAGGGGCTTAGACGAGGAGCTATACAGGAGAGTCAAGGCTGTCGCGACACTGAGGGGGATAAGGGTGAGGGACGCCTTCGAGGAAGCCCTCAGGCTTTGGCTGAGCATAAAGCCCGAAGTCCTCCGGGAGCTGGAGGACATCGAGAGGGAGGCCGAGCTGAACAGGAGGGCCTTCGAGGAAGCGCGCGAAAGGTTACTCGCGGAGCACGAGGGGCGCTACGCGGCCTTCGCCGGCGGGAGGCTACTCGGAGTGTTCGACAACCTTGAGGAGGCGGCCAAGGCGGTGGAGGCATCAGGAGCCAGGCACGGGGTCATCGAGCGACTGATCCGCAAAGTGGGGAAGAGGGAGGTGGAACTGGGTTGGAGCCTGGTCGAGCTGTAGCTGAGGGCTACTACAGCAGCAGCGAGAGGCCGCCCGTTCCAGTCGTAAGGCTGAACGTCTACACGCCATCTGGGAGGAGGGGAACCACTGTAGAGGCGAGGGTGGACACAGGGTTCTCGGGGACCCTCCTGTTGTCGATCGAGGAGTACCTGAGGCTGGGCCTGCACCTCTACGAGGACGCCGAGAAAATCGAGGGGCTCGTCGCGGGGGGCTACCGCGTGGAGCTCAGGGTTTCCCGCTGCATTGTCGAGCTGGGAGGGTTCAGGGAGGCCTGCGAAGTGTACACCACAGTCTTCGCGAGGAGGAGCCTGCTGGGCAGAGGGCTCCTAGACAGGTTCACCGCGCTGCTTGACGCGCCCAGAGGGGTCGTGAGGCTCGAGGCTCCCCCGGCGGCTCAAAAGCGTTGAGCGACACCTAGAGTTGCTGAGCCAAGCGGGTTTTAATCATATTGAGTCAACCCTAACGCCCTTACAGCGGTGAACGGTAAAACTCGTAAACCGCTGCCCCCGAGCAACGCTTCGCCTAGACTTGTCACTTGGTGTACATCTCCCCCTGATAGCGCCAAACCAGCTATCATGAGTAAAACGACCATCCCACTTTCGTAAGAACAATTTGAAAATCCTAGGGCAACTTCTCTTCGAATGAAGCAGATTTTCCCCTATTCCTACTTTCAGCTTCCTTAAACTATACCCCGGTGAATTTCATTTGAGCGCCGAGAAGCTCGCACCCCACCACCTAGCGAGAAGAGAGTCACTCAAAAGTAATGATTTCGAAAATAAGTAGTAAAGAAGAAGGTTTTTAGGTTTACCTATTGACCCCGCGCTGGCTTCGGTTCAACGGGGCGTTGCACCTGAGAGCGGCGCCTCGTACCGATGATCAAGCCGAGGGCCGCACCTGCTACGCCGGCAAGGGGGATGCCCACGTAGGTCATTGTCCTCAGAGCATCAACCTCCCTTCTGAGCCCTTCAGCCTCGCCCCTGAGCTGTTCGAGGTCTCTTTTCGCGCTCTGCAGCTGGTTCTCCAGGTCTGCCTTCTCCCTTGTAATGCTTTGAACCTTTTCCTCCAGGCTCGCCTTCTCGGCGGTGAGTGCGGCCAGGGTGCGGTTGAGCTCCTGGTTCTGCTTCTGCAGGTTGGCCAGCTGCTCTCCCAGCCTCACCTCAGCTTCGGAAAGCACCATGGCAGGAAGCGCCGTTGCCTCAGCTGGTGCGAGAAGCTCGGATCCCGGGAACACGGCCTTGAAGAGAAGGCTACCGCTAACGGTGATGTTTAAGATGATCCTGAACCTCCCATCGCTACCCGTCAAAGCTCTCGTATAGTTGAGCCACGTCTTTCCGTTATCGATGCTCACGTAGATCAAGACCGCGGCGCCCTCCACGCTGGGTGTTAGTTCCCCGACAAGGGTAACGCTCTTCGGCTGAGTCGCAAGAGCGCTGAGGGTGAGGCGCGTCGGGTTCTTAACCGCGATCTGAACAGTCGGGCTAGTTGAGCCCTGATACTCGCTGTTTCCCGGGAAGCTAGCGAAGGCTTCCCAAACCCCCACCGAATCAGGGGTAAAGGTGTAGCTGAACGAACCCTTGTCGTCGGTCTGTAGCTCGACGTTAATTCTAGAGCCATTGGGAGCCTTAATGCTCAGAGTGACGCTGACCTTCATAGCTGGTGTGATGTTGCCGATGATCGTGACGGCTTCGCCGCGAACGCAGGACACCGGGTAGGCGGTGATAGATAGTCTGGTCAATTTTTTCGATGGAGGCGGAGGTGGAGGCGGGGCGGCCTTCTGGAGCACTACGTCGATCCTTATCACGCCCTCACCGGTCTTTGAGGCCGAGCCGCTGTACTCGCCCTTCACCGCAGTGACAGTAACCGTGACGGGGACTGAGGGGACCGTCAGGTCAACCTGATACTTTCCATCCGAGCCTGCCGTCGTGGAAGCGGTAACTGAGCCAGCCTTAACAGTCACAGAGGCTCCGGCGGCCGGAGATCCATCAGGCATCTTGATGTAACCCCAGACGGTCACCGGAACCTGCGCGCTCACGTGCTTAAGCAGTAGCGAGAGCACCAGCGCCGCGACGACGAGCAGGGTAAGAGCCTTCCTCGCCGACACGACGGTCACCCCTTGTTTACTTCAACCCACCGAGCAGGCAAAGTGAGGTACACGAAGTAGCCATAACCCCTCTCAAGCTGGAAGTCCTTGTCCGGGGTGCTGACCCCGGGGATGAAGCCGGAGAACCTCTGCGCAGAAACGTCCCACTTCCAGACCGCCTGCAGGCTCCCACCGACGGCCGCGGCGAGGTCTGAGGCGCGCATCGGCAACAACTGTTCCCCGCTCAGCGCTATCAGGTTGTAACGGGCGGCGAGCTCCCGGACGTGCGCCCTTGCGAGGAGCAACCACTCGCTCTCGTTGCCGAGACCCGTGCCGAGGAAGTCGGTGTAGACGTAGACGCTGTACTCGCCCACGGCCAGCTGGCTGGAGCTGATGTTGAGGAGCACCACCTCCCACGCACCGCCGAAGCTGCCGTCGGCTGGCTGCGCTGCGAAGCCGGTGCAGGAGCCCTGCGAGCAGAGCACATAGTAGACCGCGAGCACCGGCAGCCCAGCTTCACTCGAGGCGTTCACGACCAGAACTGAGCTCCCAGCCGAGTAGAGGACGGAGACAACGTCGAACTTAGGGCCGAGGCCCCAGTAATTTAGCACCACCTTAAACGCCGCTTGACCGTAGGCCGCAACCTCGCCTGCGCGCATGGCGTACACCCTAACCAGGTAGTCTCCAATGGGCGCGGCTGAAGGTATCTGCACAATCCCGGAGTACGTCCCGTTGCCCTCGTCCTGCATTGCCACCCTTGCTAGCAGGCTCCCGTCGGGGCGGTAGACCTCCGCGGTTACGTTTAAGCCCGGGAGCGGGGTGGAGGCGTTGTACACCGTTGCCGAGAGCAGCACCTGGGAGCCAGCCTGGTACACTGCCTTGTCAGTCCTCGGCACGAGGTAGACGGACGTCGAGAGCCACCTCAGGGCGTTCCTCAGGAGCGCGTCGCGGTCTGAGGCGTTGAGGTAGTGGACGGGGAAGGCCACGTAGACGACCCTCGCGTTGGAGCCCAGCGGCAGGCCGTCGTAGACCACTACGGCAGAGTAGTCTGTGCCGGTGTAGCGCATTACCTCAACCCCCCCGTTGACGGGGTAGACGCCATCAGGCCATGGGGGTTGCGCGGAGAAAGCAAGGACAGATATGCCGCTCGTCACCGGGTGGAGCAGCGTAGCCTCGACGGGACCTGCCCCAGCATTGTCAACGAGGTAGCAGGCGTGGGCGACCCTCACCATGAACTCGTCGCACCCGTGGTCGAGTCCGATGTCCTCGCCCTCCAAGAGGAGCCTGCCTCCGGCCTCGACGAACTGTATGAGCGTGCCCGCCTCCGTGGGGCTGACCGCCCACCAATAGCCTGTTCCCGAGTGCCAGACCACCAGAGGGACGTTCGCGTTGAGGAGCATGTCCAGGGGCGGCTCCCCGAGCTCACTCTCCCTCCACACGAAGACGCTGAACCCGAGGGAGGACGCTACGGCCTCGAACTCCTCGGGCCAGAAGCCCTCGTCTGGCTTAAACCTTGCGTCGTCGTCCACCACGATGAGGACGGTGTTGGGCACGAGCTTTATCTCCTGGACCGTGACGTTGACGGTCATGGGGACTCGCGGGTAGTAGAAGGTCCTGGTGCCCCAGGCATCGCCTTTGCTCGCGTTCAGGCGGTAGGTGCCCGAGCTGATGCCCCGGAACTCGTAGTACCCGTCCGTAGCGACCGTCTCGTAGAGCAACTGGCCGCTGAAGTAGTCGTACAGCCTGACCACAGCGCCGGCGACGGGCTGCTGGTTAGGGTCGAGCACCCAGCCCCTGAGCACCGGCTCGGGCGGGGGCGGCGGAGGGCTACCTGCGCCCTTTAGGATTGCAGAGGGGTCGCCGATGAGCGAGCCGTACTCCACTACGGTGTACCAGTCGAGGTCCCAGCCCGTCCCGAAGGTGCTCAGGTACTCCTCTAGGGCGAGGGCGTGCATGAGCCCGGGGCTGGGGCCCGGCAATAGCGCTGTAGCGTTCTCGAGGACCTTGAACGATCTAATGAACATCACGTCTAAAGCATTGCTTAACCCGTAGGTGGTCCAGTACCCGATGTAAGCATAGGCTAACTCGGCTGCTCCAACGTAGGCTATCGCCCCTCCCCTGTGGAGGATGAATGCCTCCGAGATCGCCACGTCGGTGTCCGCGAAGTCGTTCGTCAAGCAGGCTGACGCGAAGACAACAGCTGTCTTGTTCCCGTTTCCGAGGAAGAAGAAGACGTCACCTGATGTAAAGTACCCTTCATCAGACCAGCTCCCAAACCACCAGAGCCATGTGTTGCCGTGCCCCGCGAAGTTGACGAACCCGTAGCCGTTGCTGATCTCCCGGATCACGTTGCTGCGGGTGAGGTTGCCCAGCCCCTCGTAGAGCTTGGTCCACGAGAAGTCCTCAGGCAGGGCGTACTGCTCGATGTAGTCCTTGGTTATCTCGCCCTCAGGCCGCAGCGGATCCCAGAAGGTCACGGTGCCGAGCAACAGGATCCTCCTGAACCAGCTGTTTTCGGGCTGGTACCCGGCGATCTTGCTCACGACGGCCATAGCGGTGGCCTCGTCCCTCACAGGGAGCCTGCCGACTACGATGTCCGGGTAGCCATCAACGCCGTCCTCCCCGGGCTCACCCCAGTCGCTGTCGCCGTCCGCGTTCCAGGAGCCGTCAAGGTCGGCGTAGTAGAGGTCGGTCTCAACGTAGGGGTTGATCCAAGCGTAGTCCTCGATCCCGCTCCAGTGCACCCTGCGGGTTGGGATGAGGTTTGTGTCGCCGAAGAGGATCACGTAAAGGCTTCCCGTCTGGGAGGCGAGGTCCTTCAGGTAGTTCCTGATCTTCTCCGGCTTGTCGACGCCCTGGTAGTTGCTGTATATCCAGTCGGTTGTCACGACGATCGACTTCAGGCCAGTCTGGTTCTTGATCTCGGCCAGCTGGTTGGCGTAGGGGCTGAGCTCGGGGGGAGATATGATGACTAGGTTCAAGTCCAGTAGGGGCTTGGGCTCCTCGCTGGAAGTGTACTCGACCGTCACCTCGGCGGAGCTGATGTAGCTGATCCGCCCCTCCGCGGGCACGTACTGGACGGGGAATATCCTGACAACTACGATTGTCGCTCTCTCGCCGCGAGCGTTCAAGCCGCGGTGGACCTCGTACTCGTAGACCTTGCCCGGGTACGGGGCCTTTGAGCTGTAAATCTTCGGGTCCTCTACGTAGACCTCCCGCGCGGTGGCGTTCTTCGCCTTGTCAAGCCTAACGGGTTGCGGTGAGGGGAGTAGCCTGTGCTTTCCAGGGAGCTGGGCCTCCCGGTAGCTCACCTTCACTGAGAGAACTTCGGCGTGGTAGGGGAGCTCGAACTTAATGACCTTCACAGGCACTATTGGTGCTCCCGGCCTCAGATAGGGCTGGGTGTCCACTACGCTGACCACCTCGTAGCCCTCTACGGGTGCCTTCACTAAGGAGGGCGCCTTGAAAGCGAGGCTGGAGGTAAGGGTTTTAGGGCCGTTGGGGGCGGCGGAGAAGCGGGGGGTGCGAGCCGCAAAGGCGGTTAGAAGGACTGCTAGAAGCACTAAAGATATCAGAGTTCTTGTGTAACTCCTCATACAGGAAATTTATTTTTTAACACTTGTATTTATTTTTTATCTTATGTTATGTTCGGTGAGGCAAGCTTATTAAGCGGGCCCTCATCTGCTTTGCTGTGCTTAGGACAGCGGGCGTTCTGCTACTCACACTGCTCTTCCCGCCCCTTCTGCTTGCGCAACCGCTTCAGGTGCTCCTCGAAGTACCAAGGTGGGTTGACGATTCAGCAGGCTTCGACATCACCGTTAGAGTGACCGGCGTCGCCGGGCCTACCCAGGTGAGCCTGAGCCTCAAGGGTGGTGGCTTGGCCTTCGAGAAGACGCTACGGGTTAACCTCAGCGGCTCCGATTACGTCGCGGTGCCCGTCGTCAGGCTCCAGCCTGGCGTCTACACCGCCGCGGTCACCGTATCCGCGGCGAGCGCGAGCGCAGCCTCGAGCACTGAGGTGTACGTTGCCCCCTCGCGTGCGAGCCTGCTACGGCTGGTCTCCAGGCTGTCCGAGGTTGAGGGCGAGCTCTCCAGGGTTAGGCCGGTCGTCAGGAACTCCACCCTCCTGGGCGAGATCGACAGCGAGAGGAGTAGGATCTACACGGGTCTAAGCCGCCTAGCGGCGCTAGTGGCAGCTCGGGAGAACCTTAAGGAAGCTGCCCTGCTCTACGGAGACCTCTACAGGTCCATAGAGCGAGTATACGGGCTCGCCTCGTCTGCCGGAGGCTACGAGCTCTTCGTGTGGTCGGCCCTCGTCCCCCTGGACTCTTCGCTCAAGTTCCCCGCCGACGCAACTTACCTCTGGGCAAAGCTCGCCGCAGCCTTCCTGCTCCTTGTGCTCCTCCTCGTCGCACTCTACCCGCTCTACGCGGCTGACTACCGCGAGCTGGTCAGCCTCGTCTCCGACCGTAAGCCAGACGGAGAAGTGCTCGACGCGGTCTCAGCGCACGCATCCGAGATCCTCGAGGCCGCGGGAGGCGAGATCACTTCCTTCGAGAAGCCAGGAGGCTACCTGAGGCTCATCCTCGCCACCTTCCTCGCCTCGATCGGCCTGATGACCAACAACGTGACCGCCATAATAGGCTCGATGCTCCTCTCAAGCCTGATGGGCGTCGCCGTAGCGGGGGCCGCAAGCCTAGCAACCCGCACACCGGGCAACAGCGAGGCGCTGCGCTACTTCTACAGGGGGCTGAGGGACACCGCCGTGGGGATAGTGGTGATAGTTCTATCCTCGCTCGCCATCTCCCTGGCAGCCAGCCTCTTCGTGCCCCTCCAGCCGACCCCCGAGCTGGAGGCCAGGGGCTCGCCGAACCTAGCCGACGCGGCCGTGGCGATGTGCGCAGGCGCTGTAGCGTCCCTCTCAATGATCTACAGGAGAGAGGTGGGACCCCTCGTGGGGGCCGCGATAGCCATAGCTCTCGTCCCGCCCGCCGCGGCGGTGGGCGTTTCGTTAGCGATGCTCAACCCCCGCCTCTTCACCGGGGCAGCCTCCCTGCTCACTATCAACGTGCTAGCCCTCATGATCACCGGCTACCTGGTGGCGAAGATCTACATACTCGCACCTGTCTTCCGCCACGTGTGGGAAAGGCACGGCGGGGGCCGGAACCCCCTCCTCGGGTCCCTAGCCCTTGTCGAGGCGTGGGCAGACGCGGTGCTAGGGGTCGCGAGGGGGGCTTCCCTGGGCGACGCTCTAGCGAAAATAGGCAGGAGGATCTACTCGACGGCCCTCCTCCCCCTAGCCTCCCTCGGCCTAGCCGCGCTGGCGACGAGCACCATATCCAACCTCCTCTCCAGCGCGCACGCCTCAGTCATCGCGGCAGTAGCGGACAGCCTTACAGCCCTCCTCCCGACAGCTATGCCGAGGTGGGCCGCGCTTCTCGCCAGCACAGCGCTCGCAATCGCCGCTTCGGCAGTCGTAGCCTCCCAAGTGAGGGAGTACAGGAGGAGAGGCAGCCCCGGGAGCCTGGCGTGGGTTGCTGTCTCCTCGTTCCTCCTGTGGCTTAGCCTCGGCTACATCCTCGGGATCCACCTGCTGAGCTCCATCGCAGCGCTTTTCACCGTGGCCCTCGCGACCGCCATCGGGGTGGCACTTTACAAGCCGATAAGGGGGAGGGAAGCAACCCTACTGGCGAAGCTCCTGGTGGTGCTCACCCTGACCCTAGTGCTGGTTAACAGCGCCTCAGCCTTCACGCAGCTGGAAGCCCGGCGCAGGCTAGCAGGGGGCTTCACGCTCCTCGCCAGGGAGGTCGTCGCCTCGCACCTGGGCGTGCTCCCGGAGGACGTGGAGCTCAGCGTTGAGGGGGCGAACGCCGTGAGGGCAGTCGTCCGGCTCGACGTGAACAGGCTCGAAGAGCTATCGCGGGTCAGCGGGCTGGAGGCGATGATCGAAGAGGCCATACGCGCGCTCACAGGCGTGGACGTACACGTGAGCATAGACCTCACCATCAAGCCACCCTAAGCTCCCGCCTCGCACAAAAATGATCCGGGACCTCGAGGAGGTGCCCGCGCAAACCATCAAAGGTGCGGGCCTTGATGTAAACTCGATTTTCCTCTACTGAAGGATGGGTGTAGCAGCGTTTGAGCCCTCCGCCGCTAAAATGCACCCCTGTTCCCTCTCAGCAGAGGTAGCTGCGCTGGATTTCTCAGGTAGCGTGTCACAGCCCTCATTATCGCGCGTTTACCCTCGATAGAATTAGACGGGTAGATGATGATTTTTCTTTCCTAACTGATATACGCGTTTCATGGTTAGATATACCAACCAAATATTTATAAATTTAAACGAATTGGTCCGAGCGGTGAGGAAGTTGTCGGATAAGGGTGCTACAGCTGGGCTGCTTACAATCGGCGAAGAAGTCTACCTGCGCGCATTGACCGGGTACTTCATCGGCTCTGAGCTGCTCAAGGGCGCTGGCAGGGTTGCGCTGGTGCCTTTGAACGACAGGATATGCCTCTCGATAGCATCGGCCACCGCGGCCACCTACTGGGCGCTGAACGGGAGGAGGGAGAAGCTGGTGTCCGTCTTCGAGTACAACCCCGCGAACCCGCGCGAGACCGCTTCCCGCGTGGCTTCCTGGGGCCCAGACACCGTCATGATCCTCTTCGGCGGCGAGAGCAGGATGTCCGACGTGAACAGGCACACCGTCGACTTCCTGAGGGCCCTGTCGGGGAGCGGCTTCAGGGGCAGGCTCGTGATCCACGTAAGGACGTGGCTCGCGACCAACAGGCTTCAGGCAGTCCTGGCCGACAGGGAGCTGTCCAGCTACCTCGAGTCGCTACCCGAATTGAGGGTCTTCACAGCCGACCTCGCGGCGAAGAAGTTCCTCTTCCACAGGGTCGCGGTAAGGGGCGGGCAGGCATCGCTGGAGACCTTCGCGCAGGCCGACCTCACAGACGAGCACGTCCACCTCCTGAAGAACTCGCTACCCCCGCCCTAAGCCAGCCTTCACCCGTTAATTTTTTTCTCGAAGCCTCCAGGTTAGAAGTCTCACAAGCTTAGACGCCGGACCCCCTGAGGGGCTTGTAGCTGAAGAGCCTCCACTAACAACCGACGCTCAACTGCGGGGCAAAAGGGAATCCCCTGCGACAGGCCTTGAGCGCTTTTAGCTGTGCAGGCCGGCTCGGCGCCTCAGCTCCGGGAGAAGCTCGCCGTACACCTCCACGCCGTCGAGGCACTCCCTGTAGAACTGGTTCCCGCGCCCCACCGCCTCCACGAGCTCGTCGAGTCCCACCACGGTGATCTCCACGTCTGTGGAGCCCACAGCCCTCAGGTGGAACCTGTCCTCGTCCCTGACGCGCTCGACCACCACTAGCAGGTCGACGTCGCTAACCCCCTTCACGAACCTCCCCCTCGCCAGGGAGCCCGCGACCACGACGGAGAGCGGCCTGAAGGCCTCCACCAGATCGGCTATGATGGCGCAGAGGCCCTCGAGGAGCTCCGGGTCCTCAACGACCCGGCTAAGCCTCCTTAGGACCTCGGCGCTATCCTTCAGCTTCTCACTGCTGTGCATGGTACTCAAAACCTCTCTGAGAATATAACCCCCCTGGAACACTATGAAAAATATTGTCTTTGTGAGCTAGGCTCCGAGCCTCAGCTACCTCCTATAAAGCATGACGGTGGCGATGTGGCTGCAGACCCTCGCCCTGCGCACGTAGCCATAAGCGCGGAAGAAGTCGCACCCATATTTCCCTTCGCTTATCCACACGTTGTACCAGTGGTAGGTGTCTCCCACCCCCGGCAACGCCTTCACCAGCCGGTGCCCGCTTTTAAGCCCTCTGCACCTTCCTGGGAGGTGCGGCGAGTGGTTTCACTTTCAGCGTTCACAGCGAAAGGGAGATAAACCCCTGCAGCACCGCCACGATTGAGGTGTAGGGCAGTTGGCCGCTGCTGCCGCTGAGGCGTGGCGGCCGCCGGGTGCTCCTCCCCGGAGGCCCCGAGAGGGGCAGGCCCGAAGAGGGCGATGCGTCGCCCCCGTGTGGCGACCCCGAGGCCGAAGAAAGATGACGAAAAATTTAAGGGGGCCAGTGGGGGCAGAAAAGGAGGAGCACACACCCACCCACTAACCCGCGGACGAGCTATAAAAACCCCGAAGCGAACCCGCGGGGAAAGCTGAAAGCCTGCCCCAGCGCAGGCGAGGCATCAGGTCGTGGCGCCCGCGAGCCTGGAGACGAGGCCGGCAACGACCCTCACGTACTCGAAGCCCTTCTCGAACACCGGCTTGTGCTCCTGCTCCTCGTACACCGCGCCGTAGAAGACAGCCCCGTGCAGCCTGTCCCGGACCTCGACGAACACTAACGCCAGCTCCTCGGCCCGGCCGCTTTCGAGGCCGGCTACCCGGAGCGCTCTCGCGATGAACGCCCTCCACGTCTCACCCCTCTCGGGCGCCACGCGGCCCAGGGCGAGCTCGGTAAGCGCGAGGGTGACACGCCGCACCGAGGCCCAGAGCTTCTCGGCGGCGTCGTAGGGGTTGCCTTTCCCAAGTAGCTCAAGCGCCCTGCTCATGTAGGCCTCCGCGAACTCGACATGCTCACACACCCAGACTCGCTCGTATTCAGCGCCTCCTGCACGAACTGCCACGACACACCCCTCTGAAAAGAAGCCCGCTGGCATAAATACCCCCGTGATAATCGGGGCTCAGCACAGGGTAGCGAGCGACTCAACAACACACGCAAGCCCCGCTCGAGCAGTCGCACTTCAGGAGAAGCCGAAAAACGGGCTAATGCCCCAGGGCATCGGCGAAGTATTACGCGAGGCGCCTCAACCCCCGCTTTGGCAACACCTTAGACTCTCATAGATTCGTTGCGTACACAGCAAATGCACGGAGGCTACCAGCTTACTAGCCGAAGAGAACGGATCAACGCCACCTAAGAGCACTATTCGCCAAGGGGTGCACGCACGAGTTATTATGCTTCGAGCGCTATGGCCTCCGGAGCATTAGCACATGAGGTTAGTGGAGGTCTAAAGAGCGAGAACTGACCCCTAGCGTTCCCTCGTCCTAGTTACAGCGTGTTAGAGCCTCAAGTAGGCAGCACGAGGTGGAAGCTAGCAGGAACGTGGAGGCGGTAGCCCCAGGTACGTATGATCCGAGGCAACACACTCGGTGCTCCAGCACGAGGGAGTGAAGCGCCAACCACGGGTTACATCGAAGCTCCAGAGGAGGATCAGGGGTCTGGGCGACAGCTGCCCCAACACCGCGAAAAGACGTGCCGTTTGTTCCGAGTAGCTTCTGTCGCGCCGCTCCAGGCTCAAAGCGACACCACCGTTGTAGCTCAAAGCCCGCTCAAAAGCGCTGAGCGGTGTGCTTTAGCCCCACGACTAATTCCCGCTGGTGCAACTGCCAGCTACAAGCGCGTTTGCTTGCACCCTGGTTGGCGCGGTCTGTGCCGCACAACTTTTCCCGTGAAGCGCTGGGAAGCTGCGTGAGCCTCCAAAGCACGCCACCGGAGGAACTTTGAAGCCCATGCCCTGGTCTAATTACCGAAAACCTTGAAGCTCTCAAGCCGACACCACGACCATCAAGTTTTTAGGAAGATACAAGCACTCCCAATCGATGAGCGAGCTCCACCTCGCGGCGGCTAAGGGGGACTTGAAAAAGGTTAGAAAGCTCCTCAAGCAGTCTGGCCGGACGCCGCTACACTTGGCCGCTTCTCGGGGCCACCTGGATGTTGCTAGGCTACTCGTAGAGAGCGGCGCAGACGTCGACGCCAGGAGCGAATTCGGCTATACGCCGCTGCACGTGGCCGCTATGGAAGGCTACTTGGATGTTGCTAGGCTGCTCGTCGAGAGCGGGGCGGACGTCGACGCGAGGGATAAGAAGGGGAGGACTCCCTTGGACCTCGCGAGGAAGGGAGGGCACAGGGAAGTCATGAAGCTCCTCAAGTCGGCGAGGCGGGGGCGGTTGGTTCAGCCAGCTAAGCAGAGGCCCGTGGAAAGCCAGCGTGTGGAGCAGCTCCTCGTGTCGGTCGAGGCCCCTCAACTGGCTGCTGGTGAGTGGGGTGTTTTGAGGGTTAGGCTGGGCGGCAGGGCGAGGCTTCTTCTCGAGGGGGATGTGGAGTGGATCGACCCTGGCGAGGCTGAGGGCCCCGTCGAGGTCCCCGTTAAGCCGAAGACGGCTGGCAGGCTGCCCGTAGCCGTTGTCGCGAGGAGCGGGGGCGTGGAGGAGAGGAGGGTAGTCTGGCTCGAGGCGGCTGAGCGGGCGGAGCGCTCTCCGGCCCGGGAGCGCGCGACGCTACGCGCCTGCCCGAGCTGCGGCGCCCCAGTAGAGCCCTGGGCGAAGTACTGCTGGAGGTGAGGGGCCCGTGAAACACTGATAGAGCGGCTACGGAGTTTTGCGGTTGGAGTTAAGCGTTGCTGGAGGCCTCTGCGTGGATCGACCTCAGGACGCGAGCACGTCTGGCTCCTGGAGGACCCGCTACCCTTGCCTTAAGCTGGCTTTCGTACGAGAAAAATCTCGGTTTTTCAGGGTGGGGGAGGTGGGGGTGGTGGCTTTATGAACTGTTCTGCTAGGTCTCCGATGAATGGGAACTTGTAGAGCTCCCCTTGTAGCGACTTGATGATTCCGATTATGACGACTATGAGGCGGAGGAGGCTCCACAGGATCCAGAGGGAGGGTAATGCTAAGGTGAGGATGATAAACGTGATCGCCGCCAGCGTCCACTGGGCTGCGTGGAACCTGACGAAGTAGTTCTCGGGCTCGAGGATAAGGAAGATTATGCCGGCTACTGGGACGAGGATAATGTTTATGGGGAAGGGGAAGATCCAGCTAGTTATCACGCCGAGGAGGTAGCTGAGGGCGGCTTCAGCCTTCTCGTCCAGCCCGAGCCTGGTCGGTGCCATGATATATTTTCACATTCGTTCTTTATATGCTTTTTGCTGCTTGAGGGTTTTTCAGTAGGAGTAAAAGAGTTTTAGTAGCTCCTCGCTCACGGCTTGCCGCGCGTAGACTCCCTTCACGGCCCCATCGAAGAGCAGCACGGTCTTGTCGGAGAGCTCCGCGACCTCCTGGGGGGAGTGGGAGACGATGACCGCTACGATGCCACGCGATTTAACGTACTCCCTTATCAGCGCTCTCACCTTGGAGGCGTTTGAGGGGTCTAGGTGGCTCGTCGGCTCGTCGAGCAGGAGCAGGTCTGGTTCCAGCGCCAGCGCCCTCGCTATGGCGAGGAGCTGCCGCTGCCCCCCGGAGAGCCTCTGGGCGGGCTTGTCCTCGAGCTCAGTGAGGCCTAGGAGGTCTAGGTACCTCTTCGCCCTCTTCGAGGCCTCGGGGCCAGGGACGCCGCTTGCCCTCAGGGGTAGGAATACGTTTCCGTAGACGCTTGCGGTCAGGGCGACTGGCCTCTGGGGCATGTAGGCTATCCTGGCAGCGCGCTCCCTGACTTTGATCGAGAGGTCCGCCCCGTCGAGGAGGATCCTCCCGGAGTCAGGCTTCTCGAGGAGGGCGAGTATGCGGAGGAGGGTGGTCTTTCCGGAGCCGTTGGGGCCTATGAGGCACGTCACCTGCCCCCTCTCGGCGATCAGGCTCACGCTCTTGAGCACGGGTCTTCCATCGTAGCTCTTCGACACCTCTTGTGCTTCAAGCGGCACTCTTCCCCACCCTGAGCTTCAGGATGATCACGGCGGTGTTGACGGCGAGGTAGACGAGGGCGAGGACCGCGCCGAGAGCGATCGCGGTGTCGAACTCGCCGGCGTTCGTGTAGTAGACGATGGCTGTTGTGAGGACCCGTGTCTGGTACCTTATGTTTCCCCCGACGATGATAACAGCCCCCACCTCCGATATCGCCCGGCCCAGCGCAGCGAGGACCGCGCCCAGGAGGTTGACGCGGGACTCGTTCAGGAGGAGTAGCGCCTCGTAAAGGGCGCTGGCCCTCAGCGAGCGCACGAGCTCCCTGAGGTCCCTGGGCAACGACTCGACCGCTGTGATGGTGAGGCCCGTGGTTATCGGGAGGGTCAGGAGGAACTGGGCGACGATCATGGCCTCGGGGGTGAAGAGGAGGCCTGTCCAGCCGAGGGGGCCTTGGCGGGAGAGGAGGAGGTAGAGGAGGAGGCCCAGGAGAACGGGGGGCGTGCCCATCAGCGTGTTTATCACGGTGACTGTGACGTGCTTGCCCCTAAACTCCTTACTGGCGATGAACGCCCCCAGCGGGAGCCCGAAGGCTGAGGATAGGGCTACGGCCGTCGCCGAGACACGTAAAGATAGAAGGGTTATCGAGACTACCTCGCTCAGCGTCGCGTCGATCACTACGAACCGCCCTCCTGGTATCGTAGGGGGGGCACGGAAAAAAGCTTTGGGGGGTAGGCTCCGTGAGAGGGTTCACGGGTCCTTTTGCAACTGCTCCCTCCACCAGGCGATCTGCTCTTCCTCGTATGGGTCAACGATGCCGAGCTTGGAGACGTTGCCGAAGCATGTGTTAAACAGCTTAGCGCCGCCCTTAGTGTAGCTACCTATTAAGGCTTGCCCTCTGGGGGAGATAAGGAACTTCACGAACTTGTAGGCCGCGTCGTAGTGAACCCACGGGAAGCGGGTGCTGTTGACGAGGGTTGCCCTGTATATGTTTAGGAGAGCAGGGTCGCCTTGGAAGAGCACCGCGAGTGAGAGCTTGTCCTTGAATGCCAAGTAGGTGCTCCTGTCGCTGAGCGTGTAGGCGTTCCTCAGCTGGTCGGTGACCATGAGCGTCTGCGCCATGCCCTGCCCGGTCTCCTTGTACCAGGGGCGGCCAGTGGCGTTCACCCCCGCCTGTTCCCAGAGCCTCAGCTCCCTGAGGTTCGTCCCGGACTTGTCACCCCTCGACACGAAAACTGCCCTGCCCTGCTCCCCCGCCAGCGCTATCAGCCTGAAGGCCTCCGCGGCGCTCTTGGCATCCTTGATCCCGGCTGGGTCGTTAGGGGGGCCTAGGATCACGAAGTCGTTGTAGGCGAAGGAGATACCGTGGACGCCGTAACCCTGCTTTATGAACTGCTCCTCGGACGGCCTGTCGTGCGTTATGACCATGTCAGCATCCCCCCTCATCGCTATCTGCAGCGCTTGGCCGGTCCCGACTGCGACCCAGGTGACGTTGATGTCAGGATAAGTGGACTCGAACTCCTTCTTCAAAGCGTCGAGGAGACCTGTCGCGTCAACGCTCGTGGTGGTTGCGATCCGGAGCACCGTCTTCTGCTTTGCCTGAGGCTGGTTAGTGAAGTAGAAGTACGCGGCCCCGACTAAAGCGAGAGCCACCAGCAAGAAGGCGACTATATTGAACCTCTTTGCTCCAGTCTGCTTCATAATCTTACCGCTATGATTTTTATCATAGCCACCAGCAAGAAGGCGACTATATTGAACCTCTTTGCTCCAGTCTGCTTCATAATCTTACCGCTATGATTTTTATCATAGCGTATATATGCTTTTTCATTGTAACCATCTCGATGAAAATATTTTATAGGTCGGTGGATATGAGCCTTCGTGTCCAACACGCCTGAAACAGTCAGCGACACGCTGCTCTGCGAGGGCAGGAGGGTGAGGCTTTTCCGCCGCGAGGTCAGGGTCGGCGGTAGGACGTACGTGAGGGACGTGGTGGAGTTCGGCCAGGCGGTGGTGATCATACCGGTTAGGGGCGAGGATAGGCTCGTGTTCGTCGAGCAGTGGCGGGCCCCGCTCCAGAGGTGGATCGTGGAGCTCCCTGCTGGGAGGCTGGAGGCCGGTGAGAGCCCTCTTGAGGCGGCTAAGAGGGAGCTGGAGGAGGAGACGGGCTACAGGGCTGGGGAGTGGAGGTACCTTGGTGGCTTCAGCGTGGCTCCGGGCTACAGCGACGAGGTGCTGCACTTCTTCCTCGCAGGCAGGCTCGAGCACGCGGAGGCCCACCCGGAGCCCGGGGAGGTTCTCAGGGTGGTGGAGATGAGCCCCCAGGAGTACCTGTGGCGGGTGGGCGGCGGCTTCGGGGACCTCAAGACGGTTGCAGGCGTGCTCCTCTATCTTTCTGCTAGGGAGCGTGGGGGGCTGTGGGGCTGAAGAGGACCGGGCTGCTGTTCTACCTCGAGAAGCTGTACAGCGTCCTGGTGGGCGCGGGCTTCGTACTCGTCATCACGCGTAACCTCAGGCCGAGCGAGTTCGGGGCCTGGAGCGTGGTTTCGTCAGTGCTCTCCTACGCCAGCATGGCTACGGTAGTCAACTACTGGGTTACGAGGTTCAGGGCCAGGGGGGTGCTTGAGAGCCTCACAACAGGGCTCACCCTCTCGTCGGCGTTCTCGCTCCTCTCTATGGCCCTGCTGTGGGCTCTCTCGGGGGCGATCAGCAGCTCATTCGGCGTCCCCTACGAGGCCGTGCTGCTGTCTATCGCGTACCTCCCCTTCCTCTACCTCAACGGCGCGATGTACTCTGCGCTCTACGCCGTAAACCCCCCTCTGGCTGCTGTGTCGGAGTTCGTGTTCGAGACGGTGAAGCTCCTGGCAGCCCTCTTCTTCGCCACCACAGCCAGGGTAACGCTGATCACGGCGATGCTCTCCGTCCTAGCCGGGCACGCTGGCCAGACGGCTTTACTGGTCGCCTTCACAAGGAGAGACCTCGCGCGGAGGCCGAGCCTCGAGCTCGCCAGGAGGATCCTGGCTTACTCGTGGGTGAACGCCCTGGGGCTGCCGGCATCGATCGTGGCGATGGCGGACGTGCCCCTGATCTCCCACTTCGCTTCTAACAGGGCTGTGGCCTACTACACCGTTGTCCTGACGTTCTCGAACCTCGTCAGCTACTCCTCTACTCTTGGCCGCGGGCTGTACCCCAGCCTTCTCCAGTCGCACGAGAACGCGGGGGAGAGGGTGGAGGAGGTCCTCAGGTTCACCCTGCTGCTGGGAGTCCCGACGGCTTTCGGGGCCATCGCGCTGGCGCCGAACCTCCTCTACCTGCTTAACCCGGACTACGCTGTCGCCGGCCCGGCTCTCGTGGCGGCGTCCCTGGCCTCGCTCGTCGGCGTCGTCAACGGCCTTTTGGCGGATGTGCTTCAAGGAATGGAGAGGCGTGACATCGAGGTACTGGACCCGGCTGCGCTCCGCGGGACCTACATCTTCAGGACGGTCGTGGTTGGGCTTGTCAGGTCGGTTCTCGGCGTCTCGGGTGTCCTGGTGGCGCTTTTCCTCACGAGGGGGGAGGTTGAGGTTGCTGCTTGGGCTCGCGCGTCGTGGCTCGCCGCCGAGGCCGCGGCGTTCCTCATGCTCTACTCTCTCGCCAGGGGTAAGGTCAGCCTCCGCCGCGTCGCCGGCTCAGCGACAAGATACGCTGCCGCATCCGTCCCGATGTGCCTGACCGCCGTGTACATCAACCCGTGGAGGATCAGGGAGGCTTTCCTCGCCGTTGTAGCGGGGGGCGCGGTCTACTTCACCGTCCTCTACCTCATAGACGGCTGGTTCAGGAGACTCGCGAAGACCGCTCTCGGGGTCCTTGCTCGCCGCTAGCGCTTATGCCTCCCACGTGGGCTTGAGCTCCAACCTCACGGACGGGTCTACCTCCGCGAGTGCCTCCCGAACCAAGGCGGGAAGCTCCTCGGGGGGTTTGTCGGCGGAGTAAAGGGTGGCTGAGAGCCTTCTGGGCTCGACCAGCAGAACGCCCACGATCCTGCCCCGGTAGCCCAGGATGTACTCGTAAGCGTGCATGTGCGCGTAGAGCCCACGCCTCCTCAGCGCTTCTAGGAGCCTAAGCCTCGCACCAGGCAGCTCAAGGGGGGAGACCATGCTTCTAGGTAGGATCAGAGGTAGATCTGCTTTTCTGCAGGCAGTGCGGGGCACTACAAGTGGTGTCTAGGCTTGCTGTGCGGCCTGCTGCTGGGCTTTCTTCCGCTGCTCGGCCATCCTGCGCCAGTTGATTCCGATCCACAGCCTTGAGTACCATAGGAGCTTCCAGACCTCGATCCTGTCTCCGTGCTCCTCGACGAGCTTGTCCGCTATCCTGTAGAGCTCCTGGGCTTCCTCGAGGTTGAGGTCGTCCTTTTCGAGGAGCTGCTTTAGGCGGCTCCACTCCTCCTTCGTCAGAGGGTTCTCGGCGAGCTCGAGGACGCGCGCCAGCTCAGACTTCGCGAACGTCACGGCCTCGGCTCTGAGAACACCCTCGTAGCCGAAGATGTCTAGGAACAGCTCGTTGACGCTCCTAACCCCCCTGCCCAGCCTGCTGACCTTCTCCTCTACCCTTCCAATGCGCTGCTCCAGCCTCTCCTCAAGCTGGGTGACGCGTAACTCCAGGGCTGACAGCCTCTCTCCAAGGTCTCCCACCTTGCCCTCCAGAGCCGACAGCCTCTCCTCTACCCTCCCAACCCGTAACTCAAGAGCAGATAGCCTCTCTTCCAGCTTGGTGACGCGGAGCTCTAGTGCTGCGAGCTTCTCTTCAAGGTCTCCCATTCTGCCTTCCAGGGCCGATACCCTCTCTTCAAGGTCTCCAATCTTCTTCTCCAGCTGGGTGATGCGGGCTTCTAGTTTCCCGACCGCGAGCTCGAGTCCGGCTACCCTACTCTCTAGCTGATCGATGTGGGATTCGAGCCCGCCGAATTTGCGCTCTAAGCCAGCGACCCGGTTCTCGAGGCTGGCGAGCTTCCTCCCG
Organism: Thermofilum sp. NZ13; assembly: GCA_002855745.1. Classification (GTDB taxonomy): domain Archaea; phylum Thermoproteota; class Thermoprotei; order Thermofilales; family Thermofilaceae; genus Thermofilum. The sequence continues at coordinate 6,381 of NDWX01000008.1, read as the reverse complement.
AGCCAGTAGGTGGCCCCAGAGACGGTGCCCACTACGCTTGCGACGACGGCTATGGTTTCGGCGATGGACAGCCACTCGCTCATTAAGCCGCGACGCTAAATAGCTGTTTCACTTGTATAAATGTTTGTGTTTATTAGAGCGAATCGTCGGGCTGTTTAGATGGTTGAAGAGGCCCTTTTACCGTTTCTTCGAGGTACTAACCCAAGAGTAGGCAAAAGCGAGAGATTCGGAGCCGAACCGATTGAGACGAAAAGTAAAGCAGTTTCCTTTTTCCCAGAGCGTCGCGTACTCCTGGTCCGAGGTCACCGGAGTTCTTAGCCCGCTACTTGGCCTTTAGGTACTCGTCTACGCTTTTTGCGGCCTGCTTGCCGCTCCGCATGGCTAAGCCTATGTTAGACGGCCCGTGGGCCACGTCTCCCGCGGCGAAGAGGCGCTTAACGCTCGTCGCAAAATTCTCCTTGACCTTGATGCTCCCGTCTTTGTTAAGCTCGACGCCTAGGCTCTTCACGCTTTCAGGGGGCGTCGGCCTAAGACCCACCGCGACAACCAACGCGTTGAAGTTCAGCTCGAACTCGCTTCCCGGGATGATCTCAGTCGCGGCCTTCCTGTCGGTTGTCGGCTTCACCCTCGCGAGCCTCACTTTCTCGGCCTTCCAATCGCCGAGGATCTCCACTGGAACCACGTTCTCAAGGAACTCGACTCCGAGGCTCTCGAGGTGTCTGAGCATGTGCTTCGCTGGGGCGACGCTCATGGGCCTCCTGTAGAGCATCACGACGTCTGCCCCGTACTCCTTGACGGCTACCTCCGCTATGTCGACGGCCGTCAGGCCTGCACCGACGACCGCTACCTTGCCGGTGAGCGGGGGAGGCTCGACGACCTGGTACCCGTTCTTAGCCATCATGTACTGCGTGATCCAGTCGAGTGCGTTGTAAACACCCTCCTTGTCCTCCCCCGGCACCTCCAGCCTCCTCCCCTGCCACGTCCCAGTAGCCAGGAGCACCGCGTCGAAATCCTCCAGGAGCTCGCGCAGCTGGACATCCCTGCCAACCTCGGTGTTCGTGTGGAAGCCCACCCCCAGGCCCGCTAGCTCGCGGACGCTTTCCCTGACGGAGGACTTCGGTATCCTGAACTCCGGTATGGCGAATATCAGCATGCCCCCGGGCTCAGGGAGTTTGTCGAACACGTCGACTCGGTGACCTAGGCAGCAGAGGACGCCCGCCGCAGCCAGGCCCGCCGGGCCCGCACCGACGATGGCTACTCTCTTCCCAGTTCTCGGCCCCGTGGACTTACAGGGTGCAAATTTTATAGACATCGTGTAAAGTTTATATTGATGAAAATTAATTTTTTGCGCTTTACGCTTCAGTTAAAAGTAAAGAAGATCTTAAATAATGTTTAGCCTGCGTCCTTGAGTCCCGAAAAGTTCATGGAGGCTGCTCGATTACGGTTAACCCCTCTCTGCCCTTGAAGACAGATGTCTCGGCTAGCGGTAGCTTGGGGAGAACGTCCTTGATCATGAGCAGGTCGTAGTCCTCGCTTAGCAGCGGCTTGAAGACCAAGCCGTGCTCCCTAGCGACCCAGTCCACAGTCAGGGTGACGTCGGCCTTGCCTGTCGCCACAGCGTTTGCCGCCTCCCGGTGGGTGGTGTACTCAACTCCGTAGCCCTTGAGCCTCCTCTTGAGGGCCGAAACCGGCACCCCCAGCTCGCGGGCCGCTTGCTCGAGAAGGTGCTCGAGGAGGATCCTGGTCCCGCTGCCCTTGATCCTGTTAGCGATCCTCAAGCCCCGCTCGACAACACCGGTGAGGCTATCGGGGGGATCCTTTACCCTAGGGTTGAATGCGAGCCCCATCACTCTCTTCCACCCCTTCACTAAAACCACCCTGCCCCTCAGCTGGGGGTGGTTGAGCAGGTGCTCGTTATACCTCCCGGTAGCCGGGTCGAGGATATGGACCCCCGCGACGTGGCTCAAACCCATCTTGAGCGCCTCCACGCCCAGCGTGGAGCCCACCTTCAGGTAGAGCCCGTAGACCCCCTTCTCGGCGAGCTCCGAGATGAGCCGCTCCATCACCGCGCAGTCGCTCCCCGCTATGACCACATCAGGCCTCGCGAGGTCGAAGCCCCTTAGCATGCCGGTGAGCTTCGCGCGCACTAGCCTGGCCTTCGCGAGGATTGCCTCGCCTACCGGAGTCAGGTGCGCGCCACCGCCGCCGGGCCCTCCAGCCCCCCTTTCGACGACTTTCGCACCGGTAGCCTCCTCGAGCCTGGCGATTGTGTTCCAAACCGTCCTGTAGTCGAGGCCCAGCAGCTCCGCGGCCCTCTTTATGGAGCCAGCCCTCTCAACAGCCTCCAGCACTCGCAGCTCCTCGGCTGTGACTGTGTGGCCGTTGATGTGGAATGTTGGGGTGAGCTCCGCGCGCAAGCCGTTGAGTAGGCTGAATATCCTGAGGATCTCGTCGCCAGGCACGATAGGGGCCCCGCTGATGCTTCTAACGCTCGCTCCCTATTTAAAAGTACTCGAGCACGCTCCTAGCTCTTTTGGCCTCAGGGAATGCCGGCGCGCACTCTGCGCCGATCTCCCGGCAAGCCTTCTCGACGGCGTTGCGCACCCTCTCCCTCCACCTCGCCTCAGTAGCGATGGCCTGCGGGAAGCGGTTCAGCAGTGGCCGCATGCTCTCAACCAGCTCGGGCCTGTGGTGGTAGTAGTCGTAGTACAGCTTTGAGCCCGTCTCGAAGGCGACCTCGACTACGCTCGCGATCGAGTCCTCGGAGTCGTTTACCCCCCTCAGTATGGGTCCCAGGAACACCCAGGTTTCCAGCCCCTCGGATGCCAGCTTACGCAGGGCTTCAACGCGCGCTCCGGGAGGGGGAGCGTTGGGCTCGATCAGCCTCGCGAGGGCTGGGTCGAGCGTGGTGATCGTGAAGCCGACGTCGACCTGGCCTCTGCGGGGGGCTATGACGTCAAGGTCCCTCAGCACGAGCGGCGACTTGGTCTGTATGCTCACCCGGAAGCCGTTGCGGAGGAGGACTTCCAGGCCCCTGCGGGTCAGCTTCTCCCTTGCCTCCACGGGCTGGTAGGGGTCGGTCACGGTGGACACTCCGACTAAGCCCCGCCTAACCCTCTTTACCTCGGCTTCGAGGACCTCGACGACGTTCTCCTTGATGTATACCACGCGCCCCCAGTTCCTCGCAACCTCCGGGTATCTCGTGAAAGCCCTAGCGTAGCAGTACAGGCATCCGTGGTTGCAGCCCGCGTAGGGGTTGAAGGCGTAGTCTAGGTCGGGGAGACCCGACTTGGACAGCGCGTGGCTCACCCTGACCCGCTCATACCTCACCTCCAAGGGATCCCACCTCGAGCCTAGTCTGCTTAGTGAAGTCCCTGAGGATCTTGGACTTGGAGAGCCAGACGCTCAGCGGTAGCCTCGTCGACGAGCCGAGCCTCGCTAGCACGTCCTTGATGTCGTCGTACCTCTCGGGCTTCGAGGCGAAGAGCGCCCTGACGTTCTCGCGCACGAACCAGACGCCTATCGGGAGGAAGAAGCCCTCGTATATCTCCCTGATGAGGAGCACGGTCGCCTGCCTACCCAGCCTCCTGAGGTACTCTGCGACGGCGAGCCTTGACGCGTAGTAGCAACCGCCCAGCGTCGCGTACTCGCTCCTCCCCTTGAAGCCCTCCCAGTCGCCCTCCACCTCCACGGTCGTTCCAGGGTTCCAGGTTGTGTTCGGGAACCACGCCTCAATCCACTCGAAGCTCCACGCACCCGGAGCTAGGATCGCCACGAAGTTGTTGTCCGAGTACCTGCGCTGGAAGAAGAGGTAGCTGTCGATGGAGGGGTTGCGCTTCACCTCCTCGAGGATCCTCTTCGAGATGATGTCGTCGACGGCGGTTATCGACCACCTCGTCGGCACAAGCCTCCTGCCGGCGCTCCTGCCTAGCAGGCCGACCGAGAACACCCTCTGTATCATCGACACCGGTATCCCGCTCTCGTAGAGCCTCCACACGTCCTCGTCGGCCCTCACCCTGTCGCCGCCCAGTATCCTCTCAAGGGGCCTAGGGATGCTGGGGTTATCCACTAGCCTGACCTTCTCGGCGACCCCCGAGGGTCCGAAGGGCGGGGCGTGGGGGTCTAGCTGAACCCCCCTTGGAGGCTTGCGGAACCTTACCTCCACGTCGACGGGCCTCGAGGAGCTCGAGAGCAGGGCGACCTCCCCGAGGGCGTCGGGATGACGAGCGTCGACGCGAAGGCTACCGAGAACCAGGCTCAGCCTGAACTTCAGGACGTCCTCAACCCCGTAGCTTAGCCACCTCTCGGGGAGGTCGTAGACCGAGACGTCCCCGTCGGCGGTGACGACAGCAGGGGCCACCCTAACGTTGGGGTAACCCACGCGGCCGACAAAGACTGAGGGGGGTGATGGGGCCTGAAGCTCCGCTGAGGGCGGGGGCTTCACCTCCCCCATCTTTGACCAGAGGGAGAGGAAGGGGCAGCGCGGGAGGCCGCAGAGTAGCTTTGCGCCTCGGCACTTCAAGCACAGCCCTGTGAGTCGTGTGGACATTTACCTGTGATAGGGGACGCACCGACGAATATAACGTTTCCGCAGTGTTCGGTGAAAGTGAACGAAGGGTTTTTAGGCAAGCTACGGTCTCTCTCGCTGGAGCTCTGTTGGGCACATGCAGGCTTTGCGGGCGGAGCTCCCACCTTATCTCCGAGACGCTTGGTGTGTGCCTGGAATGCCTGAGGGCTAACCCAGACAAGGCCCTCAGGGTCGCCGAGGAGGCGCACATTAGGGCCCGGAGGCTCCTGGGCCTGCCAAGCCCCCCGAGCGGGGACGGCGTCGAGTGCGTGGCGTGCGGCAGGCGTTGCCGCATGAGAGATGGTGAGGTCGGCTTCTGCGGGCTCGTCAGGAACTCTCAGGGCAGGCTTGTCCGCCCCCACCCACTGGACGAGCCTGGCTTCGCTTACCTCGACCCCCACCCGACTAACTGCGTTGCCGCGTGGTTCTGCCCTGGAGCTACGGGCGCTGGCTACCCGAGGTACTCTGTGTCGCCTGGGGGTCCCGAGAGAGGGTACTACAACCGCGCCGTGGCCTACGGTGCTTGCAACCTGAACTGCCTGTTCTGCCAGAACTAGGATAGCAGGCGCGCGAACCTGGGCTTAAGGCTCCCTCTCATGAGGCTCGTCGAGCGCGCTAGGGACCCTAGGGTGACATGCGTGTGCTTCTTCGGCGGAGACCCCGGACCCCTAGCGTACCACGCCCTGAAGGCCGCGGAGGAGGCTCTCAAAGCCCGAGAGGGCCAGGTCTTCAGGGTCTGCTGGGAAACCAACGGGCTGTGGAACAGGAGGCTCCTCCTGCGGGCGGCGGAGATTTCATACGTTTCGGGCGGGGTGCTTAAGTTCGAGTAGCAATGCTATTCTTAGTTTTTCCCTGGATCCCTCCCGTGTTCGACCCGCGCTTTCCCTCGCCCCCGAGGGTTTGGTTGGGGGGTTGCTGGTGGGTGTTCGAGCGCGGGCTCGGCGGGTCAGGCTCTTAGCACAGCATGTGTGAATGCTTATAACCCCCCTCTCGCATTTAGCCGTGATGGTCGAGGTCGGCGCCGAGGTGTGGGACTGCGTCGCGAGGTGGCTCAAGCTGACCGGCCTCGCAAGGACGCTGTGGCGCCTGCGGGAGCCGAAGCCGATCAGCAAGGCCTTCGCCACGAGGAACACGAGGCACATCGCCGTTGCGCTGGAGAGGCTCCGCTCAGCCGGCCTCGTCAGGGAGGCGGTCGTCGGCGACGTGCGCTACCTCCACCTCACCGAGCGCGCCTGCAGCCTGCTCGTGCCGCTCGGCTACAGCCCAGAGGAGCTGGCGTGCGGCGATGCTGCCCTGAGGCTCATCCGGCGCGGAGCCGGAGCTGCCTCCGGTGCAGCATGACTGTCGCTATGTGCGAGCATATCCTCGCCCTGCGCACGCAGCCGTAAGCCCTGGAAAAGCAGTAAGCTCCAACAAAGTGTAACATTGTTATACTTTCGGCGTATTCATCGGAGCAAATATTAACCCCCTCCGCACAGGGAAACACGAGGCCCGCCGCCGCACGCGTTAGGCCGGTGAAGGGTGATCCGGCTTCAAAGGCGCGGGCCAGGGTGCTTCCCCGAGAAAACTGGCGCCGCACAGGGGGCGCCTGCACTCTCGGGGAAAAGATAGTGGGCGGGAGGGGGTTAAGCGGCTAGCATGCAGACGCCGGCCCCGGGCACCTAGGCTACGCCGACCCCCTATGTACTAGTGTTTAGGGGGGAGTGGCGGCCGGGGCCTGGGAGCCCGAGAGCAAGCCCCTTTAAAACACCCTTTTTTACCCGCCCAGCCCACCATTCCACGCTCCTCTGGGACGTGGTGGGACTGGGCTGGGT
>NDWX01000007.1 GCA_002855745.1 Thermofilum sp. NZ13 | reverse complement strand
CGAGCGGAGCGGGGCGCGGGCCTCGGGCAGCCGGCTTGCGGGCGGGCACTACCGGCCCAGGGCCGGGCCCCTACGAGCGGAGCGCGGCCCCGCGTGCCGGCACCTTCACGCCTCCGCTGCCGCGCTGGGAGCCCGCGCGTGGATCCCTGGGGGCGCGGCGCCTCACGGACGTAGCCCGCCGCCCCCCTCGCGGGGGGTCCGGCTCCCCCTACAACCCCAGTCCCGCCGCGTCCCGGAGGAGCGCGAGAGGGTGGGGTTGTAGGGGGTAAAAAAGGGTGTTTTTAAGGGGCTCGCTCTCGGGCTGTCCAGGCCCCGGCCGCCTCTCCCCCCTAAGCGCTAGTGCACTGGAGGCAGTGGAGAGGTGCCCGGGGCCAGTTGCCTTTACGCGCAGGCTAGCCGCTCTGCCCCCACCCGTGGCCGCTCCCCCCACCCTAGGCTACGAGCCGCACTGGAGGGGTCACTGCCCGCCTGCAGGCGGGTCCCGCGCAGCCCTCCCCAGAGTCGTGCGGCCGGGCCCCCGCGAGGGGGTGGCGGGCTACGCCTGTGAGGCGCCGCAGCCCCTGGGGCTTTACGGGGCCGCGCGGGTTCCTCTGCCCGGCGTCGCCGCCGGGCTGGGCCGCGGGTGGCTTGGGCGCGGCTTGCCTGCTGGCTTGAGCCTGCCTCCTCCCGCCCACTCTCTTTTCCCCGAGAGTGCAGGCGCCCCTGTGCGGCGCCAGTTTTCTCGGGGAAGCACGGTGTTGGCCGCGGCGCACCTGGCCGGCTCACTCGTTCACCGGCCTGCTCCGGGCTTTTCCGCGGTCTAGAATAATTCTAGGAGAAGTTATATTTATAGTTTTCTTTTTTCTCCTCCGCTTCGAGGTCGCAGGTCTTGGGGTGCTTTCCTCCAGCCTCCTGGACTCCGCGTGCGCCGCTCTAGGGGAGCTTTCGGAAATCCCTGCGATGATCTGGCGGTTCCAGGGCGATGCCGGGACCTCGAGGCCGTTTTCGAGCCCGATGCCTAGGTGCTTCACATTATCGAGGTGCAGGTCGAGGGGCGGCTGTAGCGCCGCGGATGCCGTTGCGGCCGGATTCTCCGCGTCCCCGCTGGGCGGCTCGGCGTTCACCGGCCCTCCAGCCACGACTGCACTCGCAGGCGACGCGCTACTCTCCACCCTCAAGCTCCCCGATCCTGGCGAGGAACTCCCTGTAGGCGCTCCTGAGGGGCTCCTCCAATGCCTCGGGCCTCGTCCTCGTCTCATACAATGTGAGGATGTCCTCGGCCCTCACCCTGTGCCTTATTGCCACAGCCCTCGCCGCCCCCTCCAGCCTAGCCTGCACCGCAGCTACTCCCTTGGGCGTGAGCATGGGAGCCTCGTGTATTATACCCCTCCTCCACCCGCCGCTGTGCCAGATGAGAACCTCCCTCGGTTGCAGCGATGTGACGACGCTTGCCATGCTACCGAGCATGCGCTGCAAGATGGGCAGGTCTGCGGGGTTGTGTTGGAAGATGATGAGCATCCCGCACTGAGACACCGCCGCGGAGTTGACGGCGGTGAGGGTCTGGTCGGCCATGACGACGCGGATGTTCAGGGCCCTGCCCTCCCTCAGCAGGTTCTCCAGGGGCCTCGAGTAGCCTTTTAGGGGCGCTAGGCGGTGGACCTCGTCTAATATGACGGTGAGCCTTCGCTGCGCCCCGGTCTTGAGGAGCCGGTGGAGTATGCTGTTCGCCACCGCGACCTTCGCGTAGTCGCTCAATCCGCTCAGGTCCAGCACGGTGCGGCCGAGCCTCAGCTTCGTGCTGAAGCCCCCGCCACTCAGCAGCGAGACGCGGCGCAGCGCGGCGTCGATCGCCGCCGCTACGTCGGGCCTAGACTCCCTGGCCCTCCAGGCCCTCAGCTCGGCCACAAGCGCCTCGGCCGTGGCCTCCACGCCCCGCTCAGCCACACGCTGCACGGCCTGCACCACCACGTTGTAGACGATCGGGGTGAAGCGGCCGTCCTCGCCCCACACCAGCTCAGCGCTGTTGTCCAGTATCTCGGCGGCCTCCTCCGCCGAAAGCTCCGCGATGGGGTCGACGGGCTTAGCCACGTGGAACCCGTACAAGCCGGTGTACTCGCCCCAGAAGTCGATGATCAAAACATCTTCGGGGAGGTCCCGGGCTATCAGGGCTAGCAGCGAGCTCTTCCCGGCCCCCGTGATGCCGAACACGCCGACGTGCGTGTTGAACGGCAGGAATAGGGCGCCGCCGCCCTCGTACTCACCTATCACGATCCCTTCTTTCGGCGCTGGAGGCCTCGTCAGCGAGAGGAGCCTGTTCACCGCCTCCCTGACGGCTCTGGGCTCAGCTTGGTGCCTCGCCGGCAGGGATATGATGTACACCCTCCCACCCCGGCCGGTGACGGGGTAGAAGCTCGCCTTCTCCCTCCCCCTCCAGTCCCTCTCCATCACGATTGTCCCGAAGCCGTCAGCGTACTCCACCGGCATGGGCTTGCCAGCGGTGATTACCTGCACCTTGGTGTCGATTATCTTGAACCCTAGAGCCTCCAGAGCCCTAGCAGCCGCCCTAGCCCTCTCCACCGGGGGCCTGAGCAGCGAGTAGTAGACGCAGGCAACGAAGGCGCCCTTGTGCGCCACGCTCACCGCAAGCTTGTCGGCGACGGGCAGCGAGGCCAGGGGTATGGGCGTGGTCGCGTGGCCGACAGCCATAGCGAAAGCGAATACGCCGGCGGTGCCGGTGATGACGCCGTCCTCGCCCCTCTCAGGCGTGACGAGGTTCCTGCTCCACAGCGCCAGCCCCACGCTCAGGGCCAGGGCGCCTGCCATGATAAGGGCGCCCCAGACGGCCCTTAAAGCCCACATCAGCGGGTTCGTCGCCGTGCTGAGGAGGCTGTTTACGTAGAGCCAGGCCACTGCTGGAGGCAGCACCAGCAGAATAACCCTGATTGGCCTCCGCATAACCCCAGATCCGCAGAAGAAATTATTATTATTTTCGCTGAAGCCCGCGTGCGGAGCCTAGGGGCTACTTTCGGGATGTTGAAAACCCGTAAAGGCTAAGCAAGGCCGTTAAAGGATTAACTACACCCCGAGCTGGCTCAGCGCCCTCTCCAGGAGCTCGTTGACGACCTCGTCGAAGCGCTTCCCCTGCCTCCTCGCGAGCCTCTCGACGCGCTCGATGATGTCTGCACGCAGGCTGACGACGCGGTCCATGTAGTTCTGCGCCCTGATCTCCTCGACGACCCTCTTCAGCTTGCTCTCGTCGGTGAGGATCCGGGGCTCCTGCCTGATCCTCTGGGCGAGGATCCTAGACTCGGCGATCGAGAGACCCTTGGCCAGCTCGTCCAGCCTCCTCACGGCCTCCCTCTCGTTCTTGACGAGGCCCCTCATCGCCAGCCTCCTCACAGTCAGCCTCAGCACCGCCTTGGCGGTTTTGGAGGACTCGGGCCTCCCCTCCCTCGGCGGCCTGCCCGGCTTCACAGACGGGGTGGGCTGCCTCAGGGCCCTGTAGACCTGGAGGATGTGGTCTAGCTCAAGGGCGGCGAGCTGCAGGCGCCTCTGGACCTCCTCCCTGCTCAGCCCGAAGCGCTCCTCGAGCAGCGTGACCACCTCCCCGATCTCGTCCCTGCCCATGCTACCCCTCCTAATATTCTCGGAGAGGCTGAGGATCAGGGCCTCACGCCTCGACATCCTCCTCACAACAACGGGGACGCCGCTTGGGAAGAGCCTCTGGAACGCTTGGGGGTCCTCCTGGCTGAGGCGCTTGAGGGCCTCGAGGCGGAGGCGGCCGCAGACGACGTAGAGCTTGTCGCCGCCCTCCTCGGGCGGAGTCACCACTAGCGGTTGCAGGAGGCCGTTGAGCCTGATGTTCTCCTTCAGCTTCTTGACCTCCTCGCTGGGGACTATTCGGCGGGCGTTGTACTCCCCGCTCACGTCCAGCTTCTCGAGCGGCGCGAAGGTGACCTCGAAGCTCACAACACCTAGGAGCTGCACTATCTTAAAAAATTGATTTATCTTGGTACCGATTATACACCCGGCGCGCTGGGGTTAGGTGGGTGGCCTCTGTGAGCGGGGAGGGCGAGGGGGGTGGCGCTGAGGAGCTCTGGTTCATGGAGCGGAGGCACATACTCGTCCTGCTCTACCTGTACAGGGAGGGGATGGCGATCAAGAGCGAGCTCCGCTCGCTCCTCAAGGGCGACTCCATCTACGTCGAGAGGGTGATCATGGACCTGGAGGAGCGCGGCCTCGTCAGGGAGAAGCAGGCCGGTAGGAGGACGAGGATCTTCACCCTAACGGATAAGGGCAGGGAGGTGGCGGAGCTGCTCGACAAGCTAGCCAGGAAGATGGCGGGCGAGGCCTCACAGTAGCGATGCTTCACATTCGGCGCTCTAACACGGCGATCCTCAATCTCTCTTTAACCGCCTTTTAAGCCCGGGTGCAAAGGTATAGAGGGGGCTGAGGTGCGCGAGGAGAGGACGTGCATCGGGGAGGTGTGCTTCAGCCCGGAGGAGCTGAGGAGCGCGCACGAGGAGGTGGAGGCCTTCAGGAGGGCTAGAGCCTCAAGAGGGCGAGCTCGGCGTGCCTCACGGAGACGGGCCCCGGCTGAGCGGCTTGCAGGGCGTAGCGCAGGGCCCTTACAGCAAGCCTAGCGCTGCCGCTACCCCTGGGGTATCCCAACTTCTCCGCTATGTAGCGTAGAACCTTGTCGGTGACGGGCAGGTCTCCCTGGAGCGCCCTGTCCTCCAGGATGAGGTAGAGCTCCTCTGCGCTGTAGGGCGGCATCTCCACGAGGAGCGGCGCGCCCCTCAGCTCACCCCTCACCGAGGGGTGCACTACGAGCACGACCCGGTTCATTTCCGCGAGCCTCAGCACAAGGTCCCAGAGCTTCGGCGTCCTGTGCGCGAGGGTGAAGTCGTCAAACACCACCGTCCTGCCGGCCTCGGAGCCCCGGAGGCCCGAGCGGCGCAGCGCGCCGTAGACCCCTGCGTGGGAGCCGTGGACGCCGCAGTCCACCCACACCGCGCCCTCGAACGCTAGCTTCGCGAGCGTGGTCTTCCCTGTGCCGGCCGGTCCCACGACAGCGATCAAGCCTTGAGGCGGTGCGAGCCTCAGTAGCTGCAGCCTGTCCTCCCTCTTGACGAGCCTCGATGGGAGGTAGGACTCGCTGAGGACCTCAGGCCTCACGCCTCCCCCTCAGCACGTCCAGCCAGGGGTTGTCTCTGACGAAGCTCGGTAGCTCGGCCTGCTCCTCTGTGGGCTCGGTTGCGCGGCCGCGCGGCTGGCGGCTCAGCTTGACGATGAGCGCCGCTACGACGAGGAGGAGCTGCCTCTCGGTGAGGACGCTGAGCTCCTGGATGCTCACTTTCCCCTCCAGCAGCCTGTCTGCGAGTTGCTCCGGGTCGAGCGCGCTACCAGCCTCGGGCTCTCGGTGCTCGCCTGCGCCCAGCGGTATTTTACGAGATTCATCGGAATTCAACTGTATTTTACGAGGTTCATCAAAATCTAGCTGTATTTTACGAGGAGTATCGGAGTTTAACGGTATTTTACTAGATTCATCGAAATCTAGCGGTGTTTTACGAGATTTATCGAGATTTAGCTGTATTTTACGAGGAGTATCCCCGCTGCCCGCCGCCCCGCCCGGGGGAGCCTCGTTATTACTGCCAGTAATTTCTACGCGCCCGTGCAGCCTGGCGTGGCCCGCGATAGCCCTAGCGCTCCTCGTAGCGTAGCCGCAGTGCTTGCAGACGTAGAAGCGGCCGTGCTCGGGGCAGAGGCAGACCAGCGAAGCCCTCCGCTCAACAACAACCTCCATCTCCCTGCCGCAGATAGGGCACTTAGGCTTCAGCTCAGAGCTCATCCTACTAGAGGAGGCGCTAAACTATTTATTATAGTTTACCGAAACTGTTAGCGATGAGCCTGGAGGACTTGAAGGGTGTGGGGCGCGTAACGCTCAAGAAGCTCGAGGAGGCCGGTATACGCACCCTGAGGCAGCTAGCGGTCATGAACCCGGAGGAGCTGGAGGAGATGGCTTCGATCGAGCCCGCGCGGGCCTACGAGCTGATCGTCGAGGCTAGGCGCATGCTGGGCTTGATGGGCTCGGGCGAGGTTACTGCGGAGGAGTACGAGAAGATGCTCGCGCAGGTCCCGCGGCTCAAAACACAGGTGCAGTCAATAGACGAGTTGCTGGGAGGAGGTTTGGAGAGCGGCGCCATCTACGAGTTCGCGGGGGAGTTCGGCACGGGTAAGACGCAGCTGTGCCACCAGCTGGCGGTGACTGCGCAGCTGCCGCGGGAGAGGGGCGGGTTTGCGGGCAAAGCCTTGTACATCGACACGGAGGGAACGTTCAGCCCGCAGCGCATACGGGAGGTTGCGGCGAGGTTTGGGCTCGACGGCACCGAAGCCTTGAGGAGCGTCTACGTTGAGAGGGTGGAGAGCGTTGTGGCGATGGAGCACGCCGTTAGGTCTAAGGCACCCCGGTTGATCGAGGAGAGGGGCGTGCGGCTCATCGTCGTCGACTCGGTTATCGCCTTGTACAGGGCCCAGTTCCGCGGCAGGGAGTGGCTGGCGATGAGGCAGCAGCGCCTCAACTACGTCTTGGACTGGCTGAAGAGGCTCGGCAGGGTCTACCAGCCCCTCTTCACGGTGATAACCAACCAGGTGATGTCCTCGCCCATGCCAGGGCTCATGGCGATCAAGATACCCGCAGGCGGGAACATCGTGGCGCACGCCTCTACCCACAGGTTCATCCTCAGGAAGGCGGGGCAGGGCAAGCACGTCATCCAGGTCCTGGACAGCCCCTACCTGCCGAAGAGCGCTGAGGCGGAGTTCTGCATCGCCTCCGGGGGAGTGGTGGACGGCAGTGAGTGCCCTGAAGCCTAGCCTGATTACGCTGACCCTTGAGCGCTACCTACGGGCCGTTAAGGGGAGGGAGCCGGGGTTCGGCGTGACGCAGGTGGTGACCGGTATGAGGGGCGGGAGGGGGAGGGGCGCCGAGGCCGGCAGGGACCTGCACGCGAGGCTGTTGAACCTCGACCCCTATGCTTTATTCGAGCAGGAGAGCTGGGCTTCGCCGCTGCCGCTGGCCTGGCGCTTCAGGTGGGGCTGGCTCTACGGGGTGCCTGACGAGCTCGTGTTCGAGCGCGACGGCGGCGGCTACAGGGTGAGCGTCATCGAGTACAAGAGCTACAGCCCGATGGCGAGGGAGAAGGCCCAGGCGAGCCTCTACGGCCTCCTGACCATGCTGAACCTAGCGGTTAAGCCCAGGGTATACGTAGCCGACTCGGAGAGCCTCATGCCTGTGCCCAGCTGGGAGCCAATAGCATACGAGGTATTGCAGCGGTTCGAGAAGAGGCTTGCGCAACGAGCCTCATAGAAGGTGAGATGAAAAGCGGTTTTTCTCCCCTAGCTGAGCCCCAAGCTCTCTGAGAGAGCGCTCACACTGCATGTGCTTCAAGCAACACCTGCCCCAGGAAGCTTTTCTGCTGAGCCCTGGAGAGCCGTCACAATTTATGAGATAATGGGTTTACCCCGGCTCCTAGAGTGGTTAGCAGGCACTGTGCTCTACTTCACACGCTGTGAGATACAGGGAGCCATGAGGGACAGCTACATGCACCCTAAGCCTATGCCGAGTTTTTCCGAGAAGCATAGCTTATGCGGGAGCCTCCAGCCCCGCGGGCAGAAAAGCTAAAATAAAGGCATTCTCCATTCACCATGTGCAGGAGAGTGCTCCCCGAGAGGGCTCGAAGGGAGACTCCCGCCAGCTGGGGGTCAACATCGTGGCGCAGGCCTCTGCCATATACCTCATATACCTCTCCTCCGCTGTTAGCGCGGCTGTTGGAGCCCTTTATTATCTTTTAGGGGCTCCTTTTCCTCTTATCCTGTTGTTTGCCACGATCACAACTTCTCTTGGGTGCATTCTCGCTTATAGGGTGTACCGGAAAAAACCTCTTGGCACTCCCTCTCGCCCGCCCAGAGCGCCTCAACAGTGAAAACGACGATCCTCCTTCAGCACGCCGTAGGATGCCTTGTCATCGCCGCCCAGTACCTCCAAGGCCTCACCTCGTGGCTCGCTCTGTTCGTGGCTGTAATCCTGATCATGTCAACGCTGCTTGATCTCTACCGGGTTTACTTTTCGTTGGCTGAAATATCCGCGCGCGAGAATCACACCGGCTTATTTCAGCGTGAGACCCGCTAATCCTAAGGGGCTGTCGTCGCACGATGCGAGACTCTGTTACCCCTCTTTCTGAGGCAGCCAGCTGGCCGCCTCTCACTCATGCTCACATGCTGTGAGATGCAGATAGCATCAGGAGATGCAAAGCAGGAACCATGAGTTGAGGTCAAGTGGCGTGAGCTCGTTTTTGGAAAAAACAAGCACAAGGTTAAAACCAAGCCACTGTGAGCCTACTTATGGGTAAGAGAGTGAAATACGTGAGGGGGCTCATATGTTGTCGGAAGATTTAAGAAAAGTCCTCGCAATGGTGGATGCAAGCCCAAAGTACTACCCCCCACCTCATGATGTGGAAGCTATTTCGGTTGTCAGAGACGTCGTCAGCGAGTTTACGAAGCTAGCGCTAAAGCGTAAGGATGAGCCCCGCGTAGCAGGAGTATTAGAAGATGTTTTGTGGCGGGAGTACCAGAGAGGAATTAAAGTAGCGTACTACTACTTGACTCGCGAGCTTAAATTAGAACAAAACAAAGCATATGCCTACCTGGTGGATGCTCCGAAGAGTTTGGCAGGCTTAGAACCAAGTAGCTCCTCTCCCGTTGATCGCGTTATAGTTGATACTCTTGTTGAAATAATTGATGAAGGAGGAATTTGCGCTCCCTATCCGCTGTACCTGCTAGAGTATGCCAGCGAGCTCAACCTCATTTACTGGGATGGGGAGAAGTGGAACTTAACAGAGCTAGGTAGGTTCATGCTCAAGCTACCTCCTCTAGAGTTGACAAAGGCGTTGCTAACGCTCGAAGCGCTTCTCTCACGCGCGACCCTCTACTGCATGACCCGAGAGTTCCTCGAGAATTTGGAAAAGCTTCTCAATTCGCTTCCGAAGGGTAAAGCATGCGCATGGGTAATTGCGGAGGATTTAGCAGAAGCAATGGGACCCGCCCCGTTCATGGTACACTTTTGGTTCAACCGACTCGCCAAGCTAGGAGTGATAACGCTTGAAGCCGATAAGCTGAGTGCCAACGAGTTCACCCTTCAGCTTCTGAGCTTAGTCCTCGACCCGAGCTCCAACCCGTACTACTCTCTGCTAAGCTCTCTAGTATTCCAATCTGGCCCGCCGCTGGTAACTACAAACATACCTGAACGCATCAAGGAGCTTGAAAGTAACCCCCTTGTCTCTGGGAGCTGGGGTGAGGTGAGGCAGGCCCTTAACAGCTACGGTAGCGGGGACTACCACGCAGCGCAAGAGCCAGGGGTACGGCTCACATGTTTTTCTAGATGGCTACAGGGGGCTTCTACTTATACTTTAAGCTTTCCCGAGACGAAGGCTTTTCAGCTTTTAAAAATCGCCCGGGAGTCGTCTTTGAAAGTTTTACATCACAGCCTTCTCATCTGGGGTAGCACTCCGATAACGAAGACGGCTAGAGCCAGGATGAGCGCTAAGCTTCCCTGTATCCCGGCGGCGAGGAGACCCTGGTAGACCATCCCTGCCCCGAGCAGGGCGAAGCCGATGGCTAGAGCCTTATCCATGAGGGCGTAGATTATCACTGCGAAAGCCAGCGCTAGGACGAGGACAGCCGTCTCCCCGTTTGCCACGTAGCCTGTTGAGACGAGAAGCTCCGCGAGGATGTAGCCTGAGAGCAGGGATACAACCATCTTGAAGGCCGAGAAGCCGATCATTGCCCCCACGATGAAGCCTACGAGGAAGAGGACGAGCGGCGTAAAGGTGGCTTTGAGCGCTGGGGTGGAGTAAGCGTAAAACACGTACCCCATCGCGAAGCCGAACACCAGGGACGCTACTAGCCGCGCGAGCTTAACGCCCCAGAGAGCCGTGAACACTCCGAGCAGGATGAGCAGAACTGAGTCCCAGAAGCCGAGCAGGGGCACCATATCCCTTGCGCCACTACAGATGACACGTACGCCGCAAATTAACTTTTGCGCCTGGCTAAGAGCCTCCACGCTACGAGGGCCGTTACAACTGCACAGGCGGCGAAGACCGGGAAGGCTAGAGAGCCGGCAGCGGGTTCCGCCGGCCAAACGGGAAGAGAGGAGTAGTCCGTGACGGGTTGCACAAGGCAACCGCGCTGAGGGGTGTACAGTGAGGACTCGTTGAAAGGCCTCCAAGCGCCTCCGTCGAACACGAGCCTCCTGTCCCAGCCTGCGAGGCCCAGATGGGCGGTTGCGACGAGAGCAGACCTCTCCTCCTCGCTGACCCCCTGGATGATGCCCTTGCCCGTCAGCCTGTCGAGCTCCAGGCCCAGCACCCTCTTGATGTCGGAGTCCGTGACCCCCTGAGCCTCGGGCACCGCCTGTACACGTATCACAGGGTACTGCTTACCCGTTGCAGGTAGCGCCTCCAGGCTCAGGATCACGGCGAAGCGCTCGTCGAACCCGCTCCTGTAGGCGTAGACTCCGGGAGCCGTTTCCCTCACTTGGGCTACAGCGGTGAGCTTAAGGGTGTCGAGCCTGGCCCCAGGAATGCTCAGAATCACCTCGCAGGCCTTAGCGTCTAACGGCTCCGGGCACTGTGCCTGAACGAGAATGGCCCATGCGACAATCATGGTAACCAGAGCTACTGCACACCTCATACCTGCCTCTGGTTTTTCAGGCAAATAGTCACTCTTTAGCTTTTACCCGCTGGTCCGGCTCTCGACCCTCCGCGCTTCTTGTAGCAGTGGCACTCAGGGTTCATAGTTTTATCTAACCTTTGATAGACTTTCGGGACTTTAACGCAGATTAAAGTAAGGATAGAGGGGTGCTGGCCGGACCGAGTAGCAGAGAACTTTCAACCGGTTTTTGCAAGGGTTTAGAAGCTGCGTCCTGCCTGGAGAGCTTTGAACTAAATATTTACTAAATATTTTAAATACAAGCTAGGTGCTTCCTCAATGATGTCGGGAGAGAACGTTGCCAGTAAGATCAGGGGTAGTATTGTAAACCTTGTTTCCTGGATAGCGGCTTACATCGTCGTGAGTGCTTTGGTTTTCACAGCGTTACCGTCGGTCATCCCGCAGGTGAAGCCTCTCCTGGATCCGTACTCCTCCTACGTAGCTATAGGTCTCGCCCTGTTCTTCGGCTACATGATAATCAGGAGCTTCTCCAACCTTGTCTACTGGATGCTGAGGGTTAAGTACCCGCACAGCACAGCCGCGGCTGTCAGGAGCATATTCACGATCCTGGGCATCGGGGCCCAGGCGGCGGGGATAGCTGGAGGGGCTGCTGGCGGAGCGGCTGGCGTGGCGCTGGGAGGCTTCATAGGAATGGTTATCGGTTTCGCGACTCAGCAGGTTCTCGGCCAGGCCATCGCGGGCCTGTTCGTTCTCCTCGTGCGGCCAATAAAGATAGGAGACTACGTGAATGTCGCAGGGGAGCAGGGGATCGTCGAGGATATTTCGACGCTTTTCACCGTCATTAAGAAGGACGACGGCACCCTAGCTTTAGTTCCAAACAACCAGCTCATTGGCTCGAAAATCTACATCATTAAAAGATCCTAAGGGGGCTGAGCAGTTTTACGCGTTTTTGAGCATCTCGAGAATCCGTGTCGCCACGCTCTTCTTTTTAATTTCCACGACGGCAACCAGCTCCTCCTGGAATACCTCTTTCAGCACCACCTTGACGCTGTAGCCCTTCGACTCAAGGTACGTTTTCAGGGACGCTGCGAGGCTTAAGACGTAGCCCTTGAAGTCTAGGGAGCGGAGCTTTCTGACGAGTTTACCTTGGGGGGTCAGCAGGAGGCCTGCCCCCGCACTCCACGAGTACACGAGGCCGAGCACCTCTCCCCTGACCCTGGGCTCCAAGACCACCTTGCCAGCCCCGGGGGCTATGAGCACCACGCCGTCGGGACCAGCCTCCATGAGGTTCAGTAGGGCTTTGATCGGCATCACGAGTACAACGTAGAGTAGGGACCCGGCAACTATCAGTGCGGTTCTGAGCGTGCTGGGCAAAGCCCCTCGCGTCCACACTTGCGCGGAGCAGTAATATGCTTTGCGATGAGAGCCAACCTTTAATAGGCTAAATATGTTTAATCAACATGTGGAAACCCGTAGGGTAGTGAAGATAGGTGGTAGCTACTACGTTGCCTTGCCGAGGAGCTGGGTGTCAGAGAACATTGGAGACAGGGGTGTAGTGGTCCTCGAGGCTGAGGAGGACGGGTCGCTACGAATCACCCCCCTGAAGCTCAAGGACAGGAGGGAGGGGGTGAAGAGCATCAGGATCACTTGCGGAGGCGACCTGTACAGGAAGCTCGTTTCCGCGTACTTGAGGGGGTTTGAGGTCGTTGAGGTAGCCGTTAGCGATGAGTGCCGCGATGAGGTTTTAAGGGTCGTGGAGCGGGTTAGGCAAATTCTACTCGGATTGGAGGTGGTTGGAGAAGAGCCAGGCACGATCACTCTTCAGTGCTTCACGAGGCCGGACTACGACCTGAACTCTATCGTGCAGAGGATGAGCTCGATAACCCTCGCGATGCTCAGGCTGACCTTACAGGCACTGGAAACCGGGGATCCCTCTCTCGCCGAGAAATTCCTTGCTATGGACGACATCGTTGACAGGCTTTACTTCCTGGCTGTCAGGATAATCAGGAGCAGGGTCTCAGACCCCCTGTACCCGAGCTCTGAGAAGCCGCGCCTCGTGGACATCAGGCTTGTCGTGCGCAACCTCGAGAACATCGGCGACCTATACGAGAAGCTGCTCCGTGGCGGGATCCGGCCCGAGAAGGTACCAGGTGACCTTCTAAGCCTGCTGGAAAGCCTCCAGCGAAGTGCTGTGGCGCTAGTTTTAGGTGAGAGCGGTAGCAGAGAGGAAGCGCTCGAGCTTTACGGTAGGCTGGAGAAGGCGCTGGAGGGTAGCAGGACGTCTATCTCACCTAGAGTGCTGGAGACGCTTGACGGTGTGTCATCGCTCCTACGGGACATACTTGACCTTGCTTGAACGCAACCGATATATTCTCCCAATGTGTGGCTAGGAAACGTAGCGGTATGACCGTTATCGTGGCCCACAAGGCCAATAAGAGAAGCCTACTCCTGAAGTACCTTAGGGAGGGCGCTAAGGTGATAGAGTTCGACGTGGCTCGCAGGAGTGACGGAGCCCTGATAGTCAGGCACGGGGCCGAGACCGCATCCCACGGGGTTAGAAGGATGATAATGGGCTACGGGTACCTCCTCATAGAGGGCCGCGACCCCCTGCTAAGGCCCAGCACCCTTGAAGAGCACTTGTCGATTGTAGACGGCAGGAGCGGCGTTTGGCTGGACCTGAAGTCCCGGGGGATAGAGAGGGAGGCTGTAGCTCTCGCCCGCCGGTTCGGCGTAAAGGAGGTGATAGTCAGTAGCGGCTTCCACCACACTCTCCGCTACGCCAAGGAAGCCGACAGCGCCGTTCTCGTGTTTCTCGGGAACGTCCAGTACCGCCCCGCTGACCCCGTGAAGGAGGTTGAGCTGGCCAGCGCTGACGGGGTATCCATACACTACGACTTCGTTGACGGAGAGCTCGTCGAGGAGCTCCACTCTGCTGGGTACAAGGTGGCGGTATGGACCGTGAATGACCCAGCGAAGGCGCTAGAGCTCGCGAATCTAGGAGTGGACTACATTATAACAGACGTGCCAGAAAAAGTAAGAAACGTTGTTCGGGAGGCTTAAACTGCTACAGGGGCATCACGATTCCAGGGATCCTCGGGAAAGGCTGAACCTCCGCGATGTGGGACCGCTTCGTGAGCCAGAGAACAAGCCTCTCCACACCTATCCCCGCTCCGGCGCTCGGTACAAGTACTCCCCTTTTCGCGAGCTCTAAGTAGTACCTGTAGGAGTCCATGCTCACGCCGTCTCTCCTCATCTTGTAAGCTATCTTGTCGTACTGCCACTCCCTCTCAGCGCCCGACAGCACCTCCCCGTATCCTTCAGGGAGGATTAGGTCGTAGTTGCGCCACTCCCCCCTCTCGAGGTCTTCGTAGTCGTAAAACTCCCTCGGGATGTCCGTCACCCAGAAGGGCTCGCTCGACTCGATCGAGGCCAGTGTTTCCCAGTCGGGGCCATACTTCTCTTCAAGCTCCTTCATCCTGTAAACCTTGAACGGGGCTCTGAGCTTCGCCAGCTCAGCGCCGAGCTCCGATAGATGCTTCTCGCAGCACTCCTCCAGGTGCTCTACAACCTCCGCCAGCACACCCTCAACTAGCCTGAAAATGTCCTCGCGCTTGGCTCCTTTCACCTCAAAGTCGAGCTGCGTGAACTCGTACGCGTGCCTCCCGGTTTTCGCGCGGTCGCGCCTCTCGACTCTTACGTTCGGTGATAGAACGAACACCTTCTCGTAGCCGGCCGCCACCAGTAGCTGCTTGTGGAGGATCATGCTCTGCGTCAGCCTCGCACGCTCCCCGTAGAGCTCCAGCTCCGGACGAGCCTCTATGCTCGCTCCGGGGTCGGGCCATAGGGGGTCTGTCGCCTTACTCGTCACCACCGGCAGTAGCCACGTGAAACCCCTCTTGAGGAAGGATGATGTTAAGGCGTGTAGGGTTTCTGAGAATACGTGGAGGACGAGCCTCTTTTGGGCGCTTGAAAGAGACTCGAACAAGTCGGAGACCTGTATGTTCTCGAGGAGAACCCGGGCCTTCATGTTTTTCACCCTTCTTGCGGTTTGAGTCTATGACCTGCACGCATAAAAGTGTTCTGAGCTTTATCCGGAAAAAGTTGCAGTTTAAACAGGTTTCCCCACAAATGACGTGAAAAATTTTCCGCTATACTTTTAGTGTGCCTGAAATTTTATCTAAGATGAAAGTAGCCTCAGCACGAACTCCAGCTCCCCCTTCCTCGCGAGGGACGCCAAATCCGCGCGCGACGCATGTACCACGGGTTTACCGCTGACTCGAATGACCTTGACCGGGGTCGCGATGGGACCTACAGCCTCGCGCACCGCCCTAATCACCTCCTCCTCTTCAGCGTCACCATGGTAGATGAGCACGGGGGCCTCCAGCCTATCAGGGTTCCTCAAGGGCAACGCTAAAGCCCAGTCCGCGCCGGCTAGTCGTGCAGCTTCCTCTAGGGCCCCGGGGCTGAGCCTGTAACCGCTGACCTTCATCACCTCGTCCCGCCTGCCGAGAGGGTACACGTAGCCCTCCGGGTTCATCACCGCGAGGTCGCCTGTGTCGTAGTACCCGTTCCTCCACGCCTCGTAGAACTCCTCAGGAGCCTCCACGGGCACAGAGACCCAGGGCTTCCTGAGCACTAGCCTCCCGGGCTTTCCTCTAATGCTGTTCCCAAGCTCGTCGACCACGTCTACGTGGAAGCCTGGGAATGGTGGGCCCGAGGAGCCGGGCTCGATGTGCGTGAAGGTGTAGTTCACTAGGTTTCCTGTGAAAAACGTCCCGACCTCGCTTTGTATGAACATGCTCAGGACGGGGATGCTTCCACCCTTCCCGGGGTTCGAGTCGACGATGGGGTATGGGAGGGTGCCTAGGGTGGCGTACGCCCAGCGCCAGACCTCTGGCTCGAGGGGCTCGGCGGTGACGATGATCTCCCTCAGGGTGTCGTTCTTACCCGCGAAGATCGTAGAGTCCTGCTTCGAGAGCATGCGGAGGGCGCTGCTCGTGGTCAGGAACACCGTGACGGCGTAGGAGTCGATCATGTCGATCCACCTGCTCCAGCTTGGCCAGTCAGGTGCCCCGTCGTAGAGCAGAATGGTTGATCCGAGCATCAGAGAGCCGAAGAACTGGTACGTCACGCTTGTGATCCACCCGGGCCAGACCGTGCAGAAGACCGTATCCCTGGGCCTGAGCCCGACCCACCTCGAAGTGGCGTAAGTCTGAACAAGAAAGCCTCCGGCTGGGTGGGTTATGGGCTTGAACCCGTCCGCGTATGCGCTGTGGAGCCCGAAAAGCGGGCTACTCGACTCCAGGCTTTCAGCCCCAGCACTACAATTCTCGAGGATGTCCGCGAAGCCTGTGAAGGACTCGTACGCGCCGGCAGGGTCGTTGACAATCACCTTGATTCCCGCTTCAGCGAGCTTCTCGAGCTGGGTCTTCCCCGAGCCCATGAAGTCCACGAGCCTCCCCCTCCTGAGGTAGCTGGGAGTCACGAAAAGCGCCTTAGCCCCTCTTCTGAGCACTCTGCGCGCCATCTCTGCCGGCGAGAAGCCCGTGAATATTGGTTCGAAGGGTAGCCCCGCGCGGAGCGCTCCCAGCATGAAAGCGAAGCTCTCGACGTTCGGGGGGCTGTAAACGGCCACCCAGTCACTTTTACTCAAGCCGAGCCCCTTAAGGCCGCAGCTCACCCTTTCGGCCAGCGAGTCCAGGTCGCTGTAGGTCAGGGCGTGGCCTTCGCCACTCTCGTTCACGTAGAGGATCGCGGTTTTGGACCACACGTTCGTCTCTCTGTGCCTCAAGATCACGTTCTCGTACGGGCTCAGTTCCCCGCCGACGAACCACCTGGTGTTCGGCCCAGACCCCGCAACGACCGCTGCCCACTCGCGCTTCCACACAAGCCCCTTAGCCTGCTGGCTCCAGAAGCCCTGCAGGTCGTCGATGCTCGCCGCGTAGGCTTTGCGGTACTCCTGGAGGCTGATAGCCTTAAACCTCATGGACGGAGGGACAATCCTCTCGACGCTCATAAGCCTCAGGCCTCCATTAAGACGACTTGAGTGTAGGGCTGCGCCAGCCTCTTGAACGTGCGGGCTTGAGAGGAAGTCTCCTCGTGCACGGGGACCGCGATGGCGGGCCTCAGCGTCCTCACAGCCTCCGCGGCCTCCTCCGGGTTCATTACGCTCCTCCCGGAGACCGGGAGGAAAGCCACGTCGACAAGGCCCCTGAGCTCGAGCACCTCGCCAACGAGGTCCGTGTCCCCGGCGTGGTAGACGCGGAGGCCAGTGGGGAACTCAAGCAGGAAACCTACCCCCACGCCCTTGGGGTGGGCTTCGGCGCCAGCGAAGCCGAGGCTGTACGCGTGGACCGCGAGGAGCTTTACGCCAGCAACCAGCTCTAGCCGCTCACCGGGGGCTACCCTCCGGCCAGCGAACGGGGAGTAAACGGGCACTTGAGGAGGGGTTTGGGGCGCGTGCCTCGGGTGATTGTGCGTGTAGAGAGCCGCGGCGCAGCCGGCAGGCTGAGGCACGTCAATGCATATGGAGGACTCCATGTACGAGAGCTTGACGCCCGCGAAGCCACTCCTGACCAGGGTAACCCCTCTGAACTTGAGCGCTCGCAGACCCTTCACCTCTCCCTCAGCATATCCTTGGCACGAGCACGCCGCGCGGGGGCTCGATGACCCTGAAGCCGCCCACCGGCGTTCTGGAGAGAACGTACCCCCTGTACTTCTCGCTGAGGCGAGCCTCGCCTATGATCCTCGCGTTGGGGAAACCTCTCGCCCTGAGCTCCCTCAGGAGCTCCTCCGCTACCTCGGGGTGCACGCTGAGCACAGCGACTCCCTCGCTGGCGAGGTAAACGGGGTCTACGCCCAGCATCTCCGCGTATCTTTTCACGTGCTCCCGGATCGGCAGCTCGGCGTCCTCCACCACGAAGACGAGGCCGGACTCCTGAGCCCACTCGTTCAGGACACCCGCTAGGCCACCTCGCGTGGGGTCGCGGGCGGCGCTAATGTAGCCGTGGAACTTCTCTAGAACGGGGAGGAGGGGGGTTAGTGGCTTCGAGTCGCTTTTCAGGAGGCCGCTGGCTATCTCCTCCACGTCCCCTAGGCCCAGCTGCGACATGAGTATCACTGTCCCGTGGTCTCCAACGTAATCGGTGACGATGATCTTGTCACCCGGTTTAGGCTCGTCGACTATTGGGTGCTCCGCTACCCCGAGCCCGACCGTAGTTATCACGATCCTGTCTACCTGGCCCTTCGGCATGACCTTGAAGTCACCGCCTATCAGGGCGATGCCCTCGCTCCTCAGGACGGAGACGAAGGAGTCCACTATCCTCTCGAGGCTCTCCATGGGTAAGCCCTCCTCAGCAATTATTGAGTCGAGCATTGCTAGGGGCTTTCCGCCCATCATGACCACGTCGTTGATCGACCCGTGCGCGGCGAGGCTCCCGATGTTCCCTCCTGGGAAGAAGGGCGGGTTGACAGTGTAAGAGTCGACGGTCACCACCAGGTAGCGGCCGTCCGGCAGGGGTATTAGGGAGCCGTCGTCGGGCTTGTCGATGCCCAGCCCCCTAGGAACCTTCTTCAGGCTTTCATCCACCTTGGAGAAAACGAGCCTCCTTAAGAGCTCGAGGGTCTCCGAGCCCCCCTGGCCGTGTGCGAGCGTGACTGCCTCTTCGAGGCTCATCGGCCACCCCTTTTCAGTTCATCAGCCAGCCTCAGGATGTTCTCGTACATGCTCGTCCAAGCTGAGGCCTCCTCGCCAACCACGCTCTTGATGAAGTCTATCTGCTCGAGAATCCCCTCGGGGGTCAGCTTTGTAATGATGACGCCGGCGTGCACCATCACGAGGTCTCCGGGCTCAACCCGGCCCTCGGATATGCCCACGAATACTTCCCGTATCACGCCGTCGCCGTAGTCCACCTTAGCGACTGGTCCACTGGACTCCACGACAACCGCGGGTGCCCCCCAGCACATGCTAACCACTCTGACTGTATTATGACAGCTTAATAAAGGTTGCACAGCCTGCAGGCAACTCCGAGCGGTAAACAGAAAAGAATAATTGTGCGTAATGAGGCTTCCCTAACCAATGGCTCAGCATATCTTCATCCTCAGGGACCCCCTGAGGTGCTCCGGTTGCAGGCTCTGCGAGGTCGCCTGCAGCCTGAAGCACGAGGGGACCGTGTGGCCTGAAGCCAGCAGGATCAGGGTCTTCGAGCTCTTCCCGGGGGTTGACGTCCCCCACACGTGCGCTCAGTGCAGAGATTACCCGTGCATAAAGGCGTGCCCGGAAGGTGCCCTCAGAGCCGACGAGCGGACTGGCGCCGTTCTCGTCGACGAGTCTAAGTGCACGAGCTGCGGGGCCTGCGTGCGCGCCTGCCCCGGGAAAGTGATGCGCCTGCACCCCAGAACTAGGAAGGCTATGGTCTGCGACCTGTGTGGAGGCGAGCCTGAGTGCGTCAAGGCCTGCGAGGGGGCCGGGTACTTTGCGCTCAAGGTGGTTCCCTACGAGAGCGTCGCCTACAAGGTCTACTCGACCTTCCCGGAGGAGGTCTCGAGGAGGCTCTTCGAGACAACGTTCGGAGGCCCGTGAGGTGGTCCGGAGTGGTGTACGGCTACAACGGGAGGCTCTTAGAGGTGGACCTCTCCAGGGAGAAGGTGACGGTCAGGGAGCTCGAGGAAGAGTTCCTGAGGATGTTCCTCGGTGGGCGCGGGCTAGCGGCGTACCTCCTTCTCCGCGAGCTCGGGGATCGCTGGCGCGACCTTGACCCTCTCGGGGAGGAGAACATCCTCCTCTTCCTCACAGGCCCCCTGACCGGATACTACCCTGGTGTGAAGCTGGCGGTCTCAGGTAAGTCACCGCAGAGCAACGGCATACTGGGTAGCGTCCTCTCGAGCGAGGTGGCGATAGACCTCAGGGCCGCTGGCTACGACGGGATCGTGGTCAGAGGCAGGGCGCGCAACCCCGTGTACCTGTACGTTGAGGGCGACAACGTCGAGATACGGGGTGCGGAGCACCTGTGGGGGCTTAGGGGGCGCGAGACTTACGAGAAGCTGATGAGAGAGGTGTGGTCTGAGCTCAAGCGCAAGCACCTCGCGCGGGAGGGCCTTACGAAGGAGCCAAGCTTCCTGTACATTGGCCCCGCGGGGGAGAACCTCGTGAGGACGGCAGCGGTCATGGCCAAGCTCACCCACGCCGCGGGCTACGGTGGCTACGGCGCGGTCATGGGCTCGAAGAGACTTAAAGCTGTGGTCGTCAAGGGCTACGGGCCCATGCCCCGCGCCAAGCACCCCGATTGGGTGAAGCTTCTGATCAAGGAGGCTTGGGCGCGCCTCAACAGGAACACGACGTTCAAGCAGTGGGGGACCGGGTCGGGCGGCTACGCTACGGGCGCCTTGACGAGCAGCGAGCCTGTCAGGAACTGGCAGGAGGAGTGGCACGACAACCGCTCCATGGGTCAGCAGAACTTTGAGGCGCACTGGGTTAAGCGGTACTGGGGCGACTACGGTTGCCCGTCTACCTGCATGAAGATATCCTACCTCAGGTCCGGGGACAGGAAAGGAGCCCTAACCGATACGCCTGACTACGAGCTACAGGCGTACATGGGGACCAACCTGGGTGTCTTCGAGCCGCGCGCGTGCATATACCTCTCCTCGGTCGCAGACGACCTGGGGCTGTGCGGCATACAGACCGGTAACCTGCTGGGGTTCGTGGCCGAGCTGTACGAAAGGGGAATCCTCACCGGGGAGGAGCTTCACGGGATAGAGCCCAAGTGGGGGAACGCGGAGGCGTTCGCTAGGCTCATGGAGCTCATCGCGCGGCGGGAGGGCATAGGAGACCTCATGGCCGAGGGCACCCTGCGATTCGCGCTGACGGTGAGCAAGTGGAAAGGGGTTGACGCGACGAGGTACGCGGTCCACTCCAAAGGCGTTGGGATCGGCGCGCACGGCGTGAGAAGCGGAAAAGACTACCTGCCGCACTTCTCCTATGCGACGAGCACTCAGGGCGGGGACCACACCTCGGCCCCCAGGAAGCCCTTCGACGCCCCGTGGGGAGAGCTGTGGATGACGTTCCCCGACTCAGCAGTCATATGCGCGTTCAACGCGATCGACGACCTGATGTTCCAGTTCCTTGAAGCCATAACAGGGTTCGGGATAACCCGCGAGGAGTGGATGAGCGTGCACGGCAAGAGGATACTCGCCCTACAGCGCATCGCGTTGCTCCTCGGTGGCCCGGACGTCAGCTGGAGGCCGCTCGTGGACGACGACCTGCCCCCGCGGTTCTACGAGCCGCTACCCTCAGGCCCCTTCAAGGGCAAGGCAGTTGACAGGAGTGAGCTCGAGAGGATGCGTGCCGAGTACTTTGCCTTCATGGGCTGGGATGAGCGCGGCTTGCCGACCCCGGAGACGCTCAACGCCCTGGGCTTGGGGTTCGCTAAGAGCCTAATCCCCTTGTTAGGGCCTAGCGTAGCATCGGGATGAGCTGCTCGTTCTCTGCTTTAACGTGGATCCTGAGAACCTCGAGGAAGGTCTTCAGCATCTGAACCTTCCTCACGGGGTTTACCTCGCTTTTCGCCCCCGAGAGCAGTTGCTCGATCTCCCTGTGCTGTAAGGTGAGGGCGTTAACTAGCGGGTGGCCGCGGAATAGGGCAAACGCCTTCTCCTCCTCCCACTGGTCATGAGGGTACAGGAGTTCTTCAACCCTCTCAATGAAATTGTTGATGTGCTTAGAGTACTTCTCCGGCTCTTTCTCGTACTCGCTCAGGACGTAATCCGCGTAGCTGATAACGTTCTCCTCCACCCGCCCGTGCTGCCTCAGCCACTCCTCCCTAACCGCTTCCCTTCTCTCCGAGACCCCCTGAGTACTGGACATAGTATCACGGTGTAACCAAAAACAAAAAATAAATATTGCTTTGCTGGTGCTGTGTTTCCGATTGAGTTTTCCGTTAGAAGACCGACGCTTGCTTGCCGCCGTCTACGGGTATCATCGCGCCGTTGATGTACGAGGCGTAGTCGCTGGCAAGGAAGGCTACAAGGTACCCTATCTCCTCGGGAGTACCCAAGCGGCCAGCCGGCACGTCGGAGGAGAGCCTCCTGAGCGCCTCCTCGTAGCTCACCCCTTTTCTGCGCGCGGTATCTCTGGCGAGCTCCTCGACTCTTGGCGTCTTGATGATGCGGGGCATGATTCCGTTCACGGTGACTCTGTGCCTCCCGTAGCAATGCTACTTTTTTTAGTTTTTCCCAGTTTTCTTCCTGTGTTCGACTCCTGTCTTCCCTCGCTCTCAGCGGGCTTGAGAGGGGGTTGAGGGAGGGCGTTCGAGCAACACCTATACGCCCCTCGGTTCTTATCAGCCACAGCATCTGTGAACGCTTACAACCCCATTTTTTATACTTAAGCGGTGATAATCGAGGTCAGCGGAGAGGCCTGGGGGAGCGTGGCAGGGTGACTCGAGGCAACGAACCTCGCAAGGGCTCTGTGGCGCCTCAGGCAGCCAAAGCTGCTCAGCAAGGCGTTCGGCACCTGAAACACCAGACACATAACCAGCGTCCTCGAGAGGTTGCGCTCAGCCGGCCTCGTCAGGGGGCCGTCGCCGGCGTCACGCGCTACGTCTACCTAACGGAGAGGGCCTGCGCCCTCAAGCTTTCTGACGACTTCTGCGAGGTTCTCCTCCTTCGTGAGGTCGGCTTTGATCGCAAAGGGCTCTTGCCCCGAAAAAGCCGCGACTTCCCTTTTCGCCCTCTCCAGCCGTTCTAGGTTTCTCGCCACGATCACAACACTGGCGCCAGCCGAGGCGAGGACTTTCGCCACACCTAGGCCGATGCCGCCCGAGGCCGCGGTTACCAGCGCTCTCCTACCCTTAAGGCTTATCTCCAGCGTCATGCGTCTAGAGATGCAGGTGGTCTCAGATAACGGTTTCTACGGCTCAAGGTGTGCAGATAACGGTTAAGGCTCTCGAGGCGACGGGGGAGCTCAGTGTTTTGCGAGGGCGCTGCACTGGTGGACGCGGTTCCAAGTTCATAGCTCAAAGGAGTCTTGCACCAAGGCGGATGATCTCAGCCGTCTCTGGTTGCTCCTGCTGTGGCAGGAGTTCTCTTCACCGCCGATAGGTTACAGGTGAATCTTCCCTCGGCTCACGCTGGTGCAGGATTTCACAGCGACCAACATACTGCGGGTTCCGGAGACTTAGGCCCCGGAGCTTGCGGAGTGAGCCTTTAGGGCTTTGAGCACCTCCCTCTTCACGCTCCGCGGGTACGGGTACTCTACTAGAATAGTTTTGACGGCTTCAGGTCGGATTTTCCCTAACAGGTGGGGTAGGATCTCGTCCAGGAATGGGTAGTCGAAGTAGAAGAGGTCCGTGAGCGTCTTCTCGGGGGTAGAGACGGGCAGGCTCCAGTCTCCGTACCTGACGAGAGTGTAGGAGCCGAAGAGCTTCTTGGATATGCGGCGAACGACGAGCGGTGTATCAAGCACGGTGTAGACGCCGGCTCTCACCTTCCTAGACGCGGCGTAGGTGAGCACCTCGGGGTTCGGCACCTGGTCCCAGGCTCCGTGTATGTAGGCCGCAAACCCGAGGCCGTAGTACGCTGTGTGCGGTGGAAGAGTGAATATGAAGACCAGTGGGTCTCTGTAAAAGCTGTACCACCCTTTTCTCAGCCTGACGACCTCACCCCTCGACAACAGGGTGTGAACAAGTACTTTGGCGTAGGAGGGGGGTATTCCGAGCGCGTAGAGCTCGTGCACCGAGAAAGCAGGTTTGTCAGGTCTGCTGAAGTAAGTTCTCACCTTATCCACGTGCCTCATCTCAAAGCACCTAAGATCCTCTCTCTGACAGTCTCGAAGCTCGGGGGAAGGCCCTTCAGTATCAAAACCCTGAGCTCCCCCCAGTCTCGGGGAGGTTCGTCGAGGCAGGCTAAGAGCCTCTGGAGCTCCTCCCGCACCGAGCGGGGATCCAGGTGGCTCAAGAGGTAGTACACGTCGTAGAGATCCCGGGCCTTACGCCTTTCGATGTAAGCTTGGACTTTCTCCCTTAGCAGAAGCTCCGGAGGGAGTGTGCGAACAACGATAAAGCCCCCGTCAACCAGCTCGAACTCCGCCTCAACGGAGACACTGCTCATATCACGTTTCGTGAACTCAACCCTAACCTCGCGGCGATCGCCAACGACCATGAAAACCGCGTTTGCCGTTTCACGCAGCTTCCTAAGAGTAAGCTCAAATGACTCCATCTCTCTCTCAAGCTGGCTCCGGTACAGCGTCGGGTTCTCGTGGTACAAGTCCAAGTCTTCTGAGAAGCGTGGGGATTTGTACACTCTCCAGATCACAGTCCCCCCGTGAAGCACGGGCGGCGGCTTGAGCACCCTGTACAGGACGCTGACGACTATGTCCTGAAGCTCGGCGATCTCCCTCTGCTCGCGCCTTCGTAGGTAAATCCTTATACTCATATACCTAGGTTATGAAAAATCGTAACCTAGGTATATGTTTTTCCCTCTTCTTACACCTGAATTAGAGGATAACAAGCCCTCCCTCAGCTGAGCAGATCTCTTTGAGCACCCGAACGGCGGAGAGGGCTGCGAGGTAGCTCGTCTTGGGGTTCTCGGGAGAAGGGACATTCTCGAGAACCACTCGAACACTGCCCACGGGAGACTCCGCCACGACCTCGTGCACGTTCCTGCCGAGGCTGGGGTCTGCCACGACCTCAACCTCCGCTTCGACGCCTGCCGCTAGCGAGAGGGTGGCTGCGACGTTCAGGCTTTTCGGGTAGGCTTTAACCGCTTCGCTGGCCCTCCCCCTGAAGACCACCGTGGGCCCCTGCACCTCCGCCCCCAGGGACTTCGCCGGCTTGCGCGTCACCAGCTTGAGCCTGCTGACCCCCACCTGCGAGTAGGCCTTCAGCACGTCGAGCCCGCCAACAGCCCCCGCGGGCACGTAGATCCTTCTACCGCTCCTCCGCACTACATCGAGGAGCTCGCGGAGGGTCTGCTCCTCCATGAGGGCCCCTACGCTCAGCACGACTAGGTCCGAGCGCTCGAGGATCCTCTTGGCGTGCTCCCTAACTGCCTCCTGGCTCGCGGCTTCGACGACTATGTCGGGATTCAGGGCCAAGACGTCCTCTAGGCGGGAGGTGAGCGCGGGTCTGCTCCTTTTGAGCTGGCTAGCCAGCTCCCGGCAGGCATCGGGCCGCTGCGTGTACCCGTCCTGTCTGCCCTGGCAGACGGGACGGTCAACGTGAGAGCAAACAACGAGGTCGCAGTGTTCCCCAGGAGGAGCGCGACCCTCATGGAGTACGACCTAGAGGTGAACGGGGACCTCCTGTGGCACGACACTTCCGACGGGGTTATCGTTGCCACCCCGCTGGGTTCGACGGCATACGCACTGTCAGCAGGTGGGCCCGTCGTGCTCCTCGACACCGAGGCGCTCGTCATCGTCCCGGTCAACAGCACGGAGCCGGGAAGGAGGCCGGTTGTGGTGAGCCTGGGGAACAGCATACGAGTGGGGGGCATCGCTTCCCGCACGGCTGTGGAAGTGGTGGCTGACGGCGTGGAGAGAGTTGAAGTGGAGGAGGAAGTTCGAGTGGTTGTAGGCGGCCACCTAAACCTCGTGGTAACCGAGAGCAGAGGCACCGCGCTGGCCAAGAGAAAGCTCACATACGCCGAGCTACGGGACCTGCCTCCAAGCGCTAAGCTTGTGCTTAAAGTGCTTGAGGAGGGGGGCGAGCTGGGCATAAGCGAGATCATCGACCTGACTGGCCTGCCGGAGAGGACGGTCAGATATGCGCTGGCCCTGCTCTCGTCCAGGGGCTTCATCGCTAAGCTGGAAGACCCTGTGAACCCAAAGAGAGTCCTCTATAGAGTTTCTCAAGCAGTCGCGTAACCCCCTTTTCGGGGGCAAAATACTTTAGGTGCACCCCCTCTTTAGCTTAAGGATGGCGACTCTAACCGTGGATAGCATTACCGCATCCGTGGACTCAAGTGAGGTAGTGAGGGGCGTGAGCCTGACTATTCGAGGCGGCGAGAAAGCCCTACTTTTCGGCCCTAACGGGGCCGGGAAGACCACCCTGCTGTGCGCGGTAGCCGGGCTCCCCCACGTGCGGGTGACCGGCGGGAGGGTGATCCTGGACGGGGAGGACGTGACGCCGCTCCCGGCCTACGAGAGGGCGCGCAGGGGTATTGTGCTAGCGTACCAGATCCCGCCCGAGCTGACCGGTGTGAGCGTCTCCAGGCTCGCTGACCTAATTTCCAGGAGGGCTGGTACGCAGGAGTTCGTGCAGCAGCTGGTGGAGATCCTGGAGATCGGACACCTTCTCGGCAGGGACGCCTTCAGGGGGTTCAGCGGCGGTGAGCGGAAGCGGGTCGAGGTTTTCCTAACTGCCCTAATGCGACCCCGGTTTGCCCTGCTCGACGAGCCTGACAGCGGGGTGGACGTCGACAGCGTAAAGCTGATAGCTCACGCCATCGACTTCCTCGTCGAGGAGTTCAACTCCGGCGTGCTTGTCGTTACGCACACCCGGCTACTGGCGGAGCAGCTCGGGGGTCAGGCTACAGGCTACGTACTGAGCGGCGGCAGGTTGACCTGCACCGGGAGGGCGCTCGAAATACTCAAGAGGCTTGAGGAGAGGGGGTTCGATGGAGCGTGCTCTGGTTGAGGACATCGTGAAGGCTCTGAACAAGCCTTCCCCGCACGGCCCAGACCTGGACCTCGCAACCTACAAGGTCGCGAAGCCGGAGCTGGGTGAGAGCGGGGGCGCGCTGGTGGAGGAGTCCATTCAGAGGAAGGTGGGGGTGCGGCCCGAGCAACTGAGCTACCTCCAGGTTGGGGAGACGGTCCTGGCCAGGGTCATGTCCGAGAGGTTCAGGTCGATCGGCGTAGTGGTTGAGCCGCTTAGCAGGGCGCTTAAGGAAGACAAGCTAGCTTCCAGCCTCTCCTGGAGGCTCGTAGACCCAGCCACGGACAAGTACACTGCGCACACCTACCTCTACGGAGGAGAAGCCGGGTACTTCGTCTACGTACCGCCGGGGGTCAAGGCTCCCTGGCCCGTGTACACCTGCCTGAGCCTGTTCACCGGCGGGGAGGAGGTTCAGCACGCGCACAACATCGTCTACGTAGATGAGGGCGCTGAGGTCGTCGTGACAACCGGGTGCCTGGTCCCGCACGGGAGCAGAGGGGGGTTGCACATCGGGGTCTCTGAGTTCTACGTGGCTAGGGGGGCTAAGCTGGTTTACACGATGCTGCACAGCTGGGGGGAGGGGACGCACGTGAGGCCCCGGACTGTTGTCAGGGTGGGGGAGGGGGGCCAGTACATCAGCTACTACGCTGTGTACAGCCCTGTTGCCTCCGTACAGACTGAGCCTAAAGTCTACCTCGCTCGAGGGGCTCACGCTAAATTGATATCGGTTGTGTCGGGCACGGGAAGCGGCATCTACGACATTGGGGGCGTGGCCGTACTTGAAGGCGAAGGCGCTAGCGCTGAGCTTGTCTCAAGGGTGCTTGCGAGCAGGGGGGCTAGAGTGTACTCCAGGGGAACAATCGAAGCCAAGTCGGGGAAGACGAAGGGCCACATCGAGTGCCTGGGTATCCTGATGGACAACGAGTCAAGCATAGAGGCGGTGCCTGTGCTCTCCTCTCGCGCGCAGGAGGTTGAGCTGACCCACGAGGCAGCCATAGGGATGATCGCCGGCGAGAAGATCGAGTACCTGATGTCCAAGGGGTTCAGCGAGGATGAGGCACGGTCACTGCTACTCCGAGGCTTCCTGACCGCTGAGGCGTCCGGGATACCAGACGCTGTGAAAGCGGAGATAGACCGCGTCGTCGACTACATCGTCCGCCACGCTTTAGGATAACGAGGTTACACTTAAGTGTAACTTTGTTACATTGTTCCGTAACATTATTTTATTCAAATAAAACATTGTTGCACATAACGGCTTATCTCGCACAAGCACGTAAGCTTCATGAAGGATGAGGCGGGCGAGGTTGCCTTGAGGCTCACTCGACACGCAACTTCAGCTGCCTTATACAGCATGACCGTGGCGATGTGGCTGCATATCCTCGCCTTGCGGACGTAGCCGTAGGCCCTGAAGAAGTAGTCGCAGCGGTACCTTCCTCCGCTTATCCAGACGTTGTACCAGGGGTAGGTGTCCCCCAGCTCCGCTAGCCCCTTCACGAGCCAGTGCTCATTACCCACTTTCTCCACTTTCCCAGCCAAAAGCCTGTACACGGCGCGGTAGAACCACTCCGCTGGCTTATCGGGGAATGATGCTTGTAACTCGCTTAGCGCGTCAAGCAGGTCCCCGTGCTCCTCAACTACTCTGTCGTCGCAGCGGCCGTGGAGGGCGCACCTCACCAGCGCCCATGCCAGCCTGCTCTCACTGCTCCTAGCCCTCGCCAAGCGAGAGCACCCACAGCGCCTTCTCAGCGAGCGAGACCGTAACCCCGGCGGGGTGCGGGGCCCTCCTCAGGAATCCGTAGCCCACGAGCCTCAGCTAGCCCCCAGCTCAGCTACCCTGAGTCGGCGGTTGCCCCCCTGTTTGCTGTGTTTTCACTTTCGGCGTTCATTTTCGGCGCGGGGATATAAGGCCGCGGAGCGCAGTTACGTGCGAGGCTCAAGCGCAGGGAGGGCTCGAGGCTATAGTGAGTCAGGCTCCCTGGAGGTGGGAGCGTGGGCTGGGAAGGCGGGGGAGACGGCAAGGAGTTGATCGACGCCTACAGGGTCTGGGAGGTCAAGGCTAGCAGGGAGCTGAGAATGAGGCTTCGGAGCCTCTACTTCAGCGTTGCCTCTGCGGTTGAGCGGGCCTGCGATGCGAAGAAGCAGCTCGAGGCGCTGAGCCAGTGGCTCCAGAGCCACCCACGGGCGCTGATACACGGCTCGCTCAGCTTCCCCAAGCGGCGAAGCAGAGGGAGAGGCCCCGGCCCCAGTTCCCGGCACGGCGACACAGCAATGGGCCGCTTGCCGGGTGCCGCGCGCGGTGCGATGAGGCGAAGAGGCGCCGAGGCGGAGCCCCGCCGCACAACCTGAGCTGGCGGGGCGGGCCGAAGGCGCGGAGCCCATGAGAACCCCGAAGAGGGGGCCCCGGATAAGTGAAGGGGTGGATGAGCCAGGCGCGGCCACTTCATGATGGTGACGAACGGCTACCTCACCCTCTCGGCGCTCAAGCTACTGATCGAGCTCGGAGTGGACGGGTGGAGCGTGGACCTGAAGGGGTGTCCCGGTATGAGCGTGCTCAGGGGTGTTGACCACGAGAAGGTCTTGAGGAACGCTCGCTACATCCTCGACAGCGGGGGGCACGTGGAGATGGTCTACCTCGTCGTGACCGGTGCGAACGACAGCGAGGAATGCATCGACTGGGTTCTCAGAAGGCACCTCGACGTGCTCGGGCCCAGCGTCCCGTTGCACATAAACAGGTATTTCCCCGCGCACGCCTGGCACAAGCCCCCTACGCCTGTCGACAAGCTGATGGGCGCGAAGAGGAAAGCCGAAAGCCTTGGGCTGGAGTTCGTGTACGTCGGCAACCTACACGAGCCCGAGCTCGAGTCAACATACTGCCCGAGGTGCCGGAGGCTTCTCGTGAGGCGCGAGAACTACAGGGTTACCTACTTCAAGCTGGACGTGGAGAGCGGGAAGTACAGGTGCCCGTACTGCGGCTACGAGATACCTATCCGAGGCTCGTACGTGCCCGGGAAGCCCGTGATCTGGCTGTGAATCCAAGCGTGATCTGAAGCGCCAGCGATGCCGTGAGGAACAGAGCAGTCCCCCCGAGGGGGTCTAGCGACGCCGCTAAGGCAGAGCTGTAGAGAGGAGAGCCGGCGAAGTAGCCGAGAGCCCAGGCAAGGTTTGCCAGCCCTGCTCCCGTGGACTCCACCCCCTGCATGAGCTCCGCGACTTTAGCCTGCGACCTGCTCGCCGCCTGGGCGTTGACGAAGCCTAGGAGCAGCACGCCTAGAGCTGTAAACTTCAGCGGGGTGAAGGCTAGCGCCAGCGCGGCTAGGAGGAATGAGGCTGGCACGTAGTACTCCCGCGTTACTGCGCGGGGGTTCAGCCTGATGGCAACCTGCCCTAAAAGTCCTAAGAGGTAGTAGCCTGACACTATTAACCTAGAGTCGCCCACGCCTGCCATCTCAGCGATGACCGGCGAGTACACGATGATGAGGCTTTCGGTTATCCCCACCGTCAGGGAGACTATGAGCGGGGGTAGGATTTGCAGCGATGATGGCGCGCGGATAGTCAGCATTTCAACCCTAGTTTGACGTTCGGATCTCAGTGGAAGGGTTAGGAAGAAGGATATGAGGGCGCACAGGGAGTAAGCCAGGAAAGGCGACCTGGCTGAGATCAGCGCTAGCTGGCTTGCTGCGATGGGCCCCAGCGAGAAACCTAGCGCGATGGCCGCGAATACGCCGCTTATCCCGAGTAGCCGGCCCTCGCTTTTGGCCGCGAGGCCGAGGACGCTTGTCCACACCATGGCTTCCAGCACGCCTTCAGCAGCCCTGGCGGCAGCGAAGCCAGCTACTGATGTGGAAGTGAACAACGCCAGGCCTACAGCCACGTTGGAGAGAAAGGCTAGGGGGGCTACCCTGCCAGCGCCCAGCTTGTCCGCGAGCACGCCTGCAGGTATGTTGGAGACGAGGTACGCTAGCCCCCACACGGTAACCGCGAGGCTGACCTCAAGCTCGTTTGAGCTGATCTGCCTGAGAGTGATTGGGAGAGTGGAGACCGCCGCGCCGACGCCTAGCATGAACGTGAATGAAGCGGCAACGAGAAGCCTCTGGGCACCCATCGAGACACCCCTTCACCGCTCGGGGCCTAGTTAAAATGCTTTTATTCAGCTGGGGGTGATGTCAGGTAGAAATTCTTATAAATATGTTCCGTGGAGTATTAAAGACTAAAAATGACAGCACAGGAAGTAAGGGAGGTGACGCCCACAGGGAAAGCAATTATCGCCGTTGTGCTTATACCAACTGTCGCCGCACTGAACTACGTTGGAGGGGTGATAGTTGAGGCTCTAAAAGCGCCTATATGGGGTGACACGTGGGCCACTATCCTAGGTACCCTGATTGGCGGGTTCTGGGTCGGGGCGATCGGGGGCTTCCTGTACAACATCATAATGGCGCTGACGGTTTGGGGCCTGCCCAGCTGGGTGTGGGGCTTCGCAAACGTCGTCATAGCCCTTATCACGTACTTCATGATGAAAGCAGGCTTGACAGACCTCAAGAAGCCCATGACCTGGGTCGCTGTGATAGTGCTGTACGGCATCCTGTACCCTGTCTTCACGACAGCTATCTCTATACTCGTTTTCGGGGGTGGCCCTGTCTGGAAGCCTCTGGCAGCTGCGGTTTACGCCGCTGTGCTCAGCAGCACAGGTAACTTCTGGCTAGCCAACTACGCTCAGAACATGTTTACAGAGATCATCGACAAGCCGGTAAGTTTCATAATATCAGTAATAATAGCTCAGCGCATCCCCAAGCGGTTCATACTCGCCAAATAGAGAAGTTAACATAGCATTTTTCTGAGTGGTTTGGGAGGATGTCCGCCGGGGTTTCTTTGCTTAAAAAGACGTCAGTTGAAACTGACACTTTCGTCCAGAGACTTGACGGGCGCGTCAAGTTCCTGTACTTTATATGGGCCACTGTCCTAGTCTACATCTTCTACGACCCGTTCCTGAACCTGGTTTTCCTAGCAGTGACGCTTCTAATGGCTCTTCACGCCAGGGTCGCCCGCCCCATCCTGACGACCCTACTGATCATCGTTGTACCTTGGATAGCCATAGCTGTTCCCATCCTCTCGCTGCCGCTAGGGTTCCCGTGGAACAGGACGGTCATCGGCTACATAGAGATACTCGGCTCCAGGTACCCCGTCTACCTGGAGGGCTTCGGGTGGGGCTTCACGTGGCCTCTCCGAATCGCGGTCGCCATATCCTCCGCCCTGCTGTTCTTCCTCACCACGAACCAAGCCAAGCTCGTCGCCACTCTCTTCAAGATGAAAATCCCCTTCAAGGCCATCTACATGGTTGTCGCAACCTTCCAGTTCATACCCCTCTTGGCGAGTGAGGCTAACGTGATCATGCAGGCTCAGATCGCGAGGGGGTTGAGGACTGACGTCGGCTTTGTCGGCAAGATCAAGAACTATCTGGCCGTAGTCATCCCCCTCACTCTAAGCGCCCTCAACAAGGTTCAGACTAGAGCCATCGCGTTGGAGTCCCGGGGGTTCAGCTCACCTGTGAAGAAAACCCTGCTCTACGAGGCTAGGCTCACGTCGGTGGACTATGTCTTCCTGGCGGGTATGGTGGCGGCCACACTGTTCCTAGCGTGGGTGTACGTCAGCGTGGGCTACTCGCCTATAGCCAGGCTCTCGTGGGTTTGGGGTGGTGGTTAATGGCTTCAAGCGAGCCCGTGGTGCAGGTGGAGCACCTAACGTACGCTTACCCTACGAGCAAGGACTTCGTGCTGAAGGATGTGAGCTTCGAGGTTAAGCGCGGGGAGGTTCTGGCGATCCTCGGCCCCAACGGCTCCGGGAAGTCCACGCTCTGCAAGTCTCTGAACGGCCTCGTCCCGCACTTCTACGGAGGTCGGTACGGCGGGAGGGTACTCGTCGCGGGCGAGGAGGTGCTTAAGTCCAGTGTCGCTAAGCTCGCCACTAAAGTCGGGCTCGTCTTCCAGGACCCCGAAGACCAGATGTCCGGGCTGGCGCTCACCGTGTGGGAGGAGGTCGCCTTTGGCCTGATGATGCTCGGTTACCCCAAGGAGGAAATAGCGAGAAGGGTGGAGGAGGCGATACGGTACGTGGGGCTCAACGGACTTGAGAAAAGGTCTCCCTTCGAGCTTTCAGGCGGCCAGATGCAGAGGCTGGCGATCGCGACCGTCCTCGCCCTAAAACCCGAGGTCATCGTGCTAGACGAGCCTACGGCTCAGCTGGACCCTATCGGCAAGTTCGAGGTCCTCGGCGTCATCGAGAGGCTCGCCAGCGAGGGTTCCACGATAGTAATAGCGGAGCACGAGATAGAGGACGTAGCCTACTTCGCCGACAAAGCTCTACTCCTGTACAACGGTAGAGTCCTGGCCTATGGGCCTGCGCGCGGCGTCCTGCGGGAGGTCGATAAGTTGAAGAGCGTAGGCGTCGACCCGCCCACAGTCACAGAGCTCGCTTACGCGCTTGAGAAGGAGCTGGGGCTGGAGATCGAGTACCCTATAACGCTGGAGGAGGCGGTTAGGGTGTACTCGGAGCTCATAGGTGTTGCGTGATGGACGCGGTCGTCGAGGTTAAAGACCTTTGGTTCCGGTACCCGGGGGCTGACAGCTGGGCCCTTAGAGGCGTGAACTTCTCGCTGAAGCCCGGCGAGCGCGTAGCCATCATAGGTCAGAACGGCGGGGGTAAGACCACGCTCGCGAAGAACATTAACGGGTTGCTGAAGCCGACGAAGGGCGTAGTGCTCGTCGACGGGCTGGACACGCGCACGACGCCGACGCATGAGATCGTGAAAAGGGTGGGTTACGTGTTCCAGAACCCCAGCCACCAGATATTCGAGAGTAAAGTTAGAGACGAGGTGGCGTACGGCCCAAGGAACCTGGGGCTCTCTGAGGAGGAAGTCAACGAGAGGGTCAAGTGGGCTCTCAGCCTTGTGGGGCTTGAGGGGTTCGAGGATCACAACCCCTACGACCTCGACTACGGGAAGATGAAGCTGCTCACCGTGGCGTCGGTCCTGGCGATGAAGCCCAAGGTACTGATCCTCGACGAGCCCACCACGGGGCAGGACCACGCTGGGAGGCATGTTCTAGCCAAGCTCGTTAAGGGGCTCAACGATGAGGGATTCACTATCGTTGTGATAACCCACGACATGCGCTTCGTGGCAGAGGTTGCCGAGAGAACGGTCCTCGTCGCTGAAGGCCAGATCCTACTCGATGGGCCCACGCGAGAGGTGCTGTACGCGGTTGACGTTCTGAGAAAAGCAGCCATAAAGCCGCCTCAAATCGTTCAACTATCCCTCATCCTGAGGGACAAGGGGATCCCCCTGAACGCGATCACCCTCGACGAAGCCGTTAAGGAAATTTCGGAGATCGTGAAAAGCAAGACACATTGAAATAGCCTCGCTGTTTTAGGAGAACGTGTCTAAGACCAGCCTGCTCTACATAGCCCTAAAGTTCGTAGAGAGAGACATGCTGTTCAAGAAGCTCATAGCCGCCTTGACCATACTGGCTATCGCGAGCGGCGTTGCAACGTTCATATCGCTCAGGATCCTCAGCGTCGGCAGCCGCACCGCGGCGCAGAGTATAGTGGAGCAGGTGCTTCCGGGTGAGGTTGTCGTCTACGGGCAGGGTCTCTACGACGTCTCCGAGAACGTTCTGGACAACTTCAAGAAGCTCCCGGGAGTTAAGGACGTGACGCCGGCGATCCTCGTTACAGGCTACATTGGGAGGAACGCTGTGTTCGTTCTAGGAGTCAGGCCGGAGGACCTGAAGAACGTGGTTTCACGCTTCATCGCGGGGGCAGGTTTCAGCAGTCTGTCCGGACCGTATGCCATCGCCGATGTCGGCCTGGCGAAAAGGCTGAACCTGACCGTAGGGGACAAGGTTACCGTCAAGCCTCCTTACGGTGGCTTCTTCAAGCAGTACGAGGTCATAGGCATAGCGGAGGTCACGATGAAGATCGAGGAGATAGGCGCGGCAGGAGGCTACATCATCCTCCCTCTGCGCGAAGCTCAGAACCTCCTCGGAAGGCCTGGCTACGTTAGCATGGCTGTCGTGAAGGTTGAAGACGGCGTGGACCCTGTTGCCGTGAAGAACCTCATATCCATGGTCTACCCGGGCTCTAGGGTCATGCTAAGGGAGGAGGTCATAGGCGTTGTCTTCAAGGTTATGTCTCTCATAGAGGGCCTCCTGCTATCCACGACTCTGGTCGGGTTAGCTGTGGCGGTCTTCGGCACCACGAGCACGATAACCTCCACTGTCCGCGAGCACCAGAGGGAAATCGCGATCATGCGCACTCAGGGGGCTAGCAGGGCGAGCGTTGCTGCAATATTCATGCTGGAGGCGCTAATCTACGGCATCTCAGGGGGCCTTCTGGGCCTGGCGTTTGGCGTCGCTGGCGCGCGCGTCGGAATCGAGATCGTTTCCTCCTACGGCTTCCTCAACCCTCCCCGGATACTCGAGGCCTCCACGCTCGTCCTCGGCGTGGCTCTAGCTACGGCGCTGAGCGTCCTAGCCTCAATCTACCCCGTCTGGCGAGCCACCTCGATAAGGCCCGTAGAGGTGTTGAAGAGTGAGTGAGGTTGCCCTGGAGCTTAAGGAGGTCAGGAAGGTGTTCAGGACCGCAACCGAGGAGATCGAGGTCCTGAGGGGGGTCAACCTCAC
Source organism: Thermofilum sp. NZ13 (assembly GCA_002855745.1). Taxonomy (GTDB): domain Archaea; phylum Thermoproteota; class Thermoprotei; order Thermofilales; family Thermofilaceae; genus Thermofilum. The sequence goes on along the minus strand of NDWX01000007.1, from coordinate 59,579 downwards.
AGTCCTAGACGGCGAGCTCGCCGTGATCATGGGGCCCTCTGGCAGCGGGAAGAGCACCCTCCTCTCCATAGCCGGCGGCCTGGATAAGCCCACGTCTGGACGCGTGGTTGTAGGGGGAGTGGACATAACAGATATGAGCGAGGAGCAGCTGACGAAAATCAGGGCCAGGAAGATCGGCTTCGTCTTCCAGTCATTCAACCTAATCCGAAACTACACGGCCCTCGAGAACGTGATGCTTCCGCTTCTTTTCACCGGGATCTACAGCGTGAAGGAGGTCAAGGAGATAGCGGCGAAGATCCTCGAGATCGTCGGGCTCAAAGGCCACGAGGACAAGTTCCCCAGCCAGCTGAGCGGGGGCCAGCAACAGCGAGTCGCGATAGCAAGGGCGCTAGCCCCAAACCCCGACATCATACTCATGGACGAGCCCACCGGCGCCCTCGACGTAGACACAGCGGCGAAGGTGCTCTCGCTCGTGAAGTGGCTCAACCAGGCCTTCGGGCAGACCATCATAATTGTGACCCACAACCCCGAAATCGCCGAGCTTGCCACGCGCACATTCTACATCAGAGCTGGCAGGATCTACGAGGAACCACCCAAGAAAACCCTCATGGACATTATAAGAGAGCTGAAGGCAGGTAGCGAATCTGAGGACATTAGGAAGACGCAGATCAGCATCCTTAGAACCAAGCTCGAGGCCCTTGAGAGGGCGGCGAAAGTCGGGAGGATAGACCCGCTACTCCTCGAGGCGGAGATCAAGGCCCTTGAGCGCCGCATCAGCAGGCTTGAGAAGTACGCCTAGTAGCCTTGATTTCGCCTACTGTCGAAAAATCTCATTTCGTTAAGCGTTAATCTTAAATACTTGATATACACTCTTTTCTTCAGGTGCTCTCATGCCTGTGCGGGCTGAACTGAGCACGATAATCCTAGCTTTGCTCGTTTCCTCGCTCGTGCTAGCGTACCCTGTTGAGACGGTCTCTGTCCGAAAGACGATAATCCGGGAGCTTGACGTCCTCCCAGGGTGTGGCGAGAACACGACGATTACTGTGACCCTGGTTTTCGACTCGGCCTACACAGGTGGGCTGACCGACCTCCTCGCCTTCGCCACGCCTGATTGTCTATCCGCCACTGTCCCTCCCGGGCGAGTGGGCGTGTCGCAGGGGTTCCTCAGCGTTTCATGGGAAAATGTGGAGCTCAAACCAGGCGACTCTATAAAGTACAGCGTTAGCGGAAAGAACCTGTTCGACGTTAACGTGAGCCTAGAGGCAGACGGCAGAGAAGTTCACGCTGATTGCTCTAGGGGTTACTGCTACGTTGTAGCGCTCAAGGCCCATACCATCAACTACACGGTTGAGATCGAAGCGAGAGAAGACCTGCTGAAAAAGCAGCAGCTACCTATTTCCATCTCTTGGAGCATAGACCCCCTCTACCTGTACCCTATAAGCTACAGCGAGAGCCCCCAGAGCTTGAGGGAGAGCGGAACGGAGGTCTCGTTCCAGTGGACCTCCTTCATGAACGGTAGCTACAGGTTAAGCGTTGTCTTCGAGGTGAGGGGGGAGAACCCGTGGGGTGAGGTACTCATTCCTCCACCCACGGTAACCGTAAGCCTTGATCCGAGGCTGCAGGCGTCTCTCATTGAAAGGTACAGGGGGTTCACCCTAAAGCTCTTAGAGGAGAACGTCGGGAACCTGACGGCTTTCCAGGAGAACGTCACGGCCCTCAGGGACCTGCTGTACAATCTCAGCAACGGGTTCGACGAGGAGGCGCGCCTGCTCGAGAACGCCTCCAGCCTAGCCGACGCCGCTTCCACCGCTATGGGTAACGCGGCCGCTCAGCTGACGAGGGGCCTCGACATGATGAACTCCGTGGAGGCGAGGGTTAAACCGGTGCTCGAGAACGCTTCGCTGGCGCTTAGGAGGGCTAAGGACACCCTGGACAGGATTCAGGGGAACCTCTCGGTGCGGGAGGACGAGCTCAGAAGGCTCTTGGAGTCGTTGAACATCACGGGCCTCAACCTCACTGTGTCAGAAGTGGACTCCCTCCTCGGTGAGGCTAGAAAACAGCTGTCCCTCTTCGAGAGCGAAGTCAACGACCTCAAGATGCTCGTCGGAGAGTACGGAGCTGTCAAGTCCCAGCTGTACGCCGCAACCGAGAACATGAGGGCGGCTTCCACAAAGCTTAGGCTCATGGCCGGCGTGCTCCGAGAGTCGGCCCGCAAGCTCCGCGAACTCGCGGGTGGTTTAAGGCAGGCGGCCCAGCTCATCGACTCAAGCCTCATGAGGCTATCAAACATGATCGAGGGCCCCCTCTACCCGGATAGCTTCAAGCAGTTCAACACCACTATCCTCTCGCAGAGAGCTACTGCGACAGCAGGGGATAAGCAACTGAGGACGGAGCTCATGGGGGACGTGGTGTACGTGTCCCTGCCCCTATTCAAGGTAAAGCGGAGCGAGCCGCAAGTCTCGAACGTAAGCCTCGAGCCTGCGACGAAAAAGGTGCGGGCTTACTGGCCCGCCGTCCTGGCTGTCTTGGCGGCTGGAGCATACTTCACGCTCAGCGGTAGAAAGGAGAAGCACCTCGCCCAAAGGGACAGCGCCGAGCTACGCGGGCGGATCGAGGCTCTCAAGAGCAAGCTCAGGGCTCTGGAGGGGGTGGGCGGTGTCTGAGGCTGGGAGAATTAAGAACGTGGTAATAAGAGGGGTAGACGCTTCAGCATACGAGGAGATGTCCCGGCTTGCCAAGAGGATGGGGCTCAGCGTGGGCACGGTTGCGTCGCAGGCCTTCAAGCTCATCCTAGCCCTGGTGGACGCGGGCCCACAGCTCGCCGGCCTCCCGCAGGACACACCGGAGATCCTGAAGAGGCTTATACCTATCGGAGCGCTGAAGAAGAAGCCCGTGTTTATCCGGCACATCGGCAGGCTCGTGCTCTCCCGAGAGGACTTGGAGAAAGCCCCCGGTCCCCTATTCCTCGTGGGGATCGAGGAGCTGGTGTTCGACCCGAGCGTGGACACGAAGCTGTTCGAGGAGAAAGTCTTGAGGATCGTGGACTGCGGCCGGGTAGTAATACACCGAGGCTTAGACAAGCTCACCCTACTCTCGAGGTCGCTGTTCGTGCGAGAAGTAGTGGAAAAAATTTAGGGTTCGGCCGTTGTAGAGAAATTTTTAACTTAAAGCGGGCTAACATCTCAGTTTTTCTCAGGACTTTGTTCCGAGAACGCCGGGGAATGAAATAATTAAATGTTTCCTAGATCAGCTGGACTAGAGTCACATTGCCTGCCTCGATGGATTGGTAGCTACGTTGATTTGTACAAATAGCTAGGTTTTTAGAATCCTATATATGTATTTATATTTAACGTGTATTTTTGTACTCCATGTTGTAGTGTATATTTTAATCCAAATAGAAAACTTTATATTATACTTAATTGAAGAATACATGCCGAAAGGGTATGAGCACCCCTAAAGGCGCTTCCAAAACAACGCTGGCCATCGCCATAATCCTCATACTGCTCTCAGGCATAATTGGCTTCTTCGCGGGAAGGCTAACAGCGCCCGCGCCGACAACAACGGTAACGCCCCCCGCCGCTACGAAGGACCTCTTCAGCATGACATGGGATGAAATAGTGCAGAAGGCTAAAGAAGAGGGCGAGGTTACGTTCTACGGCTACGGCGCCGACTGGGACAGAATTTACTTCGAGAACATCTCCAAGGCCTTCGAGCAGAAGTACGGGATAAAGGTCAAGTACGTCCACGGGGACTGGTTCAGCACGATCCAGAAGCTCGAGGCCGACAAAAAGGCTGGGAAAGCTGTCGGTGACGTCGACGTAGCCCTCGTCTGGTCGGTCCCCTTCAAGCAGGCGCTAACCGAGGACCTGGTCTGGAACGTCCCAGCAGCCGAGCTGATACCCAACGCCAAGAACCTCATTGACCCCTCGCTCCTCTACTTCAACGACCTCATACCCACTGGAGGAAAGTTCATCCCCGTAGTGTGGTGGCAGGTCGTCTTCATCTACAACAAGAAGTACGTCAAGCCAGACCAGCTACCCACCTTAGACACACTCCTCGACTGGGCTAAGAAGAACCCTGGGCGCTTCACGTACTGCGACCCCAACAAGGGTGGCTCTGGCCACACGTTTTTAATCTCCGTTATCTACTGGCTCTACGGCTACGACAAGTTCGTCATGAAGCCCTTCGACCAGGCGTACGCTGACAAGCTCTTCAGCAGCCCGGGCAAAAACGGCATGAACCTGTGGGACTACCTCAACGAGCTCGAGAAGTACATGTACCAGCCTGGCAGCTACCCACCCGGTAACTCGGCGGCAATGGAGCTCTTCGCGAGAGGTGAGGTCTGGCTCGAGCCGCAGTGGATCGACGTGCTTGCCGAGTGGATAAAGGAGGGCCGCGTCAACCCCGACGACGTGGGAGTCTACGACCCAGATCCTGGTATAGCTGTCGGCGGCTTCGACGGAGTCTTCATACCCTGGAACGCTCCGCACAAGTACGCCGCCCTGGTGTTCATAAACTACCTGCTCAGCGAAGAAGTCCAGTACCGCAACGTCGTTGAAAGAGGCGGAGTCTACCCTGTCGTCAAGGGCGTCTGGGAGAAAGTGCCCCAGACCTTCAAGGACAAGTGGAAGTACCTCCCGATCGAGGAGCTCCAGAGCAAGTTCCTGCAGAGGCACGCCGACTTCATGTACTACGCCATGCAGCAGTGGGCAACTAAAGTGGGCGGAGGATAAAGAGCGGGATATCTCGATGAACGAAAAAATAATTATTTTTCTATTTTTACTACCTATTCTCAGCTTCTACATCCTCGTCTGGCTGTACCCGCTACTCTTAGTAGTCCTGCAGTCGTTCGGCATACCCGCTCTCACGACAAGGGCAGAGGGAGAGTACCCCACGCTCACGTACTATGTGACGTTCTTCTCGACGAGATACCTAGATTACTTGTGGTTTAGCTTCTGGAACAGCTTAGCGGCAGTCCTCCTAGCACTCGTGACAGGCTACTTCACGGCGCTTATCGCGTTCATTTACGAGTTCAAGGGCAAAAGGGTCTTCAACATGATCTCCAAGATCCCTCTATTCGTGCCCTACCTCATAGCAGCCTTCATGTGGTGGCTGCTTCTGACACCCCGTGGCTACGTCTACGACTTACTCCTTCACCTGGGTTTAATCAACGAGCAGGTTAAACTGGCCAACGACCCGCTCGGAATAGGCATAATATTCGCCAACGTCTGGATGCACATACCGTACGTGATGCTCATCTCCATAGGAACGTTAAAAGTCATAAACCCGGAGCTCATAGAGGCCGCGCGGGTCTTGGGCGCAAACATGCGGCGGACAGTCCGGTACGTCTTCATACCCCTCTCCATACCCGGCATCCTTGCAAGCCTCCAGCTCGTCTTCATAAGCATGTTCGGCGGCTTTTCAGTCGCGTACATCCTTGGCGCCAGCTTCCCCAACTACCTCTCCGTGAGGATCTTCGAGGACGCTGCGGTTCTCTACAAGTGGAGCTTCGCTTCGGTAGGCGCGGTCATATACCTCGTAACCTCCCTTGTGATAACCTACTTCTACTCGAAAATCACGAGGTGGGGGTTAAAGGTATGATGGGCGAGAAGTTGTTCAGGGCACTGCTCTACGTAGTATTTGGATCGCTCACAGTGTTCTTCATTTTCCCGCTTATACCTGTGACTCTCTGGGCTTTCTCGGAAAAGTGGCCAGGCGAGAGCCTTGTCCCCACGGAGTACGGGTTCAAGTGGTTTAAGCTACTACTGGACAGCGGAGCCCTAATAGGACCGCTGACGCTCAGCGTGGTCATCGGGGTGATCGTGGTGGCTTTCTCTGCTCTGCTATCTCTCCCAGCCGCTTATGCGGTGGGGACTAAGCAGTTTAAGGGTCGTGAGCTCGTCATATCTCTCCTAATGCTACCCTTGATCGTCCCGCCTGTGGCGACGGGAGTCGGCCTCCTGGGCTACTTCACGAACATTGGCCTGAAGAGCAACATCTGGGCTGTGGCTTTCGCGCACATGATCGGCGCAACGCCCTACATGTTCAGGAGCCTGGTGGCGAACTTCGAGGCAATTGACCCAGCCCTCGAGGAGGCGGCGAGAGTATTGGGTGCTTCAACGTTCAAGGTGTTCATCCACGTTTACCTCCCTCTCGTGACGCCAGGACTGCTCTCGGGGACCATTTTCGCTTTCTCCTGGAGCATCAACGAGTACTTGTTGACGGCGCTGGTCGGCCTCCCGGACATCATAACTATCCCTGTCCAGATCTTCAGGTACGTGGGCGGCTACTACGTAGCTATCGGACCAGTGAGCGCGCTTTCCATAGTATTGCTTGTTCCCTCGATTGTTTTCCTGATATTGACTGAAAAGTACGTTAGGACTGAGTTTATAGCGGGTGCAGGTATTAAGGGGTGAGCCGGAATGGTTGGAGTGCGATTGGAAAACGTGGAAAAGTACTTGACTGGTGTGAAAATACTCGACAACATCTCCTTCGAGGTTAAAGACAAGGAGTTCTTCACACTGATAGGACCCTCTGGTTGCGGGAAGACTACAACCCTAAGGATAATCGCTGGCCTCCTGAAGCCTGACAAGGGTAACGTTTACTTCGACGGCCGGCTGATGAACGACGTCCCGCCCGAGAAGAGAAACATCACAATGGTTTTCCAGAACTTCGCGCTGATGCCCCACATGACGGTATTCGACAACATAGCTTTCGGGCTTAAGATGCGCGGGTGGAGCCAGGAGGACATCAAGAGGAGAGTTAGAGAGGTCATGGAGCTACTCAGGATCGAGGGGCTCGAGAACAAGAAGCCGCACCAGCTCAGCGGCGGTCAGCAACAGCGCGTGGGAGTGGCTCGGGCTCTCGCCCCCAACCCCGACGTGATACTTTTCGATGAGCCTTTGAGCAACGTCGACGCAGTGCTAAGGGAGCAGCTCCGGTTCGAGATAAGGGACCTGATGAAGAAGCTGGGGATAACAAGCATATACGTCACACACGACCAGGCTGAGGCACTCGTCGTCTCCGACAGGCTGGCCATAATGAGTAAAGGACGGATCATACAGATCGGAACCCCAGACGAGATATACCGCAGGCCGGCTAACACGTTCGTGGCTGGGTTCCTCGGAGTTGTAAACCTGATCAAGGGCAGAGTTGTCAGCCGCACTCCTGAAGGCTACTTCGAGTTCCAGACCAGCGAAGGCGCCAGGCTCCTGGCGCGCGAGTCCCTAATACCTGTGGGAGGTGAGGGCTTCGCCGTGATAAGGCCAGAGCACATCCAGTTGGAACCATCTGCTCCGAGGCACAACGTCTTTGAAGCAATGATCGTGCGGAAGACGTTCTTGGGCTCAACCGTCGACGTCAGGCTGAGCGTAGCGAACTTAGGAGAGCTCAGGACTTTCGTTAAGACGGGGAGCGCCGAAGCTGAAAAACAAAGACTCACCGTTTACATAAACCCGGACGACGTGATCATAGTACCTGAAGCTACAACATAGCTTTACAGTCCCTTTTTTACCGAAAAGTTCAACGGCGTATCGAGATCCCTGCTAACCCCGATTCTTTTCTTCCTCTCTACGCAATCATCCGGAAGGACCTTATACATCTGAACCTGCAACGGGCTTGAGGGTAAGAAAACCGGTTGCTGGTGCATCGATTTGTCGATCATCATGTAGCGTGTCACGCGTCCGGGACCCCTCACCTCCCCGGACCCCGTCTTGATCGAGCGTATGAGCACTGCGCCGGCCTCGCCCTCCGTGTGCGCAACCACGTTTAGCAACCACTGCCTGTGGATCCCGTAGACGAGTGTGTAGCCAGCCGGGCCTTTCATCGCCTCGGTGAGCCTCCCCCCGCGATGCCTCGCCCGGCTTGCGGGATCCTCGGGCCCGAAGTACGCCTCTGTCTCGGTGATCACGCCACGCATGGTGACGCCGCCCAAGACGCGCACGAGCATTTTCCCGAGTAGCTCCAAGGCCACAGCGTCAGGCCTCCTAGCGTAAAAGGACTGAGGAAGGACCCCGTGCTCTGTCACACTCTTGGCTTTTATAACCACGTTAATATTTCTTCAACGCTCTTCCGGGGTCTAGGCGGCGGGTGCTCCGCAGGGTAGCCGACGGCCAGCGCCGCCACAAGGACCTCATCAGGCGGGATGGCGAGGATCTCGGAGTACCTGGGCCACCGGAGGGTGTTTATCCAGACAGCTCCAAGCCCGAGGGCATGCAGGGCGAGCCACAGGTAGGTGGTGAATATGGCGCTGTCCAGCAGGAAGGTGGTTGGGCTCACCTCAGGCCTCACCACGACGCACAGAGCTAGAGGGGCTGAGGCGAGCGGCCTCGCGCCAGGCGCTACGCCTGCAAGCTCTTTGAGAATGCGGCGGTCTTTGACTGCAATCACGCGCCAGGGTTGGCGATTCCTAGAGCTCGGAGCGTGCCTTGCGATTTCAACAGCCCTGCGGACTAGGTCCTCCGGTACGTCCCTGTCCTGGAAAACCCTTATACTTCTGCGGGATAGTAGCAGATCCACAGCCACCGCGCAGGCCCCCTTCAGGCTTCACGCAAACCATACTTTTAACCATTCATCACCTTCATTTCACAAAAAACGGTGATTTCATGTAAAACCGTTGCTATCCTTATCAATCTGCCTCGCGGGGTATGTGGCGGTGAAGAGCGTGGGCAAAGCGGCTGTATCCGCAATCCTGATCGCGCTGCTATTAACATACCCCCTGATCCTCGCACCCGTCCAGGCGCAGAGCCCCCAGGCTGACAGAATCCAGAAACTCATCTCGATCTTGGAGAACGAGTCGGCAAGGCTTGAAAAAGTGGTGAAGAGCAGGGTCACCAACGCCACGAAGCAGCAGGAGCTACTGAGCCAGCTGAGTGTCGTTAAGGAGCTGCTAGACAACGCATCCCGCCTAGCCAACGCCGGGAGCTACAACGAGAGCCTAGCCCTGCTGAGGGAGGCTAGGGCTGAGCTCGTCTCGGTCTCAAGGCAACTGGTCCCCGTGATCCTAGGGGAGAGGAAGAAATTCGTCGCCAGGAGCCTAGAGGCCGAGATCCGCGCACTACAGAACCAAATAAAGGCCATGCAGAACGTGGCCTCGAGGATGCAGGAGAAAAGCGTGAACGCATCCCAGGTTCTATCCCTCCTGAACGAGGCCTCAGGCCTCCTAGACCAAGCCTCCGAGAAGCTGAAAGCCAACGACACTGCTGGAGCAGCGCAGCTGGTCGAGCAGGCCTGGGGCAAGGTTAAGGAGGCAGAGAGGCTAGTCTTCTCGCTTGCCACGCAGCTAAGAGCTAGGTACGTATCTAAAGACCTTGAACACCTCAAAGCCGCCTTTAACGTAACATACGCGAGGCTCAGCAAGGTCGCACCAGAGGTAGCTGAGGAGTTCAGGGCGTGGTTCGAGCAAAAGGTATCGAAGATAGAGGCCCTAGTTTCAGCCGGGAAGAACGCGGAGGCCTTGGCTGAGTTGAGGCGCCTCATGCTCGAGTACAGGGACTACATGGTGCTGCTTACACAGGCCACGCGCCTCGAGAACCTAGCTAGAGCGGCGAAGCAACTCGCGGGAGTTGTAAGGCCTTGCAACGCAACCCTAGCGAGAGAGCTCGAAGCCTCGGCCAACGCACTACTGGACGCGATAAAGTCGAGGGATATGGCCAAGGTACTCGGCACCTCGCAAAACCTGCGGAGCCTGATGGCTGAAGCTAGGTTCGCGTGCAGAGCAAGGAGAGCTCAGGGTAAGCCTTAAACTTTTTTTACCAATCTTTTTCGTCTTCCTTCTTCGCCGTGAGGTATTCGAAGCTGTGGCAGTTCCCACCGTATCTACCAGATTACTTCCACTCCCTCTTTCAATGCAACGTATGCTAAGTCTCTGTCGCCAGTAAGTATCGGCACCCTCCTCCCGAGGGCTAGAGCTATTACTGTTGAATCCACTATGCTGAGCCTTCTTGACCGAAGACTCTCATCTTCAGCCCTTTCCAGAAGCGCATCACCTCTTACCTTCACTCTTGCCGCCTGCACATACTCCTCCAGAGAAAGGTTCACAACTTTAAAATAGCTTCTAAGGTACGTTAACACTTCAATCGAGCTCTTAAATGCAGGAATCCTCCCCCTTAGCCAGTGTAGCACGTACTCGTAAGCAACTGTGACAGGGAGTAGCCCTTTAACTCGCCCCCAGTGTATCTCTTCGAGAATGTCTCTGGCCCTAGCACCAACCTCATCAAACACCATCGCTAGCAATGCGTAGGTATCTACAATTACCTCTCTAACCTCCTCCGCCAATATTCTTCCTCCTCGGCGTCAAGCTCCCTCTCCGCCTCCTCAGCCGACCCCCTGCCTTTGCCACAACCCCACACTTTGTCCCAAAGGTCAATCGGCTTTAAGACGATCTTCCCCTCTTCAACGGAAACCTCAAGTAGCATGCCTTCTTCTACCCCGGCCCTCTCCCTAATATCCTTAGGAAGAACTATAATGCCTTTTCTGTAAACCCTAGTTACCGCCACTGCTTTATACCCCAGTTACCTTTTGAGGAGCCAACATAAAAAGTTTAACCTCAGGTTAAAACGAAATCGCGTGATCTTCCGGAGGACTAAAGTTGACGCTGAGAATCTGGAGCTTAGACAAACCTCTTCCGTTAATTCAATTGCACAGTTTTCAAGCTAGTTTCGAATACTTACCTCTCCCACACCAGGTAGCGTGTGCAGGACTAAAACCCTGGGGGGCGACACGCAGTCATACACCACCCCCTCTAGCCCGAAAACCAGTCACTTAAGTTTTAAACCGCACGACTTATTGTTTTTCCGTGTCTCACCGCACCCTTTATTTCGAGAGCCTTACCGTTGAGGAGACGCTGAGAATTCTCAACACATCCCCTGAGGGGCTCAGCAACGAGGAGGCGGAGAGGAGGCTGGCTGAAGTGGGTCCCAACGAGGTCATGGAAAAGAGGGAGAACCCTGTGCTCGAGTATCTGAAGAGGTACTGGGGGCCTCTCCCGTGGCTCATGGAGGCGACGGCTGTTCTCTCGTACTTGACGGGCAGGGTTCTCGAGGCCTGGATAATGGCCGGGTTGCTCGCGCTTAACGCCACGCTTGGGCACTTCCACGCGAGGTCGAGCAGGAAGGCTGTGGAGGCCCTGAAGAGGAGTCTGAGTATAAGGGTTAGCGTCCTGCGCGATGGCAGGTGGGTTGAGAAGGACGCCAGGGAGCTGGTCCCAGGTGACGTGATCTTTCTACGCCTCGGGAGCATTGTGCCTGCGGACGCTAAGATCATGGAGGGGAACGTTCTAGTGGATCAGTCCGCCCTGACGGGCGAAAGCCTTCCGGTTGAGAAAAGGAAAGGAGACGTGCTCTTCTCGGGCTCGGTCATCAAGCGGGGTGAGGCGAAGTGCGTAGTCGTGAACACTGGAAGCAGGACGTACTTTGGCAGAACAGTAGAGCTGGTGAAGTCCGCCAAGTCGAGGTCGCTCCAGGAGGATACTGTTCTGGCTGTCACCCGCTACATGGTGGCTTTCGGCCTCTTTAGCCTAGCGGTGGCGGGCGCGGTAGGAGTGTTCGAGAAGTGGGGGTTTGTAGACCTTGCAAGGCTGGCTGTGGTGTTCCTCATGTCCTCCGTTCCGGTGGCTCTCCCGGCTGTCCTCACGATCCTTCAAGCGTACGGCGCCTTGGAGCTTTCAAGGCGAGGAGCCTTAGTGACGAGGCTCAGCGCCTCCGAGGATCTCGCCGCGGTGGATGTCGCATGCTTCGACAAGACGGGTACGATCACCCTAAACAAGCTCCGCGTCGTCCGTGTGGATGCACTGGGCATTGAGGAGAGCAGGGTGGTCGAGTACGCTTTGTACGCAACGCGGGAAGAGTCCCTTGACCCCTTGAACCTTGCAGTTATTGAGTATGCTAAAGGCATCGGCTTGGAGAGGGGCAGACTCAAGCTTCTGCGCTTCATCCCGTTTGACCCGTCCCTGAAGAGGAGCGAGGCCTTCGTCGAGGAGGAGGGTCGGGTTCTGCGGATAGCGCTAGGAGAGCCTAGGACTGTTTTTCAGCTGTGCTCGAGAACCGAGAGCGAGGAGAGGTTCCTTGAGGAGAAGCTGGCCGACGCTGCGAAACGGGGGTACAGGACGCTGGCTGTGGCGGTTGGGGAAGAAGGGGGTGAAAGTTTGAGACTGGTCGGCTTAATACACTTGATCGATCCTCCACGGCCTGAGGCTAGGGAGCTGATAAGCGCGCTGAAAAAGCTTGGAGTACGCCCAGTGATGCTGACCGGTGATAACGAAGCTGTCGCGCGTGAAGTAGCGAGGAGCGTAGGCCTCGGTGAGAACGTTGTCTCTGTGCGCAAGCTGGAGAGGGGAGTTGATATTGAAGAGCTCGACGGCCTTGCGGAGGTCTTTCCTGAGGACAAGTTTAACGTTGTCAGGAAGTTCCAGGAGAGGGGCCATGTGGTGGCCGTGACGGGAGATGGGGTCAACGACGCGCCCGCCCTGAGCCAGGCTGAGGTGGGGATCGCTGTTGAGAACGCCACGGATGCGGCGAAAAGCGCCGCGAGCATAGTCCTCGTGAAACCTGGGTTGTCGGTGATCGTAGACGCTGTGAAGATCAGCAGGGTTATCCACGAGAGGGCTGTAACGTGGGTTGTAAACAAGGTTGTTAAAACCGTCCAAGTTATAGGCGTCGTGCTCATAGCCATGGTGTGGCTCAGAAAGATGGCGCTCACGCCGCTCGATATGGCTTTGCTGCTGCTGGCCAACGACTTCCTCACCATGTCTATAGCAACCGACAACCAATACCCGTCTCAGAGGCCCGCAAGGTGGAACCTCCGGGGCGTTATGGTGCTATCTCTTCCCCTTGCAGTATTCTACCTGGTTCCCGCAACCGCTGTGTTGTGGCTATCCTACTTCCGCTTCGGCCTCGACTGGCACGCTTCGCGTAGCCTGCTCCTCCTGGCACTGGTCTACATGAGCCAGTTCAGGATCCTCCAAGTGAGAGAGAGGAGGTTCTTCTGGAGCTCTAAGCCGTGCCGCGAGCTGGCTTTGTCGATGATACTGACCAGCCTGATTTTCACCCTCCTAGCTCTAACGGGGCTCGTGGTAGCGAGGCTCACAGTGGAAGAGGTGGCCTACGCGTTCGCGCTCTCCGCTTCTGTGCTGGTTTCCGACCCCTTGAAGGTCAAGCTTGCGAAGAGGCTTTTTTAAACGTCAGGGGGGCGTTGGCCAACTCTTTCCCATAGTGCCTTCCTTACGCTGTTCAGTCTAGCCAGCCTGTCCCCGTCGAGTGTGGGCGGTGCGTGCTCCCTGAGCGTCCGCAACACCTCCTCGTGGGCCCAGTGAAGCAGGGACTGCTTCGCCTCCTTTCCTCTCGAAGCGACGTCCCAGACTCTGGGCAGTTGTAGCTCCTCCCTGTACCTCGCCCTGGTGTGCTTGTGGGCTAGGAAGTTGCCCCTCTTCTCGAGGACCACCTCCCTGATAACCTCTACCACCTCTGCGTCGGGGCTGAAGCCCCGGGCGATCCTATCCGCCAGCATGCAAACCTCGTTGTCCAGTACTAGCTTCTCGAGAGACTGGACGCTCTCGAACTCGAGCATTCCCGGCCCAGACGCGACGTCGAACCCCGCTACAGCCGCTAGGACCGCCGTGTAGGCGGCTTCTGCCCCTGCCTGGTAGTCTACAGCCTTTGAGTCGCTGAGCCCGAGGTAGCCGTGCACTGGGAGCGAGAAGTGCCTAGCCAGGTCCCTGTACGCCAGCGTGACCAGGACGGACTCGGGTGAGGTTATCACCGCTGTGCCGTAGTAGGGGTGGATCAGCGTCGGCGACCCCCCGTAGATGACCGGCGCGCCGGGCGAGACGATCTGGCTGAGCGCGATGCCGCTTAGGACCTCGGCGTGGTGCTGGACCAGCGCGCCGTAGATGGTGACCGGGGATGTACCGCCAAGCCCGGGCATCGATATGATCTCGGCTGGAACACCGAGCCTTGCTAGGTCTACGAGGTTCCTCGAGGTAACCCTGCTCCAGTTCAGCGGCGGGGTTGGGCACACGTCGAAGATGGCGAATGGCCTAGCGCGGTAGTCCTCCCTCACGGCTTTGAGCATCTCCACCATCAGGGGGAGGTTTTCGACGGTAAAAGCCCCGGTAACGATGGGCTTCGCGGAGTACTTCAGCACAACGTAGAGCCTCTCAGCGTCCTTCACCTCGTTCGGCACCTCTGAGGGCACTAGGGCCGTGCTCTGGGCCTTGAAGCCCTTGAGCGCGTCGACGAGGATCACGAGGTCGCGAAGGTCCTTCAGGGAGGGGTTGCGGGGCTCGCTCGCGCCGAAGTCCAGTATCTTGATGGCCGCTGAGCCGGGGTTGAAGACGGTCCTCCCCTCACCCAGCACCGAGACGAGCCTCCCCTCCCTGTCGTAGAGGGGGATCCGTTTCGGCGCCTTCGAGAGAGCCTCCCTGATGCAGCTCTCCGTGAACAGCACGCGGCCGTTTCTGAGCTCGAGGCCGTTTTGCGTGAGAAGCCTCTCCACCTCCTTGTCCTCGAAGAAGACACCGACCCTCTCGAGCAGGCTGAGCGCCTTCGAGTGCAGTTCCTCTACCTCGTCCCGCGATAGGAGCGTGAGAGCTGGCCTGGGCATGCTACTCAACCCCGAGCATTTTCTTCACGATTCGAACAGCTTCGAAGGCGTCACGGCCCCAGACGTCGGCGCCGATCTCCTTAACCCACTCCTCCGTCACCGGTGCTCCCCCAGCTATCACGATAACCTTGTCGCGCAGACCCCTCCTCTTCAGCTCCTCGATAACGCTCCTCTGCTCGAGCATCGTGGTCGTCATGAGGGCGCTCATACCCACTATCCTGGCGTTGTGCTCGACCACGGCGTCGGCGAACCTCTCCGGGGGTACGTCGACCCCGAGGTCCACCACCTGGAAGCCCTCGGCCTCGAAGACCGCCACTGCGAGGTTCTTGCCCAGCTCGTGGATGTCGCCCCTAACGGTTCCGAATGTCGCCCCTAACGGTTCCGAAGACCGCTACGGCTTTCACGGGCACGCCTGATCCCTTGAAGTGGGGCCTCAGAAGATCCATCGCTGCCCTGAAAGCCTCAGCTGACATGACCAGCTCGGGTATGAAGTACTCGCCCCGCTCGTACAGCTCGCCCACCTTGCGCATCGCGGGCACGAGCACCTCCGTGATGATGCTACGGGGATCCCAGCCCTCGCCGAGTAGCTCCCTCGTCGCTTCGCGCGAAAGCTCCTCGTCTCCATCTACGACGGCTTTAAAGAGCTTTTGCGCCGCTCCGGACTTCCCTCCCGGCATACGGGGCCACAGGAAGCCG
This sequence comes from Thermofilum sp. NZ13, assembly GCA_002855745.1. Classification (GTDB taxonomy): domain Archaea; phylum Thermoproteota; class Thermoprotei; order Thermofilales; family Thermofilaceae; genus Thermofilum. The sequence continues at coordinate 44,285 of NDWX01000007.1, read as the reverse complement.
TGCTTTAAAAAGGCTAAGCTTTAATGAGCCACGGTTATTGTAGCTTCCCGGCCAGCGTCTTGGCGATGTCTCCCAGTAGCGGGAACTTGTAGAGCTCCCCGCTGTAGGCCTTAACCATGCCGACGATCCACAGGATTACGAAGAGGGCGGAGATGAGCGGGGTTAGGATCCACCTCCCGGGAAAGAATGCCGCGAAGTGGTAGAGCAGGTAGAGGACTATGAATGTGACTGTTGACTGAGCGGCATGGAAGCGGACGAAGGAGCTCTTCTGCTCGAGGATGAGTATGATGATTCCGGAGACGAAGAACAGTAGATAGGAGAGAGCGGCTTCAACCTTCTCGTCGAGCCCAAGCGTCGTGTTCGCCATCGACCTCTCTACTGGGAGCAGGCCTTTAAATACTTCACCAACGTGTTTCGATGCCCAAAAATATTTAGGTAATTAGGTGTAATGCCCATGCTGATTTTCAGCGTAGCTCCCTCAAGGCTATGTTTTTATATGAGTTTTTCGATGAAAAACATGTGGGAATCGTAGTAATTAAGAGGGATGGGACTCGCGAGGAGTTCGCCGTCGAGAAAATAGTCGTGAGCTGCCTTAAGGCCGGAGCGCCGCTTGAAGTGGCGCGGAAGATAGGGAAAATTGTTGAGGGCGACCTTCTGAGGCGAAAGGTCAGCGAGATCACGACGAAGGAGCTCATGAAGGAGGTACTCACGCTGCTGAAAGAGGAGAACGAGGAATGGTACAGGAACTGGATAGTTTTCGACAGGGCTGTCAAGAGGAGGGCCTCAGATAAGGAAGTTGAGTGAGAGGTCGGCCTGTAGCGGTCTCGTCAGCAACTCAGCAGCGCTTTGACCCCTCGTCATCCCCTCAGAGACGTCCACACGGTTTGAGATATCTTTTTCTCTCAGCAGGTCAAGTGGAAAGCCCCCACCACTCTCTCCCCTTTGGAGACAAGCTCGTTGAACGTCTCAACGGCTTTCCCCGTCTTCTCCACGATAACCCTGATGCCGTTTTTTGCGCAGTAGTCGAGAACGCTCCGGTGAACCTTCAGGGCTCCAGCGGACCCCGCGCCGACGACGAGCACGTTAGGCTTGTACTGCTCTAAAGTACCCTGTATGTCCTCTAGGGATAGTAGGTGGCCCTCCCTCCTCCACCAGTTCTCAACTATTACCCCATCGTTGCCGAGGATTATGTCTCGATGATAAACCTTCCCTAACACTTTGATCCTCCCGAAGGAGTAATCTTCGATCACGGGACTCCTACCTCTGAACTCGGCTCGCATCTGATAAGTGTTTTCCTCGCTCTCATTTTGGAATGCTCGGTCTAGTTAATCCAGCACTGCAACACGATGTGTTTGAATCAGAAGTACATAATCCTTAATTATGTGGGTAGCTTCTCCCTAATGTATGTTGAGGGAAACAATCTCTGGCGTTTTGCTCGCGTTGGTTCTACTCAGCACACTTGCATTCACCTCCCCTGCCCCGCAGCAACTGAAGGTAATCGGCTCGGCGTGGGTGCTTGCCCCGGCTGTGTCGCAGACAGACACCGGCTACGTCGGCTCAGCCACGAACATCAGTGTGTTCGTCACCGAGGGCTGGGGTGACGTCTTCGTCTCAACGTACTCGCTGACGCAGGAGGACTTCCAGGGCGCGGCTACAGCGGCCGCGAGGGTTGTGTGCAACGTTCTCGGGCTCAACTTCAGCCAGTACAACTTCTACTTCAAGGTCGCGAGCAACGCCGTGGTAATAGGAGGGCCTAGCGCCGGCGTCGCCATGGCCGTGGCGGTCTACTCGGCCCTCACAGGTGAGCCCGTAAACAGGTCTGTGGCTGTTACGGGGATGATCTCCCCTGACGGTACGGTTGGACCGGTTGGCGGCGTCTACGAGAAAGCGCAGGCCATGGCCTCAAGCGGCGTCAAGCTGTTCCTCGTCCCACCGGGGCAGAGCGTGGTCACTACCTATAAGGTTGTGGTCAGGAGGGTCGGCCCGTTCCAGGTGTACTCGACTCAACCGGTGACTTTGAACCTCACCGACTACGCTATGAGAAACTGGGGCCTCCGGGTAGTCGAGGTCTCAACCATCGAGGAGGCGCTCCACTACTTCTTCAACGCGCCCCTAAAGCCGGCTAGCCAAGCCAAACCTATCGTCACGGACGACGTGAGAGCTAAGGTCAACAGCGTCTGGTCAGCGCTGGAGAAGCTCGCGTCCGACGAGCTGAGCGCGGCGAGAGCATACGTGAACGCCTCAGCCCTAACGTCGTTAACCAAGAGCGCCCTTCTCAGGTACCTGAACGCTTACGCCAGCTCCTACCTCGACGCGGCGAGGAAGCGCAGGGGCGACGCTGGTAGCATACCCCTACTCACGTCGAGCATAGCGGAGTCGAGGTGGGTTAAACTAGTCGTAGACTACTCGGAGGGGAGGAGCCTAGAGGCTCAAGTCAACAGCATCCGCGACGAGATAGCCACCTACCTCTCACTCGCGGAGAAAGCAGGCGCAAAGGACTTCGCGCAGCTAAACTTCAAGGTTCTAGCCGCCGACCTCGCGATAAGGGCTTCAAGGCTCTACAACGCGTCAGCCTCCCAGTGGTCCTCAGACCCGCAGAGCGCTCTGCAGAGCCTAGCCTATGCCTCCGCGCTGCTCGAGGAGGCCAAGCTCTGGCTCGACGGCCTCCCCCAAGATCAATCCACTAGCGCTTTCCAGCAGGCGAGCACGTACCTCTCCATCGCGAGGACGACGTGGCCGTACGTGTACTCGGTACTCTCACAGACTGGTTCACCATCCACCCTCCTCGACTACGCTAGCACGTACTACTCAGCGGCGATGTCGCTCTTCAGCTCAGGCAAGTACTTCCTATCAGCCGTTGCCGCGGCTAGGAGCATTGCCCTAGCTGAGGCGGCGATGCTCGACTTCCAGGAGAGTGCTAGCGGCTCTACGGTCTACGTTGACGTGTCCTCGAGGAGGGCTAGCGAGATCGCGTCGTCAGCCCTAAACCTCCTTGTAGGCATATACTTCTACAACCAAAGCCTAACCGCTACCTCGGACACCGACAAACTAGCCTACTTGAAGCTGTCCTCAGAGCTCGGAAGCTTGACTCTTGAGCTGGCGAAGACCTTCAACGCAACCGCCATCCTGGCGCCAGGTGTTCAGGAAACCCCGCAACCCCAGCCTACCCCGCAGCCCTCTCAGCCCCAGCCCGGAAAGGGCATCTGGGATCGGATAGCGGAGTGGCTTAACGAGCTCTACGTGAGGATCTCTCTGGCCATTGAAGGAGTCGTAAAGTTCTTGAGAAGCCTCATCGGAAAGTAGGCATCTCGCCGAGCCGACTAGTCGTGATATTAGCTTTATAAGCCTCCTTAATTAAATCTCGTCGTGCCCGGTAAAGCCACCGCATTAGTTCCTTTGTTGCTTTTGCTCATCCTATCGCTGGGGGCGCTAGCCCAGAGCCTGCAGGGCTCTGAGGAGCTACGTGTGCAGCCTGGAGGCATAATAGAGGGGAGGATCACGGCGACTTCTCCAGTCGCGGACGTACTCACGATTTCGCTACCGGGGCAGGTCCAATCCCTCAGCGTGGCGAGCTCAATGGAAGCAGTCCCCTTCTACAACCTTTCCGGCAGCACTCTAGCCATGCTGCTTGAACCCGGAGAAGCAGTGAACGTAACCTTCGTGTCCAGGATCTCGTCAGGCGACCCCGCTACGATAGTTGTCGACTCCTGGAATCAGTCGCTAGTCGTCCGGATCCACAGTAGCTACGTGCTACTGGGAGTAGAGCCCGTGCCTGACAGCATCGAGAGGGAGGGAGAGTACCTTGTCCTGAGGTACAGCAGGCTCGGAGAAGACTTCTCGCTGAGCTTTGTTGAACTTCCACCGGAGACGCAGCAACCGCCCTCACTGGGCCCGGGCGCTCCTCAGACACCCGTTATATCCGGTAGCTTAAACCCGTTAACCGTAGCCGCGGCCGCTCTAGTGGCTGCTGTAGCTGTGGGGGTTACGGTCTACCTCGCGAGGAGGGGTAAGAGGGGCGGTGCTGTTCTAACCGAGGATGAGGAAATGATAGTGGAGTTCCTTAGAAGCCGCGGCGGGAAGGCGTACCTCAGCGAGATCCGGAGCGCTCTGGGCATGCCTTCAACCACAGCCCTCAGGCGTGTGAGGAGGCTTGAGGAAAAAGGCATTGTGAGAACCAAAAGAACCTCCGAGGGGCTGCTCGTAGCCTTGGCAAGGTAGGGCTGACAAATAGGTTAATATTCCGACTATGTAATATTTTCCTTGAAAAAAGATGTCTCAAGAATCAACTGTCTATATCGGGGAGAGGCCCGCTAGCACGTACATACTTGAGGTTCTCACGCTTCTGAAGAAGGGAGCCAAAAAGCTGACCGTTAAGGCCAGGGGGCAAAATATCTCCAAAGCCGCTCACGTTACGGAGAGCGTTAAGCGGATGACAGGTGATAAGGTATCGTACGGGCAGATAAAGCTCTACAGCGAGGAAGTCGGTGAGGAGACGAAAGAAAAGTCTGTCCCAGTAATCGAGATCGAAATAATTTCTCACCTCTAGCGCTCCTAGACGTCGAGCGCCTATAACTCTTCACCAAGCTTATATGCTTGAAAATCCTACCCACTGCGTGCTCTCGCTGGGCAAAACATATATAGAATTGTATTGTTACATTACACATGGAAAGCGACGAGTTCAAGGGACTGATCGAAGAGGTAAGGAAGCTGTGGGAAGAAACCTCCTCCAAGCTCGAGGAAATTAACAAGCGTTTGGCGAACATCGAGTCAAGCATGGAAGGAGAGGTTCCGGATGCGCAAGCGCTAGAGCTTCTCGCCGAGGCGAGGAAACTCTCCGCGGAGCTGAGAGAGCTGAAGCACAGGTTTAAGGCTAGGATTAGGGAGCTTCTGGTGCAGCGTGCCTCGTTGTTGGGCTCGGGTAGCTCGTTTTACTCTGACGTGAAGGAGTACATGGAAGATATCGCCGACGAGCTCGAGGAGAGGGTTGAGGAGGTTGAGGATAGGCTTGATACTCTGATAGAGGATATAAAGGAGGCTATCAGGGATAGGAGGTCGCGCAGAGGCTTCCCCGTGGTCGCGATCTCCGGTCCCGGTGGCCCGACCGTTATAAGGGGGAGCATGCGTGCACTTGAGAAAGCCCTAGAGGAGGTGGACAGGATAATCAAGGAGACCCTGTCTGGCCCGTGGCTGCGGACTCCATCTACCATAATCTCTTCGGTCAGGATACCGCAGGCTGATTTGAACGTCATCGATCTCCTCGTCGAGGCGGGGATCTTTAAGAGCAGGAACGAGGGTATCGCCTTCTTCGTGCACAAGGGTATAGAAGCCAGCAGGGACTGGCTTGAGAGAATTCGCGGGAAGCTTGACGAGATCAAGAGGCTGCAGGAGGAGGCACGCAGGGAGCTTGAGAGCATCATGGGCGAGCAAAGGGAGGGCGCGGGGGAAGGGCGGAAATAACTTATAAACCTGGGCTCTTTCTTTACCCTGGTTGGTGAATGTCAACCGAGGCTGAGGAGAGTTCTTACGTCGTGGCCAGGCTACTTAACGGCTTAAAGGAGGTTTACACCTTCAAGGAGCTCGAGGAGCTGCTCGGAATCCCGTCGCAGGTCCTGTGGAGGTACACCAGCTACTCGCACTTCCCCGAGAGGCAGACCGCGAGGAAGATACTCGAAGCGATACGCGAGAAAAGGCTCGTGGAGAAGGCCCTGAAGGAGTGCCTGACGCGCCAGAACGAGATCGTCGAGGAGTGGAGGCTGCTGTTCAACCCCAGGGTGCTGAACCTCATCGGGTACGTGGTCTGGAAGCTGTTCTCGGGACTGGAGGTGGACACCGTCTTGACGTACCCGGAGCGCAACGCCGGTTTAGCGGTTGTCGTAGCGGAGTGGCTCCTCGCAGACGTCGCCGTTGCCTCCGAGAGAGCTTACGGGAACTGGGGGAAGCTCCTCACAGCGTCCTACACGTCAGGAGAGAGAGGCGAGATTATTTACCTGCACGTTCCCAGGGATAGCATCGAGAAGGAAAGCAGAGTACTCGTCGTCAAGAGCATCGTGAACGATTTTCAATCCCTTCACGCTCTGTTCTCACTAGTGGAACAGGCCAAGGCCAACCTCGTGGGGGCTGTTGCTGTGGTCGCTCTCTCAGACAAATGGATCGAAACGGTTTCAAAGCTCGGCTTGAAGAACGTTAAAGTTCTTGTCACGAGGGACGGTACGGGCTTTCGCGTCAACCTATAAGCTCCTCCTTTTCCTTCCCACAGATCCACCAATCTTTGTCATTCCTCATATCTCTTGGGCACACCTCACGTGGGGGGAAGCTTTGCCTTCACTTGAGCAACCTTACCTCAGCCTCCTTATAACCCACCTATAGTAGGGTAGACGTGAGTCGAGCGAGGAAAGAAGCTAAGGATAACTAAAAACACTGTTGTTGCGCTATGGATTCTGAGTCTTGGTGAGGTTCAATCTTAGGCGTTCTTTACCTGTTCCACTTCTTCTTTTGTCATAGGAATCCATTGAGAGCCCATGAGCTTTGTATACCCCTTCGTGTACTCTTCGTAGATCTCCAGGATCCTCCGGCGAAGCTCCCTGTAGGGTATGAAGTCGGGCCTGGCGTTGACGTTGTCGAAGTGTATCATCTCGACATGCCACACCGGCTCGGCTCCGGGTAGTGTCCAGAGCCCGCGCTGGCTGATGAGGTAGAGGGAGTGCTTGACGAGGGACTCTTCGAGGCGTAAGAGGCCTTTCTGTATTCGCTCGGGCAGCGTCTCCACGTGCCTCCTCTCGTACCTTATCAGCGTCGGGTCGATGCCCTCGGCGAGCATCATGAGGAGTACGCCGTTGCACTTGAAGCAGGTCCCGCAGGGCTTCACGACGCCGTTCTCGATGTGCGTGGAGTGGCAGCTTGTCTGGAGCACGGAGAGCTCCGGGTACCTGTTGAACAGTATCCTAAGGACGATTATGGGGCTTATGGGCCTCAGGGGGGACCACTGCTTCACCCTGATCCCCCGCCGTTGCATCCAGTCCGTCATGTAGAGGTCGAAGTCCAGAGACTGGTCGTAGGTGGCGTAGTAGTGCCTGATCCCCTTGTACTCGAACGTGAGGCCTGAGGGGTCGTCGAACTCGTTTCCCATCACAACGTTCCCGACATTGTTCTTGGCGGCGAGAGGCAGGACTGAGAAGATGTAGTGCGCGTACCAGAAGAGCCTAACGGGGTAGATCTCCCGGTTCTTCCTCCAGTAGTTAGGGACGACGATCTTCATGTTCTTCTCGATGAACGCGAAGAGCCTGTCCACGTTGGTCCACACTTTCCTTGTCTTCGGGTCCGTCTCTCTCAGCGCCCTGAAGGCGGTAAGAGCGGTGTACCAGTGCCTCCCCGCCTCGTTGACGAAGTACGGGTAGGTCTCGCAGCCGGCTTCCCTGAGTAACCCGTAGGTTAGCAGGCTCTCCTTCCCCCCGGAGGACATCACCACGCACTTGGAGTAGTCCGGCTCGAAGTCTATGTCGCTGCCCAGGAAGGTTTCGGCGACCTGCACCTCCGCGCGCGGCTTCGCGGTTTCCGGAGTGACCTCCTCCTCGCTCGGTATGAACTCCTCCTTGATGAGGCCTGTCCTGCTCAGAATCCTGTTCACGAGTATGTCGCGGGCTGTGACGTCCATCATGTCAAGGATGAACTTGTAGTCGAGCTCGTGGATAGGGGCCTTAAACTGGATCGTGTCCGTGAAGAGGCCGTAGTTTATGGCGGGGACAACGCCCGCTAGGGTTGAGATCTCGGCGAACCCTCTGATGCCCACGCTCTCGGGGTACGATTGGATGAGCGTGTACTCCTTTCTGACGCCGTCGAAGTGTAGCTCGTACTTAACCCTGGCAGAGCGGGGCTTGACGGCGACTGGACCTACAACGATCTTGTCGAAGCACTTTAGCCTTTCCGACACTAGCCTTTCACCTCGGGGAAGCGCTCGAGAATCAGGTCTACCAGGCGCCCCACGCCCTCTAGTAGCGGGATGACGGTGGGGATTCCGTGCTTCGCCTCGAGCTCTGCGGCGATCCTTTTTGCCTCGTCGTGCGTCAAGTTCTCCGTGTTGATGGTTATCGCGAAGACGGGCCTGTCTGTGATCAGCTCTATCAGCTTAAGGTACTTCTCTAGAGGGGGCATCGGGTACTCTGGGAAGCCGTCCAGGGTCTTCCGACCCGGGGCGTGTTGCAGGATGACTACCTCTGGCTTGAGGAGGTTCAGGATCTCGTAGCTCCCGGGGAATACGGGGTGGAGCAGGGAGCCCTGCCCGGGGACGACGAGGACCCTAGGCTTCTCCTCCGTGTACGCCCTCCAGACGACGTCCTCCAGCACGCCGGGTATGAAGTCGTTCACAACGGAGTCGAGGACGAACACGTACTTCGCGCCCTGCATCCACGCTGTCTGACCCGTGCCTATGAATACGGTCTTCACCCCTCTAGCGTTTAGCTCGTCGGCCACTATATGGGCCACCGTGCGTTTGCCGATGGCGGAGTCCGTGCCTACGACGACCACCTTGAGCGCCTTCACGTCCTTAATCTTCCCCGTGTAGAAGATTCTCGTGTTGTAGAAGATCTTCCTGACGTCAATCACCTCAACCCCCATCTGCCTGGCTAGGGGGCCGAGCTCAGGGTCATCGCTTATGAACTCATGGAGGCCGTTTACGATGCCGATGCCTCTCAGTATGGCGCTCCTGACGATCTCCCTGTAGAGATCCGGGAGCCTGCCTCCAGGGGTGGCCACCCCGATGATGAGGTACTTTGTGTCAGGGTGCTCTGCCAGGGCCTCGTCCAGGTTCCTGTAGATCCTGATCCCGCGGGGCCTCCCGTCTAAAACCTCCCCGGCGTCGCGGCCCGCTAGGGTGCTGTCGATCACGCCGACGATCCTGTACCGCAGGCTTTTCCTGACGAGCCCGTGCGCGGTTTTCCCGTCGGTTGACCTGAAGAGGCCCTCGGCGAGGATCAGTGCTTTAGGCGCCTCCATCTCCCTGTTATCACCGCGACGAGCGGGCCCTCAACCTCCCCCTCAGCCAGAAGCCTCTTTAGAGCTAGGATAGATGAGGCAGAGGCTGGGAGTGAGCTGATTCTCTCCGTCACCCTCAGGAGCATGGCCATCTCCAGCATATCCTCGTCGCTGAACTCGTAAACCCTGCCCCTTGTCGCTCTTATGGCTTCAAGGGCTTCGAGGGCGTTGAAGGACTTGTAGGCTACCAGTGGCTCGTTTACCGGGGTTTCCCTGACCTCAGACCTCGGCAGAGCGACGGGCTCCGCGGACCCCCTCCTCCAGCTCGCCGCGATCTGGTTGCCTAGGCTCGTTGTCCCGCCTATGAGCCTGGGTATTCTCGTCGCCTCGCCTTCGCGGTAGGCGCGGAGGAAGCCGAGGTAGATGCCGACGAGCGTTGTGCCGTTGCCCACGGGGACGGAGACGGCGTAGGGCGCGTCGCCAAGGGCGCTGATTATCTCGCGGGCTATAGAGCTGTATGCCTCCGTGCTCACCTCATCGGACTCTGTTCCAGGGTTGGCGTTGTACCACCCGTTGACTCTGGCTGCGCGAGAGCTGATTTCGACGGCTTCCTCGTAGGTGCCCTCCACGAATACCACGTGCGCGCCGTACCTCTTCATCTCCTCGACCCTGCTGTTCTCGTAGGATTTGGGGACGAAGATCACGGCGCGTAGACCGGCTTGCCTCGCGAAGTAGGATATGGCTACGCCGTAGTTACCGCAGGTGCCGACAGTAATGGTGTCCATACCGAGGTCGACTGCACGGGCGATATGAGCCCTCGCCGCCCGGTCCTTGTGGGTACCGGTTGGGTTTGTACCCTCGTACTTCACGTAGACGGGAGCGCCCTCGAAGCCGAGAAGCCTGTTGAGGGAGCGGAGCCTGAGAAGGGGGGTTTGGAGCCCCAGCAACCTTGCTAAGAGCTGTTTACTAGATGAGTCGTCATCCACCTTCGATTTTCACCCTCATGCACGCGCTTCCATCCCCGAGGTTTTAACGTGACTCTACTCGGATGAGTATAGAGAAAAGATGATCTCTCTGTGTGTAAGTGGGAAATAAACGCTGGAGAGTTTAAGCATCGTACCGCCGCCGGTGTGGGGTAACTTTCACCAGCCCAACTTCGCCTGAAAGGTTTACCTCCACACGGGAGTGAAAGATTTTAATGCGCCTGCATAGAGGCTCCGATGCTCGGAACGGTGGTAAACACACTCGCCGTCCTGGCGGGCTCCTCCATCGGGCTCATCGCGGGTAAGAGAATCCCCGATAGGGTTGTAAGGTTTCTCCCAGAGGTTATAGGGCTTTTCACGATTTCTCTGGGGCTCTCAATGGCCTTGAAGAGCGAGAGGGTGATCTCGCTGCTCTTCTCGCTGATACTCGGCGCTGCCACGGGGGGCGCGCTAGGAATACACGATGGCATTGAGAGGGTGGCGGGCAGGTACAGCCGGGGCAACGGCAGGTTCGTTGAGGGGTTCATGGCGGCTTTCCTCACCTTCTGCGTTGGGCCAATGACGCTCGTCGGCTCGCTACGGGACGGAATGGGTGATCCCTCGATAATCCTCGCGAAGTCGGTTATGGACGGCGTGGTGAGCGTAGCTTTGGCGTCGTCGCTGGGCGTCGGTGTTCTTTTCAGTGCTCCCGCGCTTTTCCTCTTTCAGGGCTCTCTCGCGCTTGTCGGCTGGCTAGCGGGTCAGGTTCTCCCGGAGTTTGCTGTTAGAGAGGTGACAGCCGCGGGTGGTGTTCTGCTCGTTGGCGTGGGCTTAAACCTCCTAGATTTGAAAAAGATCAAGGTAGCCGACGGCTTACCCGCTTTACTCTACGCCGCTGTCCTTCCGCTCCTCCTGACGTTCTAGTAGACTTTCACGTAGTCCACTTCGACGCAGGACCTGGACCTGTTCTCCTGCGTCAGGTGCCTGTAGACCTGCCCAGCGTCACGCCGATTGTACCCGAAAACCGCGTTGTCGATCCACACGTCAGCTCTAGCCTTCGAGGCCGCTCTCTTGCTGAGGGGGATTACCGCGACGAGCGCGTCGTCGATGTAGAAGCTAGCCCTCCCGCTCCGCCACTCCACCCTGTACACGTGCCACTCCCTAAGATCCAAGTCGGGGAAAACCGGCTTGCTCCTGTATATGGTGACACCTATGGCGCCGCCCGTTGCCCTAGAGAGCAGGCTAGGGATGAGCAGGGAGCCCCTGTACAGCTTTATTGGCACGAAGCCCGTGCCTGCTTGGGCGAAGAAGCCCTGGAAGAGGTACGGACCCCTGCTCCGAAGGTGTATGAACCATATGGGCGTGCTCAGGTCGAAAACCATCGAGTGGTTCCAGAAGCCCCACCCTGCAGAGCCGTAGTGCAGGTCTGTCATCCTGATCTTGGCCTCGAAGGTCTTCTCCTCCCATGGGAGATCGTCGAACCTCCCGTCAGAGATCTCGGCGTTGGAGTAGTAGAGAGCCTCTGTTGGGCCGCTACAGAGAATGGCCTTGCTGTCCCTAACGGTTATCGACGCGTAGTTGTCGACGCGGTAGTCCCAGTAGGGGGTCTTTTCCTCGAAGTCGTCGAAGAGCGACTTCTCGTCCTTCACGAAGCCCTTGGCCAGAGGCCCTCACCTCTCCGCGTCAACTCTCTTAAGGAACTCGATGTTCTCCCTTTCGGAGGGATCCGGCTCCCTCACGGAGAACCACTCCTCAAGGATCTCCTTGGCGACCTCCTCTGAGAGGAGCCTGGCGCTTAAGGCGAGGACGTTTGCGTCGTTCCAGAGCCTAGCCCCCCTGGCGGTCTTCGCGTCGAAGCAGAGGGCCGCCCTCACTCCTCTCACCTTGTTCGCTGCGATGCTGACCCCCGTGCCGGTGTAGCATATAACTACGCCCGTGTCGACTTTCCCCTCGGCGACCAGCCTGGCGACCTCCAAGCCCACTTGGGGCCATGGGTAGGGCTTCCCGGTTGCCAGTGAGCCTAGGCGGATGACCTCAAAACCCCTCCTCTCGAGCTCGTCTGCTACGAAGCGAGCAATATAGTACGTGTCATCTGAGCCTACAGCGACCCTCATACAGTTTAATACTTCCAAGAGGGGTTTATTTGCGTTAAATTTCCTCCATGCCTCCGCTTACTCTTACCACGCGCTCTATCCTCCCGTCCTCTACGTGCACCACAGTGGAGTTGGGGGGCTCGTCTACGTCAACGTGGGTTATGAGGAAGATCTGGTCGAAGTACCTGGTGAGCTCCTCGCTGAAGTACCTCATTATCCGCTCCCTTCTCTCGACGTCGGAGGAGCCGAGGGGCTCGTCGAGAACCAGGAACCGGGGGTAAGAGCCCTTAGCCCCGGGGAGCAGGGTTAGCGTGAAAGCGATCCTCATGGCGAGGAGGAACTGGTCGTTCGTGCCGCCTGAGTACACGTCTCTCCTAAGCCACCTTCCAGCCTCGGTGTCGTAGACTTCTATGTCGTAGGTCTCTGGGTCGAGCCGGACAGCCCGGTACCTGCCTCCCGTGAAGTATGAGATGATATTGCTCATATGGTTTTCAACGCTCGGTGCGAAGGCCTCCCGCCTCTTCCTAGAGATCTCCCTCATGGCCTCAATGGCTTTCTGAGCGACCTTCACATCTTCCTCGACCTTCTGTAGCTCGGTGCGCGTGGTTTCAAGGTTCTTCTTTAGCTCGTCCAGATGGAGTATTTTCTCCTCGGCTTCACTAATTCTCTCCGTCAGGTTCTTGATGGTCTCTTCCTGTCTTGCCCGCCTCTGGCTGACGTCGCTCAGCTCCTCGTCGACATGCCTCAGAGCCTCATTGACGGATTCAAGGGATGGGTTTCTAGAAACACTGTCGACGTAGTTAAGCTGACCTAACAACTCCTCAGGGAGCTCTGGAGGCGACATGCTTTTTAGCTCAGCCTCAACCTTACCCTTTTCCTCTGCAAGCTGGCTGAGCCTGAGCCTCAGCGAGCTGATCTCGCTCCGCGTCCTCTCGATGCTTCTTCTCAGCTCCTGCTCTCTCTTCTCCAGAGCCATGATCTCTGCTTCGAGCCTCGACTTGCTTTGCCTTAGCTCCTCAACCTGGGCCTTCAGGCGCTCAACCTCTCCTTCGACGACGTCAACTACGTCTGATGGTGATTTCAACTCCTCTAAGCCAGACTTCGAGGCAATTTCGGATATCGAAGCCTCCAGGAATCTAACCTTGTCCTCGAGAGCGCTCTTCTCCCTCGTGAGTTCTTCCAACCTGTTTTTCTCGCGATCCAGGCTGGATGACAGAGCCTCCTTGGCTCTTATCTCGGAGTCCAGCTTCATTGCCTGGGACGCGATCACGTGCTGCCTTCTCGCCTTCAGCTGAAAACCACTCAGAGCAAGCACGGCGCCGATTAGAATGGAAACTACAGAGAGCAGGGGGCTGAGCGCAAGGAAGAGCAGAGCGGATACTAGGGATGCAGCCACCCCTACTTTGGACCAGACCGGAGTGCTGAGCCTGGACAGCTCCTGCTCCAGCGCCGCTTTCTGCCTTTTAATATCCTCGACTTCTGCGCGGGCCAGTTCCAGTCGCTCGACCTCGAGCTCAGCCTCGGATATCTGATCGGCGAGCTGCTTTATCCTCGCCAGTATCTCCTCCCGCATCTCGTAGTACCTCTTGATCTCAGCCAGTAGCTTCGAGTGCTGCTCTAGCGTGCTTTGAGCCTGAGTGATCTCGTCATCCAGATCCTTAACCTTCCTTTGCAGATAGGGCTTCTGCTCGCCTATGTATTTGAGGTCGTTCTCCTGGTCCCTAAGGCTCTTCTCGAAATTCGCCAGATAGTCCTGAATGGTCTTCGCCTCTCTCTCGACCGCTTCGATTTTCCTCTCCAGCTCTTGCCTGCGCTCCATAAATTTGCGAAGATCCTCTAGGTAGCTCCTCGCGATTTTGAGGATTTTCTCTTTTTCCAGTAGCCTCGAAGCCTCAGCCCTAGTCTTCTCCAACAGGTCCCTCCACTCAGAGACTTTTTTCCTCAGCTCCTCTAGCTCCCTTATTTTCCCCTCAAGCTCTTCGACAGCCCTCGCGAGGTCCTCCCTCTTCCTCTCCTTGTCGCGCCTCTCCTCGTCTAGCCGCTGCATGGCCTTGTTGTAGCTCTCAAGCCCCATCATCAGGTTGATTATCTTCTCGCGGTCACCCTTGTTCATCTCGATTATTCTCTCGAGGTCCTTCTGTGCCACGATGTTCGTCGACAGCATCTCACGCCACGAGACGCGGATAATGCGCTGGACCTCCTCGTTCACCGCCTTAACCCCCGTCGCGATCAGCCTCTCTCCGCCACCCGTGATCTCGATCAGCTTGGCGCTCACCTGCCTGATCGAGTCCCCATCCCTTTCGAGCTCGCGAGCCACCCTGAACCTCTTTCCCTCAACCTCGAACTCGACCTCGACCAGCGCTCTTCGAGACCTGTGGTTCACGACTTCCGCGTAGCCTCTCTGAGGGTTGCCCCTGATAGCGCCTATTGCCTGGTGGTCGCCGTAGATCCCGAAGAGTATTGCTTCGATGAGCGTGGATTTCCCTGCCTCGTTGGGCCCCCTGATAATTATGAATCCCCTGTCTAGGGGTAGGGGGTCGGGTATGCTGAGCCTCCTGAAGTTGACCGCCCTGATGCTCCTGATGACTACCACGCTCCCACCTCCTGCAGGACCTCCAACCCCCTGCTGAGGGCCTTCTTCACAATCTCCGCCTCGTAACCCGAGGACTGCTTAATGGCCTCCTCCATGTAGCGCCTGAAGGATTCTATTGGAGACGTTGCGTCGAGGGACACGCGCACCTCTTTAATGATGCACTTCAGGTCTGAGTCGTCGATCGTGACCAGGAAAAAGCGGTCTTCAAGCCTCTTCAGTATCTCCGCCCTACTGTACCTCGAGAGTTTCTCGAGGGGGATTCTACCCGAAACCACAATCCGGATGATCATCTGCGGGTCGGGTGGAGGGGTCGAGCTGACCACGCGCGCGACGGGGTTCTCAACGCTCTCTTCGAGCTCGACGTAGACTGTTTTCATCCTGCGCGTGGGGACCTCTTCGAAGCTCAGCGATGCCCCTGACCTAGGGTTGAGCTCCGCGTATACGAAGCCCTTCTTCTCGTCGGCCTCCTCGTTGAAGCTCCTCCTTTCGGTGCTCCCGGGGTAGACGACGAAGGCGTTTCTAACTGTTGTGTAGAAGTGGGCGTGTATGTGGCCCAGAGCTAGGTAGTGGAGCCCCTCGGGCACATCCTCGGGTGCTATAGTCGGGGCAGACCAGCTTTTCGGTATCTTAAAGCCCGCGAAGTTGTAGTGCAGCATGGCTATGTTAACGTCTCCCTCGACAGGAATCCTGAGGTTGCGGTAGCGGAGGGGGTTCTCCGTCGCTTCGATAGTGTGATCGTAAGATATGCCCGCCACGGCAACGTCGAAGCCCTCGACGCTGAGGTGCTCCACTCCGAACTCGACGGTGTCCGAGAAGAACGTCACGTAGCCCGCGGCTTCGAGCTCGCTGAGGGGGGACATGCCTTCCTCCTGCGAGCGCGGCATGTCGTGGTTCCCCCCTATCGCGAAAATCCTGATGCCCTCGCCGCTAAGCCTCCTCAAGGCCTGCAGAACCCGCGTGCGTATGGGGTTTCTAGGGTTAACCGAGTCGAAAAGGTCGCCCGTGATCAGGAGAACGTGAGGCTTCACGCTCAGGGCGAAGTCGACGACCCGCAAGAAGGACTTGTAGAAGTCGAGCCTCCTTTCCTGCGCCTTTGGGCCCATGATGCCGATCTTAGGATCTAGGTGGTTGTCGGCCGT
Source organism: Thermofilum sp. NZ13 (assembly GCA_002855745.1). Classification (GTDB taxonomy): domain Archaea; phylum Thermoproteota; class Thermoprotei; order Thermofilales; family Thermofilaceae; genus Thermofilum. The sequence continues at coordinate 28,531 of NDWX01000007.1, read as the reverse complement.
ATGCACTATTCTTATCATGCTCACACCTCCGCGAACCCCCCACGGATAGGTGGAGGAAGCCTCGGCGCCGTCAGGTTCAGGTCCTCTCGGGTCTTACGCAACTCCTCTACAAGGTCTATGTCTGCCCCACCCTCCCTCGTCATCCTCTCGCGCACCTTGACGATAACAGGTATACGAGTAAGCTCACCCACGATCACAGCCTCGCCGACGTTGAGCCCCGGCAGGTCCCGCATGAGCTCCTCCCCCAGCCTCTCGCTCGACTCCGCTACAGCTCTCTGGTCCAGCGGGTTCGTTATCCTCAGAATTATCTGGCTGTTGCACTGGCTGAGCGTGTCGGCGTCTATCTTGCTGGGCCTCTGCGTCACGAGTATTAGGAAGACGCCGAACTTCCTCCCCTCGGCGGCGATCGTGTTAATGATCTCCGCGGACATCGTTCTCCTCTTCGCTGCCTTACTGGGGACAAACCTATGCGCCTCCTCAATCACCACGAATACAGGGTACGGGAACTGGCCGGTAGCCCTCAGGTTAAACAGTCCCTCCAGAACCCTGCTTACGATGTAGTCCTGGCTCGCGTCGTTCAAGCCTGAAAGATCGAGAATAGAGACGTGGCCGGGTCTCAGAATCTCGTCCTTTAGCGGCGTCGTTCTGTCCCCGAACACGCGGAGTTTGACAAGACTGCGCAGGTGGTTGTACGCTCTGCTCGCCGCCTCCCTCTTCTTCTTCTCCGAGGACCTCGCCATCTCGTCGAGCTTTGCGAGGAGGTCGTTGACCCCGTACGCGTTTTTCTTCTCCTCCCTGAGCGCCCTCACCGCCTCTCTTATAGCGCTCCTCACGTTCGCCCAGCTCTCGGGTATGCCCGCTATGGCCGCCACCTCGTCGCCGTCCAGTTCCGAGAGCTTGAAGATGAGCTCGTGAACGTTGTCCAGCTGATCCGGGGAGTACCTCCCCGTGCTGTTGGGGTTTCTGAAGATCTGGATCCTGTTTGAAAACTCGTGCCTCCTCATGTCCCTCGTGCGGCTTAGGAAAACGTAGTCCGCGTGCGGGTCGATCACCACCGCTGTGCCCCCCAGCCTCAGGAGTTCTTCGAGGATGACGCCGACTGTGTACGACTTTCCTGCGCCGGTCTGAGCTATGACCGCTACGTGCCGCCTGAAGCCGTTGAGGCTCAGGTAAACGGGCACAGACGGTCTTGAGACGAGACTCCCGATGTGCAACCCTTCGTCAGGGTCATACGAGAAGAAGTCCCTCACGAGCTCGTCCGGCGCCAGGTAAACCGGGTTGCCCGGGAATAGAGCGCGCCTCGGCATCAGCACAACTTTCCTGCCGTTCTCCTCGGCTAGGAAGCCCAGCGTTCTAGCCATGCACAGTATGTTCGAGTCATCCACCCCTGCGCTGTACACTCGCTCGAGCGTCGCTAGGTCCAGCTTCGACGTGAAGGCACTGCTCCTCGACACTACTCCGACTACTTGAGCCAGAACGCTGACCTCCTGCAACCGGCCTCCGAACATCTCCTTAGACTTCACCACGACGTACTCGAACTTCTGCGGGTGCCCTTCCTTGGTCGTGACGAACACGAAGCTCTCCGGTGTAGCCTCCTCGACGATCCTCCCGATCGGTTCAAGGGTAGTGTACACGCCTCTCACCCCTCGACAAGAGGAAGAACAAGCCGAGCTCCCGCATCAGAACCCCACGGTAAGTCTCAAGTGTGGAGTCTGAGATTTTAACCCTCCGGTCAGCCTCAAGCAGAAGAACATTGTAGCCCCTGATCCCCGCGTACATCCCCCTCAGCAGGGCGATGACTCTCAGCAGGCTCTCAGGCTTATCATCCATGAAGCGGCCCGCATCTCCCTGAAGCCCGTTAGCCCCGCTAAGTGCGCTAATGTCTCGCGCCACGACATCCACGCGCACAGGGTCCTCCCCGCTCTCGAATACTACGTAAAACATGGCAACAGGGGGGTAGTTTCGAAGCCTCGAGATGAGATCCCTAGCCCTATCCTCAAACCTAGAGCCAATCCTGCCACGCGTCTTCTGGAAGACCCTCGACAGCCTCTCCACATGGTCAACCGAGCCGTCGTCGAGCACGAGGTCAAGCTGGCCTGCCAGGACCCTTGACAGCTTGAGGAGGAGGGGCATCGTGTACCCACTCCCCAGGTTCAGGTGGTACAGGATCTTCGAGTCGGGGACAGGGGACCTGGCCTCCTCGAAAAACTTGTAGAGCTCTGCGGGATACACTCCGGAGCTGGTCTTCCTTCTCACCTCCTCTACTATCTCGCGGGGCCTCCGCCTAAGCCCAGACCACAGCTTGAGGATGTCTTGAGTGTCAAGACCGTGCTCACGGGCAATGCGCAAAACCTGCTCCTTGAGAACCTCTTCCTTGAAAAGAGTCGACCTCGAATCCTTGCTGACGCCCACGACAACCGCGCCCTTCCTGAGAGCAGCGCTGAGGAAGTCGCTGTAGGCTTCAACGTAGTCGAACATGAAGTCCTCCCTATCCTGTATTTCAACCTCCTTCAGCACGTGTATCATCCTGCCATACAGCGAGCCGTCCACGAGTATGAACTCAGGATCCGTCTCGAGGGCGTCAAGCGCCACCTCGTGCTCAAGGTGCTCGCGCAGAAGCCGCAAGTAGTCCTCGTAGTCTCTCAGATCCTTAGGGTAGAAAGCCTCCAGGCGCAAGCGCCTCTTCTGCAACCCTCCTATTCCGAGGGCTATCGAGCGCGCCACGACAAGAACCCCTCCACCAGCCAACTCCACCGTGCCGCTACTGCTATCGACGGCGTAAACAGCCCGGCTCTCCAGGTCTCGCTCGGGGAAGCGGTTCCACTTCCTCTGGACAAGCTCCCTGTACCACTCCGCTGTGGTGCTGGAGCCTCCCGCAATCTTTGCCAGCTCTTCCCGGTTGCGCTTAACCTCATCAAGCAACAGGTCTAGAAACTCAGGCACAGTAACAGCTAGCTTTACGGGTATATAACCCTCCTGTAGATAATTATGAAAGCAAAAACGTTACGTAAAAATAAAAAAATTCAGGATTTAATTTTTAAATTTTTTTGTGACAGAACCACCAGTCGAAGCACTCGATCTCCTTTTTAGCAGCCTTCTCGAGCCTCTCCTTCGCTGTCTTCTCGTCCGCCGCAGGATTGATGATAACGTGGTCACCTACTAGCTCGTTGTTAGGCCAGTTCGCGGGTATAGCGACTCCGTACTTGTCAGACGTTTGGAGGCCCTTGATCATCCTAAGGATCTCGTCCATGTTCCTTCCGAGCTCCTGCGGGTAGTAGAGCATTGCCCTCAGGACGCCGTTGGGGTCGATGATGAAGACTGCGCGCACCGTGTTCGTGCCCTTGCTTGGGTGGATCATCCCGAGCTTCTTCGCTATTTCACCCGTGTCGTCCGCAATTATGGGGAACTTGATCTCGACGCCGAGCTTCTCCCTGATCCACTCCACCCACTTGATGTGGCTGAACACCTGGTCGATGCTCAGCCCGATGAGCTGGACGTTCAGCTTCTGGAACTCGTCCCACCTCTTCTGGAAAGCCACGAACTCTGTCGTGCAGACAGGGGTGAAGTCGGCGGGGTGCGAGAATAGGACAACCCACTTTCCTTTGAAGTCGTCCGGGAATTTAAAGACGCCGTGTGTGGTTTTAATCTCCATCGTTGGGATTTTTTCTCCTAGGAGCGGTATCCTCCCTTCAGCCATACTTTTCACCTTAGCGTTCCTAAACTGTAATGGGCGCTAATAAACCTTTTGGTTTACTTTTCGAACTTTTTATTCAGAGTGACTTAAGGTATGGGTTCACTAGCATTTGAAGATGGGGAAAGCGAGAAAAACACGGCTTCGACGGGCAGGAGCGTTAGAAAATTCCCATTAACTGTAGCACGTAGAGTGTCGTGAACGAGACAATCGGAACCGTAGTGTTATCATCCAGCCTTAAGCCACCCAGGTACTCGACTCGCTCCACCAAGCTGGCGGCGAGCGCAGATAGGACGCCCGAGGGGCCGAAGTTTAGGGCTAGCGCCATCGCCGCGCTTACTATGAACATCGCTAGGTTCCCGCTCCAGTGCTTGACCCTCCTTTTGAAGAGCGCGTTCCTCACGATGCCCGTCACCCCGTCGCCTACAGCCATGAAGAGGAGCGGTAGAGCGCCGAAGAGGAAGGGGCTGTTGTAGCCGAGCTGCTTCCCCGCGAACCAGCCGAGCGTTATGAATATGGCCCACATTATGCAGAAGTCGACCTCGTAGATGTTGTCGGGGTCCTGGAACCAGTACATCAGCTTACCTGTTTTGTGGGGAATGTACGTGAAAACAGCTAGGAGTAGCCCCATTACGAAGGGCACTAGTGGGGTCTCGAAGAGGGGGTATAAGGCGATCAGGAGGGCCACAAGGCCGCCGGCCAGTATGTGTATGACCTTCCTGGCATAGTATATCGCGACCTTGTGGGTTTCGCGCTTGGCGAAGTAGTTGTAGGTTACACGCGCTATGACGATTACCACGAAGAGAACCCACGCTAGTAGTAGTACCGCGTTCAATATTTCACTTAATATGGGATGCATCGGAGCATCTTCGCTTTTCTAGTATATAACAATTGCTTTTTTAAAATACGTTAATTGACGAAATCTTCCCACGGGGTTCAAAGGGGTGCAGATTGCGTTTTCCCACCAGTTAAAACTATATAAAAACATGTCGGTTCCAACTCCGAGACCCGCTTTGGGTGCTGAGACGCTGATCCTCAGGATAAACCCCCTTAAACCAGAGAGGGACCTCGTCAGGGTAGCGGCCGCTATCCTCAAGGAAGGGGGGCTTGTGGCTTTCCCAACCGAGACCGTCTACGGCCTTGGGGCTGTCGCCAGCAGGCGGGATGCCGTGCTGAGGATCTTCAGGGTCAAAGGGAGGCCCCCGGACAACCCACTAATCCTGCACCTTGCCTCCCCCGACTGGCTACCCAGCGTGGCGCGAGAGATCCCGGAGGTGGCCTACAGGCTCGCTGAGAGGTTGTGGCCGGGGCCTCTCACGCTCATACTTCACAGAAGTGAAAGCGTCCTGGACGAGGTCACAGCTGGTTTACCCAAGGTTGCCGTACGCGTGCCCGCGCACCCCGTGGCCTTGTCGCTCATTGAAGAGGTTGGCGAGCCGGTAGCGGCCCCAAGCGCCAACAAATCCGGAAGGCCTTCCCCCACCCGCGCTGAGCACGTGCTTGAAGACTTCAAGGGCGAGATCGAGGCGATCATAGACTCGGGGGACACTTTGCACGGCGTGGAGTCGACGATCGTCGACGTAACGCAGAACCCCCCAGTCCTGCTGCGTCCGGGAGCTCTGCCCGTAGAGGACATCGAGAGGGTAGCCGGTGTGAAGCTGGTTATCCCGCCTTTCGCCAGGGGGCTAGGCGAGGCGGACAGAGCTCTGGCTCCGGGAACCAGGTACCGACACTACGCCCCAAGGGCGGAAATGGTAGTTGTGGAGCTTGAAGACTACTCTGAGCTATCGAGGCTCGTCCGGGTAGTGAGGGAGATAGCTCTCAGCAAGAAGGCGAGCGGGCTGAGAGTCGGCGTGCTCTGCAGCGACGAGACGGCGAGCTTCTACGAAGGGGTGGGGGTTGTGAGAAGCCTCGGCCCCCGCAGCAACATGTTTATTGTCGCCAGGAAACTGTTTGCCGCGCTCAGGGATTTGGACCGCGAGGGTGTTGACTTCATTGTCGCCGAGGGCTTCGAGGAGAGGGGCCTCGGCCTCACCGTGATGAACAGGCTCAGGAAGGCCGCGGGGTTCAAAGTCGTCAGAGGCTAAGCCTGCCCCGGCTCAACTGACGGCGGAGCCGCGGAGGGCGCGCAGGACGTCGTCGTCACTCACCTCGCTGAAGTCCTCGTAGTACATGCCCACCGCCCACAGCACAGCGGGCCTCAAAACCCAGACAGCCTCGTCGCAGTGCCTCGCCACTAGGCCCACGACATCCTCGGCGATCACAGGCGTTGCGACAACAACTCTAGCGGCACCGGCGTTTCTCGCGGCCATCGCCGCCGCGATGACGGTAGCACCCGTCGCGACGCCGTCATCCACGATAACTGCCGTCAAACCTCTCAGCTCCAGAGGGGCGCCGCCCCTGAACCTCGCCACGTACTCCTGAACCCTCCTCTTCTGCCGCTCTATCTCCCCATTGAGGTACTCGTCGCTCACACCCAGCTCCCGCACGAGCTCCCAGTTCACGTAGACAGCGTCGTGCTCGCTCACAGCCCCGATGCCGAGCTCGGGGTTGTACGGCGCTCTCAGCTTGCGCGAAACAATGACACTCAGCGGCGCGCCCAGCCTCTCGGCCACGCTCCTAGCGGTGATTACTCCTCCCCTCGGTATTCCGAGGACGACGCTCGCGTGAGGGTCGACAGATCCGCTCAGCTTTTCAGCGAGCAACCCGCCCGCGTGGACCCGGTCGCGGAAAATCCCAACCATCACCTACTCAAGCCCCTAACTCAACTCTCAGAGCTTTATCGGTTTCGCGCTGCGCGCTAGGCTTCCTCTATCCTGCGCTTTAAGGCCACGGTGCCAGCGGTAAGCCACACTACGCTCGACGCGGGCAGAGCAACAGCGCTGGTAACGTCCAGCGCACCGCTTAGCACCACCGAGCGGGCCAGCTCGATCGCAGGCGTTAAAGGGTTGAAAAGCAAAAGCACAGCGAGCCAACGGGGTAGGACGGAGAGGGGGAAGTACACGGGGCTGAGCAGCGTGAGCGCCGAAGAGGCCAGGGACACCGCGAAAGAGGCCTTCGATATGTCCTTGGAGAGAGATCCAACAAGGGAGGCAAGCCCGACGAGGCTTAAACCGGCCAGTATAGACGCCACAAGCGAGACCGCGACAAAGGTGACCGTCACGGGGACGTAGGCCCAGGACAGGAGTACGGAGAGAACGGCAGGTGGGAGCGCCGCGGTCACCGCCGCTAGCGCCCTCGCGATTAGGACAATGTGGCGCGGAAGCGGAACCTGGAGGATCTGGTCGAGGAGGCCTAGGCGCAACTCGACCACGTGGAGAACTGCCGCTGCGAGGGCCGCGCTCAGAGTAGAGGTCGCCACGAGGGCTGTGACGACGACAACATGGAACTGCAGTGCCCCGCCGTAGAGCATCAGGCCATAGGGGAGTAGCGCGAACTCAAGGATCACCGAGAGGGTCGGCGCCGCTATAACCTCGCTCCTACGCTTCAGGAGCCTGGTCAGCGTGTGGGCGTACACAGAGGTGAACAAGCGAGCGGAGTTCACTCTTACCGCCCCACCCTTACGTCCTCAATCTGGGCCCGCGCCGCCACCCTTGCAAGAAAGGAGATCAACCTCCCCGGCTGGTCTGCACAGGCCTTGACCTTAACCGGCACAGGGCCCTCGTGGTGGATCACCCGAGCCCCCGCTGGGAGCCCCTCCGGTGCTCTGGCTACGACGGCCGTGTATACCCCCCTGATGTCAACGCCCAGCAGTGATAGCAACCTCTCCACGTCTACCTCCATCTCCACCCTCACGCCCTCCACAGCAAGCTCCCTCAGCCTCGCGAGGGTCGCCCCATCGGCGACCGCTTTGACTTCAGCGCAAAACGCTTGCCCTTCGGCCCCGGCTCCCTGTTTAACCTGACCGCCCAGTGTTAAGACCGCCCCGCCCAGCTCGCTGACCAAGCCTGTGTCGTGCGTGGCAACTATGAGGAGACTCTCCTCGGAGAGATTTTTTAGCAACCTCAAGACCTTGTCCCTGTACTCAGCGTCGAGTGCCATGGTTGGCTCGTCGGCGAGCATTACCGGGGCTCTCCTGACGAGAAGCTTTGCGAGCTCGACTCTCTTCCGCTGTCCCGCGCTCAGCTCGTGGAGTCTCTTCCGGAGTAGGTCTCTGAGCCCGAGCTGCGCGGCAGCATCCTCGACGCTGCCTCGAACCTCCCTCGGGCTCGTAGCGGCGTAGAAGCGAAGGTACTCCGCAGGCGTCTCCAAGGCATCGGCCTGCGGCATCTCGGCGGCGAAGGACACGAAGCCCCTGACCCAGTGGTCGCGGAACGGGTCTGCCCTCATCACGCGCACGCGACCTCTCTCCGGCTTCAGGACTCCCGCGATGAGCCTCAGCAGGGTGGTTTTGCCAGAGCCGTTCGGCCCGAGAACCAGCAGGGCGCCCGGCGCCTCAGCGTGAAACGTTAGCCCTCTCAGCGAGTACTTCGACAGAGACTCGGCGCTGACCGACGGTTTACTGGGAATGCTATGCATTCACCTCCCTCCTCAGGCACGTTAGCAGATCGAGGAGATTACCGCTGCATTGTTGCGCGAGCTCTTTCACGTAGACATAGGCAGATGCATAGTACTTTTCGTCCCCACCCAGCAGGTGAGACACCAATACTGGCATCACGCTTGCCAGCTGCTGCGAAAGCTCCGGCGTGCTACCCACTTGGATAACCTGAAAATGCGACTCAGCGCTCCACTTCTCAAGCTCCTCTCTGCTGACAGGCGGCGTGGCGAGGAGCGCCTCCTCAGCCCTCTTGGCCAGCGCTTCATCGTGCAACCTGAGGGCTTGAACCGCAGCGTACGTGGCGAATCCCTCCAACATCCACCTAGGAAGTTGCTGAGCTAACCCTTTGATCAACATAAAGGTCTCCACTACGCTGTGCAAGAAACCGAGGAGCCTACGGGCTTCATCCCCATCTTGCCACACATACCCGCTGCGTCAACACGTGTTAACTCGTTAAGGGGGAGCTTGACCGCAGTTGTTCCTTTAGGTGAAAACACCGCCAGCACTTTTCTCACGCTAATCCCTAGCTCGTCAAGCTTCTCGAAAAGGCTTAGGAGCAAGCCTTTTTCCGCCTCCCCAGCAGAAATACCAGCTACGCAAATCTCAACTCCTCTATTTAACATGAATTTATTCCCTACCTCTCAATCGTTTTCGCATTAACAAATGTATCGTTTCGTTACTTCAATTTTCCGTCTCAACCTGAGAGAATTCCTAATTTACGACAGTTTCCTAAGCCTAGCGAGGTTTATGCGGCGTTCTCTTTTCTTGTCCTTTGTCTTCGCGAAGCTCTTGTAGGTGGCCTCGAGAGCGTCGTAAACTGCCTGTACGGCGTCCCAGCCGGATGAGGACGCGGAGTGCACGCCCTTGTCCAGCTTGATCGACACCTGCACGTCGAATCTGCGCCGGTCGCCGGCCTTCTCCCTTGGCTTGACCACGACGTCGAGGCTGAGGAGGTTGGCCCTCTCGGCGACGCTCCTCGCAGTCTCGAGCGCTTTCCTGAGCACGAGGTTCTGCTCGATGAAGTCCAGCTCCTCAACCCCCTCTACCCTCACGGGGAGCTTCGCCTCCTCGACTTTGGGTAGGAGCCTGCGCAGGAAGAGGTACGGTGAGATGACTCCCACGACTCTCTGATTCGAGTCGACCACGACGGCGCCTTCGGCGATGTCTTCCCTGCTTGGAACGTGATCCACCTGCAGGACCCTGGTGGCTGGCAGCATGATCTTCGAGACCGGCTGCGAGAGGAAGTACTCGACGTCGCCCTTGACCTCCCCGAGCCTGTCTCTGCGGAGAGGGGTGTTGTAGATGAGGTTTACAAGGTCGTATACCCTCACGACTCCGGCGAGCTTCTCCTCGTAGGCGACGGGTGCGAGCCTGAGCCCCACCTCCGCCATCACCTTCCTGGCTTTCTCTATGCTTTCATCCGCCTTCAGGGGCTCAAGGGGATACGCGAAGTGCTTCGCGGGGACGCGGGGTGCAAGGTTTAGCGAGTATATGACGCGCCTGGCCGAGATGACTCCCACAACCCTGTCGTCCTCGGTCACCGCCAGGCCTGGGAGCCCCGTCTTCGTGAGGAGCCTTGCCACCTGCACGGGGTCTGATTGGAGGGTTACGGTGGGGGCTTTCTCGGCGACCGTCTTCAGCTTCGTCTCGCCATGAACGCGCGTCCGGAGGATAGAGAATATCGAGACGATCCCAGCGTACTTACCTTCATCGTCGACGACCGGGACAACGGGGGTTTCGTAGCGCCACATCCTGTCGGCGGCGACGGAGACCGTCTGGTTGTGGGAGAGGGGTTCGAGCTCGACGAGAAACTGCTTCAAGTGAAGGTCACTCATAACATGTTTAATACCACGGGCTTGTATAAAAACCTCGTTCTTATCTGTTCTTACGTAAGAAGGTATTTTATTTGGAAAAACATTCGATTTAGCGTGGCAAGGCTTGTCGTCCAGGATGTTGACAAGTGCGTTGGGTGCATGTCGTGCATGTTCGCCTGCTCCAGGCGCTTCAGCGAAGGGGGTTTGGCGAAGTCCGCTATACACGTCGCGAGCATAGGCGGCGTGGAGAGAGGCTTTAAGGTCGTCGTCTGCCGGGGTTGCGAGGAGCCTTCCTGCGCCGCCGCGTGCCCGACAGGTGCTCTGGTTAAGCGTAAGGGAGGGGGCGTTATCCTCAACCCTGCGAGGTGCATCGGTTGCGGGAACTGCGCGAGGGCCTGCCCCATCGGGGCTGTCATGTGGGACTACGAGAGCAACAAGCCTATAATATGCGTCCACTGCGGCTACTGCACAAGCTACTGCCCCTACGGTGTGCTCGCACTCTCGAGGTGAAGTAGGATGGCTACGCTGGGCTCGCTGGGTAGGGTCCTGTACATCGACTTGACGAACAAGAAGTACTGGGTTGAAGACAGGTCGGAGCTCTTCGAGGAGTTCCTGGGCGGCGTCGGTGTAGCGGTGAAGCTCCTCGAGGAGGAGCTCCCCAGAAACGCCGACCCACTGGGGCCGGAGAATGTGATAGTCTTCGCCGTTGGCCCGCTCAACGGGCTCTACCCAACTGCCTCGAAAACCGTGGCGCTGTTCAAGAGCCCTCACACCGGCAACCTGGGCGAGAGCCACGCCGGGGGGAGGAGCGCCGTCGCTATACGCTTAGCGGGATACGGGGCGATAGTGGTCAAGGGTGCAAGCGACCTGCCCGTTTGGGTCTCCGTGCAGGGGGACAGGGTGCTCTTTAGGGACGCGCGCGCCCTCTGGGGGATGACGAGCAGCCACACTGTCGGAAGGATCATACGCGAGGTCGAGCCCGGTTCAGGGCTGAGGACGATAATGAGGATCGGCAAGGCGGGGGAGAGGATGGTCAGCTACGCCAGCGTGATCACGGAAACCTACAGGCACTTCGGCAGACTCGGCCTCGGCGCTGTCTTCGGCAGCAAGAGGCTTAAAGCGCTGGTCGTTACGGGCAAGTCCTCTATCCCTGTGGCTGACAGGAAGGCGTACAGGGAGGTCTACGACAAGCTGTTCAAGCTGATCGTCGAGAGCCCCCTCATGAAGAAGTACCACGAGATCGGCACGCCTGTGAACGTTCTACAGCTGAACGAGCTGAGTGCCCTGCCCTCGCTTAACCTGCAGCAAGCGTTCCTCGAGACCGCTGAGAAGATTTCTGGCGAGTACCTCGCCGAGAGGTACCTCGGTAGAAGGGTCTCTTGCGCCCACTGCCCTGTCGCCTGCATCCACCTCGCGGTCCTGAGGGAGCCCTACGAGGAGGAGCCCTACTTCTACAAGACGACCTTCGTGGGCTACGACTACGAGCCGATCTACGCTCTCGGCTCAATGCTGGGGGCGCGGGAGCCCGAGGGCATGCTGAAGCTCATCGACGTAGTCGAGGCCTATGGGCTGGACGCCATGACCACTGGAGTCGTGCTGGCCTGGGCCACTGAGGCCTACAAGAGGGGCATAATCTCCAAAGAGGACCTCGACGGCGTCGAGCTCGACTGGGGCAGGTACGACGCCTATATCGAGGCCGTTAAGAGGATAGTTGAGCAGCCAACCGAGCTCTACAGGGCTATGGCCAGGGGCGTGAAGTACGCCGCGGAGCGCTTCGGGGGGAGGGAGTTCGCCTTGAGCTTCTCGGGTAACGAGATGCCCGGGTACCACACCGGCCCCGCCGCGCACCTCACGTTCGCCTTCGGCGCCAGGCACAGCCACCTCGACAGCGCAGGCTACTCCCTGGATCAGAAGACGATCGGTAAGACCCCAACCCCTCGCGAGGTCGTCGAGAGGCTCTACGAGGAGGAGTCATGGCGCCAGGTGCTGTCGAGCCTCGTCGTGTGCTTCTTCGCCCGCGAGATCTACAAGCCCGAGAATGCAGCGGAGGCGCTCAGACCCCTAGGCTTCGAGCTCACAGCAGACGACCTCCTCAAGCTCGGCAAGAGGATATACGGTGAGAAGTACAGGCTCAAGATCAGGGAAGGCTTCAAGCCCGAGGAAGTAGAGTTCCCAAAGAGGATCTTCGAGACACCAACCCCGCACGGCGTCCTGAGCCGGGAGTACATGGAGGAGGCGAAGAGGGAGTACGTCGCGCTCATAAGGAGGGTGATCTCGGGCGAAGCCTAGAGGGCTACCTCAAGCTCCTCCCTATCCAGCAGCACGGCGGACTCGGCTGGGTCGTAGTGAACGGAGAAAGCCCTGACCTCGACGCCGCGCTCAGCAGCCTTTCTCAGGAGCACAGCCAGCTCCGGATCCCCCTGGACGTAGGGCTTGAAGGCCCGCACCCGGGGGAGGGCTGCGACGAAGACTATCATCGCTCTGCCACCCGCCTCGGCTATCTTGATGAGCTCGGCGACGTGCCTCCGCCCCCTCGCGGTGGGGCAGTCGGGGTACATCGCGTACCCATTCTCCCTTAAAACTGCGCTCTTGAGCTCCACGTACTTGAGCTCCTCCCCGCACCTCAGAAGGTAGTCGAGCCTCGATGCCCCCACGCTGGGGTTCCTCGAAGCGATGATGCAGGGAGCCCAGCGGAGAGCGCCTTTCCCCAAAGCCTCCTCGAAGCTCCTCATCTGCAAGTCTGTGTCGATCAAGGCCGCCCCCTCCACGTCCTCCACGGCTATCAGGCGGTGGCTTGTCTTCCCCCTGTTCGGGAGGCAGTACCCGTTTCTGCCCCGTACAAGGTACTCGAGGAGGCGGCCCGTGTTGGTTATACGCGCCAGCCTGGCCTCCCCGCCGACCTCTACCTCTACGACGAACCTGTTGAGCCTGCGGATTATGGTGCAGACCTCGGGTTTCCCTAGCCTCATCAGCTCCATTACTCCACCTTGCTGGCAACGCTCACGAGGACTTTTATCTTCTTCAAAACGATCTCCTCGTACTCCCGGCCACCGAGGAAGCCCTTTAAGCCGCCGAAGCCGCAGTCGGGCTTCAGGAAAAGCAGGGCGTCACCGTACCTCTCCGCGGCATCCCGGGCCAGCGCGAGTACCTCCTCCTCTTTCTCGACGACCGGCTTGATTGGTGAGACAACGCCGTAGGCGAGCTTCTTGGAGTGGCTGACCAGCTCCTCCCGGGCGTAGTAAGTTCTGTTCGCCGGGAAGTCGCTGTGCTCGTGGTCGAGGAAGTCGGCGTTCTGGAGCCTTAAAAGAATGCTCTTGAGGAGCGGGGGTAGCTTGCCGCAGACGTGAACACCCCTGTGCGCTCCCCCAAGCCTGCCTAGGACACTGTCGAGGGTGGAGGCGACTTCCTCGGGGGTCAAGCCGTACATCAAGCTCCTTGCACCCACAACCACCGACAGCACTGGCTCATCCACGCAGTACACCTCCCCCCTGACCTCCCTGTGAAGCCTGGACGCGACCTCGCTCAAGTACTCCGCGACCCTGCTGCGCAGCTCCTCGTCTGTGAGAAGAGAAGAAGATATGTCACCCACTCTCCCCCTAGGCAGAGAGACCTTGGAGGCGATCGTGAACGGCCCCGTAACCGGGACGCGGAACCTCACACCCAGCTCGCGCGCGATGTCTGCAGCTATGAGAAGATCCTCCGGGGGCTCGGGCTCGACCTCAGCGACATCCCCCTTGAGGCGGAACCCCAAGCCCTCCTGCACCACAACCCCATCCCTCACCATAGGCTCGATGAACATGTAGACGAAGTCCCTCAGCTGGGGCAGGACGGGGAGCGTCACGCCGAGATCAACCTGGTCCTCCAGGGCCCTCCGGATGTTGGCTTCAGAGTACTCCAGCGGGAAACTGCCCACAAGAGTCGTTGCAACCACTCTTAAGACCCCCATTACTTCCTAACGGGGCTACTTTTGACTTTTGCCCTGCCACAACTGGGAATCAGCTACTAAGCGCCACCGGTAGCAACCCGACACACATATTTTCCTAATCACTGATATCCACTGAACAGAGTTGGGTGCTCTCGGTGAGCAGTGAGCATGCAGAGAAGTTGAGCTGGGTCAGGTACCACTTTAACCACTTGAGGAGGTGGAGGGAGTACGCCGAGAAGGTGGCTAGGGCTGTTGGGGACCTGGCTCCGGGGGCTAAAGTGTTTGTAATCGGGAGCGTTGCCGAGGGCACCCCGACCATATACAGCGACGTTGATATCCTCGTAGTGTTAGACAGAGTAGATATGGAGACGAAGAAGAGGCTCCTCGTCGACATCCTTGAGAGGGCGATAGACCTGTACCAGCTCCCGTGGGACGCGCCCGTGGAGCTACACATAGTGAGCAGGGAAGAGGCTGAAAGGTACTTCAGGAATGCGAGGAGAGTTATCGAGATAGCCTGAAACGTCTGGGTAATTCGGAGAATTGTCTGGAATCCATCAAGGGTGGAACATGAGCGCTGCTACGAGTTGGTGCATAGGTTCCGCCTCGCACAGAACGCATCCTTTATCCGCGCGAAGACGCTCTCGCTGCCTGCCAGTAAGACCCCTCTCTCCACAGCTTCCTGGACTATGCGGCTTCCCTCGTAGGCGAGCCTCGTGATCTCGTCGAGAGTGTAGACAAAGGGGTCAACGTCCACTGGGAGAGTTGGATCAAGGAAGTCTGGTATCCTCTCGTGCGGCTTCTTATCGGACGATTCCAGCACCACCAACACGTCGGCGTCTGAGTAAGCCGTGTAGTCGCCCCTCGCTAGGGACCCCACCAGTACCACAAGCAGGGCTCCCTTAGCGACCACCCGCTCTGCGTAACTCTTTAAGGCCTCGAGCACGCACCCGTAGTCAAGCCTGAGCAATCTTACGCCGGCAGAACTCAACGATTTCTCGGGCATACCTGATAGCCCTCTCCGCATCAGATTTAGAGTAGTAATCCATCGGTGCACCCTCTGGGTGGAAGTTAGGGTAACGAGCAGGTATGTAGTGACGGTCAAGCTCTTTCGCCTTATCCACCAGCTCCTCCGGGGGGCTCACCTCCCGAGGTAGGCTCGCTAGGAGGCGTGACACAGAATGCCCCCACACCTCAATACCTAGGCTCTGGTAGAGGGCTTTAACCGCCTTCTCCGCGGCTTGCTGGGCAGCGAAGCAAGCCCACTCGTAATCCCCCGCCTCCAGAGATCTCTGAGCGTGCTCCAGGTCCCTTAGAGCCTGCCTAAGCCAGTCGGCACTCCGGGATACCATACTGGTTCCATCTCCGTGCGTTACTAGCACGTGCAAAAACTTAATACTTGCTCTCACTCGCATGTTCTCGGTTTTCCAGCCCCTCACCTCTACGAGGGTAGGGGGTGTTATGCGAACGGGTTACAGGGTGATCTCCAGCCCGATTCTCTTAGGGTTCTGCTCGACTCCTTTAAGCGTGGCAACGAGCCCCAGCACTACATTCCTGAAGACGTCCTGGACGAAGGGGTTGAGCTCGACGGGCTTCCCGTCTACGAGGAGTTTCACGCGGCTGGCCAGCACGGTGCACTCCCTGTGCGTCGCCTCTCCCCGGGCGATGGCCTCCGCTAGTGCGATGCAACTACCGTACTTGCAGAAGCCGCAGTTCAGGGCTGGAAGCGGCTCAATGGATCGCTCCACGGTGAGGTCTACGAGCCTATCGGGCTCGGTTTCCGCGTCGATGACGGGCGCTGGCAGATCGGCCTGCGCAACCTGCTTTGCTATTCTGCCTGTGTACGCGATGACCAGCGGGCTCGTGAGCTGCCTGGCCTCATCGACGCTGCTTGCGACGACGATCCGCGAGCCGGGGAAAGCCGACTTGAATCCCTCGACTACCAGGAAGTCGTAGCCCCTCAGCGACGAGATATACTGCCAGAGGCTGAGCTTCCCACGCCTGTACTCCACCGCCTCGCCCTCCGCCAGCGCGACCGAGACGTCTGCCCCAGCCCTGAAAAGCCTGCTCGAGTCATCGCCGTAAAGGGTTATCCCGCTGTGCGCGTGCTTCAGCGCGGCGACACGGAAACCCCTGGCCTTCAGCCCCCTGACGAGGAGCTCTGCAACAGTCGTTTTGCCCGTGCCTTTGAACCCCACAACCGCTACGGCTTTCATCGATAGCTTCGTGGCGCCCTGAAATTTAATATTGCTGTAAAGCCTTAGATACTGTTGTATGACGCTCTCAGAGAAGGAGCTAGAAAGGTATGACAGACAGATAAGGGTGTGGGGTATTGAGGCTCAGGAGAGGCTCAAACGGGCCGCGGTGGCTATCGTAGGTCTTGGCGGTCTGGGCTCGCCCGTCGCAATGTACCTGGCCGCAGCGGGCGTGGGCAGGCTTATACTCGTGGACCCCGAGAGAGTGGAGCTCATCAACCTCAACAGGCAGGTCCTGCACTGGACCCGAGACGTGGGCCGCCTGAAGGTTGAGAGCGCCGCCAAGAAGCTCAGGGAGCTGAACCCCGGCGTTCAGGTTGAAGTGCTCCCGAGGAGGATAGAGAGCCTTGAGGACGCGCTCGATATCGCTAGGAAAGCGGACGTCGTCGTAGACTGCCTAGACAACTGGAGAACCAGGTTCCTCCTGAACGAGGCGTGCGTGAAGCTCGGGAAGCCGCTCATCCACGCCGCGGTGATGGGGCTTTACGGCCAGCTCACAGTTGTGAAGCCGGGCGAGGGCCCCTGCCTGCGCTGCATCTTCCCGACAGAGCCCGCGGAGGAGAGGCCTTTCCCCGTAGCGGGTCCGACGGTGGGGGTTCTTGGCTCGCTCGAGGCCCAAGAGGTGCTCAAGCTACTAACCGGGTACGGCGAGGCTGCCGTAGGAAAGCTCGTCCTAGTGGACGGGGCGCGGATGTCCTTCGATGTCTTAAGGGTTCAGAGGAGGAGCGACTGCCCCGTGTGCGGTAGCCTGGGCTAGAAGAGGCGCCTCTTCTTTTTCTCCTTCTTCTCCTCGGCCTGCAGCTTCTCCGCGATCTCCCTCAGAGCCTTATCCATGTCATCCCCTCCGGGCTTCGCCGGGGTCTCGGACCCAGCTCCCTCGCCGCCGCCAGCCTCCCTCCTTATTATGTCGGCGGACTCCCTGAGGGCTTTAGCCAGCTCGGGGAGCTTCCTTGGGGCGAACAGTATGACGGCGAGAATCACGAGCAGAAGTATCTCTGTCGGACCAAGACCTATAGAGTAGACGCCAATATGCTGTGGGGCCGGAACTAGCATGAGGAAAGCTTGATTTCGGGGCGTATATAGCTATCGGTTTGCTACAGGAAGCAGTAGCTTCGAACCTCAGATAATCGTACGTGAAAGCATCATGGCCTCGTGAATTAGCGCATGGCCAGCCCCATGCAAAAAATTAACGTCTAAACACTCATCTGAAAACGCATCCCCGCGCTACGTTCGCCTTAAGTGGGCACCTTGTACGGCGCCTTGCAAACCCGTAAATCCCCTTGCTAAAAATAACTTTAATTTTCTTTAGAGGGTCTCTTTCGCTCCGATCGAAAGTATTCCGGATATTAGAGAGGCTGCGCTGAATACTATGAGTACAGGCTGGGGGTCATTTAAGATGGCGCCTAGACTCTGGTAGACGGCGACGGTTAGGAAGCCCACCATGTTGACGAAAGCGAATGTTGTCCCGGAGAACTCTGAGGGGTACGCTTCCCTCGCCATCGGCGAGATGACTATGTGCGTGGCGGCGATGCCGCCCAGCATTAGCATGTATAGTTGTAGGAGGAGGACGGAACCCGTTGATGGTAGTAGCACAGCCGCGAGCCACGCGGCGCTGTGGAGGAAGCAGCTTGCTATGAGGATTGGCTTCCTCTTCTTGAGGACGGAGTCGCTCACGTAACCTACGATCGGCACCGTTGCGAGGAACGCTAAGGCTAAGAGGAGCAGTGCCTGAGCCGCTTCCCCCTTTGACAGCCCGAAGCCCCTCTGCATGTACTCGTAGGCCCAGTAGGACTGGAAGGCCAGGACCGCGGAGTACGTTCCGGTGTAAGCGAGCGCTACGGCTATGGAGTGGTATGACGCCGCAACCACCTTGAGCTGGGAGATAGTCTGCTTCAGGCCTTCGAGAAAACCTCTGCTACTGAGGCCTTCATCCCCGATCGTGCGGAGCGGTACGAATGAGAGAACACCGGACGCCACGGTGAGTGCTGCGAAGAAGGCCGGGAAGCCTAGCGAGTCGAGGAGCATCCTGGCCGGCAGGGTCGCGAACAGAGCTCCTAGATTCCCGACGGCTAAGGCGAGGCCCGTGAGCAGGCCTCCCTTATCTCTGGGGGCGTACACCCCGATGATCCTCTGGATCGACACGTAGACAGCCGCCGCGCCCGCTCCGATGAGGAGCCGGCCGGCGAGCATGGGGTAGGGGTTCGCCATGGCGAAGAGAAGAGCGCCCGCTGTCATCACGCCAGCGCTTATCGCAACGTACCTCCTGACCCCAAGGGCGTCGGCTAAAACCCCGGCGGGCAACTGCATGGCGGAGTAGGCGTAGAAGTATGCGGAGGCGAGCGCCGAGGAGAGCAGGGCGACGTCGAAGCCGCTTGCTCCAGCTATCTGCGTTAGCTCGGGCTTCAGAATCCCGGTTACCGTCCTGTGGATGTACACGAGGAAGTAAAGGGAGTAGAGCACGGCGAGCATGAGGTAGAGCTTACTCCCCTTCATCGACCTTCACGTGGCAAGGGTTTAAAGATTTTTTAACCTATCTGCTCTTCTCTCCCGGGAGAAGTTTCCGTAAAGGGCTTCAGTGCTCGTGCCTGTGCCACTCCTCTGGCTCGTGTAGGTGGAAGAAGGCTCGTTCGACGACCTCGGAGAGGGCGGGGTGTATGTGCATACCCCTGTAGATCGGCTCAGCTGTCTGATCATCGGTATACATCAGGTTGACGATCTCCTGGATCAGTATCGAAGCCTCCGGGCCGACGATGTGGGCCCCGAGGATCCTGCGGGTGTCCTTGTCGAGGATGACCTTCACGAAGTAGTCGCTCACCATCATCGCCTCCCCCTTAGCCGTCTCGTCGTAAGTGGCGTAGCCCACGAGGATGTCGTACTTCTCCCTAGCCTCCTCCTCCCTCATCCCGACGCTCGCGACCTCAGGCTCGGTGAACACCGCGTGGGGGACCGCGTGGTAGTCTGCTTTGACCTCCTCGCCGAGGAACGCGTTGTAATAGACGATGACGCTCTCGTAGTTAGCCTTGTGCTTGTACATAAGCTTCCCGGTAGCGTCGCCGAACGCCCATATGTCCTCCTTCGTGGTCCTCAGGTACTCGTCGACGACGATCCAGCCCTTCTCGTCCGTCTTAACCCCGGTTTTCTCAGGCCGAGTGACGTCGCTGTAGGAGGCCCGCCCGGACGCTATGAGGATAGCGTCTGCCTCGAACTCGACGTTGTCCCCCGTGACCTTGTTCTCTGCCACGACTATCTTCCTCTCACCGTTTTTCCTGAACTCAACCACCTCGTGGCTTGTCCTTATGTCCATGTACCTTGAGAGGTCCCTTTGGAGGAGCTCCGACACCTCGGGCTCTTCGCCGGGGAGGATGCGGGGCCTCCTGCCGAGAACCGTTACCTGGCTACCCATCATCGCCAGGAAGAAGCCCAGCTCCAGGCCGACGTACCCCGTGCCCACCACGACCGTTCTCTTGGGTAGCTCTCTCAGGTCGCGGAAGAAGTTGTCGTTCGTGTAGAAGTCTACCGAATCTATGCCCGGGACCTTCGGGATGGCTGGCTTAGAGCCTGTGGAAAGGAGGATCTTCTCCCCCTCGATCTCCCGCCCGCCGACGTCGACGGTGTAGTCCCCCACGAAAACCCCGTCTGTCTGGTAAAGGTCGATGAGCGGGTGGCGTTTCAGCGAGTGCTCTATCTCCTTGCTTTCCCGGTATATCCTCCTCCACACCCTCTCCATGGTGTAGGTGAAGTCGGCGTGCTGGAGGCTGACCTTTATCCCGAACTTCTCGGCCTCTCTTATCCTCCTGATGTTCCTAGCTACCTCCAGCAGGAGCTTTGAGGGGATGCACCCCCTCGTCAGGCAGATCCCGCCGACCATGTTGTTCTCGATGACCGCGAAGCGCAGGTTCGCGCCCCTGTTTATCAGCTCTGAGACAATGTTCATCGCGGATCCTGTTCCGAACACTATCACGTCGTAGTGCTTCACCATACCCGAAACGAAAAAATAGCTTCATCGCGTCTTTAAAAGCATGTCTCAGCATACGGTTCCGGGTAAGCTCAAGAGGAGGCTCCCGCTGCTCCTGATAATCGCCGTCGTGGTTGCAGGGGTAGCGCTTTCACTGTACTACTCCACGGCGCCGCAGCTCACCCTCACCCCCCACGTAGCGAAGATAGTTATAACGGGGGCGCTCGACTACTCCGCCTCCTCGATCCTAGGGGCTACGACGGGGGTTGAGGACTACATAAGCCTGATCAGGCAGGCCGAGAGCGACCCCACGGTCAGGGCTGTAATCCTGGTCTTCGACAGCCCTGGCGGCACGGTTTCGGCATCGTACGACCTCTACACAGCCGTGAAGGAGCTTGCAAGAAAGAAGGTCGTCGTTTCCTACGCTAGGGGAACCATGGCCAGCGGGGCGTACATGGCCGCCTGCCCCTCCACCAGGATATACGCCAGCCCCTCGGCCCTCGTGGGCTCGGTTGGCGTGTACACCTCGGTTCTGACCGCTGAAGGCCTCCTGGACAAGCTCGGGGTTAAAGTATACACGATCAAGTCGGGTGAGCTGAAGGACATCGGCTCGCCCTACAGGAGCATGAGCCCCGAGGAGCTGCGGGTGATGCAGGAGATAATAGACGAGTACTTCGAGCTCTTCAAGAGCATAGTGCTCGAGAGCAGGGGGAACGTGAGCAGCGAGGTGTTCACCGGCAGGCCTTACAGCCCCCAGCAGGCTTTAAAAGCCGGGCTCATCGACGGCGTTACCACGCTCGAAGAGGCTTTAAACAAGACGAAGGAGCTCGCCGGCCTACCGCCTGATGCACCAGTAGTGGAGCTATCGCCCCCTAAGCCGGGGTTGCTCACCCTGCTACTCGGGGGGTCAAGCTCGAGGCTCCCACTCAGCGTGCCGAGCATAGTCTACTTAGCGATGTGGCCTCCGCCACAGTACATCGTCCTACCGTAGACCTGCATCGCTACAATGATAAAGCTCGCCTTTGCTTTCACCGTTTCCACTCAGCAGGCCTTACGCTCCTTCCCGAACGCCTCGCAGGTAGGCCACAAGTAGGCGACGCGGCGCCCCATGGGGCTACCCCAGCCGAAGAAGGATAATGAAAATCAGAGGGAGCCGGTTGGGCAGAAGAAGTGGGAGCACCCGAGCCGTTTGGGGGCCTTTAGCACTCTACCAGCCTGAGGGGGCTTTCAGGGCAACGGAGCGGTAGCGCATCGGCAGAAGATTGTATACAAACACCCCTGCGTGAAACTCAGGGGGTCGGCGCCAATCAAGGCTATGCAGTTTTAGCCGTCCAGTGTTCTGCACGCTCACGGCGCGGGAGTAGCTAGGCGCCCAGAGCTTCTGGGCCTCAAGACGGTAAACCTGCCTTGCGGCTGGCTGGTCGGGGCGAAATCGAGAAGTGATCAAGTGGTGAGAGGCGAGTTGCTCTGCTCTCAAAGCTCCAGCCTTAGCAGGCTGTAAACGGCCGCGATTAGGTAGGATGCTGAGATGGCGAAGGTGTAAAAGTTCCTTGCAATGAGCGACAGGATGGCTCCAATGAGCGCCCAGACGGTGATGAGGTGGGGGGTTTTTTCCCTTGGCAGCTGCTTCTCTTTTTCTCCCTTCGGCGTGACCTCCCATCTGTAGCCGGTCCTCAGGAGTCCTTTAACGGCGCTTACGGACAAGTGAGGGGAGAGCACTGTGAGGATCGCGGCGAACCTCCCCAAGTTCACCAGGTACTGCTTGAAACCGCCCTCGTAGATTTCAGGGACCAGCCGGTACATGAGGTACCCGTATATCGTGCTGAGAAGGACTAAAGGGACTACCAGGGACGCTACTAGCAGGAGCTGGGCCCTCAGGGAAACGCCTACCGGCTGTGCAAGGGCAATCGCGGGCGCGAGCAGGAAGGCGGTGAACGTCGGTAGCGTGTGCAGCGGGTGCATCATGTATGCCACCATTTCTAGCTTTGTGCTCCACGGCAGCTTCGCCGCGGCAAGCCTCCTGATGCTACCGGCTAGAACCTCGCTCGTGCCGTACGCCCACCTTGACTGCTGCTTGCGGAGGGCGTGAAGGCGGGAAGGCACGAGGACCTTCACCTCACCGTTCTCCAGCAGAGCCGTGCGGTGACCCGTGGTGGCCAGCTTAACCCCCATGAATATGTCGTCCTGGATCACATTGTCCCCCCACCCGCCCACCTCGAGAATGGTGGAGCGGCGGTAGGCCGTCCCCGAGCCTAGGGGGAAGATGAAGAAGCCTGCCCTCCACCTAAGCTTGTAAAGCAGCGCTGTGCCGAGGTTTGTGAAGAAGGCCATCGCCTCCGCCACCCTGGTCTTCTCGTACGCGTAGCCCCTCCACGGGATGACGTAGGCGTCCTCTCCACCGATCTCTCGGCAGAGGGCCTCCAGCGTCGAGCTGTCCACGACCGCGTCGGCGTCGAGAACCAGAATGTAGCTCGACCGGGACGCTGAGAAGAAGCTGTCGAGAGCCCCTGTCCTGCCCCCCTTCGGGTTCTCCCTCCTTACCACCTCCACGAGGCCGTTGCCGCCTATCTCCCTTTTTAGACAGCCTACGTACTCTGCGTCGTCGTCGGAGAGAACCACGACCCTGCTGATGCAGCTGGCCGAGGTGAAAGCCTCCATGTTTCTTCTGAGAGCTTTTTCGACGACACCGATCGGCTCGTTCTTTATGGGGATGACCACCTCCAGCGAGCACCCACGGCAACCTTCACTCCTCGACGCGGCTAGCCTTCGGGGGGACCTGTACGCCTTGACGGCTATTACAAGGTAGTAGATCATGACCAGGTAGAGCGGGAAGATGAAGATCAAGAACAGGGTGAAACCGGGATCCATGAATAACCACGCTATTCAGGCGGTATCTCCTGCTCCACCAGTTCACGGGAGGAGGTTTTCGCCCTCTTTGTCCTAAGCGATGCGACGATGTCTTCTAGGTAGTCTCCGAAGAAGGCCCAGAGCGAGAAAACCCCGATGAGGAGGCCCACGCCGAGCGCGAGGCCCGCGGTTAGCGCCATTTTCACCTCGTTGGTTAAGGCTGCTAGGTCTATAACCAGGATGACCAGTATAAGGGACGTGAGCATCACGAAGAACCTCTCTGTCTTCCTTTCAAGCCTGATCGACTTCACCACGGCGTCTACCATGACCAGTGCGAGAACGGAGAGGATCACGACGCTGCCAGCCCTCGCCAGGTAGCCTACGAGCTCCTGGTACAGCTGGGTACCCTCAGGGACGTACAGCCTCACGATGATGGAGGAGGAGGCCACGACGACCGCAACGTCGGCAAGCAGTGAGGAGATCGTGTAGAGTGAGAGCCTCACTCCGCCGGGGACAACTTCCCTCAGCAGGCCCTCGAGCCTTCCCGCCGCTATAAGCCACTTTATTGCCCTGTTGACCAGCTTGACCACGAGGAAGGTGACGAGGATGATGATGCTGGCTAGGAAGATCTTCGGTATTGCCTGGGCAATGTCCTGGAGGATCAGGAGGGCTTGCGACACGATGTCAGCTTCAGGAGGCATGCTACAGCCCCACTATCAACCAGCTCAACCGGTATATAACGTATAGCAGTGTTATCAGAGCTGCCAAGGCGAGGGCTTCCAGGGAGGTTTTAAAGAACTCCCTCGAAGCCTGAACGGTGAACGTGTAGCCGAGGACGCTCGTGGAGTAGATCATCCGGCTATACTCGTAAGCCCTCCTCTCAGGTATGACGGCCGTCTCGGGAATGGCGAGCATGGCCATCAGCACGCCGATGAGCTTCAGGAAGGCGGCTAGGATGAGGCCGCTGAATGGAGTTAAAATGCTCGATGCGGAGATCAGGGATGCAACGAGTAGGCCTGCGTAGTTAGCCGAGACCAGGAAAGCGGAGGCGCGGACCCTACCGAGCCTCTCGTTCAGCTCTGCGAACACCTGCATCCCGAGCAGGTTAGCTCCCGTGAACGTGAGCGAGGTCATGAAGGAGATCGCGACGTGGGCAGGCGGGTATGGGATGTAGGGGATCAGCGCTGTGAGGAAGGCGTTGATGGCTATAGCCACGAGGTACCCCCTGTAGGACTTCCAGAAGTACGCTCCCACTAGACCTCCCAGGTTGCCTGCAACCGACAGAGCCAGCGGGATGTACACTGGAGCGTCCATCTGCTTCAGGAGGGGGCTCCAGGCTATGCCGACGAGGTTGCTCCCGGCGAACAGCGCGATGAGGACTATGAACACGACGCTTCCCTTGATCTTCGCCTCCTCGTGTGGTGGCGCGGCCTCGACGGCTTCCTGGATGCTCGCAGGGACGTTTGGGGTCAATAGGAGAGTTATGGAGCTGACGAGACCTGCTAGGAATGCCGTGAGGTAGGAGATCAAGTATGATGTAGGCGCCTGCTGGACGGCAGTGATGAAGGTCATGTAGAGGGAGCCGAGGATGCTGGCCGCCGCGCCCGCTGCCGACCTGTGGACTGAGACCTCTATGACCTCCCTGGTGGGAAACAGTGTGTAGATCAGTATGCCGAGAGACATGCTCACGAGAACAGAAACGATGTTCCCAGCGAGGTAGTCGGCGGAGAGCAGGTACGGGTTTGAGAGGAGGAGAGGAGGTAGGAGCCAGAGCACGCGTTCAGCCACATGGGCTGTTAGAAGCAGGGCGCGAAACCTTCCCGTGACTCTCCTAGGGTTCCTGTAGAGCTCGTGCGCCAGGAGTATTCCCCCCAGCCCGGTGGGCGCGAGCACGGCTGAGAGTGCGTCGAGCCTGTAGCCGCTGTAGGCCATCATCGGCACAAAGAGGCCCCTCGTTATGCTTACGTAGAAGCCTCCGAAGAATGCCTCCGCGACCAGGAGGATCTTCGCCAGCGTCCTCTGGTTAGGCCTCTCCATAAAGTTGCCGTGGAGTCACGCGCGCAACCATGTTAAAAATTTTTTACACTGACCCGTTCCTCACGGCGTTCAGGAAGTCCGAGACGAGGTTGTAGCCCCCGCTGTGCCTCAGCGAGAGCAGTATCGCCTTGAAGAAGGTCTCCCACGTCCCCACGTCGACCCAGTCGGCGGCCGACTCGTACGCATAGAACTTCACACCCCTATTCAGCAGTATCTGTATCGAGTCGGTGATCTCGACCTCCCCGCGCGGGCTCGGCTTCGTCTCGTCAATGGCTTTGAATATCTCCGGGGGGAAGACGTAGAGGCTCGTGTTGGCGAGGTATGAGACGGGCTTCGAGGGCTTCTCGACAATCCCCTCGACCTCGTAGAGCTTTTCCCCGACGCTTCTACCCACCACGACCCCGTACCTCCTGGGGTCGCTGACGTGCTTCACGGCGAGGAGGGGGGCTCCGAGCTTCTCGAAGAGCGAGACCAGGCTGAGGACCACGTTCTCGCCCAGAAAGACGTTGTCGGCCGCCGCCGCAACGAAGTAGTCATCGCCCACGAAGGTCCTCGCCATCAGCACCGCGTGCCCCGTGCCCTTCGGCTTGGGCTGGTTGACCCAGGTTATGAAAGAGGACTCCACCTTGCTGTAGAACTCGCGCAGCATGGCGGCGTACTCCTCCTTCCCACTCTCCTCCAGGTAGTCCACGAAACCCCAGTCAGGGGTGAAGTGGTCTTCGATCGCCCTTTTACCCCGGCCGACGACGAAGCAGAACTCCCGGAGCCCGGCGTCGTACAGCTGCTCGAAGATCATCTGTATCACAGGCTTGAGGAACACCTTGCCGTCAGCCCCCTCGAAGAGCGGCAGCATCTCCTTCGGCATCTCCTTGCTGTACGGCACGAGCCTCGTTCCCAGGCCCGCGGCCAGCAACACCCCCTTCCTGATGCTCGTCAAAGGCTACACCCGCACTTAGACCGAGCCTTTTATCAATAAAACTAACGCAACACCGGCACAGCAACCACGGGTAGAGGGGCTCTCGGTCGGCTAAACCAGCGCCTGGAGGCAGCCTTGGGCGTCACGAGGGTATCCGCTACGCACCCCTACCCTTGAGTTGGACGCTCCTCCAGAGCCTCGTAGAGCGAGTCGAAAACATTGGCAAGGTACGTGAGGTCGCTCTTGTCAAGCTTCCTCAGGATCTTCTTGACATTCTTCTCATCCATCTTCGAGAACCTGCGGTCGAGCCTTAGAACCCTGAGCACGGCCTCGATGAGCTTGTCCTTCTCGGCGTGCTCCCCCGTGGCACTCGGTCCCTCGTGCATCCAAGTAGACCGTAGCAATGGTACTTTTTAGTCTTTCCCTGGTTTCCTCCCGTGTTCGACTCGCGCTTTCCCTCCCCCTCGAGGGTTTGGTGAGGGGTTGCTGGTGGGTGTTCGGGCGCGGGCTCGTGACCGCTCGCCTCGGAAGACTAGGCGAGCACAGCCTGTGTGAATGCTTATAACCCTCCTCTCGCGTTTAGCTGTGATGGTCGAGGTTGACGGGGAGGTCTGGAGGGCGTTGCGGGGTGGCTCGAGCTGACCGGCCTCACGAAGACGCTCTGGCGCCTCCGCGAGCCTAAGCCGCTCCGCAGGGCCTTCGGCACGAGGAATTCGAGGTACACAGCCAGCGCCCTCGATAGGCTCCGCTCAGCCGGTTTCGTGAGGGAAGCTGTGGTCGGCGACGCTCGCTACGTCTACCTGACGGAGAGGGCGTGCGGCCTCCTCGCCTTGCTCGGCTACAGCCTCGAGGAGGCGGGGTGCGGGCTCCTTCTCAGGAAACCGTAGTCTAACAGCTTCGGGTAGTCGCCCAGCTCAGCTACCCTGAGCCAGCGGTTGCCCCTTTAGTTGTGTTTTCACTTTCGGTGTTCATTTTCGGCGCAGGGATATAAGGCCACAAAGCACAGTGCAACGTGGGCTGAAGCGCAGAAAGGGCTCGGGACCGCAGCGCATGCCAGGCTCCCTTGAGGTGGGAGCGTGGGCTGGGAAAGCTGGGGAAACGGCGAGGGGCTCGCCGAGGCCTACAGGGTGTGGAGGATCAAGACTAGCAATGAAGAGAGGCTGAGGTTGCAGCGACTCTACCTCAGGCTTTCGAGCGCAGTCAGGCAGGCCTGCAAGGCCCTCGAGGAGAGGCACGGCGACGCGTTCAGGGAAGACCCGGAGAAGTTCAGCAACGAGTTAATCAGGGAGGCCTCGAAGACGGCTGGGCTGCCGAAAGGGCTGTTCTGGTACGCTGTGGAGTGGTACGGAATGATCAGGGAGGCTAGGAGGAAGTCTAAGAGGCGCAGCAGGTTCACGCCGCCTCCGGTGCCGCTGCTGGTCAAGGTGGTCGGCAACGGCGGTAGGCTCCACGACAACGGTAACGCCGTAGCGGTGCTTGAAGCGTCCAGGAATGAGCTACGCATTCCGAGCGCAGGTGTCGCGGTGAGGCTGAGGCCCTCGCTGGTCAAAGCGGTGCTGGAGGACGTACAGAGGTTTGGCGACGTTAAGCTGACCTTGCAGCTAACGGCTAAAGGTAGGCTGAGGCTTATTGCGCACCGCGTTGTCAAGCAGGTGAGGTGGGGCGGCGAGGGCAAATTGGCCGTCATAGCATTGGACGTGAACAGCTCTCACGGTTTGTACTTAATGGCCTTCACCTTCGACAGCAATGTGAGGCTGGTTGCGCAGCGCGTGTTTAAGCCGCCGAACACCACTTGCTGAAGCTACTAGCAGCAATTATGACCAGCTACTCCGAGGTTAAGTGCTGGAGTAAAGCCGTAGAGAGGTTCAGGGAAGAGAGAGTCGTCGAGGAGATACAGAGAGCAGGCTCCGCGGTGGAGGGGGCCTTGAGGCTCGCGGAGAGGCTGAGGGCGAAGATAAACCTGACCCCTGAGAGAGCAGAGCGTATAGCTAGGCAGGCGTCGAGGAAGATCAGAAAGCTCAACGACGACTGGGTTCGTAGCGTGCTCAGGGAGCTGAGAGCGTTGATAAGAGAGCTGAGGGATCAGGGTTACACTGTCGTCATCGTCGTGGACGTGCCGCAAGCCGAGTCCCTTAGGGGAACAAAGCTACAGAGAACGCTACTCAGAGCGGCGAGGAGGCTGGAGAACCTCGCCGTTTATGAGGGGGGCGAGGTGGTTCAAGCCTGACAATAACGTCTCGGGCAAGCGGTGCCCCATCTGCGGGAGAGAGGGGGTGGAGGTTCAGAGAAGGTACTACCGATGCCCGAAGTGCAACGTAACCTACGGCAGGGACTGGACAGCAGCCTTCAACGCCGCGAAGCTCCTCCTGAGGGCGTGCAAAGCCGAGAGACAGCTCGAAGCGCTGAGCCAGTGGCTCCAGAGCCACAAGACAGCCCTAACGCCGGCAGGCCCCGGCCCCAGTTCCCCCGGCTCCCCGAGCAGGGGCGGTCCGCGGGCGCCGCGCGCGGCGCGAGGAGGGGATGTGCCCGCGGCGACGCGGGCAGAAGGCCGCCCAGC
>NDWX01000006.1 GCA_002855745.1 Thermofilum sp. NZ13 | reverse complement strand
CAGCCGGCTTGCGGGCGGGCACTACCGGCCCAGAGCCGGGCCACGTGGGCGCGGCCCCGCGTGCCGGCACTTTCACGCCTCCGCTGCCGCGCTGGGAGCCCTCGTGGGGATCCCTCGGGGCGCGGCGCCTCACCGGCGTAGCCTGCCACCCCCCTCGCGGGGGGCCCGGCCCCCCACCCAGCCCAGTCCCACCACGTCCCAGAGGAGCGTGAGAGGGTGGGCTGGGCAGGAGAAAAAATACTTTTTAAGGGGCTCGCTCTCGGGCTGTCCAGGCCCCGGCCGCCACTCCCCCCTCAACACTAGCACGCTGAAAGCAGTGGAGAGGTGCCCGGGGCTCGCTAACATACTACGCGTTGCTTTACCCCCTCCCGCCCACTTTCTTTTCCCCGAGAGTGCAGGCGCCCACAGCTCTCCTTTTACGGGCGCCAGTTTTCTCGGGGAAGCACCGTGTTGGCCGCGGCGCCGGGCCCGCTCACCGGCTCGCGGGCCTACTTGGCTCTCCGATGCCTAGAATAATTGTAGAAAAAGTTGTATTTATAGTTTTTTCAGGCTTCTGCTCTGGGATCGCAAGGCCTCGGGGCTGCTTCCTCCAGCTTCCCGTGCTTCAGCTCGTTCCTCCCCGCCACGGCTGTCTCAGAGTGTGCTAAGCCTCACCGCGCGCCGCCCGGGCGCCTCGTGCGCTACGCTACGCCGGCCACGAGTAGGGCCCTAAACAGCCCTAGCAACCCGCATGAACGGGTTCGTGGCCTTTGAGGGGGGGTTGCTGGTGTAGAGCCGGGCTGCAGTGGGAGGCAAGGCCAGTAGCGCAGCCCAGACCGGTCTCCGCATTCCCCGTGAGTGGCTGTAGAGCAATTATCATTTTAGCTCAGGAGAACAAGGTTGAAAGGCGCTTCAGGCTCTGCGACAACCGCTTCGCGGAGCTGTTGTTGGCGTCGCCGATGTCGACGAGCAAGACCCTCCAGCCGGCCAGCGAGGCGAGGACAGTTGACGCCACGGCCAGTGTTGTCTTGCCTGTCCCGCCTCTGCCGAAGCTGTAAAACCCTAGGCTTATCATCGCAGTAAATAATTTATCCATGCTAATATGCTTTATACTGGTGGAGGCATGGGGATAGTGGAGACTCCAATGCCCGAGGAGCGGAGGTGGTACAGAGACCCGGTGAACTGGCTCACCATCGCCGTCCTAGTCGGCTTCACCGTAGCCGTGGTCACCTCGCCCACCTTCCAGTCCTGGCTCCACAGCCTCTGGGGCGCGCAGCCTCAGCAACCACAGCAGCAGCCAGCCCAGCAACCACAGCAGCAGCCCGCTGCACAGCAGCAGCTCCAGCAGGCCAGGCTCTGCTCGGTGCTGATCGAGGCCGACGCCCCGAACGCTACAGCCCTAGTAAACGGCACGCTGCACGCGCTGCCCGCCAGGCTGACCGTTAGGGAGGGATCTCTGCTCGTAATAGAGCCCCAGCCAACAGTGACGCACGAGCCCCTGAACTCGAGCGTCACCGTCAAGGTCACCGGCAACGCGACGGTGGTTTTGAGGTACAGGAGGGCCTACGCGCTCGTCAGGACCGTTGTCTCGGGCCCGGGGCAGCTGATCGTCAACGGCACCCCGGTTGGTAACGCTACGCTGAGGGTGAGGCCGGGGACGTTGCTGGAGGTGCTGGCAGTCCCGGATTTGGAGAAGGAGGCGGAGCTCTACGTGAACGGCTCCAAGCTGAGCCTTTGCGCAACGTGCTCCCCCAACCCCCTCGTTCCGATTGAGATCAGGGGTGACACCGAGCTTGTGGCTGTTTTCGGCCCGAAGCGCATCGTCCTGCACGTAGACACTGGCAACATGTCAGTTCTCCTCAAGGCGAGGTACTGGGAGCAGTGGGTGAACGGCACCGCCACTATAGGGCTCTTCGCCGGTGACCGCGTGAACGTGACGACGTTCTGCGTGCCCTTCGAAGACGCGCTTAGGTGCGTGGTGAGCTGGGCTGTCTCGCAGTACACGCCGCTCGGCCTGCTGAACTCCTCCGCGCCCCCGAACGCCACAATAAGCCTCCACGGGGACGCGTGGATGAGGGCTGTCGTCTCCAAGGTCAAGAGCGGCGTCCCCAGCCCGGTCAGGGGAGGAGTGCTGATGAACGGCTCGGAGGTTCCCGCCACGATGATGCCCACCACAGCCTGGCAGAGCATCAGGCCCTGGACGGCGAGGTACGAGTACTTGGGTAACGGCGTCTGGAGGATCGACAGCTCTGGAAGCAACGAGATAGTCCTTGATATAGGCGCCAACTGGTCGAAGCTCAAGGTGGAGCTCTTCGTCGAGGACATCTACCCCGGGAGACCTTTCGCCGAGTTCAATGTTCTGACTGAGCCCTACAAGGGCTTCTTTTGCAACTACTGCGACATGTCGCCCTTGCTTCCTGGGGACAAGTATGTGGTGGTCTTCGACAGGAGTGGTAAGGTTCTCCAGTATGACTTCACCAAGTGGTGTGCTGGAACTACTAAGTATAGTGTCAGCGATCCCGTGCTGGAAGTTCCCGGGAGGCTCGTCATTTGGGTGAAGAGCATCAGGCTTAGGCTTCGCGTGGAGGTGAGTCCTTGAGGTGACCCGCGCGGGTCTTGTTTTGCTAGCGCTTGTCCTCGCCGTCGCTTTGATCGCAATAGTTGCATACGCTAATCCGGACTACGTGGAGCTTCCCCTTTGCGTGAACCCGAGCGGACAGGTCTACGGTCCCGCCGCCAAGTTCTCTATTTCTAAGGGGAAGAACCTTAAAGCTGATCCAGGTGAGACGAAGTCATATGATTGGCTTGACCAGACCGGTCAGAAAAGCTGGAGCGAGACGGGGGTGTGGAACCCGAACCTGTGGCACAAGGTATTCAGGCACGCTTGGTCCACGCTGGTCAGGCAGAGCTCTTCGCAGGGGGCTTACGTCGAGATAACTTCAGTCTCCTTTCACGCGGAGTACGACTATTCCTACGTTAACCCCTCGCCCAGCTACACGCCCCCGGTTTGGGACTACTCCAACTCGGCGAGCAACGTCAGGCTGGACTACCCCTCCGACGACGGGTGGACCTTCTTCAACGCCTTCGGACCCGACGACAGCCAGCCTTTCGTGAAGGCGGACGGCGCGAGCGGGAGCTTCACGCCGAAGCTCACCTCGGACAGCGCGATGCACGTGGTCGCTAAGGTCTACGGAGGTAGCAGTGGAGCCACGTACAGCATTGGCTTCGTGATACAACTGGAGCTCCACTGCTACAACGAGACGAGCGGGGGAGGTGGCTCACCGTCGCCTTCACCTTCACCATCTCCCTCCCCGTCACCGTCTCCTTCACCTCCACCGCCGCCGACCTACACTTTGACCGTCACGGCTATGATCGTGAACTTCACTTTGCCTCAGGGCGCGACCGTGAGCGGTAGTCTTCAGGTCTATGGGAGTCCCGTCTCGGGTGCTTTGACGTTCTCCGGCACCTCTCTGGAGGCGTCGAAGAGCGCTAGGGCTGATGCGGGGACGAGCTACTCTGAGAGGGTGCCGCGGAACCTGACGTTGACCGTGACTTCGTCGGGCACTACTACGACCATGGTCTTCAACTTCGCCTACTGGCAGACGCCTTCGGGCAAAGTGTACAGCACAACGGTCACCGGCACCCTCAGCTCGAACGTTCAGCTAACGGCCGTCTACGCCGCGACGCCGAGGAGCCTGGGGGCGTGGACTGCGTGGCCGGGCGAGTCTCTGCCGTTCTGGCTGGCGCCTGGCGTGAACTGCATTGCGGTGAACCGCTCGCAGCAGAGCCCGGCGCTGAGCTTCATGGTGGTTCGCGGGAACGCGAGCAGGCCCAGCGGCATAGACCTCGCCTACTGGCAGAGCGACGTGCTGTGCGCGCTCAGCCGTAAAGAGGTGGTACCGAGCGCGGAGTGGGTGGAGCTGGCGCTGGGAGACCCCCTGATTATCAACGGGAGCTACGCGAACTGGACACTCGCGGGCTTCAGCCTCTCAGACCCGAGGAGCGTGGCCAGGCGAGCGGAGGCCTGCGCCGCGCTGCTCAACGGGACCTGCCTCATCCAGGACGAGTACGGAGTTAGGGTGGTGGCGGGTGGTTGACGACGCGGTGGCCGCGCTGGCCATACTGATAGCGCTAACGGTGGCGCTTGGCTACGCCGCAGGCGCGCTTAAAGCGAGGGGCTACGCGGAGCAGGTGTCAACGCTGATGCGGGACGTCTGCAGCCTGAGGCCGGGGCAGACCATAACGCGGGCCTACAGCTTCGAGAAGCCCGTCTACGTCGGGGAGGGCTACGTGAAGCTGGCTGAGCCGGTTTGGGTTGCGGAGGCCTTCAAGTGCCCCTACCTGAGGCAGGTCAACTCGACGCTGCTCGTAGGCAACGTGACGGGCAACGCCGTGCTCGGGGGCGTCGTCAGGGTGAAGCTGTGGAGCAACGGGACGCGTTTGCTCATCCTCAGAGGTTAGGACGGCGTATGCGGCGGGGCCACTCGATGAACATTACAATGCGAGGCTCACGTGTTTTTCACAAATAGGTGAAGTGTTCACATTTATCGGGTATAGTTTTTCAAAAATGAGAACTTCTCACCCCCGAGGGCTCGTGCTCCCCTTTCTTGGGCATCTTCACTCGCCCATCTGGCTCAGCGCCCTCTCCAGGAGCTCGTTCACCACTTCGTCGAAGCGCTTCCCCTGCCTCTTGGCGAGCCTCTCGACGCGCTCGATGATGTCTGCCCGCAGAGAGACGATGCGGTCCATGTAGTTCCTGCGCCCTGATCTCCTCGACGACCCTCCTCAGCTTGTTCTCATTGGTGAGGATTCGGGGCTCCTGCCTGATCCTCTGCGCCAGGATCCTAGACTCCGCGATCGAGAGACCCTTGGCAAGCTCGTCCAGCCTCTTTATGGCATCTTTCTCGTTCTTGACGAGGCCCCTCATCGCCAGCCTCCTCACAGTCAGCCTCAGCACCGCCTTG
The DNA here is from genome assembly GCA_002855745.1 of Thermofilum sp. NZ13. Lineage (GTDB taxonomy): Archaea > Thermoproteota > Thermoprotei > Thermofilales > Thermofilaceae > Thermofilum. The sequence continues at coordinate 91,644 of NDWX01000006.1, read as the reverse complement.
GCGGTTTTGGAGGACTCGGGCCTCCCCTCCCTAGGCGGCCTGCCCGGCTTCACGCTCGTGGGCATGGGCTGCCTCAGGGCCCTGTAGACGTGGAGGATGTGGTCTAGCTCAAGGGCGGCGAGCTGCAGGCGCCTCTGAACCTCATCCCTGCTCAGCCCAAACCTCTCCTCGAGCAGCGTAACTACCTCCCCGATCTCGTCGCGGCCCATGCTGCCCCTCCTGATGTTCTCGCTCAGCGAGAGCAGCAAGGCCTCGCGCCTCGTCATCCTCCTGACTATAACGGGGACGCCGCTTGGGAAGAGCTTCTGGAACGCTTGAGGGTCCTCCTGGCTGAGCCTGCGCAGGGCCTCGAGCCTCAGCCTCCCGCAGACGACGTAGAGCTTCTCCCCGCCCTCCTCAGGAGGCGTCACCACTAGCGGTTGCAGGAGGCCGTTGAGCCTGATGTTCTCCTTGAGCTTCTCCACCTCCTCCTCCGGCACTATTCGCCGGGCGTTGTACTCCTCGCTGAACTCCAGCCTCTCCAGGGGAACGTAGGCGACCTCGACGCTCACACTTTCTTGGCCCCGCGCTATCTTAAAAAATTGATTTATCTTGGTGCCGATTATACACCCGGCGCGCTGGGCTAGGCGGGTGGCCTCTGTGAGCGGGGAGGGCGAGGGGAGTGGCGCTGAGGAGCTCTGGTTCATGGAGCGGAGGCACGTGCTCATCCTGCTCTACCTGTACAGGGTGGGGTACGCGATCAAGAGCGAGTTCATCCCCCTCCTCAGGTCTAGGAACACGTACTACATCGAGAGGGCCCTCATGGACCTCGAGGAGCACGGCCTCGTCGAGGAGAGGCTCGTGGGCAAGAAGTCGAGGATCTTCGGGCTCACCGAGAAGGGCCGCAGGGTGGCTGAGGTGCTCGACAAGCTCGCCAGGATGATAGCCGAGGAGGAGGGCAGGGGCGAGGCGACACCATAACGACGTTTTACTTTCGGGGTTTTAACGCGGAACCCCTTATTACCCCTTCACCGCCTTTTAAGCCCAGGCGCTAAGCATGAAGGGGGCTGTGAGAGCCTACACCTGCGCCGAGGGCGCCTGCGTCGAGTGGGAGAGCCTCAGGGGCGTGCTGGAGGAGGTGGAGCGCGCCGCAAGCCTCAGAGCCTCAAGAAGGCTAAAGCAAGCTCGGCGTGCCTCACGGAGACGGCGCCGGGCTGAGCGGCCTGCAGGGCGTAGCGCAGGGCACGCAATGCAAGCCTAGCGCTACCGCTGCCCCCGGGGTAGCTGACTCTTTTTGCTATGCAGTACAGAACATTGTCTGTCACCGGCAGGCTACCTTGAACCCTCGCGGCTCTCTAGGACGAGGTAGAGCTCCGCCCCGGGTAGGGCGGAAGCTCTATTATCAGTGGCGAGCCTCTCGGCGAGCTCCGCGACCCTCCTCGTCTCCTCCTGGGAGGTCTTGCCCGCGCCGAGCCCCCCTTGACGCCACGCAGCATCACCCGATACCTCTTGATATCGCCTGATATCAGGTGATATCAGCTGATTTCGCGTGATATCACCACATGATATCACTTGATATCTGCCGGTATCACCTGATGTCTGCTGATATCGCTCGATATCAGCCTGTGATACCTCTTGATCCCGCCTGATATCAGGCGATGCCTGCCCCCACCGCGCCTGAGGTGCAGCTTAGTGTGGCCTGCGATCCCCTTGGGGGTGCGGGTGGTGTAGCCGCAGTGCCTGTATATGTAGAGGATGCCGCGCTCCGCGCACCTGTAGATGGTGTGCGCTCATCTATCCTACATGAGGGTGCGCTAAACGATTTATTATAGTTTACCGAAACTGTTGGTGATAAGCCTCAGAGGCGGTGGCTCGACGAGTGCCAAAGCGCGGGAGCTACGCGCAAAGGCGAGGAGCCCAAGCGCCGCTCTGCGCGTCTAAGTGTGTCAGGCTTCGCGGCAAGTCTAGCAGCCGGCACGAGACCCCCAGCGCCGCTGCCCAGCCGGTAGCCCCCGCCTACCGAGCGCTGGGCTTTCTCGAGAGGAACCCTCGCAGAAACTGGGACGCTGAGCAGTTCCCCGCTAGGCTCTAGGCTCTCCGAGGGAGCGCTCACGCCGCCGCGCTCGGAAACGAGGCGCTCACCCCAGACCCGCGGGGCGCGTAGCATCACACAACGTGAGACCTCAATCTCCCACTCGCAGCGGTTGCCGCGATCAGTAGCTCACACAGTGATGTTCCGCGAAGCAAGCCGCTTCAAACGCCTCTCGGGCAGACGCGTCACACGCTGTGAGAGCCACGGGAACCTACCAGCCGCCCGGCCCCTGCGTGCCGGCGGAGGATTCACAGACTGTGAGACGCAGGGAACCTCAGGGCTGGCGCGCTCGTAGCCGAGCTGGACGTGGCGGGCGAAAGGCTTTTTTAGGAGGGGAAAGTGAAATAATTGAAATGTGACTTAGCCTTTCCCCTCTGACACAGATTATGAGGTCAACAGGTATCTCCAAGGTTTTTCGAAGCATCAGGGGGAAGAGAAATGCATGGAGTTAATTCGGTTAGAAACAGCTATATACTGTTTCAGAAATAGTTCAAATCAGAGCCACAGTTCATTGCCTCGCTTGAGCCGGGGAGGAGGGTGCTCGTGAGGCTGAGGGAGCTGAGCCGCAACTATTCCTCTCGCTGGCCCAGCTCTACGACTTGACGCTGGTTTACAGGAGCCCGCCGCAGTTCAGCTTCGACTCCTACAGGCTGGAGAGGCGCCGCGCCTCGTCTCGCTGCCGAGGGGCTGGGACGGGGTGCCGGCGATGCAGAAGTACTTCGACTACGACCAGGCCGTGGTGGAGGTCGAGGCCCCATTCGCCTCGAGCGGGAAGCCAGGGCTGGTGGTGTGGAGGGCTAGGCGCGAGGACTTATTGAAGCTCGCGTTCCCCACGAAGCACGCCCTCGTGAAGGGCTTCCTGAGGGAGTTCCAGACCGGCGCCGCTGAGGAGCGCTCCGTATTGGAGTGGCTGAGGGCCGCGGAGCTGGAGCTGGGCGACTACCTGAGGCTGCTGGACTACGGCTACCTGAGGAGGGCTCCGCACCCCGCCGGCGTGACGGTCTCCCTCACGGAGAAGGCGCTGTGGGTGCTGGCATTTGGCGAGGGCTAGGAGTGAGGAGAGCAGGCTGGCCTGGGCGCTAGTGAGGTGCGCCCTCTACGGCTACTGCAGCGATAAGCTGACCGAGGAGCACGGTGACCTCCTGGAGGCTTTAAGCGAGCTACAAGCATCTTTTCCAGATAAGCCAGCGGAGTGGTTCTACAGGGCCACGTACCGCCTCCTGGCGGGGAAGGTCGAAAGAGTGGGAAACGAGCACTGGCTCGTCAAGGGGCTAGCGGAGCTGGGCGACACCTACCCGTGGTACAACGTGTGGGTGAGCGATGGCAGGTACAGGTGCGACTGCGTCTTCCGCGCGTACGGCTACGTGCGCAGAGCGAGGATATGCTCGCACATCGCTACGGTGATGCTCTACAGGAGGCAGCTGAGGCTAAGAGCCTAGCTTACAAAGACAAATTTGTATAGCATTCGAGGCGCTACTTCTTAGAGCGTTCTTGAGCCGCGAGTACAGCTACGAGGATCTGGTAGATCGGGTCGCCAATAGGGTTGAAGAGGTATTCGAGGAAGGCAAAGATGCCGTCGTCCTCGCGGGGCCGGGCTCCTCCCGCCTAGAAGTCGCCGGGAGGGTTCCGGAGTCGAGGGTCGTGAGCTACAAGCTCTCAGGCCTTGAGAAGTTGCAAGGGGAGGGCCGCGCCGAGCTCCTGAGGTTTGAGGGCACAGAGCCGCTCGTAGGCGGCAAGACTCTCGCCGAGTACGTCGACAAGGAGGCTAGCCCAGCGAGGCTGATCGTGGTCCAGGAGAGCACCATAGAGGCAATCAGAGCCTACATCCTGCTGCGTGAGAGGCTCGGAAAGGGTAGCGTCGCCTTAGTCTTCACGCCCGGAGTCCACAAGGTGGAGTTTGAGAGGAGGGGCGTCGAGCAGCCCGGGGAGGCGGAGGTAGACTGCACCCCAGCGTTCAATGCTTTCAAAGTGATGCCTGAGGGCGGAAAAAGCGGGGTCTCGCTCAAGCTCCTCCAGCACCATGGGACAGGTGAGCGGGAGGAGCTGAGGAGGGGCGCCGAGGCCCTGAGAAGGCTGAGTCCCGGCAGCCTAGGCCTGCGTGGCGCGCTGGTAAATGCGGGCAAGAGGGCGCTTTCCTCGCTGGGCGAGAGGCTGGCCGAGGAGCTGTACGCCGCGGTGGGCGGTGCTGTGGTCGCTTCCGCGCTCGAAGCGCTAGCTTCGCCGCAGAACTCGCTCGCGGTCGTGGCCAAAGTGATTGGTTACAGCTTCCCCCAGGGCTCCTCCTCGAGATCGCTAGGGGGCTGGTTGGTGTAGTCAGGGGTGAGCCCGAGAAGGAGCACGTCAAGCAGTTGGCGGAGCTCGTCCAGGCAGCCATCATCGCGGCGGAGTTCGTGAGCGACGAGAGGCTCGAGGGGGTGGCGGACGAGGTTGCCAGCCAGTGGGGCCTAAGCCTCAGGGAGTTCCAGAACTTAGTGAGGAATCTTCGACTTTAAAAGTTGACTTCAACAAGAGCTCAGAGCCTTCACTCTCCGTTACTCTTAATAACGACAATGCCGTTGCTCTTCTCGAGCCTCAGGCGAACTTTCCCAACGGAGCACGCCACTCCGCCTGAGAGAGGTCCGCGTACGGCTGTCGCGTTTATCCGTACCAAGCACATGCTTGAAACTGGAACTCTAGAAACGATCGTGCCGTTCGCTATGCAGCCATCAAGGTAGTAGTCACCGTTCACAGTAGTTCCATTCGGTGAGTCTAATAGGAAACATATATCGCGGATGAGATCAGTGTTAGGGGATCGCCGAAAGCCATAGAAGTAGTAGAGATTAAGCCAATATGCAAAGACCAAACCCGCGACCAACAGGTGGAGTAGAGCCAGGACTGCTTCATCCACCTGGTATCACCAGCTTTAGCCCCCACTTGTCGGCCAGTACACACGGCCCAAGCCCCCTTACCGCCAAATCGCCGTTAACGTAGTCGTGCGGGCACAGAGGTTGGAGTGTAATGCTTATTTGTATCGTGTAGTTGTACATGGGCAACTTGAAATACTGGTAAGCGTTCACGGCGTATATTCTGAGTATGCGGCCTGTGAGCTCGTCTACACGGAGCCCTACGAGCTTGTAGGTGTAGTTCAATGCGAAGGTATCCTCACCGAGGCTGGTGCTCACCCTGGCAGCGCACAGGAGAGTCCCTCGTTCGTAGTTAGAAGAGTTCTCGATGACTGAAACCGTGTACGATTTTACCTTAACGTGTTTTGCGAGGGTTTGAGCCCGGGCGAAGAGTATGGCAGCTTTATCCGGACTCTTGCAGGCCTCACGCGCGGTAATCAAGAGTAGTGCATGAACGTCTTCGCCCTCGTAAACGACTCGGTAAGTTTCCTCCTGGTGTAAATTCAATATCAGCAAGCTCAGGACAGCTACGGCTATCAGAGCGGCAGTACCACGCCTACGCACGGCTACCCCCTCCAGGAGAAGGAGTAGGTTCGGAGCTCCTCACCGCACCAAACAGCTACGAACCCTGTGGCGGCATCAGGAAGGGGGGCTGTAGCATTAACTTCTCTAAGGTACTCGGCGACATCGCTACAGTTAGAGTGTAGCATAACGTATGCTGCTATCACGGCGGCATTCCTCGCGTTTTTAACCTGCGCGGAGAGCGGGTGCAGTATAAGTGTAGTAGTAGCCTTACTCAGCGTAAGGAGGACAATGACCGCAACCACGGCGGCTTGCACCTCCCTCATGGCTCGACCACCACGATGCTCGAGTGGTTGCGGCACACGGTGATGATGTTGCCGCGCTGCGTTCCGTTGAGGGTTATGGGCTTCGACGAGTAAACCGTTGTGCACGCTCCGGGGGGTAGCAAGCCCTGAACGTGCAGAACGTCGCTGTCTACTGAAGCATCTTGCGCAAATACCAGGACGCTAGCAAGTAATAGAACTTCGAAGATTGTTAGAAGAGCCTCCTCGACGCTTTTCAACACCTCTTCACCTCTATCAAAACCAGCTTTAAGACGATAGGCCCATCAAGCGAGAAGAAGGAGCCGCAGACCTCAATCCGTGGATTGTAAATGCGGGCTTCCCTTGTCAACTTCGTTAAGCACAGCCTATCAGTCCAACCGCGCTCAGTTGCGTTAAATATAATCAGGGTGGCGTTTTCGGCGCGGAAGACCGGGTTGAATGAGAGCAGGCATTCATCATTCTTCCTCCTGAGGCTAATCCATGTAGAGTTCAAAGGGGTTGCTGCGCAATTCGGGATCACGAGCTCAGGGCCTTCAAAAGTCAACAGTTGAAGGCCGTTGATGACGACGCGGCACTGTGTGCTGTTTAAATAGATTTGTGAGTTGAAGTCGATGAAATCGGATTGCGTTAGCGTCACGAGGCTGAACGAGTTAAGGTGCGCAATGGGTCTTGCTGATTGAAGGTGCACGTAAATAGAGGCAAGGACAGAGGCAGAAATGGTTACGAGTATCGCGATCTTCAAAACATCGCTCATAACCGCTCCCACCACGGAAAAACGATCACCCGCCTTGTAGGAGCAGGAACGTAGACCACCTCCAGAAAGTGCCCGCTTGTGTCAGGGTATGGTACTTCGGCTACATAGGGGTAAGGCACGCACACCTGCCACACTGCCTGGTTGCTGGCGTTCACGAGCTTTATGCAGAGGTTCCCCATATTCGGTGTCTCATTCACCGCGATCAATTCTTGCCTCAGCGTAGCATTCGCTCCTAGAACTCGAGGCTCCGAGGCTGTTAAGACAAGCCCACTGCTTCCGTTGTGGAAACTCAGCTCAACTACGACAGGTAGTAAGAGAAGTTTTGGCTTTTCTCCCGGAATCTCTAGACGCCCACCCCACGATGGTGCAAGCTCAATTGACCTAGGAGTAGTCACGCCTTGAAGCTCCTCATACCTCACCTCCAGCACGCCTGTGCTCGCTGTAGCGGAAGACAATTCTTTCCCGTCAATTATTGCTGTGACGTTGTAGTTTTTCCAGGAGGGATACGCGTTGAAATGTATCCTTACTGCGTCCCAGCCGTAATCGATCTCTGTGACTTCTATTCGGGGTGCTACGACCCTGTAGATGTAAATTGAGCTGTTTACTTTGAGGTAGATTGTCGAATTCGGAGTCTCTGGGGCGGTAAGCGAGAACAGGTAAAATGTCTGGTTGCCGATCAGAACGATAGGCAAGGTAGTCGCTGGGAGCCTGCTGGCCTTCGTGGTTGTCCCGACTTTAGCGGGTTCTCCGAAGGTCGAAAGGACTTTTACCGTGGCGTTCATGCCCTTAACCGAGAAGATGCGCGTAGCGCTCGCATCCAGCAGGATCACTGTGGCGTTAGTCTCAACGGTATAGACCCCCGGCAATAGTGGGATGAAGTGCGTTGTATTGTATGGGAGAAAGTCCATGCCCGGTAGAAGCACTAGAGCCGCGTTGATGCCCCCACTCGGTGAGTAGACGGCCGTGAGTTGTGTGTTCGCAGTGAGGGTGCCCGTGACCGTTGTTCTGTACACTTTGCCCGACGGTGTGTCCCAGTAGGCGAAGTATAAGGTCTTTGTGGAGGAGTTGCTCAGCGTCACGGATGCGGTGACGTAGGTGGAGTACCCGTAGCCGATCGTCAGCCTCAGCCTCTCATTGCTCAGCCGAGCGTTCGCTACGGTGAACGAGCCCGACCCGCCGTAGACGGGGCCCGAGTAGTAGAGGTTCCTGCAGGAGCCGCCCTGCGTGCAGGCGTCCAGCCAGACCCTGACGGCGCCTCCCTGATAGGTTATGCTCCAGGAGCCAGAGACGTTGAACTTCCCTGTGTAGTAGTCGCTAGAGTAGTACACCGCTGAGTAGGCATCAGCGTACTTGTTGCTGACGCTTATCGCCGCCCTGCTCGTAGTTAGCACCAAGGTTAGGGTCTGCGGCAAGCTCTCAGAGTAGCTCGTCCCAGAATTAGCAGTAGCACTCTTCGACGCCTGCAGGTATGTGCCAGAGAACGTCAGAGAACCCGAAACAGGGCTACCGGAGACCTGCAGGCTACCGCTCACGCTCGTGCTTTGAGGCAGGGTGAAGTTCACTACCTTAGCCGCGACGGTCAAAGTGTAGGTTACTGGAGAAGGCGAGGATGACCCCGATACAGCTGCACCTAGATTGTTTGACGCGTAAGCTCTTCCATAATAGACTGTCAGCTTCAACGTCGTCTGCTGGCTTGGAGCTAAGACGAAGTAAGTGTAGCCCGGATCCACAACAAACCCGCGAGCATTATGTCCCCGATACAAAGGCGGGTAATATCCCGTCACAGTAATCGACTCACTATAAGAGAACGAATCAGTCCTAAGATCCTTGCAACCACTCGACGAGCACTCTCTAAAGGTGAGACTTCTCGACACAGAATAGCTATAATCCGCACGCCCCGAGCCCGAGCCACTACTTGGATTGTATATTACTACCGACGCCACCATCCAATACTCGACTGTCATAGACTGAGCGTTCACCCTCAAAGAACCCCCGTTGTTACAACTAGGATTGTCAGTAGCACCACTCCCAGTTCTGTCCTCAATCCATTGGGTCTGCGTACCGATCACCGTATGCCAAGTCCCGTCCGTAGGAAATGGCGAAGGACCGGTATAGCAACTAGGGAGTGGATCCGAAAAAACGATCACGGAGATGCTCGCGAGCAAAAACAGCCAAAAAACCGTCACAAGCCTAGTACTCCACTTCAACCTGTATCACCACCTCCTCAGATAGAGTTATCATCAGCCAGTAGGGCTTTGCCACCTCAGATAGCTTCGTGCCCGGACCTATCCTATCTACCCGCGTGCAACAAGGTCCATAGTACTCGCCAGGAGGGTTCATGCTCTCCAAATCATTCGGATCTATCTTCGCTCTCTCGAAAACAAGAAGAGCAGAGCCCTCCGCCGGAAGCCCAAACCCCCTTGCTAGAAAGACGTTGTCGTTCCTGACAACCACGTATATCTCCTGCGACAAGACCGAGCCCATGAAAGGTCTAGCCTTAGCCTTGAGAACCCTCACCGTGACCCGAGTCCAGTTCGTCGGGATCTGCAAGTAGAAGACAGCATCCTCTCCCCAAAAGCGCCACGTCGCGTTGCCCAAGTACTCGCAGTTCCCGATGAACGGCACGATCATATCCTTCTCCCCTGAAAACACCTTAGCCGGGACTAGCCTGCCGTTGACGTAAACCTCGCCCTCGATCACCCTGTGCTCCCGCGGCAGGAGGAGGGCGTTGAGCCTCAGCACCCCTCCCCTCACAGCCCTGTAGACCATGTACCTCCCAAAGGGGTACGCGCCTGTAGGAGTCGTCCAGTTCACGGGGCAGATTAGGTGCGTGTCGTTGAAGCTGAAGCAGCCCCTGTCATCGCCTCCGTGAGCCTCGGCAACGATGGTCGAGTTGGGGGGAACCCTCAGCTCGAAGTCCCCGCTGTGAAGCGAGCCGTTCACGCTCACCGGAACAACGATGTTCCTGAACTCCAGCACGTAGAGCGTTGCGCCCTCGGTGCTGACCACCGCGTCCTCGGAGAAGGTCAGCGTTGTGTTCAGCGGGAACTCCTCCGTAGCATTGCTCCTCACCACCCTGATCTTATCGGAGCAGAGAACCGTGTGGTTGCCGGCGTCGGTGCATGCTCTGACGAAGCTGAGCGTAGAGTTAAACTTCACCCTGAAGATGGTCTCGCTATTTATGACAGAGTGGTTTACCAGCAGCGGGTAATTAGCTTTGATGGTGACACTTGCATAGGCTTTTCGGTAACGTAGAATCATCGTAGTGTTCCTGCCCACCTGAATTGCAACAGATGAGTTTACAGGATCATAGATCCCTGAAGGGAGTGGTTCGACAACAAGGGTAGTATTGCACTCGGTTTTCAATGTTACCGGGAGTTTGTACAAACTTCGGTTCACTACTACACTGGCATTCCCGATGTTAGCATACAGTGTCAGCTGGCACAAAACGCTTGAGGATTGATTTCGGGGAGTTATACTACCGCTAAGGCTTTCCGGAGAGCTCAAAGAAGGCTGCTTCGAATGTATCGTAGACAGTGTAATTAGCGCTGTAAGGAAAAATACCAGCGTGGCCGCAAATACGAGTAGTTTCTTCCTAATTTGCATCACTTACCGCACGCTCCCCGGGATATGAAACAGCTCCAATGGAAAACTCTCCTATCTCCGTCTTATAAACAAGGCCATTATGCCTCTGGGTGAGAAAACGTGAGCGAAGAAGTCGGTAGAAGCATCATGGTCATAATCACCCTAGCCGTCGTCTCTCTTATAGGCTACTTCATCTACTCCGTCGCCTCTGCGACCACGAGCCGGCCGGTTCTGGTTCAAGCAGGCGATGCTGTTCTCACCTCTACGGGTAACAGCTATACCGTTACTTTATGGCTCCAAAACGTTGGAACCTCGACGGCAGACCTCTCAAATGCTAACCTCACAATCACGACGTACAACCTAAGGGCGCCGTTAACCTGCAATCCTAGAACTGTTGCAGCAGGGACCACGAGCACATGCACCGCCACCTTCTCGACGACCGTTCAGATCACGAGTGCTGTAACAGGGTACATTGTAACCAACTACGGTGTGTACAAGGTTTCAATCGTAAGAGGATAAAAAGATGGCTGAGCTAGGTGAGCTCGAAGTCCTTTTTCTCCTCTCCTTCACGGAGGCTCCTCCAAGCTACGTCCTGGCATGGCTGGAAAGTAGAAGAATATCCTACAGGTTGTCTGACGAGACGAGAAGAGTCATCGCGGAGGACGAGAAAGCTGGATCAAGGGTAGGTATACGTACGTCGCTTGAGGCAACGATCAGAGAACTTGAGTTCAGGCTCGAGTCGTTTTCATCGCGTGTTGACACGCTCGGGGAGGTTTTCAACATCACACTCCTTGTGGCCCCGGTCATGCTATACTCAATAGGATTTTTTAGACCTGGGGTTGTCCAGGGAACCCTACCACTCCTCCTAGTCCTAAACGCTGTCCTCGTCGTACTCTATAGGGACCTGCACCCGAGAGTGTTGAGCTTACCCAGGAGCTTGAAACTGGCAACAGCTCCATTACTCATAAGCGTAGCGTCAGTGGCGGTACTATTGTATAGAGGCGTTGAAACCGCGCTGACAGTGCAGGCTATCTCGTGCCTACCGCTGGCTATCCTAGCTGCTAGGGTGTTGAAAACAGTAGAGAATGAACTTAAAGAAAACAGGGAGATACTCGTTCGTTCGTTGCAGTCCCCAGGGCACGTTTTTCGGGCAGTTTCACCCGAAGCTCTTCTGGCAGAGACGGCTTTGGGCTTAAGCCGAAGCATTAGGCTAACGGTCTACTTCTCTTCTGTGTGGGGTATCGAAGACCCCAGCCTTTTGCTATTAACTTACGAGAAAATTCATCGTTTTCACGGAAACTTGGTCAGGAAAGGTTTCACAAGTGCGGTGCTTAGCCTCGTAACTTTGTTCCTTCTAGGCTTCGCCTCAGCGGTAGTTAAGAGCATCTTCAATAGACTACCGCTGGAGAGCGTTGTTCAGTGGGTGCCCGTGGAGGATCCACATGGAGTTCAGTTTTCGATAGACATATACTTGCTGGCCTCAGTCGCCGTGTACTCAGTAGGGCTAAGCGTCTTATCAACCGGATCGCCGGCTTTCACCGCTCTCTGGTTGCCAATAGCCTCACTGGCAATAACTTTAGGTAGCTTTTTTGGGGGCGCCTTGCTCGGTGGGGGGAATGTCTAAGGCCATCTACGCGCTTATACTGCTTGTCGCGATTATGCTCTTGCTCATGGCTTTAAATCCTGTTCAGATGAGCTTATCCACAAAAAGTGTATACATCGCTGAGAATGGCAAGTTAATCATTATAAGCACATAGCTGTCACATCGAATAATTTTTCTCATAGCTGTAGAGTAAACAATTTATATTTCAGCTAGCTTCAGTATGAGAGCCCGGAAGATGGTCAAAGGATACATACTGGTATCCACGAAGCCAGGTAAGGAGTACGAGGTTGCGAGTGAGATAATGAAAATACCCTTTGTTAGCGACGTCGATGTGACCTACGGGTTGTGGGATATAGTCGTTAGGGTTGAAGCTCCATCGCTTTCGGACTTAGACAAAATTATCTCCAATATCAGGACCCTAAAATTCATCGAACAAACAGCAACCCTTATCTCTCAGGAGATGAGCTAGTGACAGGGCTCTAGTACCAAGAGATAAGTTCTCCGGGATAATTTTACCCCGAGATAAATTACTCTAGGGGTGAATCCAATGCCCTAAATTATCCACTCTCCCTTGTTTATCTTCTCTGGGATGTAGGAGTCAGAGAGAAATCTGAACCCGTGACCGCTGAGAGCCTCTATCTCAACCTTTTGCCCCTTTTCTATGAAGAGATTGAGCTCCTCGAGCCACCTCTTTGACTCCTTAAACCACGGGTAGTTTAAGAGTTCTTTTGCGCGTTTAATGTCCCTCTCAGTAGCCTTGATTATGAAGTTTCTAGGTATTTTGTATTTCTCGATATCTGTAATTGAAACACCCAGGAACCGGGCCTCGGGGGTGGCGAGGCGCTCGCTCTCGTAGCTCAGGGTTATCGATCCGCTCCTGTACACGCTGTAGATGTAGAAACCGTAGCTGTCGCCATCAGTTAGCACGTACACTGGCAGGTCAAACTCCTCCCACAGCCTGCGAACCATTCTCCTCGTGCTTCTATCGGGCTGCCCTTTCCCCGTGATAAGTATGCAGTTATTCTTTTTCCAAAACTCGTCCTCGTTCAGTTGCTCGAAGATAGCGCCTTTCTCGACCACTAGCACGTATTCCGCCTTGACCTCGAGTATTTCGAGGCTATCCACATTCGAAGGAATAGCGTAGGCACCGCTACCGAGCCTTGATAAGTCTATGATTTCTCCCTTACTTCTGATCTTCATGCGTCCGACGATTCTGCCTTTGGCATCGTGCATTAAGCCCATGTGCTCTCGAAGAAGCCCTGTAGCTACCTCTATATCCTGTATCACCGCGTTACTCTCACGCTGATCGTCCCAAGTGTTCTCCCCGAGAGGCCTCCCATTTTTATCCGTGAGTGTGTGCTTGCCACGATAGTAGAGGTCACGTATGGTTGGGTGAACACCCTCTCTTCGCGCCTCCAGAATGAGTTTAAGCATCAGGACGGTCTGCATGAACCTTTTCGACTCACCTACGTCAAAGAACTCCCTTCGGGCGGTCCTTGGGCCTAGCAGGAGCATTTTTTTCTTGCTGTCCCAAATGGTGTTAGCGAGGGTTCTCACGGGTATTTCGAGGTAGGGTGGCTGACCCCTCAGAATCTGGTCTGCCACGCGTTTTCCGAGCTCCTCGAGCTTTCGAATGACTTCCTCCTCTGAGGGGGCTTGAACTCCTCCCTTCCTACTCGACATATTGCTCCACCTTCTTCTTCCCTAGCTCCTTCAAAAGAATTTCCTCGAGCTTCCTTTCAAGTAAAGTAGGCTCTACTGAGGCAACTTCTGCGATTGCTGAGACGACTTCCGGCATATAGCGCCTAATCGTTGACTCTTTTTTCTGAATCTCATGAAGCTTCTCCATCCTCGTTATGTACGACCTCAGCTTCCTGGCAGCCTCCCTAATAGCTATCTCCAGCTCATGCTCTATCTCGGGAACGTCCGCTATGGCTTCTTTACCCACACCTTTAAAGGGTATTTTCGTAGAGCAAACGTGAGTAACTACTGCGAGCGGAGCCGGGAACTTTACTTTGTACACGCTCCAATCAATCTCGTCAACGACCTTTCTGGAAACGTCGACACCCTCGTCGTACAGCAGAGGCATTTTGTTTGCAAAACGCAGGATCATTGGTTGGTCCTGAGGCGGGATTTCCCCACCATAAGCAACTGCAACCTCGACTATGAACGGGTGTCCTCCGTAAGATGAGGGAGGTCTAGTTACAGCTTTAACGAAGCTCGGCTTCAGAGTGCTCCTAACTCCTTCCTTTAAAAGTTCCTCCCCTATCGGTGAGAGAGTAATGGGTCGAGGACGGCGCCAACCCTCGAACGAGCGCATTTTTGAAGCAAAGGCTTCGAGGTCCTGAAGCCTGAGCTCCTTTACCCTTAGGGAAGGATCGAAACCAGCCCACTGAAGGAACTCCTGCGCTATTTTCTCACCCACACCTTCAAAGCTTTTAACTAAGAACTCCCTCAAAGTGGTGTTCGGATCCTGGATGTTTTTTATGAGCTCCTTGAGAACTTCGACATCTACACCCTTCGGGTGGTACTGACCTATCTTCGGTGGCTCAGGAAGTTTTTTTGTGACCCTTTTGAAGACGACCTCCTCCTCAGGTGTCTTAAACCTTATAGTTGCATAGGGGGCTATGAGCGCGGTGCGCTTAATATATTCTTCAATGCGCTTCTTTGCCTGCACCCACGAGCCCTCAAGTGTGAGCCTCACGGAAGTTCCATGAACCTTAGGGTTGTCTTTCTTCCTTATTCTCATTCTGAGAATGTGCGGTATGTTTTTGTCAACATCTATGTATAGCAGGTACTCACCTATGAACTCAGAGTTCACTGGAGCACTCTTGACATAGATCGGCTGAGCCGTCGTCATCTGTGCGTAGAGCACGGCCATTTTTACTCCAAGTCCAAAAACACCCCTTGTTTGTCTCACTACGTACTTAGACCCGTAAAACACTCGGCCAAAAACATTCGGGATTTCATGTATTGGTATGCCTGTTCCGTTGTCTGTGACTTTTACCGTCACTCTTTCAGGGTTGTTGGGATCAAGGGAGATCTCAATTCTTATGTCAGGTAGAATACCGTGGGTCTCAGTGGCGTCCAGGGAGTTTTCAACAAGCTCACGTACAGTCTGGTATAGAGCCCGCGCTGGGTTGGAGAAACCTGCTATCTCCTTGTTTCTATGAAAGAACTGTGCTGGCGATAATCCACGATACTTCTCCAATTATCTTCCCCACTCGACTGAAAAGAAAGCCCAGATAAACCTGATTTCAAAAAGAATTAACTTCAAACCAGGAACTCTTTAGAAGTTTAAATGATTACACGAGGTCCATAAAGTTTTATTTTTCTTCTCTTAGCTTGAGAGATTCTGACTAGGCGCAGGCGGTACCCAATTGCTGCGATAAGTAGCAACGCTGCGGCGGGTATTACGAGCATACTACGGTTGGACTACGTAGCTTCCTAGAAATATGTATCGTTTATCAAGCCTCAAACGTGCAACTCCTCCGTAAACCAACTTTAGACGGGGGCTGAAGGCGATGAGGCAGGTAAAAACCTGGAAGAGGCTCGTTGATGAGTGGAGGGGATGGACTTGCTAAGCGCACGTTTAAGTAAGGTACTCTTGGCAAAAGTAAAGCTCGTGAAAAGCCATTAAGGTGCCCTGGGGCTTAGTATTGAAGGGGTAGATGTGCCGGATGCGAGTGTACTGAAGAGGATTTCCGCTAAGCTATATTGGGATCTGAAACTAAACAGCCCACTGGCTTACAAGCGCGGGGACTTAGCGGTGGCGCTCAGTCTAACGCCTCCAGGGGATGCGTGGCCGGTTGTCGGATACTTCTACAAACACGTTTGGGGGGTTATTGAAGACTACTTCTCCAAATCTGGGCATCGTGTCGACGAGGTTTTGCAGAAAAGAAAAGTGGTGCTGGCAAACAAGGTGATGTACCCTGATTATGGAGTTGAGCTTGCTCTAGACGCTCAGGTTATAGGCCACGTCGTCTACGACATACGTAGAGGCTTCTGGCGTTTCCGCCCCTTGTACATGACTGTCGCAAGGATGGTGGAAGAAGGGGTGGGTTTCTATGCTGTTACGAGGCTAGAAAAGCTAGCTAGGGGATTTGTGCTGAAGCAAAAACACCTTGAGAGATATGTACTGCCGAGGGGGGATGAGTACGTGGCTCTTGCAACGCGCGATTTAAGCTTGCTTGGAGTCGGAGTACCTCTGAGAAATGAAAGGATCTACGTTCTGAAAACGTGGAGTAGCAGACCCTACGGTATTCTCGAGAGGGATCCGGACTGGTGGGAGGTGACGAGGCTTCACGAAGAATATCTAGCTGAAAAGGAGATTGAGGCAGTATCCTTCCTGAGAGAGATTCACGAGAAGTACAGGCTCCCGGTAGTGGTGTCGTTTTCCGGCGGTAAGGACAGTCTCGTAACCCTCAACCTTGCGGTTAAAGCGTTTGGAAGCGAGAAAATCAAGGTTTTATTCAATGACACCGGGATAGAGTTTCCGGAAACTGTAGAATACGCGCATAGGATATGTGAACGCATGGGCGTGGAGCTTATTGTTGCGGATGCTGGCAATGCCTTCTGGCGCGGGGTCTCCGTAATGGGACCCCCCGCGCGAGACTTCAGGTGGTGTTGCAAGGTCACCAAGTTTGCTCCAACAGCCCGTGCTTTGAAAAACCTCTTTCCGAGCGGAGTACTGAGCCTAGTGGGCCAGAGGAAGTTTGAATCCATGCAACGCGCGCTTTCGCCTCGAGTCTGGAGGAACACGTGGTTGCCTAACGTTGTAGCCGCGTCTCCTATACAGGACTGGACTGCACTAGATGTATGGCTCTACATCTTTAGGGAGAGGTTGTTACCCAATCCACTTTACTACTACGGTTTAGACCGTCTCGGTTGCTGGCTTTGTCCTGCAACTGAAATGGGTGAATTTGAACTCGCGAAACGAGTCAACGAGTCACTTTACTCGACTTGGGAGAAAGTTCTACAAGAATACGCTAGCGAAAACTCGCTCGGCGACGACTGGGTACGCTACGGGCTCTGGAGGTGGGTACACCCGCCTAAAGACATACTTCGCGCTTTGAACCTACGTGAGACGCCTGTCAGGAGAGGTGCACGAGTAACGTGGAAACATTCTGGGAAAGTGATGATTTTTGAGGTGGACAAACCTCGGACAAAGCTCAGCGGAGATAGGTTCAGCAACTTACTCCATACGTCAAGAAAGGCAAGGTCGTCAGCGAAGAGGGTAGAGGTCGAGCGCAACAAACTAATTGTAGAGGTCAGCGAGGCCTCGCAAGATATTGAAGAAGAATTAGCCCGAGTTGTGATACGCGCCTTCTACTGCGTGGAATGCCTAGAGTGCGCTAACTGGTGCCCTACAAATGCCATATCATTGAACCCTAACGGAGGAATAACCGTTGACGAGGAAAGATGCTTGGGATGCGGCATATGTCAGAGGAAATGCCCCATTGCAGAGTACACGCTCAAGCTTCACGGGCGCTTTACGAGCGGCTGACCACATATTTGGCATTTACCGAATGTTTTCCTGGCACAGGTAGGGCAGTACGAAACACCGCACTTTTCGCAGAAGAAGTACTCGTCTCCTCTGTAGATCTTCTTCCCGCACCTGACACAGCGACCTAGGACAAGCGTCTTAGGTACGTACGCCATACCTATTGCACCCCTCAACCACTGTGGCTACACTATTTAAAAGTTGCCCCCATTAACCGACATTAAGGATTGCATTCCCCGAGATATTTATCTAAAGAATACCCAAAAATTAACCTCAGGCTAGAGATTCCCAAGGTGTATTCCTAGGACTTGTGACTGCGCAGGAAAATTGCGGTTATCACTAGTGTATCTCCACCGCACTTGGGGCACGTTTCAGCTTTTTCAAATAGCTTGTCACCGTTTTTGTACGAACGCTCAGTCTCAAATCCACATTTCTCACACTGAAGTAGCGTTATCAAGATCCTTTTCTCCGGCTTTGTGGACACGAGTTTGTAGAGAGACCAGCCCACGTACCCCTCAATCATCACTAGTAGGATGGATCCAGAGAGGTAAGCGTCGTACCCTGTCCTGAAGTACAGGTATAACAGTGCAACGAGCATCAAAAAGCCCCCGATTAAGAGTAGGACGTAAACTGGAATCCATCTTCTTTTGGCCTGGGAAACAGGGTCTAAGTTCATGGTACTCCCACCGTGTTTCCAACGCCTATGATTACTAAAGTAGAGCCTACAGGCTGTACTTTGATGAAGTCCTCTATTATACCCACAGCCTCTCTAACACCTTTGTATATCTCTTCGGTCATAACAGAGAGAGCCTCGGCCTCTGACATTTTTATGAGTACAGCGTAAAGAGGAATGCCATTCTTCGTCGCTAGTTCCTCAATAACGAAACGTTCAGCTCCGATACCCCCCATTGCAACTCCATAGCCGTAGGCAAGCATCCCAGATTCCTCGCCCTCGTACTTCAGAGCGGCGTCGACTGTTAGTATTTGCGATACTTTCTCCCGCTCCAGAAGCCACTGCAGTGCATCATCTAGTCTACCCACAGTGCCTCCGGGCCCTCTCGCCTTTATTACATAAACTCTCCTACCGTCAAGCTCTAAGTGGTAAACATGGGTGTCTTCAACAGGTTCAACGGGTTTACGGTCCCGTGTATACTTCCTAACAAGGTAGCTTGCCACAAGCGGTCCGGCCGAGTCGCCTATAGGTACGCTTCGCTCAAACGCCTCAAGGGCCCCCTCGATGGCCTTGACCTCTTCCATTACGAAAGGCATTTGAGCGCTGAGCTGCATAAGCAACCACAAACTCCTAAACTTCCTCGCAATAAGGTAGTAGTGGTTTAGGATCTTGTATATACTGTTTAGTGCCCTTGCAATCTCCACTATGTTAGACAAGTTTTGCACTTCAACGCGTGAAGCTTTAGGAGCTATCCGAGCTATTCGTTCCTCTAACCCTTTCTCGCCTGTCCGGACAATGTGCTTAATCTTCTTGACGATGCCGTATGGATCTATATCGACCGGAAGTATGATATACGTTTCTACAAGCTCGCTCACTTTGCTCGAAAGCAGCTTTTCATCTTGTACATCGCTGTACCGCTTGATCTGGCCCATCAGGAATCGCAGGGACTTATCCCTAGCGTTTCTGAATACAAGGAGGTAATTCTCTACCTCGCTGATCGCTCTGAGAATTTGCATCTCTTGAGTGAAGAACGAGAAGAAAGCGAGTATGATAAGCCAAAGTATCAAGCTGTAAGTGTCTCCGTCCATCTGTTACACCCAAGCTAGATGAGAGAGTACCCTTCCGCTTTAAAAATATATGTGGTTGCTCAAACCCTAACGATACTAAGCACAGGAGTTTTCTGCCCCTCTGCAACATTTACTACAGCGTTTGCAAGGAAGCGAAGGATAAAACCACTTGACCAATAAGGAGAAGTAATAGGCGTAGCCTCCGTTCCAGGCGCTGCGCTATCTTATTGCCTTGTCTCAAAATGATAGAGATTCAACCGATAGCCGAAAGCCCCCAACAAGGGTGGCCTCTAGAGTAGGACGACTCACAACTAAGCTACTGGACCTCTTGTTCAAGTGAAAGAGGTGACTCTGAACAGTTGCAGGCGTAGATACAGCTAGGCGGCGGTGAAAACAATTGTAATACAACTGTAAGGGTTTTTCGCTATAACGTATGGCGTTGTTTTCTATTTTATGTGCTCTCCACCTAGTACAGAGCGTAGATCGAGGATGCGCGGAGTAGTTTTAAGCGAGATAAACGATAGGAAACTTCTCGAGAAAATAGTGAAGAAAGAAGTCTACGATCACAACAACTCTAAGATAGGTGTCATCTGGAAAATCTACATCGCCAAAAAAACCAAGCAGCCATTGAAAGTTGTGATAAAACGCGTAAACGGAGAGTTTCTGGAGACAACGCCCGATAAGCTCAGAATCACGGGAAAGAAAATAGTTCTACTGGATCACTCTTACGAGGGGGCGATGGCCTCGCTAGAGAGACTCTGGGAGATAGCAGAGGAATTGAGGAAAATAAAGAACGACCTGTTAGTCTTAGGAGAACGCCACCTCGTGATGAAGGAAATCTCCTACGAAGAATATATGGAAGAGAGGAAGCGGCTCGAACGAAAAAGGCTCCTGTTAAAGCTGGAAGCGTACACTATTCTCGACACTCTTAGCTATCTCGTGCAACAAGAGGGAGTTCAGCTCACGCCAGATGATGAGAAGAAATTGTTCTACTCGCTAGACATACTAAAGAACAGTCTCCCGGTTATATCCGTTGAGAGGCTGAAAGAAGTGTTTAAATACAGAAACATTGAATGACGGCGTCATAATCGCAAGCTTTATAAAAATCAGCGAGATAAGTATCTAAACTGCCAGAACAGGTGTCTCTATGGCCGATCTCAAGATAGAGTTCTCCCAGAAATCGGAGGAACCTCACATCGATTATAAGCTACTTTTAAACGCGAGCTACTCCGAGATCAAAGAAACTGCTGAGAAATTACGCCCGCTCCTCATGCCTAAACCGGGCGTGGATTACAAGCTGTACCTTTCCTTCAAGCCGCAGCTTCGGGAAGGAGAGGAGCTGATCACGTACACTCAGTCCGTGTGTCCAGAGTGCAACTCTCTCTTAACTGCGGCGGTGTTTAAGAGAGACGGTAAGGTTTGGATCAGGAAGGTTTGCCCTGAGCACGGCGAGTTCGAGGAACTCTACTTTGGGGATGCCAAAGTATATGAAAGGTTTAGGAGTTTTCAGAGAGATGGAAGGGGGAACACCGTTACCCACGTCCCCCTTATGGCACTATGTCCGTACAACTGCGGGGTGTGCCCGAGGCACAAGTCCAATGCGGCTTTGATCAACATAGTTCTAACAAACAGGTGCGACTTGAGCTGCTTCTATTGCTTTTTCTATGCGTCTCGAGCAGGATACGTGTACGAGCCCACGCTTGAGCACATAAGGTACATGCTTCGGCAGGCAAGGTTGGCCGAGCCTGTAAAACCTCCTGCAATACAGTTAACAGGAGGTGAGCCGACGCTTCGCGACGACCTGATAGACATTATAAGAATGGCAAAAGAGGAGGGATTCACGCACATACAACTCAACACCAACGGCATTCGCCTGGCGTTTGACCCCGATCTAGCGGTGAAGGTCCGGAAGGCTGGCACAAACGTCGTGTACTTAAGCTTTGATGGCGTCTCGCCTTTCACCAACCCTAAAAACCACTGGGAGGTTCCATACGCCTTGGATAACCTCAGGAAAGCAGGGCTCGGTGCAGTACTTGTCCCAACGGTTATAAGAAGCTACAATCTGAGTGAGGTTGGAAAGATAATACAATTCGGATTAAGACACAATGACATCGTTAGAGGCGTAAACTTCCAGCCAGTTTCCATAGTCGGGCGCATGCCCAGAAAGGAGCGGGATAAGGAGCGGGTGACGATCCCGGATGTGCTCAAGGCGATAGAGGAGCAGACAAAGGGCCAGATAAGGGTTGAGGATTGGTATCCTGTACCGAGCGTTGTTCCCATTTCGAGGTTCGTGGAAGCGCTAACGGGTAAACCTCAGATCGCCTTCACAACGCACTTCGCATGCGGCGCCGCTACTTACGTTTGGCAGGATGACGGCGAAATAATACCGATAACCAGGTTTGTGAATGTAGACGAGTTCTTAGCTTTCCTTGATCAGAAGGCCGACGAGCTAGAAAAGGGCAGAAACAAGTACATTGTTATGCTTGAACTCGTGTGGAAACTGAGAAAGTTTGTCGACCTTGAAAAGGCGCCTAAACGTCTCAGGAAAGGCAACAAGCTCCTTAGGATTCTCTACGAGGTCTTCGTAAAGCACAATTACGAGAGCTTAGGTGAGTTCCACTACAACACGCTGTTCCTGGGCATGATGCACTTCCAGGATCTCTACAACCACGACGTGGCGAGAGTCATGAGGTGTGACATACACTACATAATGCCCGATGGGAGGCAAGTCCCGTTCTGCTCTTTTAACGTGATTTCCGACCTATACAGGGACAGGGCGCAGAAGGCCTTCTCGTACTCCATAAGCGACTGGGAGAAGATAAGCGGGAAATCGATCAGGGAGATGGGCTACAAGAGGAATATCAGGAAACTTATCGCCGGAGAGCCTTACAGGAGGCACTACCAGGGCATTATAGACGTAGACGCGATACCATATGAGCAGCACGTTCTGGCTTCAAAGAAGTTCGGCATACCGGTGATCGAAGACTGAGGCTCTCGGCTATGATGCTCAAGGCATTCGAGCTTGAGCTTCAGTCTCATGATCCTAAACCTCTTCACATTGAAGTGAAAAACCATCTTTTTGGGTTCGCGGAGAAAAAGCTTTTCTTGGTCGCACCCGAACGCGTCAGAGAGCTCGGAGAGGAGGACTTTATAGACTTTGACTCTACTATTGCTCCATTAATAGGCGTGTCTATTAACGATCTTGTGCATGGGGATTATGGGGTTAAAACACTCGAGTACAGTCTTACTCCTGGAAGCACTTATCTGCAGGTTGTTCAAGTTAGGGATAAACTGAGTGGAACGGCAAGCGTACTTTTTAAGGTTTTTCAAGCCACCGATGGTGGTTTAGATGAAAAATACTCAGAAAATCAATACGTGAAGAAACCTGTTCGCGAAAGACTTAGATTAATCGCAGAAGTTTTGGGGATCGACATATCGACATTGGAAGAAGAAACCGCAAAGCTCGGGATAAAGTTGGATTAATATAATTCGTTTTTTGTCGATTAAATAGTTTTTAGTAGAGTTAACTATATATAGTTTGCCCGCATAGAAACATCAAGCTTAAAAGTCAACCTGTGGTTCCTATGGAGAGTCGCATACGCGAGGAGAAGGAGAAACTTCTCGAGCATTTGGAGATTGTCGTGAGACAACTTATCTCCTCGACGAAGTCTTCTCAGATTTCAATAAAGCTTCGCACCCTTCTGCGCTATGCTTATGTCTCGTATGTGAAGAGGACATCAGACATCAACGTTATTAGAGGATTAGTACCCAGGGTTAGGCCACCGGCGTGGCTCACAAACCAGTATTACTACAGAGAGATTGAGGGAATGCTTCGAACAAAATTCAACGCAAGAATAGAGAACAGAAGACAGTTTAGGTACGTTGTTCTCTACAAAAGTAACCAAAAATAAGCCTTAGTTATTTACCTGGTTTTTACGGCTTTACCTCTCTTAGTTCTGCCCATCTCCCAACCAGGTAGCATTGCTCTACCTGCTCCCACAACTTCCCCCCTCTCGGATTTGACGCATACTTCGTCTCCTGGGAGAATCTCTCCATCCGATGCGACAACGTGTTTTGAGAAGAGGGTCCTGCCATCGGCAACAAACGTTGCGACGTCATCAGGTACTGTGACACACGGCAGAGATCCACCCTGTGCAAGCTCTATCACAGTTCGCCAGCCCTCCTTACTCAGTATAATGAACCCGTCACTTGCCCTTATAGTGGCGAAAAGCTTACCATCGATCAGAACCTGCTTTATCCGACCCGTTTTCCGAGACCTCACTACTGTAAGCCTGGCCTTAATGTCATCGAGCTTAATCTCAATGCCCAACTGATACCTCAAAATGCTCTCCAAGACCCGCAATTCGTAATCAGTAGCAAGACTCATCCGAGCACCCCACGCGCCCATCGCCTCTGCCTTACGTCTAGTTATTATGATTTTCCAGTGACCCGGTGTTTTTCACGCAGGGGGTGGTATTGGCTCAAAGCGAATTGACTGAACATTCCTACTGCTCGCTCACCATAGCGATGAGTTGTTCCGGCAAAAAGCTTAAGATGATCGGGTTATATCTTCCTGAAGAAGGGCCCGTGGCGTAGCTAGGAAGCGTGGCGGCCTGCGGAGCCGTAGGTCCCGGGTTCAAGTCCCGGCGGGCCCGCTTCTTCGGGTTTAGAAGAAAAATTTAAAAACGCAGGTGATGTGTATGTCTGTCGCTTATGTCACGCGTCTTAGCTCTACCTAAGTGCACGTCGTGCGGCAAGCCGATACCCCCGTTCGAGAAAGCAACCAGTTTTAGGTGTCCTCAGTGCGGGGAAGTTGTTATATGGCGGTGTGAAAGGTGCAGAAGGCAGGGAAACAGCTACGTGTGCCCGAAGTGCGGTTTTCGCGGTCCGTAGGTGATCGGATTGGCTAAGGTGGCTATTTTAGTCAGGATTCTTCCAGAAGATGCTGAAATCAAACCAGAGGATCTTTACCAAAGGATCTCTCAGAAACTTCCTGAAAAGTACCAGATTGCTCAGTACCAGTCAGAGCCTATAGCTTTTGGACTAGAAGCTCTGCGCATGGTCATACTTATGCCAGAGGACGTTGAGGGTGGAACTGAGGAGATAGAAAGCATTTTATCAGAAGTGCCCGGAGTGGGCCAAGTAGACGTTTTAAGCGTGAGCCGCATATCTTAAACAACCTTGTAGTTTTTACTTAGAGCCTGCTATTTATACTTCCTCTGAAGCACTTCAATCCACGGGTTATCTTTTATGAAGCTAGGAAGCTCGCCACTAGGTGAAGG
Source organism: Thermofilum sp. NZ13 (assembly GCA_002855745.1). GTDB lineage: Archaea > Thermoproteota > Thermoprotei > Thermofilales > Thermofilaceae > Thermofilum. The sequence continues at coordinate 67,379 of NDWX01000006.1, read as the reverse complement.
ATCCTCATCTTCGTGGAAAACTGGTCTATTGATGTTGTTGCGTAATGCCGGTGAGTAGTGAAGTAACTCTATTTTCTTCGAAAAACTCTCAAAGTTTTGGTTCAAGCGTTCAAGGCTGTCGATCAGCCTCCTCAGTAGGGGACTGTCGGTAACGTTTTCGGTTACCGGGAGTCTTTGAACACTTGGAGGAGCTCTTATACGCGTCTCGGAGGCCACGAGAATTTCCTCAAAAGCGCTGAGCACGGCTTCGCGAACGCTTTTTTCTAAAGCTTCCGTAATTTCTTCAAGGAGCTCTTTCTTGATCCTATCTACAATATCCTGAGATATTGCTGACTCCGCGACCTGCGTTTCCCGTGTCTGCACGGAAGGCTGCTGTAAAGCACCTCTGAGGTAGAAGGCGCTTGGGTCGAGACCGTGCTCGCGTGCGAGCTTGCGGTATTTGTAGAGAGCTTTATACACCGTCCTCTCCGAGACATCCAGTGCTGAGGCTATATCCTTTGCTGAGCCTCCGTGCCGGAGGAAGTACTCCACTACCCTACGCTCAGTATCTGTAAGCTCCGAAAGTATCTTCTCGACGTTGACGGTCATACGAACGTATTACCGCTCACGGGGGCGCTTATAACCCCTACTCTGTTTCACGAAAGTTAGAACACCCGTAGGTTTTTCCTAGCAGCGTTTACGCTGTGTTTATGAGATGAATTTACAAGGATCCTACACCGTTGATGGTAACATTCACCTTAGCGCGAGTGGGGCCGCCGGGATTTGAACCCGGGACCACCAGCGCCCCAGGCTGGCATCCTTCCAAGCTAGACTACGGCCCCCAAGTCTAGGAGGAACCTAGCAACGCCACCTTAAAAAGTTTGCCTGCGTTCTCCGGTTCGAATTAGCCTGATGCGTATCGCGATTCTCTTGCCTGTAAAGGACAGGCTTTTAGGTGTATGTAAAAGCGCTAGGCGTGTGCGGCAAATGTATGCGAGGGTCTTTTAGCTACGACAAGGTTTTTATTAGTTTAACGAGGGAAAACCAGGGATGATAGGTCAGAGTTACGCTGAAGAGATGATGAGAAGGTATTTGCTTGACTCCGTAGTAGGGAGGGTAATCATATGAGCTAGTCTGTCTGAGAAGGCAAGTGTTGAGTATGCAGATTTAGAGTATTAACGAGACGCATTACTGTGCTTTAAGCAAGAAGATATCGTCTCCCCCACTCTCGATTACCTTCTCTATTCTCATCCTAGTCAAATCTACCTTACTATCGAAAACTTTCCTAATTGACACAGCGATCTTCCCGCCCGGTTTGATGACCCTAGCTATCTCCATCATAGCGTTAATAGCCTCGTGTAAAACGGTAATACAGGCTACGCCGTCGAATGACCTGTCTCTAAAGGGCAGATTGCCGGCATCGGCTCTCACAGCATCGCCTAGAACTGTGAGATTTTTTCTCTTGAATACATTGAGCATGCCACGAGATAGATCCAAGCAGATATAGTATTCCGTGGCGCGGAGTAGGGATCCAAGCATTCCAGTCCCACACCCAACATCGAGCACGTTTTTGGCACCATCCAGGAACATTCCTGCGATCATATTCTTGCGTAGCTGCTCCGCTCCATAAAGATCCTCGTATCTTTTGGCTATTTTGTCGTAAGGTAGCACAGTTCTCTTTTTAAGCAGTGAAAGAGGAAGTTAAAAGTGTGGCGCCGCGTAGTGATTAGAGGGTCTACATTCATCGGAGCTACTATAGCGTTCTGGTTGCGTCGTTTCTCGCCTAGAACGAGGATAGTTTTCACCGAGCCTTTTTCTGACGTTTACAGTGTGAGAAGCTTAAAGGAAATATTGAAGGGAGGTGAAGGCGTCATTTATTCTAAGCGGTATCTTTCGCAGGTTCTCTTGGTTGAACACGAACCCGTTTACAAGGTGGGAGATCGCGACGTATTAATCGATGCAGTTGAACCATCCTTAAAGGGATCCCCCATAACATCTGTTCGTGCGATTGAAGAGCTCCGTAAGATGCCGATTGGAGAAGCCGTTTTTCCGCCATGCCCCCTCTCGTTGCAACTGGTTCTGTACCTACGGATAGCCGGCATTAAGGCGTTTATATCCGAAGAGCCGTCGGGGCACTCGCGGTTACCTGTCAGCTTGGATGCTGGCTTGCTGACTAAAAACCCCCCAGATCCACGCTTGAGCGACGTCTGCAGGGAGGGAAGTGTTTTCGTCAAAACAGCTAGAGGAAGCATCTCTCTGCCAGTTGAGCCTTTCCTCGATGAAGCTGTTCACAGCATCTCAGCAATACTGGCATGGAGTCTGGCGTCGGATACTGAGCTTGCAACCGTTAAAACACTGGCTGTTGAGCTGGGAGATCTTCTCTTCATCGAGAACGATGATAACATTCAGGTCAGGGTTGGAAACTTTCCGCCCGACTCATCCTCTGCTAAAACATCTCTTCATGGTGACTCGTGGTTACGACTGCAATTGGACAAAGTAAGCAAGAGAATTGTAGGAGTTAGCGGTGCTTTACCAAGAGGCGAGTTGCCTCTAGCCCTTCTTCCGCTGCTGGACACCGGGGATGTTTGCAACCCCAAGAACTTGAGGATCTTAGCAGTAGCTAAAAGCCCTCTTTTCTCTGACAATAAGTTCCTTGATCTGCTTCTCGCCGCTTGGTTTAAGACATGCCGACGTCCTTCAGCTCTTCCCATGAGATCTCTATAGGGGAACCCTTCTTTGCAGACTCTAGTGCTTTTGCAACACACTTGAGTGCAATGTACCCTTCTAGTGCGGAAACGCTAGGCTTACGCCTTCTTTTAACAGAATCCAGAAAGTCTAAGAGCTCGAGCTTGAGGGGCTCTTCTTTCTGATAGGAGAGCTCGATGCCGATAGTTTCCTTGTGGAGTGATGTCTTCAAGTTTTCAGCTTGGAACCCCTCTATGCCGTTATCGATGATGATGCGTCGCAGAATGTAGTTAACTGTTATAACAGAGCTCTCGGTCCTAAGGGAGAAGCTTCGTCGCTTATAGTTGGGAGCGGTCCGCCAGCTCGCAGTCAGTTGCGCAGTCCTTGCACCCGGGTATTCAAACACCGCTTGAACTTCTACCTCGTAGGGAAAGTTCTGGGTGTTAAACGCTACCGCGTAAACTCTCTGCGGGAGATCTCCGAAAAAGAGGTTAGCTATGTCGACATCATGTACTAGAAGGTCGTGGCCGACCCCCAGGTTGAGGGTGTAGTTTCCAGCGGGGCCAGGACCTAGCCTTTCAGCCGTAAATGACAGAACCCTCAGCCCCCCAGTTCTGACCACGTTTTCCGCAACTCTCACTATGGGGTTGAACCTCTCGATGTGCCCGACCATGAGAACTCTGTTACTTCTAGACGCGGCTTTTAAGAGGTCGTAGCCCTGCTCGGGTGTTTCAGCTAAGGGTTTTTCCACAAATACATCGCACCTCTCTATCAGCGATTTCACTACGCTGTAATGATACACCGTGGGCACTGTCACGATCGCCGCGTCCAGATCCTTCTCGCGGGAAACCAGATCCTCCACGTTGTCGTAATACGTATCTGCGCTGTATAAGCTGGCTATTTCCTTAGCTCGAGAGGGATCAACGTCGACGACGATAAGCCTGTTCACAGCATCTCCTTGAAGAGAGGAGAGTACCCTAACGTGGTTTCGACCCCACCTCCCTACGCCGATTACAGCTATGTTGAGCGACATTCGATTCAACACTCGTAAGAATGCCTCTCCCTTTATCTTTTGTCCCGGCACGTCACTTTTGCGGAGAGGAAGAAATACAGCCACCTCAGACAAATGTTTTAAAAGTACAGCCCATTATATTCTCGCATGGTTAAGTGTGAGCTGTGTGGAGCCGAGATAAGAGAGATAGCCTACCGGATAGTTCTCGATGGTGCAGAGATGCTAGTATGCCCACGTTGCGCTCACGGGAAAACCGTATTAGGCACCGTCAGACTGGGGCTTTCCCAACCGAAGCAGGTCTCAAGGCAGAAACAAGCAATGCGAACCACGCGGGAAGACGTTGAAGAGGTGATTGTAGATGGGTACGGCGACATAATAAGGCAGGCACGCGAGAAAATGGGGCTTACACGTGAACTGTTGGCAGTCATGGTTGGTGAGAAGGAGTCTACGCTAAGGAGAATCGAGGCGGGCCAGCTTGAACCAACCATAGACCTTGCTCGAAAGCTGGAGAAAGTGTTGAAAGTAAAACTCATCGAAAGATACTCAGTTAGTGAAGGCGCCTATTACTCCGACCGAGATATAGGCGGCTACGACGTTACCCTTGGGGATATAGCTGAGTTCAAAGAGTAGTTATGACTAAAAGGGCTGTTTTAGTCTTCCGCTTTGACCAGAAGGTTAATCCCTCTAGTGTCCGTGAAATGGAAGAGCTCGCCGCCGCAGCAGGGTACGAGGTTGTCGGGTCTCTTACTCAAACGAGGCCAGAGGACCCCAAATATAACATTGGTAGAGGCAAGCTACCGGAGTTGCATGAGAAGGTGAGGAATGGGAAGGCCGATAAAGTGATTTTCTTTAACATGTTGAAGCCGAGCCAAGCCTACAACCTAAGGAAAGAGCTGGGAGTAGACGTTATTGATCGTTACGAGCTAATACTTGAGATATTCGCTAAGAGGGCGGGTAGCAGGGAGGCGAAGCTTCAAATCGAGCTAGCGAGGCTAAAAAGAGAGCTTAGCTTTGCTAGGGAGTACATCAACCTCTCTAAGCGCGGTGAGCTTCATGGCTTTCTTGGAGGTGGTAAGTACGCTGTAGACGCCTACTATACTTACGTTTCTAGCCGCGCGGCATTAATCGAGAAGCTCCTCGAAAAAGTACGGGCTCAGAAGAGCGCGAGATGGGTCAGAAGGGGGGAAGCGGGTTTTTACAGCGTCTCTTTGGCCGGTTACACTGGTGCGGGAAAATCGACTTTATTCGCGAGGTTGACGGGAGAGAATGTATACATTGACGGCAGGCCCTTTGCTACACTGTCTACGACCTCAAGGCGGATCAAAGTCTGCGGTTACCCTGTCATACTGACAGACACGATTGGCTTTATAGACAGCCTGCCGGAGCAGTTGCTCGATGCGTTCTACACGACGCTCGGCGAAACGCTCTTTGCCGATGTAGTAGTCCTAGTGGTAGATATCGCTGAAAGCTTAGAGGAGGTAAAGCGAAAGTTCAACGCTAGTATTGAGATTCTGTCCGGTCTCGGAGTGCCGCTTAAGAAAGTGGTAGTCGCAGCTAACAAGACCGATGCAACAAGCCCTGCGGATGTCGAGAAAAAACTGTCTGTGCTCAAGGCGAGCGGTTTACCAGTAGTTCCCGTGTCCGCGAAGCAGGGCATGGGTTTAGAGGAGCTCAAAGGTTTAGTGGCATCTAAACTACCTGAAAAAGTTCTCGAAACTATCTTCGTCAAACCCGGGGAAACTAAAGTCCTTGAGGAAGCTCTGACGAAATGCAGGGTTATTGAAATTAGCGGGGCTCATGATGGCGGGGTAAAGATTGTGATTGAGGGCAGAGCCAACGTTGTTGAGAGGATTAAGGCATGGTGTCAGGGATCGTGAGCACGCAAGACTTGAACCTCGAAGTCTACGTGCTGAGAATTGGGCATCGGCCAGTGCGTGATCACCGCGTGACCACCCATGTGGGTCTTGTTGCGCGTGCTTTCGGGGCTCGTGGCTTGTTTTTAGAAGAAAGGGTTGAGAAATCAGTGATAGAGACTCTTGTACGCGTCTGTGAAACGTGGGGCGGTGAGTTCAAAGTTGAGATCGTAAGTGACCCTTTGCGATTTATAAGGGAGTGGAAACGTGCTGGAAAAGTTGTCCACCTCACAATGTATGGCTTGAATATTGCTGAAGGAAATACTATAGATTTACTCAGGCAGTCTAAAGATAAGTTGCTGGTAGTCGTCGGCGGTGAAAAAGTTCCTTGGGAGGTCTACGACCTCGCCGACTTTAACCTAGCTATAGGTAATCAACCGCACAGCGAGGTTGCAGCTTTAGCCGTTTTTCTTGATAGGCTTTTTGACGGTAAGGAGCTGATCAGAGACTTTCCCGGGGCTAAAATTAAAATCATACCTTCTCCAAAAGGTAAAAGAGTAGTCAAGCTAAAAAATAGCTGTAGAAACTCTCTCTAGAGATTTTCCAAAAACATATTAACATAATATGCGGAGCGGCCTCTTAAAAGTGATAAACTGAAGTCGCTATGAATCCAAGCCCTACAAGCGTTACTCGACGCATATTTCAACATTCTCTTTAACTCTCAGGGACTCGCGAAGGCAGGGGCCAGACACGCGAGAGAAACGTGGGAAAACCAAAGAGTACTACTAATGCGTGAAACCGAAGCTGATGCAGTGTAACTTAGAAGGAGTGAGAGTAACATAACAGTTTTCCTTATACGAAAGTAAAGGAGGTCTGCAGAAGCCGGGACAAGGGTACTAATTTATATGGTGAGGAGTAGTACAGAATAGTAGTTTGATGCAAGGGGTGGTTCAATGCCCGATGAGGATACGATTGTTTTACTCGCGAGGAAAATCCACGGTGAGAAAGCGGAGAAAATTATGCATCTTTTATCTGAAAGAGTTGAGGTTTCAGACGAGGATATAGCTAAGGAGCTTAATCTCGACCCGGCTGAGGTCAGGAGAATTCTTAATGAATTGTTTGAATCGAGGCTGGTAAAATATCGTAGGGCTAGAGACGAAGTCATAGGATGGTATAAGTATTTCTGGCGGATAACGGATGAACCCGTTGCTAGAATTCTAGAGGACAGAAAACGCCTAGCACTGGCCCTTCTAGAAAAAGCCCTGAGTTACGAAAGAAGCGATGATTTTTTTGTATGCCCACGCTGCGGTAAGAGATTCTCTTCTAGCGAGGCCGATAACAACGGCTATGTATGCGACACTTGCGGGGAAGTATTGGAGCCTTTTGACAACTCTAAAATTATTCTTAAGCTCGAAAACGCTATCAAAAAACTAAGTGACTTCACTCCTTAATTTGGTGGAATACCTGCTCCTCCCTTTCTGCCCCCATTGGCCCCTTAACTCCCCGTTATCTTTGGTCGGTCTTGGGCTCACGCTACGGGGGCTAAGCATCACCCGTTGCGGGCCTGCTCCTCGAGGGGCTTCCGGGAGAGGGATAGCCGGCGGCCACTGGTTGCGGCCAACTGCGGGCCGGGGTCTCTAGTCACCATGCCGCGCTCTCCCATACCTTGTCACATACCTCAACTACGGACTAAAGTAGCGGGGCGGGGATTAAACCTTCAACATGCTGTGCTGGCTAAGAGCCTGAACCGATGTCGCCGAACACCCTCCGCAACCCCCTCACTACCCAGCTGGAAGGGAGGGAAGACACGAGTAGAACAAGGGAGGAAACAAAGGAAAAACTAAAAAGTAGCATTGCTTCGCAAACCAGCAGATAACTTCTCCTGTCCTCAACCTCCTCCGAAGCAACCGTATCAATAAAATCGACCTGGCTTAAACGAACGATGCAAGACACATGTGCAGTATAAAATGGCCCCAGCACCGCCCTTTCCCGGGGCACGCAGACCCCAGTACTCAGGACGGCGCACCCCCCTTAGCTTCCGGGTTCGGAATGAGACCGGGCGTTGCAGGGGTGCTATGGCCGGGGCCAGAATGACAGGTATTTACAGGGGTATAAAAAAATTGCGTTGAAGCACTAGGACAGGAGGGCCTTCGCAAGTTTTATACTGAAAATCGGGTGCTTTAGGAGCTTTGCGGCGACACTCGTAATGTTTTCTCCGTTCGCTAGGTTCACGACGTCTTCTGGGGAAAGGATGTCCGCGAGCTGGTTGAGCTCGTCATCGCTCAGCTTCTCGATTACGTTCAACGCCTTTAGGCTGTCTCTTATTCTCTTACCCCAGTATTCATTGTACTTGTCAACATACCTGCGTAGCATTTTAGAAGACAAATCGCCACTCTCTAAAGCCTCAGCGGAAACTTCAGCCGCTATTTTACCACCGGCTATCGATGTGTGTATACCCCCTCCGGTTAGCGGTATTACTTGTCCTGCTGCCTCACCGATCAGCACAACATGGTCTTGCACTATTTGCCCTAGCATTCCCCCGATTGTTACAGCGGCCCCTCTAAACTCGATGATCTTAGAGCGGCTGAACATCTCTGGGTGAGCTTTGATGAACTTATCTAGGTAGCTCTTCGGGGCAGCGCCTTGGACTCCTATTCCGACATTTGCGAGAGTGCCGTCCTTTGGAAAAATCCAGACGTACCCTTTAGGCGCTATGCTATTACCTAGGTAAAAGTATGTGAGTTCAGGGTCCGGTACCCTAACATCCGTCATAACGTACTGTATCGCTGGTATGACTTTTCTCTCGCCAGCTTTCTCTAAGTTGAATGTTTTCGCCACGAATGAAAGGTACCCGTCAGCTCCGACGAGAAGAGGGGCTTCGAGACTCAGTGTTCTAGTGTTCACTCTAACCTTTCCATCCTTTAGAGTAACTTCTCTCGCGGGTTCTCGCATGAAGATATCCGAGCCTTTCGATGCCGCATACTCGGCCATTACCCTAAGGAAATTTCTCTTGTCTATAACATAACCCATTTCCCCCTTCTCCGTTATGAGCACTTCTTTGCCGTTTGGGGCTACAACTGCTGCCCCCTTTATGGGCCTTGAGACAAAGCGGGGGACATCGCTCTTCGAAACTTCCGCTGTTTGGAGCACACGAGCACTAATACCCTCTCCGCACGGCTTAACGGCAAGGGTCTCGTTTTTTTCGATGACAGCAACTCTGAAGCCTTTCTCGGCCAGCTTTCTGGAAAACATCAGTCCTGCGGGGCCAGCACCTACGACTATAGCGTCGTAACTCATTTTTATCAGGGGTATAAGTTATATACCAGGTATAAAAATTGTACCATTGAAGATTACGAATGAGGAGAGGGAATCTCGAGCAGGAAGTGGAAGAGAAAGTTCGCCACGTACTAAACGGCGTCTCTGAAACTCTTGAAAAATTCGTGGAGGAGGGAAAATTGTCTTTGGTTGAAGTCAAGATGATAATAAGCTCTCTAGAACCTAGCTTCCGGATCCTCTCGAAAAAGTGGGCTCTAACTCTACTGTATGCTCTTCTACTGGCAGGGCCCTCATCCTTCAATCAACTACGCACGGTTACAGGGATTAGCAAAAGAAGCCTTGCTTTGCGCCTCAAGGAGTTGGAGGTTCACGGTTTGATCGCACGGGAGGTCAAACCCGGACCTCCAACAACAATTCTCTACAGGTTAACTGAAGCGGGCCGTGACACCGCGCTTCTCATGGTGCCTCTCATCTACTACCTTTCCAGACAGACACATCCTAACCTTCAATCTTAACAGGTTGCTTCCTGTGCTCATTTACTGGTCGGAGACTCGTTCTTGCTGGGTAATTGCGGTCCCCCTCAATCTACCTCCAATCATGGGGAGTAAGGGAAAGTGCAGGTCAAACACGTAAGATACAGGGAAACTAAAGATATTGTTGCATCAGCTTAACCCTCTAGACCTGCGGATTTCTAAGCTAGAGCTGCTTGTCTTAACTTCAAGAAAACCTTGCGCGGCCGGGGATCGCCCTGCCGGTAAAACAGGGCTGCCCCTCGGGTAGAGAAAAGAACGTGGTCGCGCTCCTCTGCTGTGAGGGAAAACAGCGACTCAACATCCCGTACGTAGCTTTCGGGACCAGCGAGTACGATCACAAATCCAGCAAGTTGGAAAACCCGGGGGTCGAACTCCCTGGGGAGCTGACTAATTGCTATGACGCCATAACCCCACTTTCTCACTTCTTTAAACAGCGAAAGTAGGTAGGGGGAGTGGACGTGCGCTTCCTCTAAGACTACGACCATCTCGAGCCTCTGCCTTGCACCTCTCGCCCTCATGTAGCCATGTAGCAACAGTAGCAGGACTTGCGTCGAAAACGCCACAAGCTCCCGGGACGCCATCAAAGGTAGAGTGAAGTAGATGTCCTGCTCTGCCAGCTCGGTTATTATGTAATCATTCCCGTGGAGACGCGATAGATCATCGAACAACCTTTCAAGGTCAGGGTCTCCAGCAGCTAATTTCTTAAAGGGCTCGAGGCTCTGTTCTCTTAGGCACTCGGCCATAATCTCGCGGATAACGTTTCTAGCCCCCCTCAAACCATATATCAGCTCGACATATCTACCCAACTCTCCCGCGTACTCTAGCAGATCCCAGCCTGTAGCCGTAAGAAGATCTATCCTGTCTCTTGTAATTATCAGGCGTCTGGTGAACAATCTCGCGTACGCCTCTTCGCCATGCGGATCTATAACCCAGGTCTTCACTCCACTTTCCCGCGCTTCGAGTATAAGGTGCCTTGCTAGCGTAGACTTGCCGCTGCCGCTAGTTCCCAGGATTACTCCATGCATGTTAGGAAGGTTTTCGGGGTTGAGAAAGATGTCCCTGCCTCTCTCGTCGATGCCTAGGCGAAAGCCGGTGCTCTCTTCTCTCGGGGCTAGGACCGATAGCGGGGATATGACGGGAACTACGTCTCCTGCGAGGAGGAGCACTTTTCTATCCATGAGTGAGCGTATGATCCTGTACACCATCGCTATACGCTACTCTAGTACTTTTAACGCGAATACGTCATGGGAAAAGTGGAGACCCATCCGGTCATATACTTCGCGCACGTGGGGAGTTGCTATCAGGATGGCCGATGCCAGGTAAACGGGTTCCCGTCTTTCCCACCTTCTCCTGCTCGCAAGGAAGTACTTCTGGCTCTGGTGGATTGTGCTCAGCTTATCCAGGGCGGTTCCAAACTCATAGCTCCGGTATGCCTTTGCGTCTATCTTGCTTGAATGCTCCCATGAAGCCGGCTCAAGCCTGAAGGCAAGGTACTCTATCGACTGTGCAAGTCTGTAGTTGATCCGCGCCCTGGAGAACACCTCGCGGAGGCTTGGGTAAGTGTATGTTACTGTGGACTCTCGTAAGCTGTAAACTTGGGTCTCGCGACTCAGGTTTACGGAGTAAATATCACCTTTGATTAGGGGTATAACCATTACCTGAAGCACTAGGAGGACGAGGGATGGAGGGAAATAAGGGGTGAGGATTGCAGTCAGAATAAGCACTCCCAGAAGCCTTATAGGACTACCTCTCACCTGTTTCAACCAGGCTGGCCTGAGGATTTCCCTAACCTCGTCTGCCCTCAGCCTCCTGAGGGCACACCCGGTAAGCTCGTTTCCCAGCTCAATGGTCTCTTTAGCCTCTAGTAGGTTGTTCGCGAGATCGCAAAGCCTAGTCACGCATCTCTTTGCTAGCAGGAACACTCTCCCACTTTGCACTACGAAGAAGTACTGCCCACCTGAGGTGAATGCCGCGTTGAAAAGCGTCATAGAGCGTGCCCAGAATCCTCTTTCGTCGAGGTCGTAGCAACCGTGCCGGCAGTCAAGTACCTCGAAGCCTATGTATCCGCAATACAGGTTACCCATCCTACTGTAGCACGCGTTCTCGAGGCACTCGAGTCTCTGTAACGGGCATCCGCTCAGCGTAAAGCTCACAAACAGCTTGAATATCTCTTTAGCTGACACGGTGAACGAGAGCGAGATTAAAATGTAGGCTAGTGGAAGCGAGTAAGTTGTCAGCGAAAGACCTGAGAGGAACAGAAGAAGGGAGACTAAACTTCTGTTCAATGCCCGCCCCTCCTCGAGTACTATCGGCTTCCTTCCAGCCCTGGAGAGTCCTTTTCACTAGCTCGCCTGAAATTCAGGTACAGTTCGCGAGCCCACTTTACATTTTCTCCGCTACCTAGCCGTTTAAGCGCCTGGAGTCGATAGTTCAGCAGAAGCGCTTTTCTCGAGAAGATAGGCTCTTCGTAGATCTTGTACCTCTTGAGGAGCGAGAGGTACAACTCATGATCAAACCCTGTCGCGTAGATAACCCCAGTGTCGACCTCACTAAGGGTTTCTGCATTTTCTATGAGCTTGATTAGCCTTGAAACATCCTCTTGGTTTCTCGAGGAGGATCTCAGGTCGTTCAAAGCCAGTTGCTTGTAAGTCGTTAAGATCCGCGTGTAGAGATCCCTATCTAGCGTCATTATATAATTGTCAGCAGCTTCGAAGTTAAGTTGCCTATAGGAGAATCTCCTGTAGCCGCGAATCGCGTGGTACATTATATGTAATTTCAGGGGTAGCTGGGGGAGTTTTTCCTTCACTACTAGCCTTACAGGCCCCTCAAGAGCTCTCAAGCCCTTTCGGGAACGAAGGTACATGTTCAGGAGTTTTTTGACCCTGCTGCTCTTTCTACGCGCCTCCCGTTCGCTTACCGTCACCTCGAATAACCCCCTGTCGGTTCTCTTAGAGAATGTGGAACCGCGTTTTTTCTTGAATAAATTCTCCACCTCGTTTACTCGGGTTGGATCGTCCAGATGATTTTCAATCCAACGCTCCTCATCCTCCCTCCTCTCTCTGTCTAGGACTTTCTTGGCCCAGCTGAGTAACGGTGGTTTTATGAGGCTGCGAGGATGTGGTAGGAGAGCCTTAGCCCAATCGCTCAAGTAAAATGCGCTTACTCCAGCGAAGCTTAAAAGTGCCGAAGCAGTGATCAATAAAGTCATCACAATCCCAAATAGCTGTGCGATGGGGTTTAGAACCTCGACGACATTCTCGGTTATCCACGCCGTAAAGCGGGTGACAGGATCCCATGAGCTAATATAAGTCGGGGCTGTTGTCGCGTTCCACTGAGCGATACCCCATATTGTTAAGTTCAGATTAACTGTTGCGTTCCCCTCCGTGAAGTCGCAGTGAGCAATGCTAATGTGGAGCGCGTACTCGCTGAAACCCGGGATGGGCGTCTCGGTCAGATTGAGTGGCACATCCCCGTTTACGGAGATTCCTCTGGCAACACGTTGTAGCCACTTCTTGTAAGCTTCTCTGGCTTGTCGGAGCCAGCTGGGATCTATGAGTTTGCCTGGAGGCTTCCCGCCGCTCACTGTTATGTTAGGCTTACACCCTCCAAGATTCGGGCTGTACTGCACGCGGTACGGCCCCCCTCGTACAAGAACCGTTACACCGCGCCTTAGTTCGTGAAGTGAAAATGAGTAGGTGACGTACCCCTCTCCCTTATTCGACCGCACAATAGAGTCTCCCACATAGGCCAACACGTGGCCTGAGTGCCCGTTACCCTCTTCGATAGGCTCTACCGGTAACCATACCTGGACGTCAGTGGTATAGCCTTCTTTAACTTGAAAGACGGCTGGCCAGACGTAGCAGTTGCAGCTCGAGTACTCGCGCGGGGAGTAGCAGCACGCATGGAGCGTAAAGTTGGTCCAGTAGTGAACCAACCAGAGGGCAGTGTAGTTTCCAATCGGGAGCAACACCGCCGAGCCCTCGCGGATCCGGGTCACGTACACGTGGCCCTCATCATCTCGGAGAGCTACCAACACATCTGGCTTGAAAATAGGAGTAGCGGAAACGTCCTCTACGTGAAACTTCACAACCCCAATGTTGCTCTCAACGGGAATCCTAACACTTAGAGGCTGAAGGCTCAAAGTGTACGTTTGAACGGCGGTGGGTATCAAAACGGCGAGGATGAATGCGACAAACCACACGGGTAAAGTGAGCCTTCGCACCCTCGGTACAAGCAATGTAGGTGTCAGCGAAACAAGCAGGCCTTGAAAGCTCGGGGAGAAGTTTAAAACGGTTAGCAAGCCTCGAAGCAATGCGAGGGCGAGTCCAGTAGAGGTGGCTAGCAGTTCCAGGGGTCCCAGAGCAGCGTGCATAGATGTTTGATAACCCACGACGACCGTCGGAGCCGTCGAGCTCCCTGCCTCCGCGAAAACAATGCCTAGTACAACATCCAAAACAGCCACTGCTTTCGAAAGATCCAGAAGCCGGTCAAGGAATGCGCTTAGCGAGGCTATACTCCTATCGATAGTGCTCTTAGCAGAATCGAAAAGCCCTGGCCCGGCCATAGAGAGGAGTGGCTCTAATGCCATCACTATAGACACCGCCAGTAGCACTTCAGCCAGTTCTCTGGAGAGCCAACTCACCGCCTCGCTCCTCCGCCCCGTGAACCATTTACCCAGGAAAACGAGCAGCACTACCAAAGGGCCGACCGACCACGCGATCATACTCTCACAAAGTTGACGTAGATCCCCTCGAAGATTCCGGCGAAACCCACTCCAGCCGCCGTTGCTAGCGATAGAGCTACCGCGCTCAGGGTCATCGCCTCACCTAAAGCTACGGCGGTATCACCTGCAATGCTCGCTACGTTGACCCAGTCTGCCGGAGAAAAAGGCGAGGGTCTATGGACCCTGCCTATAGCTTTCGCCGTCACAGAGTTGCTGTACAACAAGCCTAAACTCGTTGCGAGATAGATTGCCAGAAAACTACTGCCCCACCTTCGAAACTTAGGGACTGGTAGCAGAGCAGAACCAACTAGGGCGAGATATGGTGAGGCTGCAGCTACAACCCTCGAGGCGAAGCTTAAGTGCAGAAAAAATATCGCAGCTATAGATAACTCGGTTACAGACCAGCCCGTTGCTGCACCAAGTACGCTAGCGAATGGCGATGTAAGAGGCGCGGACGCCAGAACCGCTCGCTCGCTCTGGACGTAAAGGATCGTTTCGACGGCTAGTCTGCTGGCATTAGCAAATGTCAAACTGCTCTCGTTGAGTCTCTCGCTGACGAAGCCCGCGGAGTTGAGGCTTATAGGTATTCCGATCGAGCCGGCTATGCTGTCAGCGGCTGAGAAGATCACCTGAAGGATAACGGTGTAGAGCAATACATTCACGGCTGCCTCGAAATCATAGACAGCTTCACCGCGTCTACCTAATGTCCACTTGAGCGTTCCGAGCGCGAGGTACAGTAGTGCCCCACTCGCGGCGACGAGATCAACAACCAGCATCTACACTCCCTTCGATAGCGTGCCTACAATTATGGCCCAGCCACGCCTCAGAAGACTATCCATGATCTGAGCAATGCTGGAGATCTCCGGGATGCCTAGCGAGTTAAGCACGTAGACGACGAAGAAAGTTAACGGTATGATCGCGAGCGTTTCAGCGGCGCGTATAAATTTAGACACGGCAAGGCTTCTCCCAAAGCTCCCTCCGGTTACCCATGAAAGGACGGCGTCCAAAATAAGTATAATAAAGCCGAGAACGCCGATACCGAAGGTTATCGCAGACAGAAGGGCTAGGACATCAATGAAAGGCTGAAAAATCTTCAATACAATCTCCTCAGGCTGCAGAAGCGAAGGTGCGTTTAGCGCAAGGGGGACAATGGCGGCGAGCTTCTCATCGACGTTGCGCCACTCCACCACTTCTTTCCTTCTTGTTCTTCTAAGCGATGCTTCGAACCTAACCTGGAGGATTTTCAGCTTAATTTTATCCTTAAAGTTCATCGTTGAAACTCAGCCGCAAGTTTATATTGAAAAGTGAGAGAAGGAACCGCGCTTATCTGTCTTATTAATGCGCACATGTAAGCAAGCAGGAATACTATGGTTATCGTGGCGTTTGCCTCTGGTAACAAAGGAGGGACTGGGAAAACAGTAACCGCCAGCCTCTTAAGCTATCACCTCGCGAAGAGCGGTAGACAAGTACTCCTCATTGATTTAGGCGAATACGGCAGTAGCACCCGGCTAACCCTGGATAGGGACCCCGGCCCACCGTACCTCAACGACTATTTCCTGGGAAACGCCTCCTGGAGCGATGTTATCGTGACAAGTCCATTTAGCGACAACCTGCATGTCGCCCCAAGCCGTGGCGAGATAGGTCCCGTGGACGCCGAAACGCTTGAGTACTTGCTAGACCGCGTGAGCAGCCGCGTTTCGCACGTGTTTATAGATCTGCCCGCTTACCCCGGCTCGCTATATGACCCCATAGTGGGCTTAGCCGAAATAATTGTCCCGGTATTTAATCCTGATTCTCTGTCTTTCCAGGCGGTTAAAGAGTGGTTAAAGCGGAGAGCTTTTCGCAGCAGAAAGCTTGTGTTACCGCTTCTCAATAAGTACTTTACGATGATGGGTGAGTGGAAAGAGAAAGCAGAGGATGAATTCGGATCGGTGTTTACGCTTCCGTTCGACTCTGCTCTCCTGTTTTCGCTTACGAGCAATATTGAAGACGCTTACTCCCTATCAAATCGCCGTGTTAAAGATGAGCTGAGGCTCCTAGCTTACCGCATTGAGAAGCCGTTGCTGAAGGTGACAGGCTGATGTCGTTAAGGAGACCTTTCGCGAACGGGTCGAGGGTTGCTGAACGCGCTGAGAAACAGTCTTTACCAATTCCGTCACCGCCTATGAGGATGGAGACAACTTCAGGAGTCGTGGAGGATAAGGATATGCTTGAGCATGGGTTGAGGACTCTCGAGGAGCTTCTAAGGAGTCTGGGATTTGAGGGAGCCTTAGCCGACAAAGTTCGCCAAAGGTTGGCGGAAATTGATAGGGATATTAGCAGAATAGAGGCTGAAATCGCGAAGCTTGAGGGTGAGAGAAATCGCCTGTTAAAGGAGAAAGAGAGAATATCTTCGGTTATCAAAGCATTTTCTGGTGTTGCTTGATGAACCCTCTGAGAATCCTTCGAACATCCAAGACGGGAAAGCAGAGTAGCCAGGAAATTGTGAGTGTTGAGGATCTTATACCTAGGGGTTCTAAATTACTGGTTAAAAACCCGAGCGGTTTCGTTGTCAGTTACGATGGGCGCGTAGACGTAATTACCTTGAGGGAGCACGACATATGGGGCAGGCTATCACCAATCTTTCTATCCCAGGAGGCCGAAGAGGTGTGGCTTTTCGAGGGAAAAACAATCGTCACAATAAAGAACGTTGGGAGGGTGAGCATTGTTGGAGCACCCACAAGGGAGGAGCTAGAAAACATCATTGTAAAGATAATTGCCGCAACGGGAGTAAAAGTTGACATGAGGCGCCCTAGAGGCGTCGTGGACGTCGACGACTGGAGAGTCTCCCTTCAGCTTTCCTCGGGCGGTCAGTTGCAACTGGTTGCAACTCGCTTCGCGAGAGTGCCGGCGATCACAGAGATCCTGCCTCCGCTTGCAGCTGCCAGGCTTCTTCTTTTGCTGATGAGACCATCGGTCGTACTTATTCTCGGACCACTTGGCTCAGGAAAGTCCACGCTGCTCAACTCGCTAGTGAGGGAAGTGGCACTTAGGTACCCGTTTCTTCATATCGCAGTTGTCGAGAAGTACAGGGAGCTAGTGTTTAGGGACGGATGGTTCACGTGGGTAATTAACGATAACTTGGCAGAGGGTGTAAGGTTTGCAATGAGATACTATCGACCCGACGTTCTGGTGGTTGGAGAAATAATGGCGGAGGACGTGTGGAGCATCGTCGAGCCAGGACGCGCAGGCCTTCCGACAATAACAACTTTTCACAGCCCGTCTATAAGGAAAGCTGTAAAAGTGCTTTCAGATGCTCTCAGAGCTCACCTTGGGTACGGCGACGAGAACAGCGCGCTCCAATACATCGACGTTTTTGTTCAAACACGCAAGAAAGTCACTCCCAGCGGTGTGGAGAGGCAGGTTGAAGGCATTTACGTGAGCGACGGACAACGGCTCTTCCCGGTATACTCCGACGGAGACTTTGCCTCAGAAGAAGATTTCCTGAAAGCAGTGCCAGATCAGCTGTACGTGGGTGCCGCAGACCAAGCCTTAGCTGAGGTCTACAGTGGTTTTGGCTTGAGCCTCAAGCGGTAAAAACCTTGAAAAAGGCGGAACTCTTCGAGAAAGCGGGCCTACAGCCGAGGTCTGGGCAACTTGAAGTCGCGCAACTGATAGCCGAGCTTAAAGGTGACGTGCTACTGGCGGCCCCCACAGGCTGGGGCAAGACTCTGGCTGTCCTCGCAGGGCTGAAGGCCTCCCAGCGCCTACCGGCACTATGGCTCACCAGAGCGTTAGAGGTCGGCAGGCGCGTCGTTGCCGACGCTTCGAGGCTGGGCTTAAGGGCCTTTGTGGCGGCGGGGAGGGAAAAGCTGTGCCCCTACGCGAGGAGCGTCGAGGACGTGGCGGAGTTCTGCAGGGCTTTCAGGGCGCAGTGCCCCCACTTCCTCTCGCTGGTCAGTGAGGGGGTGGGCGACATATGGGCGGAGAGCTGGGAGGAGCTACCTAAACTGCTACCGGGAGTGTGCCACTACTACGCCCAGGACGCCGTGATCAGCAGGGCCGACATCGTTGTACAGAACTACCACCGCAGGGTCAGCGGCTACTACGCGGCGGCCGTCATAGACGAAGCGCACAACCTCCTCGCACCGAGGGTTTTAAAGTACGATCTCGCCAAGCTGGAGCTAGCACTGGACGAGCTGAAAACTAGGGAGCCGAGCCTAGTGCCAGTTGTAGAGGAGGCTTTTTCAAAACGGGGTGCTGCTGAGGAGGCGCTTGAGAGCGTACTCCAGCTTTACAGGGAGTTGCTTGGTAAGGTGCATACTGCTTTAGCGCCGCTTATAAGGCTGCTAAAGGCGGTAGTGAGGGGCGGGGTAGTCTACCGAGAAGCAGGAGCAATCGAGGTTTACATGCCTCCCTGGAAGCCCAACATTAACCCCCGCATATATCTTAGTGGTACGGTGCCTGAGCCCCTCGAAAGGCTCTTCGGGGCTCAGGTCGTCAGGGTGCCCCAGCAGCCAAGAAAGGCCCTCGTGTTGACGGACCTTACGAGCAAGTACGGCTCGGAGACGATTTGGGGCTACGTCAAGCTGCTCACGGCGCTGAGGCGGCGCTACTCGAGGGTGCTGGCCTTCGCCACCGAGAGGGTTGCGAGGCAAATCATCGCCGGGGTGGACTTCTACGAGGAGCGCCTCCCAGCGGAGTGGAGGGGGGTGGCGCTCTACACCGTCTACGGCAGGTTCAGCGAGGGAGTAGACCTCTCCGCGGACGCCGTAGCCCTCCTGGGGGCGCCCTTCTTGCCACCGGAGGTCGAAGAGAGGTACGAGCGCTACTACAACCGCTTAGGCATCGGCGGTGAGGCTGCGAGGTGGGTGCCGATGGTGACCACAACCCTGCAGTGCATCGGGAGAGCCGCGAGAAGACCGGAGGACAGCCCGCTCATAGTCCTGGCGGACTACCGCTTCAGGCGCTTCGACTTCAGCCCGACGCTGGTGCTCGAGGAAGTGGACTTGAGAAGTTTAGAGAAAGTTCTAGCATCGCGTTAAAGTGCAAAAAACTCTCTGAAGAGTTTCGTCGTAGAGGCCAGTGGCAAAGCTCTGTCTCGCGAGACAATGACTGTGTCTTCGAATTGGCTTACGAAGCCAAGCCCCTGCTCAACTAGCATTGGATAGTGATACACGCGCCTCAGCTTCACCAGCTCTTCGAGCTGCTCCTTGCTTACTATCCTATTTAAAACCCAGCGCTCAGAGAAAGGTAGCCCTCTAAATTCCCTCCACAGTGTTTCCAGCACCTCGTTCAGTTCACCTTCCCGGGGGATTTTCTTCACCGAGACAACTCGGTAAATGTTGCTCCAACCCTTTTCCACGACAAAACCGGCTCCATCAGTCGCAAAAGGCTCTATGGCGAAAACTTCACCCTCAAGCATTTTAGTGGCAAAGTACTCGAAGCCTGGCACGTTCGGCACACTCTTGCCCGCATGAAGCTCGAAACGCTCTACTTTATGCCCGGTTAGATTTCTGATGGGTCGTAATCCGTAAGAGGATATCTTCCTCGTGATTGTAGCTCCGATCTCGTTCATGCTTACACCAGCTTTAATGATGGCTAAAGCTTCTTCGAGTGCCTCTAGGCTGGCCTTTACGATATTGTTAAACCTGCTACTTAATGGAATAGTAATCGCCGTATCGGCGATATAACCCTCGACGTGCACGCCGAGATCCACCTTAACAAGGGCTCCTCGAGGAACTATGCTCGAATCTTCGATACTTGGCGAGTAGTGAGCAGCGACTTCGTTAATAGCGATGTTAACCGGGAAGGCCGGCTTACCCCCTCTAGAAACTATGAACCCCTCAAGTCGCTCGGCTATCTCTATTAAAGGCACGCCCTCATCAACTATATCTATCGCGAGTTTAAGAGCCGAGGAGGCTATCTGGCCTGCGCGAGCGTACTTCTCCTCCATACTGCGTGTTCAAGAGTCTTAAAGCCTTCAGCATAAATTCGTAACTATCAGACCCCTGCGATCGCGCGCTCTTACCTCACACATCAAGTAGTAATTCTCCCGGAAGCAGCGCCGCCTCACTTCTACCGTAGCTCATCTATGGGATGCACCTCTACCCCAAACTCTGACCATCCTTAAACCAACCCCCTGTGCCTAGCCATCATTAATGCTTTAATAGACTCGGAATAGCCTCTAGCCTTGTGACGAGCAAAAACTAGAGTGCAAGAGATGGCTCTTTGAAGCTATGAAAGCCGAAGCGTTAGTGGGGTTGGGTACCCTTAAAGGACAAGCGGTGTGCACAGCTTGCGAAGCGACGAGCGGAGCACGGAACAATGGTAAGTATTTAAACCGTACCAGTTGGTTTACACCGAGTAAACCGTGGAGGTGTTAAGTAAAGACCTTGAAAAGATCAATAAATTGTTAACCCAGCTTGATGAGAAAAGAGAAGAAATTCTGACACTAACACGTGAGCTAACGAGAAAAGCGAGAGAAGCCATTTTCAGCCTACACAGAGGCGATCGGGAAAGAGGTATTCAAAGCCTTGAAGAAGCTCGCCGTCTCCTTAGGAGGATCCTCTCCTTCCGCGAGGGCTTCCCCAACATCTACTACGCCGGGTGTGTGATATCGGCTCAAGCTGAATACGTTGAGGCGGAAATGCTCTACTCTATCTTAAGCGGCACTGCACCACCCTCGTTTGAGGATCTGGGCGTTGAGCCCCAAGCCTACCTTCAAGGTTTGGGCGACCTTATAGGCGAGCTGAGGAGAAGCGCATTGGACGAGCTAAGGCGGGATAACTTTACCAGAGCGTGGGAGCTAGTAGACCTCATGGAAAGAATATTCTACGAGTTAAGCAAGTTCTCTCTTCCCGAGGCGTTGACACCTGGGTTAAGGCACAAAGTAGACGTTGCGAGAGCGCTCATCGACAGCACTAGAAAAGACATCCTAGTTTCTGAGAAATCCATTAGGCTATCAAGGAAAATAGATCATCTCCTCTCTGGTGGAACAGGTGATTAGAGGCTTCTCTATCGAGAAAGCAAGGATAGCCCAAAAGAAGATAGCTGAAAAAGTGAAAGAGGTAGACGAGATAGATTTTCCTTTAAAGTACGCTGCGGGGGTCGACGTAGCTTATGTTGATGATGAAGCCGTTGCGTCAGCTGTAGTTGTGGACTACCCCGGTTTGAGAGTTATTGAAAGCAAAACCGTGGTTGTTGACGTACAGTTCCCCTATATACCCACTGTACTCGCCTTTAGAGAGGTTTGGCCGGCTTATAAGGCCGTGAAATCTCTGAGCACACCCTATCAAGTGCTGTTTGTTGACGGAAACGGGAGACTGCACCCGTTTAAAGCCGGATTTGCGTGTCATCTTGGAGTAATTCTCGATAAACCCACCATTGGAGTTGCCAAAAAACTGCTAGTAGGTGAGGTTTTTCAAAAGCGGGAGAACTTAGGGGTAGTTGTTTATAGAGGTGAGGTTTTGGCCTATGCCATAAAGCTTGGAGAGCGGAGTAGAGCTATCTACGTGAGTGTAGGGCATAAAGTAACTCTTGAAACCGCCCTAAAACTGACTTTAAGCTTTACCAAAAAGAACTCCTCGATTCCCGAACCATTAATTCAAGCTCACAGAATAGCGACCAGGTCTAGGTTGGAGTTTTTACGTTCGCGTAATAGCTCCTAAGTCTGTCCCTGTAGAGCGTCGAGGAGTAACCCTCGATACGCTCTTTGAGCACTACCACCTTTGAGTCTACTCCTAGGGAGTCAATCGCTTTCTCGACAGCCTGAACGAGCCTTTCTTGGTCACTTCCGAGCACAACGTAGTCAGGGTTCACTCTCCTAATAGCGTTCTCGAAGTTCGGTGGGTAGTCACCGAGGAACGCTTCCTCTACGATTTTCAGGCTGTTTAGGATTTCGACCCGATCGCCTTCGCTGAAGATAGGCAGGTGACCCTTGGCTTCCAATACGGTTTGATCTCTAGCAACGACGACGTACACTCTCCCGTACTCGCCGGCTTTCCGCAGAAAGAATATGTGTCCTGGATGCAGTATGTCAAACACACCGCCAACTAGGACTTTTTTCGCAGAGCCAGCGGCGGGACCGCTCTTCCACTGAAATTCTGCAAGGCCTAAGAATCTTAAGGCATCGAGGAGCCCCTCGGCGTAGCTCGAACACGCGATTGATGTAATACAATCACCTCGATTAAGGTAAAATTGCGCGTCCTTCAAGTATAGCTTGGCCTGCTCTATCACTGCTTGAAGCCCCGACGCAACATTGGAATGATTTAGTTGCCTCAGGGCCTCCTCTAAGTTCACTATGTACTTTGAAGCCTTCTCTTTACAGACTCGCTCCAACCGGTAAGCACCTCGCGTTTAACTCCAAGCCTGTAATGCAAGAAATCTATTTCTGTATCGTGTAGGACGCCTGGAATGATTAAAGAGTGAGGCGGTGGGGATTTTTCTAGCTTTGCCGCCTCCTCTAGGCTACCGATAAAGATTTCCTCATCTGGTGACAGTGCCCTGGAAACTCCTATCACTAGCATGCTGGGCTCGACTACTCTCTCGCGGAACCTCTCCTCGAGCCCCAGGAGCACAGAAGCGGCATCAGGTATACTCATGAACACACCATCCTCAGCCCTCATTTCCAAGAGGAGCAATGTGTGCAAACCCCGAGAGAGATTGTCACCCAGAACCTTGTATGTTGTGTATGGAAAGTACCCAACCCCCTCGTCCGGAAAGACGAGAGTGGCTATTCTGCCAAACTTGTAGACGTGCAAGCCTGTAGAGCAGAGGATAGCGTCGAAAACAGAAGGTGCAGGGTATATTTCTACGGGGACTCCGAGCCTGTAAGCCTCGGAGACTATGTATGTATGCGTTGTGGCGAAGAAGGGGTTTCCGTAGGTCAGAATAGCAACCTTATTAGTCTGTGCCAGTTCGAGTATTTCGCGGAGCCTACCATTCTCTAAGTCGCGGCGAGTCAGGCTCTCCACTTTCTTCCCAATAACATCTTCCAGAACCCTTTTCGAGAAGCCAGGCGTGATGCTCGTGTACTCCTCTAGGAACACCAGTTCAGCTGTCTTCAATGCTTCAACGAGTCCAAGCGAGATGTCTCGAAGACCCCAGATACCTACTCCTCCGACTATCAGCATACTACCGATGCATTTATAGTGTACTAGCAGCGCCTTTTTAGATTTCCCGAGTTTCTTCCCGCGATCAACTCGCAACCCCCCACTTACTACGGACTGGGAAGAGTTGTGGGAGGATTCTATTAACGCCTTACAACTACCTCTGATGTTGACCGTCGCTACCCGCGTGAGTACTTCACCTTGCGCTTATAACCATTAACTGGAGAGACCGTCACACTTGTACCGGGTATCGCTTATGCATATGTTGAATCGGGGGATAAGTGTCGCCTAGCGCACCACCTCGCTTCGAGAGGGAAAAATCGAAGGTCACTTGGAAGAGGACCTCCCCGGACTAGTGAATGGGAGTGATGGGCGCGACCGAGCACCACCAAGCACTCTCATAAATACAGTATACTAGAAGCATTCCGTAGAAATTAATGCTAGAGCTTATGACTTTTTTCTAACCGAGTGACTGTCTTAATTTAGGCTTTGAGCCCCCTGAGAGCGCTATTTTTTTACCGGAAGCTTTATCCCGAGTTTTTTAACGAGCTCCTTATAGCGATTACGCACAGTAACTTCAGTAACCTTCGCAGCCCGAGCGACCTCTTTCTGGGTTCGCATTTCTCCATTCTGAATTGCAGCAATGTATATTGCTGCTGCGGCTAATCCTGCGGGATCCTTACCTGCAGTGAGCCCCGCGTTTCTAGCTTGCTCGATGATCTCCATAGCCCTTTTGATCGTGGAGCCTGACAGTCTCAGCAACGACCCGATGCGAGGTACAAAGTCAGAGGCGTTCGGTAGCGGAACCTTTATTGCAGCCTCCCTCAATAGTAGCCTATAGCATCTTGCCACGTCCTTTCTCCCGGCCCTAGTGTAGAGAGCTATCTCATCCAATGTTCTCGGCAACCTCATTTCTCTGCAGGCTGCATAAACAGCGGCTGCCATCACGGACTCAATGCTTCTGCCTCTGACAAGATTACTGTCTAGCGCTTTTCGGTATATCTCAATAGCTCTGTCCAGGACAGACTTGGGCAGACCAAGCTGAGCTCCAAGTCTCTCAAGCTCCACAACTGCCTGAGCCAGGTTCCTTTCGATGGAGCTTTGAGCTCTGGCTCTCACCTGCCACTTCCTAAGCCTAAGCATCTCTATCTTCTTCCTAAGGCTAATCTCACGGCCTGCTGCGTCACGCCCAGCCCAGTCGATGTCTGTGACGAGGCTTTCGATCCCAAATCTCGAGATAGGTGCTCCGACCCTGCTCCTTCTCTCCCTCTCCTCTGGCGTAAACGCCCTCCACTCTGCTCCCCTGTCAATTTCCCTTTCGCTCATCACGTAGCCGCAGTTTGCACAGATTATTTCACCGCGAGTGGCATCATAGATTAACTTCGTGCTGCCGCACTGTGGGCACTTAAGCTCTTCTTCAGATTCAAATTCTTCTTTTACATTCTCCCTTTTAGCCATGCGACTCACCCGAAACCTATTTAAGGATTTCTCAAGTTTACTTATAAAGTTTTTTGTCAAAGAAGACGCGCACATTTGCCTACACGAGTTTTCCGCTAGCTTCCCTCAGGAATAATACCGTAACACCGTTCTTCTCAGCTCTTGTCTTCATTCTCCTATCTGCCGTAGCGAGAATAAGCCCCTCTTTCTTGGCTAGGGATATTAGCGTTGAATCTACTTCCTCCTCTTTGGTCTTCACCTCAATAACTGAGAACAAGTTACTATGCTTAGAAAGTACATCCTTTAACATAGCTAGTGCAATCGATGCATTTCTACCTCTTTTGGAAGCCTTAGATAGAGCAAGCCTCTCTAACTCATCCACAACAGCATCGGCGATTAAGATGCGGCAGACTGTGATTTCACAGTCAAAAAGCACATCTAAGAGATTCAACCTCCGCTCAGAAACGAACAAGAGAACACTTGTATCAACTAGCAGTGACATGCACATTGTGTTGCCTCGACTCTCATACCACTACTAACATCGTAATAAAAATCTTCTTGGTCTATTGAATGCATTTCATGAAGATTCCCCTTAAGAAGTAAAAGTATTACTCTATTATCAGAAAAAATATCAAAAACTTTTACAAAAATTTATTTAATTCATGATGAAGCTTTCAACAAGGGCTTTGATGCCTTCGCAAGCGTCACTTTCGAGGAAAAGAGTCATTATAATGGGTGCTGCAGGTCGCGATTTTCACAATTTTAACGTTCTCTTTAAGAACAACCCCAACTACGAGGTCGTAGCTTTCACTGCTACGCAAATCCCATTTATTGAAAATCGCGTGTTCCCGCCGGAACTGGCCGGTCCATTGTATCCTAACGGGATACCGATTTACCCCGAGGATCTCCTGGAAGACCTTATAAGGAAGTACAACGTTGATGAGGTCTACCTTTCGTACAGCGACCTGCGTTTTAACGATGTGATGGATAAGGCAAGCCGTGTTATAGCTGCCGGGGCGAACTTTGTTCTGCTTGGAGCTGAAAAAACGATGCTGAAGTCAACTAGGCCAGTCATAGCAGTGACTGCCTCGCGAACGGGGGCTGGGAAGAGCACCATCACACGCCTCATAGCCAGGGGCCTGAAACAGCACGGAGTAAAGTTCGTCGTTGTCAGGCACCCGATGCCATACGGTGACCTTAAATCCAGCGTGGTTCAGAGGTTTGCGTCCTTCGAAGACCTAGATAAGTACAAGTGTACAATAGAGGAGCGCGAAGAGTACGAGCCTCACCTCGCCATGGGTAGCATCGTGTACGCGGGAGTTGACTATGAGAAAATTCTTAGAGAAGCCGAAAAAGAGTCGGAGCTCATGTTGTGGGACGGCGGGAACAACGACTGGCCATTTTTCAAGCCTGATCTCTATATAACGGTGGTTGACCCTACAAGGCCGGATGACGTTTTGGGCTCTTACCCGGGTTACGTTAACGTGAAGTTAGCTGACGTTATAGTCGTCAATAAGGTCAACGTGGTCGATAAGTCCGCAATTGAGCAGGTTGAAAAAAGCGTTCGTGAGGTGAATAAAAAGGCAATTATTGTTCATACGGTCTCGGAGGTTAATGTGGATGTTCCTGAGCTTGTTAAGGGTAAACGTGTAGTGGTAGTCGAGGATGGACCTACAGTAACCCATGGGTCGCTGAGCCATGCAGCAGGGTACTTTGCTGCGAAGCTTTACGGTGCTAGAGAGATTGTAGACCCACGTCCTTACGCAGTCGGCACGATCGCTGAGGCGTACAGGAAGTATGCTCACATCGGGCCCGTTGTTCCGGCACTAGGGTACTCTGAAACCCAGATCAGAGAACTCGAGGAGACGCTTAACAAAGTGCCTGCAGATACAGTCGTTCTCGGCACCCCATCAGACCTACGTCGCTACCTCAGGTTAAATAAGCCGGCTGTGAGGGTGTTTTACGAAGCTCGCGATGTAAGCAACCCTGGGCTATTAGAGATACTATCTGACTTTATCACGAAGAAGGTAAAATCTCAGTGAAGATAGATCTTTCTGGACGGTGTTTACTCGAGGCCTCCTGGTAGATAATAATATAATCCTTCGAGAGTAGATATACTCTCAGTCGGTATGGAGGAAGGCAAGGTACTTGTCCTATGCGTGGATAGGGACAACGATGTGGGTGATACTCTAGGCGTATCCACACCGGTCGTAGGAGAAGAAAGCATTCTGAAGATCGCGCTCGACTACATTCTGAGGCGTCCAGAGGACTCAGACTCTAACGCCCTCTTCGCGGCTATCCAAACGTACAGGGAGCTCAAGGCAAAAGGGTATGAAGGCAAAGTCGAGGTTGCCCTGCTGGCAGGCGTGGAGGAGGAGGGAGTTGAAGCTGACATGAAAATACTACGCGAGCTCGACTCTATCCTATCCAAAGATAAGTACACGGGAGCAATACTCGTGTCAGACGGACCTACAGATGAGGCGGTCGCACCGCTTATACAATCCAGGCTTCCACTCATCTCAATTAGGCGTGTGATCGTTCAGCAGTCTCGCGGAGTAGAGGAGACATTCGTCCTAATGGTCAACTACCTAAAGAAGCTCGTGACGGAGGAAAAGTACCGTAGATACTCCCTAGGTTTAACTGGAGCCGTCCTAGTAGCTTACGTCGTCCTCTCGACGCTGGTTCCGCAGTTTGTATGGCCCATCATACTACTTCTCACAGGGGCCGCTCTTTTCGTAAAAGGGTATGAGCTCGACGTGGCACTACGAGAAATCTACGCTTCGAGGCCGATAACGTTCGCCACCCTGCTACTTTCTTCGCTGCTACTGCTCTTGGGCGTTATACAGGGTCTATCGGTCTTCGTCCAAAGCCTCTCCAAGGGGGTCTGGAACGCTCTCGGAGATATGCTTATAGCTCCGGTGGGAGCCCAGCTAATAGTTGTAGATCTACTCGTTCTGTCGGTTGCCCTGCTAATCTTCGGTAAGTTAGTAGACGCCATCTTATCGCGTAAGCCGCTGCTGTACTCAGATGCCTTCGCGATTACTACGATCCTCATATCTCGGCAGTTGCTGGTAGAGGTTGCCAAATACCTCTCCGGAGGAGGTGACATAAGAGCGATTCTAACATGGTCTTTCATAGTTCTAGGGTTCGTGGTTTTCTCGGTAGCAATAATGCCTCTTGAGAGGAAAAGCGGGAGGTAATACTTGGATCGCAACGTAAGTAAGCTACTCCTAGTATTCAAATGGAATCTCGGAGAATGTAGCCAAGTAGACATCTCCAATATGCTTCGTTTATTATCGGGAAGTGGAGTTGTAAGGGAGTTGAGCAGGAACCTCTACGAGGTGGAGGGAAGCGTCGACCTAGGAGAGCTGATGGAGCACGCATACCGGTCTGTAACATTGAGCGACGTCATTGTTGTTAGAGAAGAGGTGGAGATTGGGGATTGCACCCTGGAGGCGGAACCAGGAAGCAAGGAGTGGTTTCGCTCAGTCAAGATAGTCATCATTGGTGAAAAACCAAATAAAGTCCGGGTAGTGAACTGCCTTTTGGGAAAATTTATCCAGAAGAGCAACCTCTCTCTTGGTGAAATTTATCCCGAGCATGGTCAAAGATTTTTCCTTCTAGTAGACTTCGCAAGAGAGAAAGCTTACTGGGGTGAGATATTTCACAGCTTCAGGAGAGATAGATTCACGTATCGCTCACCCGAGAAGAGACCGTACTTGCAGTTCTCAGCTCTTTCACCGAAGTTGGCTCTCTTCCTAGTAAACTTATCCACTCAGGGACCCGGTTCAAGTAACGAGACCAGGACGTTTCTGGACCCGTTCTGCGGCTCGGGTAGCACGCTCATAGAAGCGGCTCTTTTAGGGTTTTACGCGGTGGGGGTTGAAATACACTACAGACCGGTTCGGGGGACTCGGAGGAACGCGATTTTCCACGGCCTCTACGAAAGAGTAGACCTCATACTTTCAGACGCTTCAATGCTCCCTTTAAGGGCGAATGCTGTGGACTCGATAGCATTTGATCCGCCGTACGGCCGGCTCGCCTCCGCAAAGGGGCGAAGCCCCGATGAAACACTCAAACTCGCACTTCGGCGTGTAAAGGAGGCTCTAAAGAAGAGAGGGTCGTGCGTTTTCCTTTATCCATATGAAGGCGCCAATGCAGAGTTGAGGGATTTGGGGTGCGAGGAGATCTGCTGGATTCGCGAGCACTCAAGCCTCACGAGGTCAGTTTGGCGCTCCTGCTTTTCTGCCCCCGCTGGCCCCCCTTAAATTTGTCGTCATCCTTTGGTCGGCCTCGGGGTCGCCCCACGGGGGCGTTGCATCGCCCTCTTCGGGCCTGCCCCTCGAGGGGGCTTCCGGGGAGGAGCAGCCGGCTGTTCCGATGATTACACTGAAAGTATAACATCGTTACACTCTGTTAAAGGCTGGCTGCTTCTCCATGGCTTACGGCTACGTGCACAGGCGAGGATATGCAGCCACATAATAACGGTCATGCTGTACTGGAGGCAGATGAAGCTAAGCGACTGATGAGCCTAAAGGCGGCACCGCCGCACATCAGCTCCTCGAGGCTGTAGCCAAGTAGCACAAGCGGTCCGCAGGCCCTCTCAGTGAGGTAGACGTACCTCACGTTGCCGGCGACGGCCTCCCTGATGAAGCTGGTGAGCGGAGCCTCTCCAGCCGGAGCAGTGTGCCTGGTGTTCCTCGTAGCGAACGCTTTGCTTAGCGGCTTCGGCTCGCGTAGGCCCCAGAGCGTTACGAGGTGGCTCGGGCTGACTGGCCTCGCAACGCTCTCTCAAATCTCGGCGCTTAGCCTCGATGGTCGAGGCTAAGCGCGTGAGGGGGGTTATAAACGCTCACACAAGCTGTGTTCGCCTACGCTTCGGACTACCATGCCGCGCTCGAGCAAGCTGAGTGCTCTGAGATAGTCCGTGTGCGCGTGACGCCGGCCGAGAGGGAGAGGCTGAGGGGGGCGGGGAAGAGGGGCCTGAGCCTCTCGAAGTACATACGGCTCAAGCTCCTCGGCTGAGAACCGCTTTTCCCTCTCTCTTTTCCCTGCAGCCCCCCGAGCGCATGGCTCCGCGGTAGGCCGCTGGAGCCTTCACAGCCTCCGTGACTACACAGCTCTAGCCTACGCTCGAGCACCAACCAACAACCCCCCACAAAGCCCTCGGGCGAGGGAAAGCGTAGGTCTAACACGGGAAGAATTCAGGGAAGAGATAAAAAGTAGCATTGCCTCGGCGTAGAAAGATGGGAGGGTTCGTTCAAACAGAACAAATGTGACGTTCACGCGAAACTTGCTTCAGAAAAGGGTGTTGTGTTCCAGAAAACGGGATTTATGGTGATGCTGCTGCCTTAACCTTGAATACCTTCACCCAGCCGTTCGGTTCGGACACGTAGACTAGCTCGAAGTTCTTCAGTGGCTGGAGAAGGTAGTGGGGACCGTTGTAGCCCTGGAGCTGCCCTAGGAAGGCGTCGAAGATGAACACCTGCTGCTTGTAGTTTCTCGTGTAGATCATCCTGTAGAGGGTCGAGTTTAGGGCTTGGGGCGTTGCGGCTGGCACCAGGAGGTATATCCTCTGGTTGTTGCCGAGGTCGAGGTACGCGTACGAGCCGTTTCTGTAGCCGTAGATGTAGTCTCCCGCGTCGAGCCCTATCCACTTCAGCATCTGCGGGCTCTTTGCCATGTCTCCGCCGAGCGCGGGGTGGATCATGGAGAAGTACACGTTAACGCCTGTGGACAGGGTGAGGGACTGTAGGGGCTCGAAGACGACCACGTACGTCACGTTCAGCTCTCTGAATATGCTGAGGGCCGTGTCCTCGTCGGACATGAAGGCCCTGGCTATTTTCTGGATCTGCCTGGTGTCTATGGTCGCGTTGTCGCAGGTGGTCTTTCGCCCCGTGTTCACGCTGATCCAGTAGCCGTAGTCCCACCACGTCGCTATCGTCGCGTCGCGCGGCACGTTCAGCTTGATCCACTCCAGAGCGGAGATCCAGTCCATGTACTGGTAGTTGTAGTCGACCATGGGTATAGAGGAAGTGAGTATAAGTGCAGGCTGATGCGAGTAGAGCGGTACCTTGGAGCCCAGGATCGACGGGGAAAACAGCAGCAACAGCACCACGAGGACTAAGGCCACCACGGCGCCGGAAACGTTGCCGCCACCACGCCTCCTGTAGGCCGCTGTGCGGGTAGTGTCGAGCACCCTATCGAAGAGCTCTACGAGGCCCATCGAGGCAACGACCGATATTGCGGGTGAGAGCAGCAGGATGAGCCTGACTATCGATGAGGAGAAGTACAGGGACGTGGCAAGGTACAGTGATGCGAAGGCAGCCTTGAGGTCGCTCCTCATCCTCCTCGCTAAAATGAACACCGCAAATATGCCGAAAACGATGGACGATTGGAAGTCGTCGAATAGCTGGTTCCACGATGGAACCGCGTGCTCCGCCACCGTGGTCACTCCGGGCTCTCTTATCGTAGGCAGGACAACGGCCAGGATCCTGCCCGAGATCAGTGACGTCAGACCCGTGATCGTCGCCACAGCGAGCAGGGCCGCCAGCACTCCAAGGGCCGCGAGGCCGGCCTTCTTAATCTGGGAGGGGCTCAAGGTTCTGATTCTGGAAAAGCCTGTGAGCAGGAATACGGCGTAGACGGTGGTGGCGAGCGGGAGGAAGCCTACCAGTGAGAGAAAGGCGGTTTTAGGGCCGAACCTCGGCGTCGTGGCGACGAAGAGGGTGATTACGGCGTTCGAGGCAACATAGACCTTGGCTAGCGTCCTGTCATCCGGGTGGATGAGCAGCCATAAGAGTGCGAGTAGCGCGAGGAAGTTCCAGGGGTAGAGGTATCCGCCCCAAGACAGGACAACGATGCCCTGCGAGAGGCCTGCCAGGATGGCAAGCGGGACGGAGTTCCTGCGGTACGCTAAGAGGAATAGGTAGAAGCCGAGAAGCATGAAGGGGATAGCTAGGCCCTCGTGCTTGGCCCCGTAGTTGGTCCTGTACATGTACGCCCAGCTCAGCGCTATCATAACCGCGGATAACGCGCCCACCCGCTCGTCCTTGAGCTCCCTTCCCAGCAGGTAAGCGGTGAAGACCGCGAAGGCGGCTCCGACGGGGACGATGATGCCGTGGATGAAGTAGAGGTCGACTTGGAGGCCGAGGTCTCTGAGAAGCTCGTACGTGGCTACCGTGAAGAACGCTGCTCCGGGCTGGCTCGTGCCCCTGAGGTCTCTACCGCTCGGCGCCCAGAACAGGGTGTCCCTGGGCTTAGGGTTCTCGAGCCACCAGTGGTACCACCAGGCTAAGCCCCCGAGGAAACTACCGTTGCCGTTTTCTAACATCTTGACGGAGAGGTAGTACTCGTAGTATGGGTCGAACTCGTTCAAGTACGTGCCCCAGTGGAGGGGGGCTAGTCGCGCAAGCAGCGTCACAGTGAATGCCAGGATTAGGATGACTGCAACCACGGCCCTAGTATCTCCAAGTGCTTCTAGAAACCTGAGGAGTCCTGACGCAACCTTCTTCGATGGCGTGTCGCTCCTGTCAGACACAGAATAGGTGCTCTTACCCCGGGTATTTATTTTTGTGCATCCCCCTCCAGCACGTACTACTACTGCTTTTCGCTTCCCATCCTTATCTCTTCCTGCAACCGAGAAACGCCAGTGAGATTTTCTCTGCATCGCTGGACGCGGATAGAGTCTAGCTTACCCCCATTTTTTGCTTCAGGACCCGCGTGCATTCCTCACGAGCTCTGTTCTCCAGGCGCATCATCCTATCCTTAAGTCGAGCCGCGAGCTAGCCTACGGTTTTCCTGCAGCATGCGCGGATCCATATTCGCCTGAATCGGACACAGGGGCAAGGGCGCGGGATCGAGAGTGAAGGCGTTTCGCTCTGTAAGCTCAGGGGGCTTTTCAGGGAGGCTAAACTCTGGGCAAGCAAATATATCTCTGAGCGCCGATATTCAGGTCAATGATAACCGTTGTGTGCAGCAAGTGCGGTTACGTGTTCTACAAGGGTAGCAAGGTACCCAACCTCTACAAGATCTACGCCTCTGTGGGTGGGCGTTGCCCGAGGTGCGGTCGCGAGATCGACTGGAGGCCTGTAGAGGTTAAGGTTAAGAGGAGGAGGTAGCGTCCTGCACGGCCTTCTGCACGAGCAGAGCTCTTCCTTTAAGGTATAGCCTTAGCGCGTCGAGGGCATCGTCTTTGAATTTGCCCCCTAGCTTTAAGGTGGGTAGATTCGCCTCCTCTAGGAACACTACGTTCACGTTTGGCGGGTTGCCGGCTAGTAGCCTCTCGGATGAGGGTGTTCGCCCCACGATTAAGATCACCTTCCTGTAGTGCGCCGAGAGCACCCTTATGATTCTCGAGATCGCCTCAGGCGTGGAGAGCCCGACGAACAGCACGTCGTCCTCTACTGCTATCACGAGGCCGGCTTTCGACTCCCCGGGGTCCACCGCTACCACGACCTCGCTGGCCCTCTCAGGCGACCAGGTGAGGTAGACGCTTAGGACCGGCTCACCGATAGTTTCGTCGATCAGTTCGCATGGGACTACGAGCTCGGGGCTTAGCTGATCCAGTACGAAGTCGCCCTTCATTCTCTTGATGAACTGGGCGAGTAAGCCCGCCTTCTCGCGGCACTCCGAGGCGATGCGCCTAGGCGTCGCACCCCGAGTGTTTTAAGACCGGAGGATTATTTTTGCTTTTCAATACCCAGTTCCTCGGGTTCCAAGGAGGTAGACAGCCTCTCATCAAGGTCTTTTCCCGTCAGGACGAGCCTTAGCCCCGCCTCTGTTCTCTCCAGCCTCACGAAGTCGTGGGCGTAAAATCTGAGAACTCGGTACGCCAGAGGCCTCCTCCCTGAGACCTCCTGCGTCGTCACCAGCACGGGCACTGCCCTCGTCATGGATAGAGCGTAGAGCTTCGACGCGGCGAGCAACTGCAGCCTTGTGATAGCGCTTTCACGCATGTAGAAACGGAGGGGCAGGTAGTAAGCCGAGAAGCCGTCGTAGACCACGACGTCTATGTTATCCGGGATTAGGTCTAAGCTGAGGAGGAAGTGCAGTTCCTGCTTAAGGTTTGGAATCGCGGTGACGGCCAAGCGGTCGCTGGGCTCAGGGTGTAAGAGCGAGTGCCTGGCCAGCCCGACGTACAGCACCTTGGACTTTGTTAGGTGGAGCGCAGCGAAGAGCGAGAAAGCTGTCTTGAAGGATGACGGGCCACCGTAGACTACGTGCAGGCCCGGCTTACCCAAAGCTCTGAGAAAAACCCTCGGGATCATTACTTCATGCCGTAGACCGTCAAAAGCAGGGTCACGGAGATGAACGCCAAGACGATACCCGTCACTAGAAACATTGTTGCTAGGTTCGGCCTGGACCTGTACCTCGGGGCCTCGTAAACCAGCAGTAGCCCGGCTACGGCGAGAGCGTACAGGAAGAGAAGTACCAGGAACTCGCTCGTGGTCTGGGAGCCTGTGCCCGGGTAGATGATGTACGTTCCAAGGGAGAATGGGGGTCTCTCGGCCAGAACGTAGACGAGGCCGGCCGCGATCGCGATGGAAAAAGCCAGCAGTAGCCATGCGAGAGCGCTCTCAGAGAGTAGAGCTGAAGCTACACCAGACGCACCGCGCCGCATACGGGGCTCAGAATCGCGCAGCTCATGTATATACTTTTGGCTTCGAGTTAGGGGAGTGTGAACGCCAGGATGGCCACCAGCATTCCTATAAGCGTGTTCCTCCTAACGATCCCCGCGGCTTCAGGGGTCGGGGTTCTTGCAATCGTGAAAATCGAGTGGATGAACATAGCGTCCGTCAAAGCCAGCATAGCTACAAAGGGTTCCTTCAGAGCGAAGTACTGGGGGGAGGCGAGGCTTAGCGCAACGGCTAGCGCCATGAAGATGGCTGACACCAGCCCCGCTTGCTTGACCCCGATTTCGCAGGCGAGCGTGCATACGCCGACGCGTATGTCGCCCTCCAGATCCCGTACCCCCTTGGCGATCTCCCGTCCAATGTTCGCCAGGAAGGCTATCAAGAAGAAGAGTGACACTTTCTCCTCTACCGCGAGGCCTGTTGCAAGGGCCCCGTAGAGGAAGCTGCTTGCCGTTAGACCGGCTACGGCCAGGTTCCCGATGATGGAGAGTCTCTTCAGGTAGTAGTTGTACGCGTTGCCTATGGCCAGCGCGGCTAAGAGGAGTAACACGGGGTATGCTCCGAGTGGTAAAGCGAGCAGCAGCGCGGAAGTCGATGCGACGGCAGCAAAGGCGAGAGCCTCCCTTCTGCTCAAATCGCCCCTCACAAGAGGCCTCTCCGGGCTGTTCACCCTATCCTCCTCGATGTTGAAGATGTCGTTAAAGGCGAAGAGAGACATCTCCGCAAAAAGCGAGCTGAGAAAGGCCAGGACGAGCCTCAACGAGAAGCTAGCATTGACCGCAAGGTAGCCAGCCACGACTGCGAGACCCGTCATAACACCGTGCTCGATGCGCGACAGCTTCAGGTAGGCTCTGAATTTCCCCATAGTATCGTAGAGAGATCCATTCTGAATGTAATTAAATTTCTTCGCCCGGCAAGGGTAGCCCTGCGTGAAGACTTCGAAGAGGCGGGCCCGCCGGGAATCGAACCCGGGACCTGCGGCTTACTCCACTCTTGCAATTTAGGACTGCGGCGCCTTTCGGCGTGGCCGCCGCGCTTCCTGACTGCGCTACGGGCCCCGAATAAGCGAAAACTAGTGCGCTTGATAAATTTTTCTCCAGGAGTTTGCAGAGGTCGCCGCAAGCTACCTAAGTATCTTAGACGACCTCTATTTCAACTCTAACCGAGGGGGGCACCCTGGTTCGCAGGAGCAGCCGAGTGGCTCTCTCGTCAGCGTCCATGTCGATGAGGCGCTTGTGTATCCTCATCTCGAACCGGTCGAAGGTCTCGTAGCCCTGTCCTGAGGGGGCGCGCCTTGTGACGACCCTCATAACCTGCACGGGGAGCGGTATCGGGCCGCGTATCTTGACGCCCGTCTTCCTGGCTATCTCCCTGATTTCGTTGCACACAGCCTCTAGGTCTTCCACGGAGGTGCTTGAGAGTCGGATACGAACCTTGCTGGGCATACAGCATCACGAGCAGAAAGAGTCAACACCCCACACTATAAAAACTTTACCCAGGGAGAAAGCTCTAGTAGCCCTCAGCCTTCTTGACGTCTATTACAACGCCGGCGGCGATGGTCCTGCCGGAGTCCCTCACTGCGAACCTGCCTAATGGCGGGAACTCGGAGTACTTTTCTACGACTACGGTTTTCCTCGGCTTGAACCTCACGATAGCGGAGTCACCCTGCTTAATGTACTGCGGTTTCTCCTCTGCGACGCTGCCTGTTCTAGGGTCGAGCTTCTGCAGCAGCTCCTCGAACGTCACCGGGACTGTAGCGGTGTGGATGTGTAGCACTGGGGTGTAGCCGGCGGCTATTGCGGTTGGGTGGAATAGCACGAATATGCGCCCGATGAACTCGTCCACCACTGTTGGCGGGTTGTTGACGGGGCCCACCACGTCCCCTCTCCTGATCTGGCTCTTCTCGACGCCCTTCACGTTGAAACCTATGTTGTCGCCCGGAATAGCCTCCGGGATTGGTGTGTGGTGCGTCTCGATGGATTTGACCTCGCCGACCGCCTTCGGCGGGTTGATTATGACTTTGTCGCCGACCCTCAGCACCCCTGTCTCCACCCTGCCCACGGGAACGGTGCCTACACCCTTGATGGAGTAAACGTCCTGGATCGGTATCCTCAGGGGCTTGTCGACGGGTCTCGGCGGCTCCTTGAAGTCGTCGAATGCCTCGTAGAGGGATGGGCCGTTGTACCACGGAGTCTTGTCTGGGGACCTCTTTGCAATGTTCACCCCTTCCCAGGCCGATATAGGTATGAAGTGTATCTCCTCCACCTTGTAGCCAACCATCCTGAGGAGCCTTGATAGCTGGTTCTTTATCTCCTCGTACCTCTCCTTGCTGTAGTTAACAGTGTCCATCTTGTTGATGGCCACGATGAGCTGGTCTACGCCCATCGTCTTGGCTAGGAACACGTGCTCACGTGTCTGCCCAGCTGGGCTGATGCCGGCCTCGAACTCGCCCTCCTTGGCGGAGACCACGAGTACTGCGCAGTCGGCCTGGCTTGCTCCCGTGATCATGTTCTTCACGAAGTCCCTGTGTCCGGGCGCGTCGATGAGTGTGAAGAAGTACTTCTTGGTTTCGAACTTGTAGAAGCCTAGGTCGATGGTGATACCGCGCTCCCTCTCTTCCTTCAGCCGGTCGAGCACCCAAGCGTACTTGAAGGACTCGCGTCCCAGCTTCTTAGCCTCTTCTTCGTACTGCTGAATTACTCTGGGATCAATGGCTCCGACCTCGTAGAGTAGCCTACCCATCGTCGTACTCTTACCGTGGTCGATGTGGCCTATGACCACTAGGTTAAGGTGCGGCTTCTTCTCAGACATTGTCCCACCTGTCACCCTTTACACACTCTTTGATTATAAAAACTTAACTTAATGAAGGCATACCAGAGCGACCCACATGTTAAGCGCGAAGAAGCGCCTCCTTAGGTCCCTGCAAAAGCTCTCGAAAAACAGCTCGTTTCATGGATCAGTGAACAGCTCCGGATGCCTTCGCCTGAAACCCTCAATGTATGCTAGCACTACGTTCTTCACGTCCTCAGCGTCTAGGTGTTGTGTGGAAACTACGAGGTCGGCTACGCTGTAATCCCTTATGTTTAAGCCATAGTACTTCATCGCCCTCTCGTAGTTGCTCTTCTCCCTCTCTTCGATCTCCCTTAAGGCCTCCGCAAGCGAGATGCCATCACGCCTCGCTATGCGCTCCGCCCTCACCTCGCGCGGAGCGTCGAAGATTATCTTTATGTGGGCTATCTTGCTCAACACCCAGACGGACAGGTGACCCTCCACTACGACGCCTCCTTTAAGCGCTTCGCCGATCGCCCTCTGGTCTATCAGCAGGTCTATGCTCTCATCCTCCTCGGCTTTCTTATGCAGCTCAAGTAGGCTGACGCCCCTTTCGCGGGCTAGCTCCCTGAAGAGGCCTCCGCTTGAAACGTAGCGTAGGCCGTAGTGCTCTGCTATAAAGCGGGAGTACGTTGTCTTACCGCTACCAGGGGTTCCGCTCACAGCTATGACGACGCAGGGCAAGGCGATCAGGCTCCCGCGAGCTTACGTGCTGCTACTTTTATGCCGAGCTTCAAGCAACGATGACAGAGGTAGCCGCCGTAAATCCTCGTAGGCATCTTCACGCCCCCTCTCTCCTCCCTAGTGGTGAGCTTCGGGACACCTCGTATCGGCGCGCCGCAGACCGCGCACTTGGGGTAGTCATGCTTCTTGTCCAGGATCCTGAGCACGTGCCTGCCACCGGGGGTTCTGACGATTTTCCTCTTCCTGGTGCGCGACCTAAGCGCAGGCCTTACCATAGGACACCAAAGCGTTTATGTGCGAGTATTTAAGAAATTTTCGCGCGAAGGTGTTCGGCGTTGGGCACTAAGGCCGGAGTCGTGGAGGGTTGGGTGAGCAACGCAAAGAGCCTAGGAAGGGTGGCCTTCCTAGAGGTCATCGATGACCTCAACCTCTCCCCAATAACGGTCGTCGTTAAAAAAGACCAAGTCGATCCAGAGACATGGACAACCGCTACGAGGGTCAAGCTAGGCTCAGCGGTGCGCGTGGAGGGGGTTTTCCCAGAGGTGGTCGTGAGTAGAAAAGGGCGTGAAATCCAGGCCTCGAGGATAACCGTACTATCCGAGACACTGGAAATACCGCCGATCGACTTGACAGGCAAGACCCCAGCGAGCTTTGACCTGTACATCGACTACAGGTACCTTGCACTTAGGCTGCCCCGCTTTCGAGCCGTGTTCATCGCGCGAAGCAAGCTCATGGGTTTCACTCGCGAGTTCTTCGCAAAGCAGGGGTTCTTGGAGGTGAACACCCCGAAGATCGTCGGTGCTGGAGCCGAGGGAGGGGCCACCCTCTTCACAGTGGATTATTTTGAAAGGAAAGCTTACCTCTCTCAAAGCCCCCAGCTGTACAAGCAAATGCTCATGTGCGGGGTGCCGCGAGTATTCGAAATTGCACCGTACTTTAGGGCTGAGAAGTTCAGCACCCCTAGGCACTTGAACGAAAGCTGGGGGCTCGACGTCGAGATGGCGTTCATCGACAGCGAGGAGGACGTTATGAGGATACTGGAGGACTTCGTCAGAGGTGCAATAAGGTACCTTAGGTCACAAATGGGTGAGACCTTGAGGGAGGTGGGATTCGAGCTCCTAGAGGAGCCGGCGAATATACCAAAGGTAACGTACAGCGAGGCTTTAGACACGCTGGGGAAGCTCGGGTTCAGCCTGCAGTGGGGGGACGACCTAGACACACAGGCGGAGAAAGCCCTGGGAGAGCACTTGCAGAATCAAGGCTACCCGATTTACTTTATCACGAAGTACCCCTGGGACGCAAAACCCTTCTACATCATGAGGGAGAACGACAAGCTGAGCAGGTCTTTCGACCTCGACATAAGGGGTATCGAAGTGGCCTCAGGAGGTCAGAGAGAACACAGGTACACCGAGCTACTCAAAAACCTCAAAGCTAAAGGGCTGAATCCAGAGGAGTTCAGCTTTTACACACAGGCATTTAAGTACGGTATGCCTCCTCACGGCGGCTTCGGTCTAGGCCTGGATAGACTCTTGATGACTATGCTGGGGCTCTCGAACATACGAGAAGTCGTGCTATTCCCAAGAGACCGCTTCAGGCTGATCCCCTGATGGGCACCGAGGCTCGACCTTCAAGTGGCTTCGAGAAGCGTTCATGACCACGCTCATCTCAAGTCGCGCCTGCCTCATTTACCCCTTAACTAATAAGGGGGCCTCTCCTCGGGATACCACGGGTCCCCTTTCCGAGGGGTGGCTCCAGCGGACTCCAGCCCACGTCGCTGCGGGCAAGTTGTCTTTTCGCGTTGTTCAAAGCACCTGACTGGCAACCGTGTGGACGTACCGGGAAATGGTTATTGCTCGACGCCGACTTCTAGCCATTCGGGATTCATCTCCTTTTCGGTGCGTATGCTGAGAAACGAGAAATTATGTCTTCGCTACTTATCTCTTTCTGCGAGGTTGGAGGTGCTGGATATAAACCTTCACATGTACTGTAACTGATGCGGCCCGAGATAAGTAGGCATTATCGAGTGCTCGTACAACTCCTTCAAACTTGGATGGAACATGGAAAGATATGAATTGGATTCAGGAAAATTTTTGGGAAAACTAAAAAGTACTGTTGCTACTTAGGCCTGGACGCTTATGCTTTCGGGTTTAGCCAAGGGGATCTGGAATGTGGGTGTGAGGACTTTTATCTTCCTGATTTCAGCCTTCTTAATTGGGTATATCTTTCTGGCATTAGCCTCGATTTCCGAGGCTATGTTACCGAGAACCGCCTGCTGTATGAAGGTGTCGAAGTCGAGCTGGCCAGCCTTTTCGCTTATTATTTGAAACATAATCTTTCTGATAGCCTTTTTCTGCGAGGTTTTAACTCTGCTCACGGTGACGGCCATTCCCATTACTCTGAGCTTAACCCCATCCTTCGTTTCTACGTCTATTATCGCGTCTATCCTGGATGTCCCCCTCCTCACGAGGCTTCGTATGTAGTCTCGCGTGAGCTCCATCTGTTTGAGCTGCGTGTAAGCTGTAGTCCCCTCAACTTTAACTATCTGGAACTTCAGCTTAATGTGTAGCTGAGAAATATCCTTCGTGATGTCGTAAAAGCTTACTTCGACGGTCCTGCCAATGACGTTCTCAGGCTCGTTAGCCGGGATTAGACCTAGTTCAGCATAGCCGAATGCCCTGGGCGCTAGCACCTTGATCCACTTCTTCATCGCCCACTTGTCCTTGGCCTTCCTAGTGCTCACGGAGTAAACCCCAGCTTGCCTACGTGTAACGTCATTTAAACTTTTTCTTCCGGCAAGCAATATGCTTATACCCTCTAAGTTAGATTTTCATAACAGCCGATGAAGAAGGAGGTGATCTGTGATATTGCATGGTGATCGATGACTACGGGGGTCTGAGGCTGCAATTCGAACGTAGGAAAGGCCTTAGCGCGGAGGAGTTCGAGAGGTTTCTCGTAAACGCTAGGAAGATAGCGTATTTCGATCAGTCAAGAAAAGTTTGGGTGGTCTCCGAGGAGAAGCTTCTCAGGCTTGACAGGGAAGAGCTGGTGAAGACTCTCGACTCTCTCAGGGAGTTATCAACCCTCACGGAAGATCAAGTTCACGTTATTCTCGCCAATTATGGCTCGAGTACAGGGAGCCGCGGTGAGAGGCTCAGTGTCACGAGTTTTCTGGAGGTGCGAGGTCCTGCACAGCTCATCGAGAAAATACTTCGAGATGCTGACTTCAGCGGAATGGTGACGAGCAGGAACGGAAGGCTTTACCTCACCTCCCTCCTCAGTCTAAAGGTGTTCGCTGAGAGGTTGCGCGAAAAGTATGGCGTTCAGCTGGACTACAGCGTCGACCTGTTCAGCGTAAAGGTGTACAGAGAGGAGGCGTCTCTTAGGCTCTCGTTCAAATACATTGACAAAGACCTCGCTATGCTCTTACTCAACGAGGGTGTTTTGACCTACAACGTCGAGAAGCCTGTTATAGGTCCAGACGGGGAGTACCAGGGTTCAGAGCTAGTCCAGCGCACGCTGAAAGTAGCGAGGATGCACTGGGGTGACAAGACGCTTATTGCACCTGTAGCACTGTTGGAAAAGTATCTGTCGAGGCTGGCCGCTCTAGGCCTGAAGCCCGAAATCCAGATAACCGAGAAAACCGACATAAAAACTCCTCTTCGCAAGAACTTCACCTTATTACCTCACCAGGAGGAGGCGTTCAGCCTCTGGGCCAAGCGCAAGAGGGGCACGATCGCTATTTTCACGCGAGGAGGGAAATCCTTCATAGCTCTTGAGGCTATTCAGCACCTCCGGAAACCTACGCTTATACTCGTCACGACCCAGGAGCTCATGGCCACCTGGCTGGACTACCTGGAAAAGTACCTCTCCCTCCCGCGCCACTTCATCGGGGTCCTCGGAGCCGGCGAGCAAAAGATACGGGAAATAACCGTCGCGACTTACTCGAGCGCTGTGAAGTACATCGAGCTCATAAGGGACAAGTTTGAGTTTGTTGTGTTCGACGAGGCCCATCACGTCCCAGCCACCACGTTTAAAAACGTAGCTTTGCAGCTCGACGCTCTGTACAGGCTGGCTCTCTCGGCGACTCCCACGCGGAGAGATAACAACCATAACCTTCTCTACGAGCTTTGCGGGGGGTTGCTGTACACGCTGTCATACGAGGACCTTGTGAGGCTGAAGGTTGTCGCCCCTATTGAACGCTTTCAAGCCTTCTTTGCTGAAAGTGAGGAGGAGAAGCTTCACAGACTCTACGAGATCCTGCGTGAGTACCCAGGGTCAAAGGCGATAGTGTTCACCCAATACTTAAAGACGGCAGAAACAGTTTATAGCTTCCTGCAGGAGAAAGGTATCAAGGCTGTTCTGGTAACAGGCCAAACACCAAGCGCCAAAAGGGAGCTCCTGTTCCGAGATTTCCTAGAGGGAAGAGCAAACGTCATCGTTTCCACGACTGTGCTGGATGAAGGCATAACTGTTCCGGACGCCGAGCTCGCGGTTATATACGAGGGGAGCGGTGAGGGCAGGCAGATGATACAGAGGATAGGCAGGGTTTTAGGTTACCAGCCGGGTAAGACAGCTAAAGTGTTTGAGATAATCAACATCACGAACCCCAAGGAGAAGTACGCGTACCTGCGCAGGTCGTGGGTTCGTGAGCTCTACGTTTTCGAAGGGTTGAAAAAGTATGTCGAGGCAACAAAGAAGGGTCAAACCGACGAGATAAAGCCCTCCTACCAAAGGAGGATTGACTCCTTTTAGCACCCGAGAACCGTGGCTACTGCTCGTCGTATTACTGGGTTCGTCCTTGCTTCCTCGCATATCCTGTCTTCAGGGCACTCGCCCACTGGGATCTCGAGGTGTACGTAGAACCCCGCTTTACCCTCTCTCGCACGCTTAAACCGCATGAACCTTCTCTCCAAAACCGTGGCCAAGGATACCCCCAGCAACCTCGCGGCCTCGCTCTCAAAGCCAATGATGGACCACTCATCGTGACCGTAGCTTGTGGGCTCGACGAAGAGAAGACGCTTATTCACGCCCGGGACTCGTACCCCCAACTCGATCTCTCTCAGCGAGATGGCGCCCGCGTATTTCGGGAACTCTTCCTCGGTTTTGCTCAGCCTCGAAACTGGGATTGAGATCTCGATGCCCTCATCCACCACGACAATTATCCTGATCGCTGTAGAGGGTGATGCCTGAATCACGCGAAAGCCCCTAACCGAGATGCCAGCTCTCTCAAGGGCAACCACTACGCGCCACGACGGCACGTAAGCCGTGAAGTGCACATCGATGTCGCTCGAAGGCGTTACATCACCTCGTGCAACACTACCTATGACGACAGGGGATGCACTCACGCCCTCTAAGGCTCGAAGTAGCTCCAGAGCCCTCTCCCTGAGGTTTTCTAGTAGCCTCCACCTCCACTCGGGATAAACCACAGGGGTCTTATCCCTAACTCTTACCGGAGTGAGACTCGGCAAGGGTCTTCACTCTGTATGCCGTCTCAAGTATCTGGAGGAGTATCATAACGGCCTTCCCGACCTCATAGACGTCAGCGGGGCTTGAAGCCCTAGCAAGCTCGCCTCGCAGAAGCTCCATGCGCTCAACTACAGTCTGCTCTAAGGACCTGAGAGCCAGCGCGGAGCGGGCACGGACCTCTTCCTCATCGCTTGATACAATGACGAACCTTTGCCCGCACTTGGGGCACACAACCTCACCGGACTTCAGGCGGAATAGAGGTACTGAGCAGTAGGGGCAAAGCTTGTCGAGCATCGTTGCCCCGGACTTCAACAAGGAAGCCATCTTAGCTAGAACAGCCTTCTCCTCCTCAGACACAAAAAATACAATATCAGCCCAATATATAACTTAGTCAATGCCAAACGTCGAGGACTTTCAAGACAATCCCTCCATATACGGTAAAAAACTGGGAGAGTTTACGATGCAGTGCCCCCTTTGTGGGGGTCCACTGCACATCACGGAGGCCGAGTACGAGATACCTGTCCTCGGGAAGGTACTAATAGCCAGCAAGCGGTGCGAGAAGTGCGGGTACAGGAAGAACGATATCGTCCCGCTTGAACAAAGAGAGCACCTCCGCGTGTACTTTAGGGTTGAGAAGCCAGAGGACTTCGAGGTGAAGGTTGTAAGGTCCCCGACTGCTCGTGTGATTATACCGGAGCTCGGCCTAGAGCTCGACCCCGGGATAGACGCGGAGATGTTTATAACGAATGTCGAGGGTATATTACAGCTTTTCCTAGACGCCATTCATAGGCTTCGTGTACTAGACCCCGATGTGGATACAACAGCAGTCGAGAGCGAGCTGAAGCTCATAATCGAGCAACGCCGATGCGGTTTCACGGTAGTCCTCGATGACGAAAGTGGATTAAGCACATTCTACTCCGAGGACTATAATGTCCCACTCTTGATCGAGAGAGTCGGCATTAAAAGGTCGAGCACCAACTGACCAGTAAGCGAAATGTATATACATGCAAGTAAGGATAGCTTTTACTTGAGTCGTTTATGAGCAAGAGTGGAACTAAAAGCAAGAAAGGGGGCAAAGGCGAGAAGGAGCGGAAGCCTACAGCGCTTCCAGCCGCAGGTCTACTGACGTTCTACGAGGAGGACATAGGAGGGATAAAGATCAGGCCCGAGGTCGTGGTAGCCGGAACTTTCCTTCTAGCTTTGATCGTGATTATGGCGCATCTCGGAGTCTTCGGGCCCTAGCTCCTTCCTCCATAGCTTTCACGATCTCTCTTACTTTCTCCTGCACATTCTCGGACTCCTCGACGATCGTTCCGGTGACGAGGATATCGGCACCTGCCTTGGCGAGCTCTCGGGCAGTCTCCGGCTCCCTTATTCCACCCCCAACGATGATAGGTATCGTCACGTTCTCTCGAACTATCCTTACGAGAGCGGGGGGAACGGGGTGGCCGCCGGATCCGCCCTCTAAGTAGACGAAGTTAAAGCCCATGTACTCCGCCGCCAGCGCGTAGGCCACCACAACCTCGGTTGCGTCGAAGGGTAGTGGTCTAGCGTAGCTAACAAGCGACGCGGCCCCTCCGGACCCCATG
Source organism: Thermofilum sp. NZ13 (assembly GCA_002855745.1). Classification (GTDB taxonomy): domain Archaea; phylum Thermoproteota; class Thermoprotei; order Thermofilales; family Thermofilaceae; genus Thermofilum. The sequence goes on along the minus strand of NDWX01000006.1, from coordinate 22,589 downwards.
AGGATGTACCCAAGTGAAAGAACTTCGAGCCCGTACCTCTTAACGATCGGCGCGCCCTGCACCTGGGCCCCCACTATGAAGTAAGGGTTCTGCGAGTTTAGGACGGAGAGGAACCAAACCGCATCTGCGTACTTGCTCAGCGCTGTAGGAGTCCCAGGGAAGAGGATCACCGGTATTTCCACAGCTTTCTTGACGGCGAGAACCAGCTCGTCTGTCATACCCTCAGAGACGCCCGTGCTACCCCCCACCATGATAGCTGAAGTGCCAGCCTCGAAGGCCTCTCTGGCTATCTTAGAGGCCTGCTCCGGCGGCGTCTTGTCCGGGTCGAGTAGAGTCATGTGTATGGCGCCCCGCTCCCTTATTCGCTCTAAAATGTACTCCTTAACCCACCTCTTCTTCATCATCCTCACCACTTGATGGTTTTTCAACAGTCACAAGCTTACCCGCCTCGAAATCGTCTAGGAACTTGCTAAAATAATCCACGGGGTGCAGGTAAGGATTGTACTCGTACTCGCCTCTTAGCCCGCAGTTAGCACAGGTCACTATGACCTTCTTCTCCTTTCCCTTAGTGACCGAAACGCTCACAGCCGTCGCTCCGCATGAAGGGCATTGGAACACCGTGGGTAGCTTCCTCTTAGGAACCAAACGCGGACGTGCACGCTTCCGCCTGCGCCTTCCCATACTATCAGCCTGCCTTAAGAAGATGTCAGCCTAGGATATAAGTACTTATGTGCCCGTGTTTTACGCTAAAGCTACGTCGTCGACGAACAACGAGTATTGGTCACCGGGGATCATCCTAGCTTTTAGCAGGACATCTCTCCCTAAAAGCTCTTGGTTGACGTAGGACAGAATCTTCTCCAAGGCCGATGGGGTGTGATCGCACGCCTCCTTTACATGCATCGAGTATATTTTCTCAAAAACTCTTGAACTGTTACTAACACCACGTAACGTCGCCACTCCATCGTCAAGAACCATGGATATGTGGAATAAGGGGTTACCGTTTAGGCAACGAATACGAGAGTTGAGAGATACCACTGCAGCCCTGTTCACAATGTGCCCTACCTGACCCACGAACTTCGAGAATACATACCTCGACGGGTGTTTGCTCTCTATGACAACGGCATTAAGGCACTCACTCTCTCTAAAAGTACCGTCTACCGAATAAGCCCCCACAATTTCACACACTTTTCCAACGGTCCCAGCGAGCATGGCAAGACTGGTATCCCGGAATACTACGAGGTGCTGAACGGCTATTCCATCTCTGTTGTTTTCGGTGGCCAAGTAAACCCGCCCTCCCTCTCTTCTAAAAAGAATGTAGCCCAAGACTTCAGCCTTAAATCCAAACAGCTCATTGCTCTGGGTGCGCATGCAGAGCGAAACCTCGCCTTCACCGCTTGGAACAGCAGATACTTGCGAGGGGGCATCACATCTGATGGTGAGGATGCTCTTCTTGGAAAGCTCGCTACAACCGCTCGTAGCAACAAGGTCCGCCTCTGGGGCCGTCGTAGCCGGTAAGATCACTACTGCTGGCTCACACCCATCTAAACTAACACCGTAAATGCAGCGCCCCCCGGCTTTGGCGACGCTCCTCACAACTTTTATCACTCGGGTTCCCGGTTTATGCCTCTCGATATACTGGAGAAGCTCTGTCAGCTCGCTCTGAGCGAGAGGTTTAACCGAGGAGGATTTCTCGAAGTATATTTCGTTTCTCTCTCTGTACTTTCTAATGGACACTTTAATAAGCCTCACCCTGGTGCCCACCCTTAAGGCCCTTCCGATGCTTTCTGCTTGCTCGTCCCATAAAACCCCCCAGATGATACCCGTCTCGTCGGCTATAGCGAAACGCAGGTACTTCTTACCTGTAGGCGATAGCTTCAGACCTGAATTGAACACCACTAGGCCCTCGACGTCAACGCCACGGAAGCCTGAGGCGAGGTCCTTGATCTTCAAAACTGTGAGGGATGAGGGGGCGGACTCGCGTGAAAGAACTACTCCCAGCTCTTTCGCAACGATGAGGGCGGCGGCGTCTCTCCTTATTATCCCTCCGAACTCCTTGACTTTCTCGTCGATCATCCTCTCAATCTGCTCTCGAGTGAGGTTCGGCCGACTCCTCAAAACTTCCTCGACTACGCGCTGAACATCGTTGTCTTCGCTTGGTGCTCTCTCCATTGCGCTAACCTGAATCCTGCGGACATCTTACTAAAAACGTTATTTACCTTTAAAAATCCTTAGATGCGAACGCGGGTCATACGTGGCACACTCATAATTTCACCATGCCTAGAGGGTTCTTTTCGGAGTATGGATCGGTCTTATCACTCAAGCGGCTACACGCAGCAATACTACCTTATTTATCAGCATTTATTAGCCTTATCCCTACTCTCTTCCCGGTACGACGTGCGGCCTGCCTGCCATCGCAGGTTAGAGGAGGAAGGTGCCGAGTACCGCTCTCGTCACCAGAAGCGCCAGGTATACAGCCTGGAGAGCCGTTCATCACGAGCTCCCTGTGTCCACCCGAGAAAGTGTTTTTCAGACCAGTGAAATGGCAGACACGCCAGGCGTGGCTTAAACATGGACATAAGTAGTCTGGTAAGGGTGTTCTCACTACCGGTGATCGGGATGCTACAGTCGCGGGCTGTTGCTGAGTAGCCTCGTTAGGATAGGCTTGAGAGAAGCTTTACGTATAATTCGTTGAAGCTGATGCGCTCTTTCTTCAGCTGAACACCCTCCTTTATGGCAAGCTCTACTGCAATCATGTGGTAGCAGGCTTTCGACCTACCTCTATAGAAAACCGAGAATAAGAAGTCTTCGCAGGAGCAGAAAACGCCGGGAACAACGATGTGAAGCCTCTTCCTGTCTTTGCTCTCTACAGCATACAGTTCAACGGTTCTTTCCCCTGCTCCAAAACCCTCAATTTCAATCCTTTTCACTCTCCCCTCTGCTAGGGCTTTCCTTGCCTGAATAGAAAGCCTCCGAGACAAATGAGCAGCCCGCTGACTCCGGAGCAATGCTGCTTTTTAAGTTTTCCCTTGCCACCTCTAGTGCTCGACCCTATTCTCCCTCAATTCCAGTGGACAATGAAAGGTGCAAGGGTTGCGAAGCTAGTGCTCCTAGACCTCAGAAGTGCTACAATCTCACCTCAAGGAACACCATTGCATAGACAAGGCACTGGGAGTTACCTGCATATTTTTTGTTTGGGGTTTTAAACCGTTTGCTCGCAGAACGCCATTACTTCGGCGATTGCGTTTAACAAGAACTGTCTCAGCGTCCTGTTCCGGATCCCTCTAAGCTTCTTTGAGGCGAGGTTTGTATACCCCGAGGCGCCGGGGTGCCCTCCCCCCTCTCCTCCAAGCATCTTTGCAACGCTGGATACGAGCTTGGAGCTGTCAAAGCCTCTCTCCAGTAGCCTCTCGGAGGCTCTTACGCTGACTCTCGTCGTATCATGGCCCCCTAGAACTATCGCCAGGTCTACTCCCAGTGAGACGAGCGTCCTTGCTACAGATGCTTCGTGCGCGCTGGACTCAGTAACGGCAATTACGTAACCGCAAACGTCGATTACACTTGCCCTTTGAACACCCTTAAGCCTCGCGATTAGCTCGGAGCGGTCCTCCTTTTCCTCTATTAACTTTAAAGCCTGAGCGTAGTCGGCTCCGCTCTCGAGCAGAATCTTGCTGGCGAGGAATGTGCTTGGAGACGTGTAAAGGTATCTCCTAGTGTCGTATAATATGCCTATTAAGGCAATTAGAGCTGTCCTGCTATCGATCTCCACCCTCAGCCTGTCGGCCAGCAGGACAGCAATCACCGTCGAGGCGGGTTCCCGCGCTATAACGGACGCTTTAGCCCTCTCCGCAAGTACGCCGGGCGGGAAGTGGTGGTCTATCACGAGTATGTCCGTTTCTGCCTCGAGCAGGGGTCGGATATCCCCCAGCATCACGACGTTTGATGTGTCGCAGACAACTACCCCGTCGGCCTCCTGGCACCTCTCACGCCACTGGGCCCCGAGAGTATCCATAATCTTCTTCGAAACGCTGCTCGGCCCCTCTGGTAAGCACACTTCAGCCTCAATGCCTAAGCTAGAGCACACTTTTTTGATTACAAAGGCGCAACCGATAGCATCGGGATCCGCGTTCTTGTGGGTTACTATGATGAGCTTTTTGCCTGTAAAACTCCTGAGGAATTCCTCAGCACGGTCTAAATCCACCGAGCACACACCTAAGGTAAGGGTTTCAAGCCCTTTTCGCGCAACTTCTTCTCAGCCAGGCTTATCGCCTCCTCCGCGACCTCTTCTGCTACTTTTGCAAGCCTCTCCCTGTCTAGCACCCTAGAGTAAATGCGTATTTCCACCGAAAAGTCATAAGGCCAGTCTTCGCCCAGGAACACAGAGACTGTCACCTGGAGACTTGGATCGTGGGGGAGCTTCTCCTCTATCCGCCTGAGAGCAAAGAGTATTACCTCATCAACAATATCGTGAGCATCAGGCCCGGAAACTGTGCTACTCTTCACTCCGCAGTCCCACTAGGCGATGGAAGCGACGCTCTGAGCTGCTTTTCAAGCGAGCTGACCCGCTCGCGTAAAAGCTTCTCCCTCTTGGAGAACTCTTCGATCCTCACCTGAAGCAGTTCTTTTTCGGATGCAAGGTCACGGGAAACTTCCTCCTTGGGAACTTTCATGAGTATTCCCCCCATTGCTTTATAGACAAACTGGTCTGGCGTCTTCTCGAGCTCTCTCAGCGTCTTCTCAACCTCTAGTAACCTCGCCTTATATTGCTGAAGGTTTAGCACAACTGCTCGAAGCTCATCAATAGCCTGCTGGTACTTCGCGACTAGACTCTGGTCGACGGACATACCTGCCTTAATTCCGCGTAGGAGTTTTAATGCTTTTGGTGCTCTTCGCGCACAAACTATCGCCGCACAATTGCTCATGGGGTCTGCAGCTTCCCCGTGTAACGGCGCCGTCGGTTACAGGGGCTTGAACAACAACCGTTTAATACCCTAACCTCTATTCTATGCACTGAACGTGAGCTCACTCCGACTCCTGCTGGCATCAATCGCACTGAGCGTGCTGGTCAGTCTAGTGTGTATTCACGGTTATTCAAGCACTTCCTCAAACCCCGGGAAAACAGAGTTTGCAAACGCAACCAGCCTTAACGTCACCTTGAGGATTTTTTCCTGCAAGGGTGAGAAGATTGATGCAGAATACCTGCAGTACCTCACCATTGAGCTTAAGGGTAGTAATCAGACCTGGCCCGTTCAAGGTCAGGACACGCTTTTCGTTCCTGTTCCAGCTGGGAACTACTCCCTGATCGTGAAATACCTTGGGTTCCTCGTGTATAAAGGGGAAATCCCAGTCTATAACTCAACTGAGGTGAGCGTAAGGGCTAACATCTCGAAAGTGCAGTTCAGGGCCATTGACCTCATGATGAGGGGCATTCAGGGGTACGAACTATCAGTTTCAGCTCTCAAGCTGTCGCCTCGAACCGGCGACACGGTGGACGTTTGGCTACCCTTTGGCAACCTCCAGTACTCTGTAACGTATCGTTGGGGAAACTACGGGAACGTCACCAAGTCCGGCAATGTTATTGTGAGCTGCGATACCCCTCCCGTTGTAGTGCCCCTACCAGTTTGGAGCCAGCTTGTGCTCAACTTCAGGCTCACCGATGGCTCCTCGGCTCTCGGGCTGAACGGCTCCGCAGAGGTGTACTACTCCAGTGTTCTCGTGAGCAGGGTTGACTTCTCATCCCAAGATGCGCTTAAACTGCAGGGGGCTATTACCGGGGATTACACGCTGCGCATTTATCTTCATGGGAAGAAGATCGCTGAAACTGTTATCCCTGTAGACAATAGGAGCTGGAATTACACTGTGACAGTCGGTGTCATGCGCAACATAATGCTAAGGCTCTTCGACGCCAACAACAAGCCTCTGGTATCCCAAGACTTAACGGTGACCTTAGTAACCCCTCTCGGCGAGACAAGGAGCTACACTCTTTCAGGCTCAAACACGCTAGAGATAGCGGAAGGAGTCCCAGGAAGCTACAGCCTGACCGTGACTAGCTCCGTGGCGGGTCAGCTGTACAGCGACCGAGTAAACGTGAGAGACTCAATTTCAGATATACAGCTCCCCCTAGTTTTCACCTACGTGGTATTCAAGCCTGAGGGATCAAGCACAATACCAAGAGGGGTTTCAGCAAAAGCCTTTTACATCCAAGGCGGGAAAGAAATACTCCTCTGGTCCACTTCCAGCTTATCTGAGGGAAACGAGGGCTATAAAACTGTGCTACTAGGTGTCCTACCGCTGGGCGGCAACGTAAGGGTCGAAGTCTCGTACGCGGGGGCTCAGTCCTCAACACTCACAAGCGTAGGCGGATCAGGGATCATCGAGTCCACGATCCCCGTATATGACTTCGCCGTGCGAGTAATCGACAAGAACAACGCTCCGGTAACGGGGTGCCTTGTAAACGTGTCAGCGGGCGCGCTCTCAGTATCGGGCACTGTGCGCGACGGACAGGTCTTCTTCAAGAACCTTCCGAAGGCTGACGCTAGGGTAATCGTACAATGCAGCAATGTTCCTGTAGCGGACCAAGTTATCAACACTGCTTCTCGGAACACAACGATACCGGTTCCACTCGTCTCGTTTAAAGTGAGTGTTAAGAGCTGGTTCAACAGGCCGATCACGGGAGCTGAAGTGCAGGTGGAGGTTCTCTCTGGAAACACAACGCTGTTCACAGCACACGATGTTACAGACCAGGGTGGAAACGCGCTGTTCTCAAGCGTCCCTGCCCCTCCATGGGCGACCCTTAGAGTAAAAGTCGTGTACGGTTCATCCTCGTATACTCAGCGACTCAGCGGAGAGGAGAGGGAGGTCACCGTCTTCTTCGATATCCTAGTGGATACCCCACTACTCAAGCTTACCCTCTTGCAGACCGCCACCGTTATAGGCGTTGCAACAATAGTCAGCGTAGCTGGGCTTATAGCCTACAAGAAGTACTCTGCCATCTCCACGTTCAGGCACATGTTCGAAACTGGAGCCGGGGAGGAGGAAGAGGAGAGCGAGAGCTTCACAGAGAAGCTACGCAATATATTCAGACGGAGGAAAAAGGAGGAGAGGGAGGAGGAGGGCTTGTTCTTTTAAGGGATTGGGATGAGAGCCCTCTACAGAATCGACGGGGAACTTCCCCTCATCGGGCATATAGCCTTCGGAGTGATCGACAGGGGAACAAACCTCCTGCAACTTAGGCCTACCTCTTTTTGTCCGCTCTCCTGTATCTTCTGCTCCGTTGATGCTGGACCTCGGTCTCGCATGCGGACGGCCGAGTTTGTTGTTTCCCCCAGGTACCTAGTCGAGTGGTATGCTTGGAGTGTTCGCGTAAAAGGTCTCGACTCCGCTCACGCCTACATAGACGCCGTGGGAGATCCCCTTACTCATCCCCAAATAGTTGAGCTTGTACGGCTTTTGAAAAACTCAGGCTTAGCACTCACCGTTGCCCTCGAGACCCACGGAGCTCTGCTCTCTGAGAGGCTAGCCGACGAGTTGGACGAGGCTGGTCTAGACCGGATTAACCTCTCGGTAGATGCCATTGATGCTACGAGAGCTAAGCTACTTTCCGGCACGCCCTGGTTCGATGTTACACGCGTGATGAGGGTTGCGGAATACATAGCGTCGAGCCTGCGGATGGACTTACTCGTAGCCCCTGTCTGGGTTCCTGGATACAACGACTCCGAGATTCCGAGGATCATTGAGTGGGCACTTAAAATAGGGGCGGGTAAAAAGTGGCCTCCTCTAGGAATCCAGAAGTACGAGGCGCACAAATACGGAAGAAAGGTGCCTGGGGTTAAACCTCTAACTTGGAAGGAGTTTTACCATGCCCTACGCAAGTGGGAGGATGAGTATAGTGTAAAACTCGTGCTGAGTCCGCGGGACTTTGGGATCACAAAGGCTGAGAGAGTGCCCTATGCTTTCGAGGTAGGGGAGAGGATTACGGTCAAGGTTGTTGGGCCCGGTTGGCTCAGCGGTCAGCTACTTGGAGTCTCTAAGGGAAGGGTGGTCACGCTGGTTGGCGGGGGCAGAGGTCTCTCAACGGGGGCCCGCGTTCAAGCGAGGGTAGTCCGGAATAAAGACAATATATATATTGCGAGAATCTTCGAATAGTGAAATGACCGGAGAGGCGCTTCTAAGGCCACCGCGGGGCACGAAGGACAGGCTGCCCGAGGAGTCATACATTAAAAGGAAGGTATGCGAGTCCATCAGGAAAGTTTTCGAGCTCTACGGCTACGGAGAGATCGAGACCCCAGCCTTCGAGCACCTCGAGGTTCTCATAGCTAAGGCCGGTGAGGAAGTCGTAGATCAGATATACGCTTTTAAGGACAAGGCTGGCAGAGACTTAGGTTTAAGATTTGAGCTGACAACACCTATAGCTCGAATCGTGGCCTCGCGCCTTGACATGCCTAAACCAATACGCTTCTACTACATACAGCCCGTTTGGAGGTATGAGGAACCTCAGAAGGGGAGGCTCAGGGAGTTTTGGCAGGCCGGCGTTGAGCTGATAGGGATAGATGACCCAATGGGCGACGCGGAGGTCATAGCAATCGCTCACAGAGCTTTGAGGAGCGCGGGGCTTCAGGAATTTGAAATCCATATCAGCCACCGAAGCGTCGTGGAGGATTTAATCCTGTCAACGGGATTGCCTGAAGACCGAGTCAACGAGGCTTTACGTGCGCTTGATAAACTTGATAAAAAAGGAAAAGAATATGTTGTAGATGAGCTTTCGAGGCTAGGAGCAGAGAGGTCAAGTGCCGAGAAAATGCTCGAGCAACTGTCAAGTGCTGATCTCAACATAGAGGTTAGATCCCAAAAGGCGGTCGAGGGACTGAAATTCTTATCCCGAACCTTGGATTTACTTGAAAGCGCTTACGACCTGAGAGCAAGGGTCGACTTCGGAATAGTCAGAGGTTTGGGATACTATACGGGCCTTGTTTTTGAGGTCAAGACGCCTCTGGGAGGAGAAGTTGGCAGCGTTGCTGGTGGCGGGCGGTACGATGACCTGATAAGCTCTCTGGGCGGCCCTCGTCTGCCAGCAACGGGTATGGCTATAGGTGTTGATAGGCTTATAGAAGTTCTACGAACCCTAGGCAGGATTGATGTCACATTCAGTGAGTTTGACGCCGTGGTGGTGCCGGTAGGTAGCGACGAAGAATTGCTAAAATACGCCATTAAGGTAGCAGAGACACTGCGCTGGAGGACGGCTCTACGTGTGACTGTTGAGTATGCTGGTAGATCCCTTTCGAAAACACTCGAGAAAGCTGGTAAAAAGGGAGCTAAGTACGCCGTGATCATCGGCGCACGAGAAGTCTCTGAGGGAAGTCTGACCCTCCGGGATCTTAAGAACTGGACGGAGCAGAAATTGACCATTGATGAAGCCGTTAAGCTTCTTGGTTATTCAAAAGGATTTTAATCACTATAAACACTCGTAATCACGATGCTGGAAGACAAGGCGTATGCGTTGATCTCTGCGGAAGCCAGAAAGCATGATCCTTCGGGAATGCTCCCACACGTTATCCATACACCTCACAGCATCCTGGAGAGCACAAGTAGGTACAGGGAGGAAGCTGAGAGTTTACTCAGGTTTGATCTCTCACACCTTAGCGGGGTGGTTGTCAGCGGCATGGGTGGCTCCTTTATTAGCGGACTTTTCCTCTACGACTTAATCGCAGATAAAACTGATAAGCCTCTCGTCTTGAATAGGGACGCAAAGCTACCGAAGTTTATAGACAAGAACTACCTTCTTGTGACGGTCAGCTATTCTGGCAACACCGAGGAAACCCTGAGAGTCTATTCCGAGGGGCTCAAAAGGGGGATCCCGATTGTAGCTGTCACGTCCGGAGGCAAAATGGCCGAGATCTCGGAGAAGAAGGGAGTACCTCTTCTTCGCTTACCTCCTGGCATCCCGCCCAGAGCCGCCTTCCCGCATATAACCTCCGCCCTTACCTCAGTTTTATCCCTTGTAACCGGTATCGACGCAGTTAGCTGGCTTGAAGAAGCGGCTCGAGAGCTCCAGAGCAGGCTTGAGGGGGCTTTCAGTGAGGGGGCCGCATTAGCCAGGCTACTCCATGAGGACGTCGCGAAGGGTCTGGTTCCACTCGTGTACGGGTACTCTCCCTACACTTCCCCAGCCTACAGGTTTAAGACACAGTTAAATGAGAACTCAAAGGTTCACGCATTCTTCGGCGAGCTCCCTGAGGGTAACCATAACGAGATAATGGGCTGGAGCGGCCCTCTGGCCAACTTTTCGGTAATTTTCTTGAGGGGGCGGGAGGAGCCGGAGTACATGCGGGCTAGGATTGAGTTCTTGGAGGAGCTTCTAAGCAGCAAAGGCGTTCCCTACTACAACCTCTATGGGGAGGGTGGAGGCAGAGCCGGCGAGCTTCTCGCGCTGGTTTTCAAAGCCGATGTAGCGTCTATAGCTCTCGCTCTCCTACGGGGAGTTGACCCGACACCTGTTGACATCATCTCACGGCTTAAGACACACCTAGAGTCCAAAGTCGGCTTGACTTTTCTACGAGAAGCCGAGAGGTGATTAGCGCCTCTCAAGCAGTTCTTTAAAACGCAACGCATCTTGGAACATTTGAATATTGTTGAAGAAGACGTACACTTTTAAGGCGCTGAGGCTTTCTATAATGGAGAGCAGGCGGAGCAGGTCTTCCTCGGTGTACTTATAGGAGTAGTTTACCTCTCCTCTTCCTATGCCGTGCAACCTGAAATACTGCACCTTAGACTCGACTAAGGGCATGCGCCTGAACGGGTCTACAACGTGAATCATATCATGTTTTTTGAAAATCCTCTCAAGTAGCTCTGGACGATTAAGCCATTCTCCGCGCGGTTCCCATCCTAGAGTCAATGACCCTCTATCTATCTTCGAGAAAAATGTGTCCACGTTAGACACGTTCTCCTCTGTGGGACCAAAGCTGGGGGGCGTTTGGAAGACAACGACGCTCGCGTCCAGGGCTTGAGCCGCGCTTCTCGTATACTCCCACCCTTCGAAAACCTCCCTAGTTGGTCTAAAGAAGCCGTGGTTTTCCGTCGGCTTGACGCCCTTCGCCCTTCTCCAGGTCGGCGAGCTGGCTGGATGCGTGATTCCCTGGAAGGCTTTAAGCGTGAACTCGAAACCTTCTGGTGCTTCACTCCTCCAGCGGCGCAGGGTTTCGAGCGGCACTGGCCTGTAGAAGGTTTCCTGCACCTCAACACCCCTAAAAGAGTTGTAGTAGTTTCTACGTCCTCCCTTTCCGGAGAAACCGCACGTTCCTACAACAACCTCCACACTCTCGCCCGAAAAAAATAAACATTGGTTGGCGATAAAAGTTCATCTGGAATCTCTGGGGCCGTAGTCCAGCCTGGTAGGATAACCCGTAGCGGTTCCTGATGCCTGGCTTGGGCCCAGGTGGTCCCGGGTTCGAATCCCGGCGGCCCCACTTTTGCACAGAACCACTCTCCTTCTGACCCCTGAATCACCGCCCTTGTCTTGCAATACTAGAAAAAAGTTTTAACAGCGTGTAGAATTCTTTCAATAGTGCGGGGGTGCCCGAGCCTGGACAAAGGGGGCGGACTTAAGATCCGCTGGCGTCGGCCTGCCCGGGTTCGAATCCCGGCCCCCGCACCTCCTCAAGCTTTCAGGCTTAGTTACTGCTACTGGACGCCGCATGATCTTAATGGGTATGAACTTAGCGGTGAGTTGAGAAAAGTTTTTATAGAAGCGATAATTTTCATGAGGTGCAGGCGAGGAAAATGGCATCACCCGGTGGTGAGGGTATGGCGTCGGTGGCGCAACTTGGTGGGGTTCCTGTATTAATACTGAAGGAGGGGACCTCGAGGCAGACTGGCCGTGAGGCGCTTCATCTTAACATAATGGTTGCGAGAGCTATCGCTGAGACCATTAAGACGACTCTTGGCCCTAAAGGCATGGACAAAATGCTCATTGACACGCTCGGTGATATAACAATATCCAATGATGGAGCAACAATTCTGGACGAAATGGACGTGCAGCACCCTGTCGCGAAGCTGATGGTAGAGGTGGCTAAGGCTCAGGACAAGGAGGTTGGCGATGGGACAACGACTGCAGTGGTCATAACCGGCGAGCTCCTAAAGGAGGCTGAAAAACTCCTAGAGAGGAACATTCACCCGACGATAATAGTGGGCGGGTACAAGAAGGCGATGGAGAAAGCTCGTGAGGTCATAAAGCAGAAGGCAATCAAGGTAAGCCTGGATGACGTGGAAACTCTAAAGAAGGTTGCGGCAACATCCATGAGGAGCAAAGCCGTTGCCGCCCTAAGGGACTACTTCGCAGACCTAGCTGTAAGAGCTGTGAAGCAAGTCGCAGAGGAGGTTAACGGTCAGATACGCGTGGATATCGACAACATACAGATCATCAAAAAGAAGGGGGGCGCCTTCCTTGACACACAGCTGGTCTACGGCATCATAGTCGACAAGGAGGTTGTCCACCCTGCTATGCCTAAGAGGGTTGAGAACGCGAAGATCGCCCTGCTCGACGCGCCGCTCGAGGTCGAGAAGACGGAGATAGACGCCGAAATCAGGATCTCCTCTCCCGAGCAGATGCAGCAGTTCCTCGAGGAGGAGGAGAGAATACTGAAAGAGATGGTCGACAAGATCAAGGAGAGTGGTGCTAATGTGGTTTTCTGCCAGAAGGGTATTGATGATGTTGCGCAGTACTACTTGGCTAAGGCTGGAGTTCTGGCTGTTAGGCGTGTGAAGAAGAGTGACATGGAGAAGCTTGCTAGGGCTACTGGCGCGAGGATCCTGACTAGGGTTGAGGACATCACGCCCGAGGCTCTGGGCACCGCGAAGCTCGTGGAGGAGAGGAAGGTGGCGGACGAGAAGATGGTCTTCGTCGAGGGCTGCCCCAACCCCAAGAGCGTCACAATCCTCGTCAGAGGCGGATTCGAGAGAGCCGTGGACGAGGCTGAGAGGTCGCTCAAAGACGCACTGTACGCTGTCGCGGACGTCCTCAAGCACCCGTACATCGTCCCGGGCGGTGGCGCGATCGAGGCCGAAATCGCTAGGGAGCTCCGCAAGTACGCCACCGAGGTCGGGGGGAAGGAGCAGCTCGCAATAGAGGCTTTTGCCAACGCGATAGAAGCTATTCCGCGAACCCTCGCTGAGAACGCTGGGCTAGACCCCATCGACATAATCGCTGACTTAAGGTCTGCCCACGAAGACCCCGCGAAGTGGGGTTACGGTGTCGACGTAAATAACGGTGGAGTCGCGGACATGTTGGCTCTAGGAATATTTGAGCCGGCGAGCGTTAAAGACCACGCGATTAAAATCGCAACCGAGGCTGCGTCGATGATCCTCCGCATAGACGACATAATCAGCGCTTCAAAGCTCGAGGAGAAGAAGGAGGAGAAGAAGAAAGAGGAGGGAGAGGAGAAGAGCGAGTTCGATTAAAACCACAGTTATTATAGGGACAAATTACCTTCATTCTTTTCTTCTGCTTTTTCTTTACATTTCTGCTTCAGGGTTGAAACAGAACTAATTTTAAGCCTTGAGTATCTCTTAGGAAGAGTATGCCGGCGCACAGCTCGGAATGTAGAGTGGAGAAGCTAATACTGGTTACAGGCATGCCCGGTTCGGGAAAAAGCATCTTCGGTGAAATTGCTAGGAGAAAGGGTCTACCCGTTGTAAATATGGGTGACATTGTGCGCGAAATAGCGCATGAGCAAGGATTAGAAGTTAATGATAGTAACCTCGCGAAGATAGCCAAGGAGTTGCGAGACAAAAGTGGCAGAGCGGCAGTGGCGATGCTAGCTTATGAGAAAGCATGCAAAACAGGGAGTACTGTAGCTGTTATCGAGGGATTGAGAAGCCTAGAGGAGCTTGACTATCTTCGGCAGAATGCAAAAGAAGCTGTCGTGGTTGCTTTTCACTCCTCACCCAAAACTCGTTTTAACCGATTGCTGAGGAGGGCGCGTAAGGACGACCCGTCGACTTGGGAGGAGTTCGTGGAAAGAGACCGACGCGAGCTGGGATTCGGAATAGGTTCTGTCATCGCATTAGCAGACATCATGGTTGTCAACGAAGATATGGAGCTCGATGAGCTTCAGAGAAAAGTTGAAAACATATTGAATAAGCTACTTAGCGTAGAAGTAGAGAGATCTCCTGTATAAGCTTATAAGTACCCTCTCCTTGCGCTCACGGTATGATGGTTGTAGCTCGAGCTCCACTCTATGCAACCGAGTCTGAGGAAAAGGTCCTGAGAGCCATCCTAAACGTACTGTCGTTCAGCAAAGAGGAGTGCTCCATCCAGAATTTCGAGGATTATCGAGAAGTAACCTGTCGGTCTGAGTCTTACAAACCTCTCGAGAAGCTATCCAATCTCATCAAAAGTCAGAGAATACTCGACGCTGCGCGAAGCTATGTTTTGAGAGACTCTACTGAGAAGACGTTTAAATTCTATCTGAATAAACAGGCCGCCTTCCAGGGACGTGTCAGCTTCTGCTCCTTCGAGTTCGGTGAAAGCCCTCTTGGAGCGATAACAGTACTAGTCGACATAGGTGAGTGTGACCGAGAACTGTTTCTTAACTGGTTTGTGCCCGAAACACGTGAGGGGCGGCCAGTAAACGAAGAAGCCGAGTTCAGGTGTCACGGCTAAGGGGTGCCAAGATTTTTGCCGATAAACACTAAAAGTCGGCTCGCGCAGCGTGTAACTAGTTCTAACACTGGTAGTACTACGCCCTCATGATAGTTATGACCCTTGGTCGCCCAGCTTTGACCTCCACTACCAGGCCTTTCTCGGCCAACACAACACGAGGGAAAACGGCTTTGGCTTCCTCAAGCAGGGGCTCAAGTTCGGTGTAACGAGTGCTGAAGTGTGTGAGGATTAAAAGCTTGACTCTAGCTTTCTTCGCCAGGTATGCTGCTTCTCGGGAGGTTGAGTGGGCGATACTCTCTCTACCGATCCAGTCAGCATGGAGGAATGTGCTTTCGTGTATCATGACATCTGCTTCCCAGCTTGCTGCTCCAAATCGGGCGTTGGGAAGCGTATCGCCACTGTATGAGATTTTCAAACCGGGGATTTTGTCCAAAATGAAGTCCTCAAGGAAGTATACCTTCCCTCTGTAGCGTATTTGTCCCCTGTCCAGAAGCCTTCTCCTGAGCTTTCCCGGTATGCCTTCTTCCTGTAGTTTCCTCCCATCTAAACGTATTCTCTCGCGTGTTTCTAGCACATAGGAGTACGATATGTATGAGTGGGGGGCCCTGATGTACCTAACCGATAGACGCTCCTCGCCGCCCAGCGGGATTCTGCCTTCGTCGCCTAAAATCTCCAATACCCTTACCGGGTATTCCTGCTTCAGCAAAAGCTGTGCCGGAATTATCTCACCTACGCCCAGCGGTCCTATGATCTCGATCGGTTCCTTCCTGCCAGCCAGTTGCAATGACTCCAAAAGTGGCACCAGCCCGTATGTATGATCGCCGTGAAGATGCGAGATCAGAATAATCAATGGGGAGTTGTAGCTTAACCCGAAGTACTCAAATGCTCCCTGACACATTTCTCCAGAGTCGAGGAGTACAATTCTCCCGTCGAGCTTTACCACGGTGCAGGGAGGCAGCCTCCCCTTGAAAGGCCGCGTGCTGCTAACACCCCAGAACATTATCCTGGCAATCATTTACTACACCGCGCAGCAATACCATTTTTAGCTTTTCCCCAGTTTCTTCCCGTGTCGATCGGACTCTCCCTTGCCCCCGAGGGTTTGGAGAGGATATTGCGGGAGGGTGTTCGAGCAACACCTGTACGCCCCTCGGCTCCTACCAGCCACAGCATGTGTAAACGCTTATGACCCCCGCACGCGCTCAGCCGTGACGGTTGAGGTAGACAGGGAGGTCTGAGAGAGCGTCGCCAGGTGGCTTGAGCTGACCGGCCTCGCAAGGGCCCCGTGGCACCACAGGTAGCTCAAGCCTCTCAGCAGGGCATTCGGCACGAGGAACACAAGGCATATCGCCAGCGCCCTGGAGAGGTTGCGCCTCGCGGGCCATGTCAAGCTACACCTAAGGCGCTCCGGGAGACAGGCAGCGCCTCCTGACTTCGCGCGGGAGCAGGCGGCTTCGCCTGATATCAGAAGAAATCAAGAGGTATCACAGGTTGATATCAAGCAAGATCAGCCGATATCAGGCGATACCGGCAGATATCAATCGATATCACGTGGTGATATCACGCGAAATCACTTGATATCAAGTGATATCAGGCTAAATCAAGAGATACCGGGTGATGCCGCGCGGCGCCAGGGGGCTTGGCGCAGGCAAGGCCTCCCAGGAGGAGGTGAGGGGGGTCGCGGAGCTCGCCGAGAGGCTTGCCCGGGGAGGAGGTGGGCTTGGAGGAGCTCGTCTCCCTCGACCCCGCGCAGCTGAACCTGCTTAACTCGCTCCTGCTCTCCAGGCTCGTTGCCCTCATGTGCCCTGCAGCTAGCGGAGCCCCCAGCGGAAAAGCGGAGAGGCTGGAGAACCTAGCTCTCTACGAGGGAGCGAGGTACTCTGAGCCTGACACTAACGTCTCGGGCAGGCGGTGCCGGTCTGCGGAGCCTAGGGCGTTGAGCTGGGGAAGCGCTACTATTGATGCACCAAGTGCGACGTAACCTACGGTTGGGACTGGGCAACCTGCGCCAACGCCACGAGTGCTTCCTAGAGGCTTACAATGCTGAGAAACACCTTGAGACGCTGAGTAGCTGGCCGCGCACCTTC
This sequence comes from Thermofilum sp. NZ13, assembly GCA_002855745.1. Classification (GTDB taxonomy): domain Archaea; phylum Thermoproteota; class Thermoprotei; order Thermofilales; family Thermofilaceae; genus Thermofilum. The sequence goes on along the minus strand of NDWX01000006.1, from coordinate 5,852 downwards.
AGGGCACTGGTCCACGGAGCGCCGAAGCCAGCGAAGTAGCCCAGCGACGTGAGGCCCTCGGCCCCAGTTCCCGGCACGGCCTACGGGCCGCCCGCCGGGTGCCGCGCGCGGCGCGAAGAGACAAAGAGGCGCCGAGGCAAGCCCCGCCGCACAGCCCCTAGCTGGCGTATATTGGCGGAGCAGGCCGAAGGCTCGGAGCCCATGAGTACCCCGAAGAGGGGGCCCGGATAAGTGAAGTGGTAAATGTGCCAGGCGCGGCCTAGGCCGGCCCCAGTATCCTGGCTTTACCGTTTAGCGCGAGGTAGACTGCAAGGTATAGGGGCAGCGTTCTTTCGCCAGCTTCATCGGGGAAGACCGAGGTCAGCACCCTCTTAGGCCACTTCTCCATCTCAACCCTGACAGGCTCGTCGGGGAGGGCTACAGCCTTCTCGAGCACACTCCTGGCATCCATAGCCTCCAACTGCTGCACTGTGAGCTTGAGAACCCTAAGGCCTGTCTTGCCGTGAAGCGTGCCGGGGAGCCTTATGAGGCGCTTCACGTCCATCGTCACCTTCTCGTCGATGTTCGCCCTAGCCTCGGCGACGCACTCCAGGATGAGCCTCCTGAGCTCCTCGCGTGCGAGCTCGGCACCGGCTTCCTCCCTGAGCATGAGAAGCTTCGCGATCCGCCCGCGCCACCCGGGGTCGTCGGGCTTGAACCTGTAAACGTAGCCCCTCCTGGCCTTCACGATGTAGAGGTCCGGGTCAATGCCCAGCCCCCTGACGTAGTCCGCCAGCTCGCGCCTAGCCTCCTGGTCGAGCTCCGCCAGCAGCTTGTTCTCGACGTGGAGGTGGAAGCCTCTGTGGCCCGAGAAGGCGACGTACATCTCGTCTCTAGAGATCCCGAAGTCCTCCTCGAGTATGTCCACGAGCTTAAGGATCTCCTCCCGGGCCACACTTATGCACTGATCGCAGACCCAGGTCTGCCTGTCTAATCGCTCGCTCCCGCACGATGGGCACTTCTCAACCATACCCCACCCTTCCGCCCCGCAGTCCCGGCACCTCCAAGTGTCGTGCAGCACCTTGCAGGGCGTGTTTATGTGGTCGACGTCGATGTCGAAGACGAGGTCCGCGCCCAGCCAGCCTTTCTCGTCCATGTCCTGGGCAGCGGGGTCGGAGTAATAGGCGGTTGAGTAGTACGCGTGCTGGGGGACCTTCTCCCTGAGGAAGCTGTTCATCTCCTCCCCGTTGCTGAAAGCTATGTGCCTGAACATCCCCTGGGAGTTGAAGAGGCTGAAGGCGAACTCCCTCCTCTCTATACTGCTGGGCGGTGGGACAGTGTTACGGGCGTAGTATGACCTGAACAGCTTCACAACGTCCAGGGGCGACAACTAAGTCACCCTGGGTGGCCTTCCCCTGACCGCCCTGTAGAAGAACTGGAGGGGGTGCTTAACGCCCTGACAGCTCCACCTGCAGAGGCCCAGGCTCCGCATGTTGTCGCACTTGTACGGCGTGTACTTAGTCCTGGAGCCCCTAAGGCCGGCTATGTGCTCAACCTGGTACCTGGCCAGGTCCTCCCTGTAGTCGGGCGACGCCTTGAAGACCTCGAGCGTCTCGTCAACCGAGAAGCCGATGGATAGGAGGAAGGACGCGAGCGCGAACCGCGCGCTGTGCGTCAAGTTCTTCCCGCTCTGTATCTCCTCTAGGAGTGCTCTTATGCAGGGCGGGAACACGGACGCGTCCCCCTTCCTGTACCCAGCCCTAGCGTGCGCGAGAACCTCGCTCCTCGCCTCAGCCCACCTGCGCGAGACCTCCTCGACGGCTGCGTAGAGCCTCTCGGGGACAGCGGAGGGATCAACGCTGGCCGAGTCGACGAGCTTCGCCACATGCTTCTTCACACCGGTTTGGAGAAGCCTTGCAAACTCCCGCCACGTGACCCACACGTAGCCCCCCGACACCTGCCTGTTGACGAGCTTCCAGGGGCCCGTGAACTCGGGCTGCGCGTACACGTAGTCCTTGAAGTGCACGCTCACGCCTCCTCCCTCAACCCTGAAGCTCCAGCCGAACACCGTCGCCAGGTAGAGCAGGAGCTCCGGCCTCTTGGAGGAGTCGCGTTCAATGCTCTCGAAGACCCTCTTCGAGAACGCCACGGCGAACTTCTCGGTGAGAGCCCTGTCGCCGACCTGAGAGAGGATGAGCAAGGCAGTCGTGAACACGGAGACCTCCAGCCTGTAGTCCTCGCTGGGCGGTGGGTAGGTGCCGCTCTCGATGACCGTCAGGACCCTGCTTTTGGCAGCCTCTAGGATCTCGAGCCCGAGCGGGGTCTCGCCCAGCTCCTCGAGCGTTAAGCCGAGCTCCTGGACTACCCTGAGGGCCTCCGGGAGAAAGGGATACCACCTGTAGTCGTCTGTGCTTAGCGCTACGCGAAGCGCCTCCGGCATTGTCGCGAGCCTACTCCATTCGCGGGGCTAGCAGGTACTTCAGCGTCCCCCCGCCGGCTATATCGAAGGTCATCTCGAGGGGCATGTTCGTCGCGAACTTCAGGGTCATGATGTCGCTGACCCTGTAGGCCTTCGAGACTATCTTCTCGAGGAAGTCTATCCCGTAGCTCGCCTCAGCCTGCTCCTTGACGTCGATCTCGAGCAGGCTTCCCGCCTCGATCGTGAACTTTGACTCGATCTCGCCCTTATCGCTGCGGGCCGAGACGTAGAGCGTCTCGTCCTCGGCCTTCAGCCGCACAGACTCGGACACGAGGGAGGCGTCCTTGAGGGCGTCGCGGAAGGTGTCGCTGAGCATCTTAGCCGCCACCGTGAAGTTCAGCTTAGGAGTCGGCAGCTCCTGGCCCGCGATGTCGAGCAGCGGGAACCTGAACCTCCTCTCAGCCCTGCCTTGAAGGATTATCGTCAGCCTCCCGCCACCCACCTCGAAGACGAGCTTGTCGTCCGACTTAGCCCTCTTCAGAACCTTGTTCACATCGTCCAGCACAACGCCTATCTTCGTCTCCGCCTCGACGGAGTACTCCTCGAAGAGGCCTGCAGGCATGTAGAGGTCCACCATGGCGATCCTCCCGGGGTCTAGCGCCCTCAGCGTCAAGCCCTCAGGGGTGGCGACGAAGTTCGCCTCATCCACGATCGTTGCGAGGCTCTCGATAATGTACCTCCACTCCCTAGCGTCAGGGAACGTGAACCTGACCATTTCCGAGCACCGCTATATCGTGCAAAAACCCTAATAATTAAGTTATCACTTAACTACTAAGCGTACTCGCTCCTCCTTTTCTGCCCCCACTGGCCCCCTTAAATTTGTCGTCATCCTTTGGTCGGCCTCGGGGTCGCCCCACGGGGGCGGCGCATCGCCCTCTTCGGGCCTGCCCCTCGAGGGGGCTTCCGGGGAGGAGCAGCCGGCGGCCGCGGCGCCCACTGCGGGCAGCGGCGGCCAACCGCGGGCCGGGGCCTAGCGTCGCTGGGCGCTCAGGCGGTAGTGCCTCGCCAGGTTTTCGGCTAGCTCCTCGACCTCGGCTTCTTCGAGGAACAGCTTTAGCGCGTGCAGGGCTGGAACGCTGTCCCTCTCGAAGACCATGCCGCATCCCGTGCAGCGCATCACCCTCGTCTCACCCCTCCTCTCTGCCTCTTCGAGCTTGCCCCCGCAGAGCGGGCACCGCTTCGAGGGCAGCGTCCTCTCGATCACTGGAATGCCGTGGAAGCCCAGCGAGTTCTCCAGCCTCTTTGCGAAGCTGCGCAGAGTCCTCTGAAGGCCGCTGTTCCTCAGAGACTCGTCGAAGGGGACGTCGATGAACGCTACAGCCCTCTTTCCCCTGAGCTCCTTAGTCGCCTCCGCGACAGCACTCAGCAATGCGGCTCTGCGGCGCCTGTGCGCTTTCCTCAGCGCGCAACGAGCGGTGGCCCAGGCGCCCGGCTTCCTGGACTTAGTTGCGTTGCGCTGTAGCTCCTTTATCCTCCTCCAGTCGATTTTCGGGACCTTGAGCCTGTGGACCCTGAAGCTCCCGCTTCTGAGGTCGTAGGCGAGGAAATAGAAGCCGTGACTGCTGTTGACGTCGACTACTGCGATTACTTCCAGGTTCTCGAGCAACTCCTCCACGCTCGGGCTGTGAGAGCAGTGGAGCACGACGTTTATCTCTCTATCTCTCTTGATGGCGATGTACCTCGACAGCCTCCCTCCAGACTCCCTGCAAGCCTCCTCCTACCTCTGAAGCCACCCCAAGCCGCGCTCGGGCAGAGGGATCCTGTAGGTTCTCCTGTAGAGCCTTATAATCAGCTCTTTTCCCCGAAGGTCTGCTCCCTGTTGCCTCAGCGTCCACGAGAGCAGCGGGAACCGCAGGTAGCTCCTCCTCTTCGGCGCAGTGCTCGGCTGCACTATGTTGTCGAAGGCGTCCCTGTAGCTCCAGGGAACCTGCTTCCACATGCTTTCGAGCTCCTCGCTGTTGAGGCCGAGCAGCCTCTGCCAGTAGCGCATCGAGGCCCTCGGCTGGTACACACGCTCTATGAAGTCTTTGAGCTCCTCCGGCAGCTCCGCCTCGAATTTCAGCACCCTGAACCCTTCGACGGCTAATTTGCCGTTACGGGGGTCAGCCATGCCACTCCCCCCATCCGCCCCCACCCCCGGAGAGGCGGGGTGCGGGGGAGGAGCAGCACAGCCAACCCCCGCAACGCTCGCTGATAGCATGCAACGCTGTAGCATGCAGCGTTGCCGCGCACACTCCAAGCGCCCTCAGCCGCGCAGGCACGTACAAGCCACAAACGCTCACATAGCCTGTGACCGGCCCAGCTCCTCCCCGGACACCCCCGAGGCGCCAGGGGGCCAGCAGCGGGCCAGTGGTGGGGGGTTCAATGCAACAAGCGGCCCCCGCGCCACACCCCAAAGCCCCGCGCACCCCCAACGCGAGACCTGGGGAGGGCGCCGCTTTCGTTGCGGTTGCGGCCCGTCCACCCCCAGGGGCAGGGGGCCGGCTGCCAGGGGGCGGCGGGGTAGGGCAGCCCGAGAGCCAAGCCCCTCGCCCTAGCCCGCTCCAGGCCGCGTGGGCGTGGAAGCGGGCCTCGGGCAGCCGGCTTGCGGGCGGGCACTACCGGCCCAGGGCCAGGCCGCGTGGGCGTGGCCCCGCAGACCGGCACTTTCACGCCTCAGCGGCCGCGCTGGGAGCCCTCGCGGGGATCCCTAGGGGCGCGGCGCCTCACCGGCGTAGCCCACCACCCCCTCGCGGGGGCCCGGCCCTCCCTCCAAGCCCAGTCCCACCACGTCCCGGAGGAGCGTGAGAGGGTGGGCTTGGCGGGAGAAAAAATACTTTTTAAGGGGCTCGCTCTCGGGCTGTCCAGGCCCCTGCCACCTCTCCCCCCTAAACGCTAGTGCGCTGAAAGCGGCGTAGCCTAGGTGCCCGGGGCCCGCTGGCCTGCCTGATTCGAGCCGCTTTGCCCCTCCCGCCCACTCTCTTTTCCCCGAGAGTGCAGGCGCCCACAGCTCTCCTTTTACGGGCGCCAGTTTTCTCGGGGAAGCACCCTGTAGCCCGCGCCGCTGAAGCCGGCTCACCCCTTCACCGGCCACGCGTGCGGCAACGGGCCTCATTCTTCCCTGCACAGAGGGGGTTAATATTCATTCCGATGATTACCCTGAAAGTATAACATCGTTGCGCTTTGTCGAAGGCTGGCTGCCTCTTCAAGACTTACGGCTACGTGCGCAGGGCGAGGATATGCAGCCACGTAGCGACGGTCATGCTCCACAGGAGGCAGCTGAGGCTCCGCGCCGAATAAACCTCATGGCGGCATCGCTGCACACCACATCCTCCGGGCTGTAGCCGAGCAACGCGAGGAGGCCGCAGGCACGCTCCGTCAAGTAGACGTAGCGCACGTTGCCCACTACTGCCTC
>NDWX01000005.1 GCA_002855745.1 Thermofilum sp. NZ13 | reverse complement strand
GGCGGCGCCACGCCCTGGCTCCGCGTTGGGGGTGCGCGGGGCTGTGGGGTGTGGCGCGGGGGCCGCTTGCCGCATTGAGCCCCCCACCGCTGGCCCGCTGCTGGCCCCCCTGGTGCCTCGGGGTGTCTGGGGAGGGGTTGGGCCGATCACAGGCTCTGTGAGCGTTTGTGACTTGTACGTGCCTGCGCGGCTGAGGGCGCTTGGAGTGTGCGCGTCAACGCTACACGCTACGGCACTAAATACCGTTCACGAGCATTGCGGGGGTTGGCTGTGCTGCTCCTCCCCCGCACTCCGCCTCTCCGGGGGTGGGGGCGGATGGGGGGAGTGGCATGGCTGACCCCCGTAACGGCAAATTAGCGGTAGAAGGGTACAGGGTGCTGAAATTCGAGGCGGAGCTGCCGGAGGAGCTCAAAGACTTCATAGAGCGTGTGTACCAGCCGAGGGCCTCGATGCGCTACTGGCAGAGGCTGCTTGGCCTCGGCGACGCGAAGCTAGAAGTTGCGTGGAAAGAGGTGCCGTGGGCTTACAGGGTGACCTTCGACGACATGGTAGTGCCTAGCGCTACGCCGAAGAGGAAGAGCTACCTGCGGTTCCCGCTGCTCTCGTGGACGCTGAAGCATCATGGAGCAGACCTTCGGGGAAAAGAGCTGATTATAAGGCTCTACAGGAGGGTCTACAGCATTCCGTTGCCCGAGCGCGGTGTGGAGTGGTTGCAGAGGCAGGAGGAGGCTTGCAGGGAGTCTGGGGGGAGGCTGACGAGGTACGTTGCCGTGAAGAGCGATGGGCAGGTGAGCGTCGTGCTCCACTGCTCCCACAGCTTAGGCGTGGAGGAGCTGCTCGAGAGTCTCGACGCGATAGCGGTCGTGGACGTGAACAGTAGCCACGGATTCTACTTCCTCGCCTACGACCTCCGCAACGGCGGCTTCACCGTAAGGAGGTTCAAGGTGCCTGAGGTGAACTGGAGGAGGATTAAGCTGTTGCAACGAGCCGCGGCTGAGTCCAGGAGCCCTGGCGCGTGGGCCACTGCCCGTTGCGCGCTGAGGAAGGCGTACAGGCGCCGCAGGGCCGCATTGCTGAAAGCTGTCGCGGAGGTGGCCAAGGAGCTTAAGGGTAGAAGGGCGTTAGTCTTCGTGGACGTCCCCTTCGACGAGTCGCTCCGCAACAGCAGCCTTCAGAGGACTCTGCGTAGCTTCACGGGGAGGCTGGAGAACTCGCTGGGCTTCCACGGCATTCCCGTGATCGGGAGGACATTGCCCTCAAAGAGGTGCCCGCTCTGCGGGGCCAAGCTCGAGAAGGCAGAGAGGAGAGGTGAAACAAGGGTTATGAAGTGCACGGGCTGCGGCAGAGCCTTCGAGAGGGACAGCGTTCCAGTGTTGCACGCACTAAAGCTATTCATAGAGGAAAGCGAAGTCGAGGAGCTAGCCGAAAAGCTGGCGAGGCACTACCGCCTAAGCAGCCAGAAAAAGCAGAGCAACTAGAGGCTCTGGCCCGCGGTTGGCCGCCGCTGCCCGCAATGGGCGCCGCGGCCGCCGGACGCTCCTCCCCGGAAGCCCCGCTAGGGGCAGGCCCGAAGAGGGCGATGCGACGCCCCCGTGGGGCCACCCCGAGGCCGACCAAAGATGACGAAGAGTTAAGGGGGCCAGTGGGGGCAGAAAAGGAGGGGCAGGCGAGTGCTGGAGAAACTCTTCGGACGGGAGCTGGCTAAAGAATCATTTCAGAAGGACTGGAAAAAGCGAGCGATAACGTCAAATTCTACTTCATGAGGGCAGAAAAAGAGGGGAGGGAAAAAAGGCCTTAAGTCTTCAGCCTAGGAGCATGAGGTGGGAGTACTCCGAGAGGCTCAGCCCCTCTCCCAGGCCTCCTTATTCAGCCTCTCCTCCTCGGTCGGCATAGCGCGCACACGGACGATCTCCGAGTGCTAAGCCTTCCCGAGCGCGGCGCGAGGAGGGAATGCGCCCGCGGCGACGCGGGCTGAAGGCCGTTAGGGGGGCCGTTAGGGAACCCATGACCCCGCAAGGGGGCCCTCAGACCAGTGAAGGGAGCAGATGAGCCAGGTGCGGTCACGAAGGCGGGAAGAGCACCCTCTGGATCTGCATGAGCTCGTGACCAGTTGTCTCGTTTCCGACCAGCGCACCTTTCGTGTTGGCAATCATCCCCGATCTAAGAAACATCCTCCCCCTGTTAACCGTGAGCAATCCCGCCTGGACTTTCAGTATTGACTGAAGCTCGGACACCTCCTCGTCTGTCACGAACGGGGGTAGGGCTAGGGCCTTATTTGTCACGACTGCAAGGGAGCCCACGAAGGGGCTTTCTCCAAGATACCTCGCCTCGCACTCGACGCTCAGCGCTTCTTCCACGGATTTGACAGCTTTCTCGGGCAAGAGTGGACTTACGACGCAACCCTTGTCGTTGGCCAGGACGAGGTTCCCGATGCCCGTCTCTCTAACCTCTTCCAGGACGACTACGTTTAGCCCCATCTGCTTTATGGATCTGAGCTCCGACTCGAGGACTGTGCGCGGCAGCACGACGCCGTTATTGTTGCCGCAAAGCAACACGCCGAGCAACCGGGAGCCGGCAACGGTTGCTCTCAGAGCCTCGACTTTGAGCGTTTCGACGACTTTCTCCTCGAACTTGCTTGGCGCATCAAAAGGTATCAGTGCTAACTCATCGTTGATGAAGACGAAGACGCCGATCTGAGGCGTTCCAAAAATTTCAGCAAGATCAACCGACATATCAAACGCTACTCTTTACGCTCTTCTTTGGCTTGCGATGGCAGGTCGACTTCGGCCTCTACAACCTCCCCTTCCTCAACGCTGACTCTCACGTTTACCGTGACGCGTCTTGGAGGCTTCTCGATGCTCCTGCTCCAAATAAGCTCGTTCAGCCTGTTACCAACCTTCACATCACCCTTTATGTGGAAGTGCCTAGCAACCCACTCCCTAACAAGCCGCACCGCAACTTTGGCTCTCTTCTTCCTAGGCGCCCTATACGCGTCGCGCAAAGGAATGGTCGTCGTGAATACGTTCTCCCCTTCCGCTAACTTAGGCATACAGATACCACCTCGCTAATGCTGCATCCTGCTTCTACGCCAGTTACGACGAGGTTTCCTCCGCACTCTCCCCAGCGTCTTAGCAATAACCCATATTGGAACTTGCTGGTTCTCCCGTACAGCTGCCGCCAGCCGTATTTTCTTCCCGAGTGGTTTATTGTGAGCCATGAGCCGACGCCCGATTCATAGAGATCGTTGCTAATAAAAGCTTTATCCAAAACCGACTCGGAAGCGTATCTCCTGTCTTGTCTCAGAGAGCCTTGACAGAATCCGCTTTAACGTTTCATCGTCAATCGGTAATCTAACGGAGCCGCTCTGTGCAAGCTGGATGAGCTGTATCTCAAGGGCCTCTACGAGTTCAGGTTTTACGAGCTTCAAGTTAGAGAGCCTTGAGCGCGCCTCCGGGGTGAGAATCCTCCGAAGAATCTCTTGGCGCTTAGCCTCCTCCGCCGCGTGCTGAGCCTCCGCTCTCTGAGCTTCAGCGAGCTTTTTCTGGTACTCCAGCATCTTCCTCTTCTTGATCTCCTCCAGCTCCGTGGATTCCTCGAACTCGCTCATAGCCACCAACAGTAGATGACTACAACAAGCTAAAAATTATTCTGAAACTACTACTCGATGTACTTCTTAAGCTCGGGCCTTTGCTCAGCTAACTTCTTGAACAGCGAAATGGCGATTCGGTCCACGAGCGAGCGACCCTTGTCCGTTACAACTCTGCCCCTAGGTGTCTTCGCGACGAGCCCCGCCGCCTCTAGCTGTTGCAGAGCCTTCCTTATAGCAGAGCCTCCGCCCTTCCTGAAGTGTTTACGCTTAACCGTGTTCTTACTCCTACCGCCGTACGCCGTGCGTAGCCGCTCAATACCTACAGGACCGTATATGTAGACCTTTCTGAGGAGGGCGGCACACCTTTTATACCACCAGTCAGGGTCGCTAGGAACCCTTTCGCGGCTAGGACCTGTCTTAGCATAGAAAGCCCACTCCGGCGGCTGCACCTCTTTCACGTTTTCCTTGAGGTACTTCGCGAGCTCCTCCACCAGCATGTTGGGCGGCACGAACTTCGCGTTAACCAGTTAAACCACCTTCTGTGTTCTCCTGGTGCTAGTCTTATAAAGTTATCCCCGAGCTCCAGTCAAACCTTTTAAACAGCTATACAACGCTTGATCGCGGTGCGTGACTGTGGATACCATCAGGGAGGGCGAGTGGGTACTCCTTTACTACGACGAGAGGAAAAGCTACGTGGTCCGAGTCGAAAGAGGTAAAGTTTTCCATACGACGCACGGCTCCATCGACCTTTCTACGCTCATTGGGCTGCCTTACGGAGCTACCGTTGAAACTAACGTAGGCGAGAAGCTCGTAGTTAGCAGGACCAGGTTCGTCGATAGGCTTGATGGGTTGCAACGCGTAACGCAGGTGATATACCCCAAGGACCTCGGCTACATACTGCTCGAAGCTGGTGTGGGTCCCGGTAGCAGGGTGGTCGAGGCGGGCACCGGTACCGGCTTCCTAGCCGCAACGCTGGCGTGGTACGTGCGGCCCAGCGGGCGCGTGTACACATACGAGGTGCGAAAGGACTTCTACGAGGTTGCGCTTAAGAATTTCGAGGTCTTGGGGGTTCTCCCGTACATCACACCAAAAAACAAGGACATCAGAGACGGCATAGAGGAGGACGATCTGGACGCCGTTGTACTGGACATGCCGTCCCCCTGGGAAGTCGTAGAGGAGGCCGCATCAAAGCTACTCAATGGAGGAGCGCTCATCGCGTTTGTCCCGACAACTTCACAGGTTGAGAGAACGCTACACAGCCTCAAAAAAACCGGTTTAAGGATGTTGGAGGTGACTGAACTAATGATGAGAAAGTACCAGCCGAAACCCGGCGAACTCCGTCCGCAGAGTCTTGGCGTAACTCACACGGGTTACATTATAAGCTCCCGGAAGCTTTAAGCTGCAGCGCTCGACGCCACAAAACCCTTTGATCGCCTATTGTACCTAAGCTAGGTCAAAGAGAGGCGGGCTGAGGCTCCGCCGGGTTAGTTGCCCTTAGAGCCAAGACGATGACCTAGGAGAAAGCTACAAAGATATGCTGGAACTTCACGAAACGGCCTCTTTCCTGACGCTAAAGTCTAGGAAGAACTTGCTTTTCCACCCCGCTTTCTCCAGCTGACTACTCATGCGCAGAAGCACGCCTGGAGTAAAGGAGGCCAGAGCGGCATAGACCACGCGGCCTTTCTTCGTGAGCGTTACCAGTAGCACTGTTGATGTTCTTCCAGACCCTCCCGGCGGCTGCATGTGCACCACGTAGTTTGATGCAGCATACTCTTCGGGGGCTATACCGTATTCTCGAAGCCACCTGTAAACCTCATCAAAAAACGCTGCGTAGCGTTCACCGCTCCGCACCTTGCGGTAACCCGCAAGGGAGAGGTCGAGCCAGAATACCTCAGAGTCCTTGTTGACAGAGTACACCGCTAAGCTCTTGAGGCCTCGCACCCGCACAACAACACCTGCGCTCGAAAGCCCCCTGGACTAAATAAATCTATCCCGGTCCAACCTGGAAGAATAGCGATGGTAGCCCGGCGGGGATTCGAACCCCGGATCTGCGGGGCCAGAGCCCGCCATGCTTGACCGCTACACCACCGGGCTTTCGGGACTCAATAGCATAAACCTGGATTTAAACTTAGCTTTAGGAGCCGAGTGTTTCAGGGCACAACGTGATCTACCTTCCCCTATGTTTGCTGAGCAGTCAATGCTTCCTGCCGCGCTAACCTTGAAAAAGCGTGCCTCTAGCACTAGCTCATGCCAGTGGAAAACGTAGGGCGCCCACCACGCGGGTGTAAGTGAGGTGGAGTGGTTGGCTCAAAGTGCAGCAACTGAAAATGCGTTGCCGAAATTTCAAGCTAAAGCTTTTAAGTCCACCACGACTCATCACTAACGTCCAGGGCCCGTGGTCTAGCGGTTAGGATGTCGCCCTTACAAGGCGTCAAGCCTAGGAGCGGCGGAGGCCCCGGGTTCGAATCCCGGCGGGCCCACTTTTATAAGATTCAGTCCACGTTCTTACATCAGGCGATGACGAGCCTTTGCGAGGTCTGAGGAGTGACGAGTCGAGCCCCGCGGAGCCCGCTTATCAGGCGACGTGGGCTATTCCTTCACGGCCACAATTCCGTATCCTCTCTCGACGCGAACTACCATGAAGCCAGCTTCTCGAAGCCTCGCGATGACCCCTCGCTGCAAGTCTACTCCCCTATGCTTGCCGGGGGCTCCCGTGTAGTGAAAGAGGCGCCCACCTCTCTTCAGGACCCTGCTTAACTTCCTGTAGAAATCCCTGCTGTAGAGCTCGGGTGCAAAGGGAAAGACGGGCGGATCGTGTAGGACAAAGTCAAACTCCCCCTCTGGCATCTCATCCACGGCATCAAAAGCGTCGCCTAGTATCACCTCGATGTTTTCTAAATGCCTTGAGAAAGGGTTGTGCTCGGCGATGTAGAGCACGTTGACATCGACCTCCACAGTCTTTACCGAGGCACCGCGCCGCCAAGCCTCTATAGCGGTGTACCCTAGACCCGTGCATATGTCCAGACCCTTTTCACCCCGCTTAACTCTGAGCAAGCTGACCTTCCTTGCTGCATCCCTTGTTGGTGTAGTACCAACAATGTTGTGCATGTGCACTCCGTCGATCTCGAGCGTCGGAGCCACCCCCTCGCCCAGGTACCTCAGCTTGTAGTAGTGCGCGCCTCTAACCTCGACCACATAAGGCTTCCCCGACGCGGGTAGGAATAGCAAACGGTCGCTCTCAGCAAGGAACGAAAGCGCATCAACTTCCACGCGGAAAAGCCCGATCTCGGTCTCGAATACAGCCTCGCCTCCCTCAAACCGAACGAGGGCCTTTCGCAGGCCGAAGTCGACTCTGACTGTACTTTCCCCGCGCAACACATCTGCTGCGGTGGCTGGAGTAACCGTAATACCAACCCGGGGCCTGAATCTGTACGGAGCCATCTATTTTTCATAAAAGTGATGGAAAAGTTAATATTCCGTCTTTGGCAGAAAGAGTAGGAGCGGGGGTGCCCGAGCTAGGTCAAAGGGGGCGGACTGAGGCTCCGCTGGCGTCGGCCTGCCCGGGTTCGAATCCCGGCCCCCGCACTTTCTTCCGTAGCTAGTAACGAAGCTTTATATCCACTGTTAGCGTGATCTCGGAGAGGTGTCTGAGCGTGAGCGCATCGGGGCGGTTGCCCATACCGGTTGACCCTGAACGGCTGGGAATAGTGGTGGGGCGCGGCGGGTTTAACAAGAGGAAGGTAGAAGAGACGTTTAACGTAAAGCTGCATGTTGATAGCGAAAAGGGTTTGGTCTTCGTGGAGCCCGGCGAAGGGGCTTCGATGTACAATGTCTTTAGAGCCAGGAAGGCCGTGGAGGCTCTCGCTCTTGGTTTTCCTCTTGAAGATGTTCTGCTGTTGGCTGACGACCTTTACGACTTCGAAATTATAGACTTAAGCGAGGTCGCCAGGAACCAGTCGGATTTGAGTAGGATAAAGTCCCGCATTATAGGGGCTGAGGGTAAGTTCAAGAAAACCCTCGAGGAAGTTGTCGGCGTAAAAGTGGTTGTGGGCGACAAGGTCGTTGGACTTATAGGGGACTTCGAGCAGCTCAGGCTGGCTAAGGAGGCCATCTCGAGACTTGTCCGAGGCCAGTCGCACCAGACCGTGATTAAATTCCTCGAAAGAGAGAGGTACGGGTTGAAGAGGCGCCGTGTTGACCTGTGGGAAAAATGGAGCCAGGTTTGATTTATGAGCTACAAGAGGCCTGAGAAAGATTCAGAGCTCAGGGAAGTTCTCGAGGACGTCTTCGACTTCAGGACGCTCATGGCTGTGTACAGGTTGATGAACAAGGGGATTCTCTCTAAGCTCTACGGCACCGTGTCCACCGGGAAAGAAGCCCGCGTTTATTGGGGGAAGACTCCGAGGGGGGAGGACGTTGCCGTGAAGATATACATGGTGTGGACAGCAGAGTTTAGGAAAAGTCGGATGAAATACATTCTCAGCGACCCGCGCTTCGAGAACGCTCCCCGTGACCCCGTGAAGCTCATAAGTACTTGGTGCAGAAAGGAGTTTAGGAACCTTAAGCGTGCACGCGAGGCGGGGCTCCCAGTTCCGCGGCCGATAGCTTTTGAGGAGAACGTTCTCGTAATGGAATTCATTGGCGAGGAGGGTGTACCATACCCCTTGCTCAAAGACCGCCCACCGACCAATCCGGAGAAAGTGCTGAACTCCCTGAAAGAGTTTATAACTAGACTCTACTGGGATGCTGAGCTGGTTCACGCGGATCTCTCGGAATACAATGTGATGATCAGAGAAAATGATGAAATCGTCGTTATAGACTTCGGCTCCGCCGTTCTCAGGTCTCACCCGAACGCCCTGGACTTCCTGAGGAACGATATAAGAAATGTATACCGATATGTGAGTGAGCTGGGCGTGGACCCCGGAGACCCCGACGAGTTCTTCAAAAAGGTTGTCTCAGGCTCCTTCTCCTAGCAGAGACGTAGCGTCCTCTCATCCTTATATCCTGCATCCTCTCAAGGACGCGCATCGTGAACTCCTCGCCGGCCACTGATCGGTAACCCTGGAGGAAGTACTCTAGGAGCCGTGACGCCATCAGCGGGTGTGAGCTTTCGAAGACGCGTAAGAGAAGGTGGATATCAGTGCCGCGGTCCTCATCGCGCTGGGAGAAGTATCCTAGCCCGAAGTCTATGAGCCACACCTTGTCGCCTTGCACTATCAGGTTGCTTGTAGTGAGGTCTCCGTGAATTATTCCGTTAACGTGGAGTTTGGCAACCATTGAGCCAGCCTGCCTCATCAGCTCGCGCACTACCTCGTCATCGACACTCTCGTTGAGAATGTCCTTCAGCCTCCTCCCTTCCACGAAGCTGGTTACAAGGATTCCGTTAGAGGCATCCATGTAGACCACGTGCGGGACATTAACGCTCAGCAGTCCCGCTTTCGCGAGTAGTCGCGCCTCGAGACTAGTCCTAGCTACCCGTAACCTAGCATCCAGCTGGGGGTGCCGGTAAGGCTTCGCGACGCGATACTTCACCATTACCCTCTCGCCCGCGATTTCTCCTCTAACGAGAACCGCCTCAGCCCCCACAGCAACAACTGAGGTGTTCTCAAGCCCAAGCATCTCCTCTAACGTGCGGATCACTTCCTCCACGGTATTTCTACCTCGTCTAAACGCCAGAGAGGCCTAATCCTGCTCTCATCCACATCGATGGTTATCCCGCTAGCGTATGCCAGCGCGCCGGTGTAGGCTATCATGGCCCCGTTATCGCCAGCCAGCTCTCCGAGCACCCTGGCGAATCTAACGCCTCTCGACTCCGCCATGCTGCTCAGCTTTTTCGAAAGAAGCTCGCTTCTGGCAACACCACCTGTCAGAACGACCTCCTTTTTCCCCGTGTGAGCAAGGGCCCTCTCCGTCACCTCAACCAACATCGAGTAAGCAGTCTCTACAAGGCTGAAGCACACGTCCTCTAGCGGGTACCTCTTCTCCTTGTACAGCTTAATCGCGTAGGTTAAAAGCCCGCTGTACGAGAGATCCTGACCCTTAACCACGTAGGGCATCTCGATGTACTTAGAGCCGCGCTTCGCCAGCTCTTCTACTCTCGGCACACCCGGGAAACCTAGTCCGACTTCCCTCGCGAACGCGTCCAGGCAGTTCCCAAGAGGTATGTCCAATGTTTCCCCGAATACCCTGTATCTCCCCTCGTTGAAGGCGGTAATTATGGTGTTTCCCCCAGCCACGTACACTACTACCGGGTCCCTTGTGCCTGTAGACAGCAGAGCGATCTCCACGTGCGCGACGGCGTGGTTGACGGGGACTAGGGGCTTCGCGAACTTCAGAGCTAGGTACCTTGCAAGCGTTGCGCCAACCCTCAAGCAGGGACCCATGCCGGGACCTAGCGCCACGGCGACTGCGTCCAGGTCGCGGAAGCTCAGCCCGGCTTCTGCTAAAGCGCGGCGAAGTACGTCGACAGCGACCCTGCTGTGGTGCTCCGCCGCATCGCTGGGTTTTATACCCCCGCTGGGTGGTACGTAGGTGCTGTTGACGTTAGCCAGAATGTCCCCGTTCTCCGAGGCTATGCCGACACCAAACGTGTGAGCTGTCGATTCAATGCCTAGAACGAGAACCATCGAGAAACCACTAAACGAACTCCGTGTAGCCGCATTTCCCACATGCCCAGCGCTCAACGGGCTTGAGGTGGTGGGCCATTATCGAGCCACAACGTGGGCATTTTTTGTTCTTTAACCTTATCGTCCCGGTTTTGTAATCGTACTCGTAAAGCTTGTGCACGTTCGCCAAAGCCCTCACCCTTGCTTCGGCTGGGGTTGCTCTTCCTTTAGAAGGCCGTTCCTCTTGAGTATGTATCTCGGTTCGAAGGCTCGGGCTCTGTCCTCCGAGTTGTATATGTGCACGTAGGCTCGAGTTACGCAGGACCCGTAGCTTGTAACTATCTTACGCACCACAACAACGTTAGTGCTGGGTAGCCCCAGTGTGTTTCGAAGCAAGTCCGCAATGTACTGTCTCGTAGGGGTTCCCTGACCCCAGTGCTCGACTTCTACCACGAGCTCTCTCCTAGGTATGACCGCGTTCGTTTTGTCGCTAACCACCTTTAGGGTACCTTGAGACATACGAGCTCCTCCGCACATAACCACTCGATATTATAAAAGTTTTCCTGGGCCTGCCCAGTCAGCACCTTGGCCGAAATCTTTTAACCTTTGCTTTTAGAAATACACACGGTGGACCGTATGAGCGAGTTTGACGAGTGGTTTAGGCGCGTTCGGAAACTGATGGACGAGTTCGACAAGATGTTTGAGGAGATGATTCGGGAACCCTTCATCGAGGGGCGTGGCGGCAGCCGTGTAATAGGTCCCTACTACTACGGCTTCTCGGTGGAAATAGGTCCAGACGGTGTGCCGAAAGTCAGAGAGTGGGGGAACATTCGGCCGGGGCCGGTGAAGCCCGTAATCAGGGATGCGATTGAGCCGTTCACTGACGTGTTCGACGAGGGAGATTATTACCGCGTCATTGTTGACATTCCTGGTGTTGAGAAAGACCAAATAAACATTGAGGCAACGGAAAACTCGATGACAATCTCTACTAGCGGGGACCGGAAGTACTACAAGGAGATCACTTTCAAGGAGGCCATTAAGCCGGATACCGCTAAGGCACAGTACAAGAATGGCGTGCTGACGATCACCGTAGAAAAGAAAGTTAAAAAAGAGAAGGAGAGAGGCGTTAAGATCAAGGTTGAATAGCGGTTAAATCTCTATTTCTACTTCCTCGCCAAGCGCTGGCATTAAGGCCTCCCGACCCTGCTCTTCCACGTATTTTTTCATTGCCCTCTCTGCCTCAGCTTCCCCGTGCACTAGGAGAAATTTAGCGTTGCTCTTGGAAATCTTCACAGTTTCGATAAGCTCACTTTTTCCGCAATGGGCTGAGAAGTCGAACCACTCAACCCTAGCCTTCACCATGCCTTTCTTTGTGGGCGACGCGAAGACCCCCGTCTCCAGCACCTGTCTCGCCGGCGTCTCCGGTATTGCAAAGCTAACGAATACGACAGCGTTCTTCTCTTTCTCCATGATCTTCTCCATGTAGTACTCGCTGGGCCCGCCTTGTAGCATGCCCGCGGGGGACACTATGACCGAAGCTTCCTCAACAGCTTTTTTACGGTCGTTCCAGTCCCTAACCTTAGTCGCCATGCCCACAGCTTTCTCGAAGAGCCCCGGATCCCGTAAGAGGTGACTGTCCTCGAGAATGAGGTCGTTTGCGGCTTTCGCCATTCCATCAACGTAGACTTTGTACGGGAAGTTATACTTGGCTAGAACGCAGAGTATTTCCTGGGCTCTACCCACGGCAAAAGCCGGGATGAGAACAGTACCACCCCCCTCGATGACCTCTGTTACCGTGGCAATGAACTCCCGTTCCACCCAATCCCTAGGGGGGTGATCAA
Organism: Thermofilum sp. NZ13; assembly: GCA_002855745.1. Taxonomy (GTDB): domain Archaea; phylum Thermoproteota; class Thermoprotei; order Thermofilales; family Thermofilaceae; genus Thermofilum. The sequence goes on along the minus strand of NDWX01000005.1, from coordinate 108,842 downwards.
ATTCCGCGTAGGTGGATTCCGTAACCACGAGGTCGGCTTTAGAGAGAGCGGACTTATCACCCATCCTAAGCAGGCACGTATCGTGCAACGCGTAGTCACCCGTGTAGACCACAGTGTAGCTACCCGTGTCGATGCTGATCATTGCGCTACCCGGGATGTGTCCAGCATCCACTAGGCTGACTGTAACGCCGCCAAACTCATATGTCTCGTTAAACCCCTTAAGCACGGCGTTCTCCATCATCCCCTTAACTTCCGAGTACTCGTACGGCACGTAGTACTTCGATAGCTTAAGGAAATCTCTTATCAGGAGGTCTGAAAGGCTTAGGGTCAATGGTGTCGTCACTAGCGGTGGGGAAGCCGAGACGTAGAGCAGGGGGAGCGCTCCGCTGTGATCTAAGTGCGCGTGGGAAAGGGACACGAAGCTAATCTCTTTCGGCTTCACTGGTAACGGGAACTGGGGCTCCTCTCCTTCAAGGCTTACGCCGTAATCCAGCAGTATCTTACTACCATCGTCGAGGGTGAGCAGGATCCCAGATCTACCCACCTCTTGCGCAGCTCCCAGTAGTTTTACTTTCAACAATCACCACCGTCCGTTCCTAAACTTCGAATAGTGAATTAAAACTTTAGGCTCTAAGTCGCATGAGGTACGTTAATAAGACAACGCTTCCAGCACAATAGTGCTCGTGAACCATGTCGTGTTTAGAAATATACTCTTCACTTGAACTGCTCACAGCAACGGTCTATGAGAGCAGAGACTTTTTCGGTCAGCCTGTCAGAGCCTTCGAGCTCGGTCTCAAGGAGTACCCTCCCATTGTCTTAATCGGGGACTCCTACGGTTGCACTCGGGCCTCAGAAGTAATCGCCGACACTCTTTTGAAGTATAGTGGAGACACACATGTCGTGGCTGTTCCATGCATTTTTCCATCAATTAGCCAGGGACTGCCGTTTTTCTCGAGACTCCTCCTAGGCAGGGAGGCTTCTTCGGTTGACGAACTCCTGAGTGATCTTGGGGAGTTTAAACCGGTCTCTGAGGGGCAGGGAGCCAGAGTACTTGAGCTCGGCAACCTCGTCTTAGTTGCGACCCACAGCGCCCAAGAGCTCGAGCGTATCAAGCGCATCCAGGTTGGCGAGGATCGGGTGATCGTGGCTTTATTCCACGATGGATCCACGATGCTCGTCGAAGCTCCAGAGGAAGCTCTCCTCCAGCCGCTGAGGTCGCTACTCATAGATCAAATGGCCTTAGACCCTCTACTCGTCGTACACCTGTCATGCTGGTCCGATGAGCTAATCTGCTTTGCCCTGAGCGAGAGGTGGTACGCTTCAGTAAGCGAGTTGCTCGAGATAGCTGTTAGTCAAGTAAACAGCGATGTGCTCTGTGGCCCCTCAGTACCTGGGTATTACTCGCCGCGTAGAGGCGTCATCCTAACATCAGCAGTCTTTTCTGAGCGGTTGTTTCCTGGAGCACCAATCATCGAGATCAGAGTTGGCATGAAAAATTACCTTGAGGCCTCGAAGTCGCTATCCGCTATACTGAGCTCAGTTTACCTTCTCAGGGGGTTTTAGAGTCTTGATCTTAAAATTTATTTAACTTTAAAGGAAATGGATAGACGGAAGCATCTTGATCCCGTACGAATTTGAGGTAAAGGAGTTGATCAGGAGAAGCGGGATACTCGTAGAGCCGCACTGCGTAGTTGATAAATCTAAACCCGAGAGCCTCAGTGATTGCTTGAGTTCAATAGATCCTCCCTATGTCGTTAAGGCACAGGTGAGGGGCTGGGGAAGAGCCAAGGCAGGCTTAGTGAAATTTGTAGACAGCAGGGAAGAGGCGGAGAGAGCGGTGCTAGAGCTAATGTCGAGGGCTTTTGGAGGGAGCTCGGTAAGGTATGTTATTGTGTCCGAGAGGATGAATGTTCAGAAGGAGTTATACCTGTCGATGATGGTGGACTATACCCCTCCATACCTGCTACTTTTAGCCTCTAGGAGTGGCGGCATCGATGTGGAGACTCAGGCTCTAGCAAGCGGCGTTTTGAAGGTGAGGATTAACCCGTTCGAAGGGGTAAGGGAGTACATGGCGCGCCGTGTCGCAAAGTTTCTTGAACTACCGGTCGATGAGACCCATAGAATCCTAGAGGGCATGTACTCCGCCGTGTGGGAATACAACCTGCACCTCCTAGAGCTTAACCCGCTCGCTCTCACCGATGACGGGATTGTGGCCCTGGATGCGAAAGCAATCGTGGATGACGATGCGCTTGACCTCAACCCTCGGCTCAGCGAAATCCGAGCTCGCTACGAGTCCGAGCTTTCTCTCGAAGAAAACACCGCTAGAAAAATGGGCTTTTCCCTAATCCTGCTGGACGGAGACATAGCGGTGATAGGGAACGGCGCGGGACTGACCATGGCCACTATGGATGCTGTTGCGGCTCTCGGTGGTCGCCCAGGCGTGTTTCTTGATCTCGGCGGCGGCGCTAGCGCCGAGAGAGTCAAAACTGCTTTGATGCTTGTTCTCAGCAGGGCGAACATTAAACGCGTGATCGTAAACATACTCGGCGGTATCACCCGCTGCGATGAAGTTGCGCGTGGAGCCGTGGATGCACTTAGAGAATCCGGCAGAGGGGATGTGAAGGTTGTTTTCAGGCTGTCGGGCTTCATGGAGGACGAAGGCAGAAAGATCCTCGAGGAGCAAGGTATTCGTGCTTTCAGGGACTTTGAAGAGGCTGTACGCCAGGTGGTCGAGTGATGGGCATCATCGTTGGCGAGAACACTAGGGTCCTTGTACAGGGTATAACTGGGCGACAAGGCGCGCTCCACACCGGCGAAATGCTGAAGTATGGAACACGAGTGGTTGCAGGGGTTACACCTGGGAGGGGTGGTAGCGAGGTCCATGGGGTCCCAGTATACGACAGCGTCCAAGAGGCAGTTGAGCATCACCCTGAGGTAGATGTGTCCATAATCTTCGTCCCGGCCCCTGCCGCGCCGGACGCCGTGTACGAGGCCGTGGATGCCGGTTTGAGGAAGATCGTTGTGATCACGGAGCACATACCGGTGCACGAGACCCTCCGCTTTGTGCTGTACGCACGCAGCCACGGCGCCCTGATCGTGGGGCCCAATACACCGGGTGTTATCACACCTCCTAAATGCAAGGTAGGCATAATGCCGGGCGAATACTTCAAGCCTGGCAACGTCGGTCTCGTCTCGAGAAGCGGAACTCTCACCTACGAAGTCTCGCTTCACCTGATCGAGAGGGGGCTAGGGGTCTCGACGGCGGTGGGGATAGGCGGAGACCCCGTGACCGGCATAACATTCGAGGATGCGTACAAGCTCTTTGCTGATGATCCTGCCACAAAGGCCATTGTTCTCGTCGGGGAGATAGGGGGCGACAAGGAGGAGCGATTCGCGGAGTTCTACTCAAAGCTACCCAGCAAAAAACCCGTCGTGGCTTTCATAGCCGGCAAGTACGCACCTCCAGGGAAGAAAATGGGGCACGCAGGTGCAATAGTCTACGGGGCTACGGGAAGCTACACGAGCAAGGTTGAGGCTCTTACACGCGCGGGTATAAAGGTCGCCTCTTCACTCGAAGATCTCGCCGACATCGTCAAGGAAATACTATAAGCGTGCCGACTCTCTGCCCCTCCAGCGCCCTTTTTATGTTTTCTGGCGGGTAGCCGTTAAGCACTATCGTTTCAATCCTGGATCGCTTTATTATTTGCAGTGTGAGGAGGTCGAAGAGCCTGTACTCGCCAGCCTTCTGGGGGTTAGCGAACATCTCGATCAGCCAGTCGACGTCCACTTCCTCGAGCAACTTCGCGCTAGGATCCTTCTTCGGGTCGGCTGTGAAGATGCCATCGACGTCTGTGGCGATGATAAGGCGCGAGCGTGTAGCCTCCGCTACCAACGCTGAGACAGTTGTGGTGGACTGACCGGGCTGCAATCCTCCCGTAAATATTACGGGTAGGTCCGAGTAGTAGAGTTTCATTAGCTCCTCCAGCGAGGATGGCACAAGAGGAGGCTTGCCATAGTACATCGTGAAGAGAAGCGAGGCGTTCAGACGGGAAGCAATTATTCCCAACTGGTCCAATGCCGACTCATTGCTGCACACTTCGCGGGCAACCGTAATGTACCTTCTAGCAGTCGCGCCTCCTCCCACAACCACTATCTTTTTTGAGTCCCCCGTGTCTACCTCACTGAGAACCCTCAGAAAGGCTTTCAGGTAATCTGCTTTAAGCCTGCCAGTCTCATCGAAGAGAAGGCTTCCTCCGAGTTTTATAACCGTTCCTGTCATCCTTCCCACAAAGTACATCCCACGCTAAGACAAATAAAAACTTATTAATTCTCAACACTCCTCCCTTGATACGCTGGAAATTGAGTGATATCGAATGCGCGAAGATGTGGAACGCTACAAGCTCGAAAAACTGGTCGAGGAACTGAAGAAGAAGGAGGGGCGCGGCACAGAACTCGTCTCGCTGTACATCCCAGCGGGCCGTCCGATAGCCGATGTAATTAATACACTGAACTACGAGTACGCCACGGCGTCCAACATCAAAGACCGCACAACAAGGCACCACGTTCTCGACGCTCTAGCCACAATAATAAACCGCCTGAAGCTATTCCGCGAGACACCTCCAAACGGCTTAGTCGTCTTTGCAGGCTACACTGCTAGCGACGTGCCTGGCCGTGAAAAGATGGAGGTCTACCTTCTTGAGCCTCCCCAAAAGTTGAAGGTCTGGCTTTACCGATGCGACTCGCGGTTTTACACAGAAATACTCGAGGACATGATAAAGGTAAAAGACGTATATGCTTTAATACTTATTGAGAGAGATGAAGCCGCCATTGCACTTCTAAGAGGCAAGAGCCTCGAGATAGTCGACGAGCTTACTGCGGGAGTTCCGGGGAAACACAGGGCAGGTGGCCAGTCCGCAAGGAGGTTCGAGAGGATAATAGAGCAGCTTGTACACGAGTTCTACAAACGGGTCGGTGAGCACGCGAATAAAATACTGCTACCTATAAAGGACGAGTTGAGGGGGATAATCATCGGGGGTCCAGGCCTCTCGAAGCAAGAGTTCGCCGAAGGCGATTACCTGCACTACGAGCTTAAGCAGAAGATAATAGGCATCTTCGACGTCGGCTATGGCGGCGCAGCTGGGGTGTACGAGCTCGTCGAGAGAGCTAAAGATCTACTCCGAGATGTTCAGTTCATGAAGGAGCGAGAGGCGGTGAACGAGTTTCTTTATCACTTATCGCGGGACACCGGCTTAGTCACATACGGTGAAGATGAGGTTCGTGAGGCACTGAAGGCCAACGCTGTGGAAAAGCTACTCATATCCGAGGGGCTTAACAAGATCCGGATCCATGCCGTATGCAAGGCCTGTAAGCACGAGTTCACAGTCACGGTTCAGAGAGACGCGCAGACGAGCATTAAGTGCCCCAAATGCGGTGGAGAAGTGGAAGTTATCGATGAAAAGGATCTCGTTGAGGAGCTCGCAGAGCTTGCGGAGCAAGGTGGGGCTGAGGTCGTCATTGTCTCGATGCAGTCGAGTGAAGGAAAGGAGTTCGTGAGAACATTTGGCGGGATAGGTGCGATTCTCCGCTACAGGTTACAGAAGTGAGAAAAGAGCTACCTGGTTTCTACGTGAGACGCAAGCGTGAGCTTGAATTAGCCTTGAACACGATACCGCCTCATCCTCGGCCACGGGTTGAGCTAGAGCAGTACGCAACTCCCTCCACTCTAGCTTCCACCCTCCTCTGGATCGCCGAGTTCCACTTCGGCGACATTTCGGGAAAAAAGGTGTTAGACCTTGGCTCGGGGACCGGTCGTCTCGGGATCGGGGCAGTCCTCCTAGGAGCTAGCGTCGCAACTCTACTCGATATCGACCCGGACTCCCTCGAGGTTGCTAAGAAGTGGTCTCAGGATGCTGGAGTGTACGCGTTCTTGGATCTCGTCGCAGCAGATGTTAACGAATTACCGTTTAGGGAAAACTTCTCGTTTGAAACGGTGATTCAAAACCCGCCTTTCGGAGTCCATAGAAAGGGTTCAGACGTGGCGTTTCTACGGTCTGCACTACGCTGTGCCCATGTCGTGTACTCTATCCACAAGGAGACGTCTCTCGAATACATTTTAAGTGTGGTGAGGCGTTGGGGGGCCCAAGCAACGGTCCTACACCGGGACCGAATTTGTCTCCCTCCGATGTTCGAGTGGCATCGGAAGCGTGTATACTGCTTTCGAGTTGCCGTCATAAGAGTAGAACGCTCTACGTGAGAAAGAAAACCAGCCTCGCCTTCGCATATGGAAGTCGAGGATAGAGCTTTTTCCAGTTTTAGTCCGCGAGGCCGGGCGCGGCCGGTGTAGCAACCTCCAGCTGGGCAACAAAAAACAACAACTTTAAGGGTGTGGGTGTGAGAGAAAGGGGGAAGATGTATGTCTTCAGGCGATGTTGTGGTTCCTGGCGACATCCTGGGAGTCGAGGAGGAGTACCTTGCTGGGAGCGGCGTGTATCTAGGCGAGGACGGATACTTAAAGTCGAAACTGCTTGGTCGCGTGCACATGGATCAGCTTCACCACTTAATCGAAGTTAAGCCAAGCAAGGAGAGCCCACTACCTCTAAGGACGGGAGATGTTGTCTACGCGACGGTGGACCTCATACGGGACCCGGTTGCTTACCTAAAGATTTTCTACGTCGAGAATAGAGGCTCCGAGATTTACCCCCCGGTTTCCGGTGTTTTAACCATCTCGAACGTATCCACTAGTAGGGTAAAAACTCTCTATGAGGTGATTGGGTACGGCGACGTGCTTCGAGCCAGAGTTGACGAGCCTGGGGGTCCCCCTTACCTTCTCTCGATTAAAGGAAGGGAGTTCGGCGTGATAATAGCGCGATGCCCTAAGTGCCTTACGCCTCTGCGCCTCCGGGGCCTGCACCTAGTGTGTCCTTCTTGCCGGAGCCGGGCTAAGAGGAAGGTGAGCTCCAAGTACGTACTAAGAGGTTAGATGGTGGTGAGGGGTCGCACTCTTACACTAGTCTTCTCGACTCCCGAGGAGGCGGTTCAGTTTCTCAAAACTCTTGAAAGACTCCTGCCGGGCAGGAGCTTTCTGGGTGAATTAAAGGTTAACAAGGTAAAGATATTTGTTCCTGAGTCCGATGAAGCTGAAAAAACTATACATAAAATTAAGCAGCTCTACAACCAGCAAAGACACACGTACTCCTACGGTGTTGTCAAAAGCTACGACCTGTCCTCCGTGCTCACCTTAGCTAGGCTTGAGGCACCTATCCCTGCAACCCTCATCGTTGAGGCTCTCAAGATCCAGGGCTTTAAGGCCGCTCTCTCCGGTGATATTCTCAAGACGGACGCCACGCTCGACGGGATCATAAAAACCGTCGAGAGGCTCTCCGCGATATACAAGGAGACGCTCACCCTCACTGCGACTGCACAGACTCGACGCCTGATCTCCCTTTACGCTTTCGCCAAAGGCTTGCGAGTTGAAGATGCGGTAGATGATCTCTACAAGCTAGGTCTGTTGACAGAGACCTCCGGGAAAGTCACACTTAAGGTAAACTACTCGTCGGCGCTAAGCGCGCTACTTGGCTCACTAAAGAATTCGGCTTAACCCTCTGTCAAACAGCCTGTAGCGGAGCCTATCGTTGAAGCTTCTACGGAATTCCCGGACTGTGATCAGCTTCAGCCTGCGTTTGGATGGTTTTACAACAACTGTGCTCGAGTACTCCAAGCTCGTCGCGGTCTGGCCGTCGACTACGAGCAGTGATGGCCACGTCACAACCTGAATTTCCACAGGAGATTTGTATACCACAAGAGGCCGGATTAGCGGCGAGAGCGCTCCTGCAAACACAACTTCCAAAAGAGGGACGTCTAGCGGAGTGACAGCAGGGGCCCCATAGGAGAGCGCGTGCCCGGTGCTACCTGCTGGGGTTGAAACGATCACCCCGTCTGCTCTTAGATGATACAGCCTTTCACCAGCTACGGATATTTCAAGCTCGACGAGTCTGCCGGTGTGAGCCCACACTGCGACCTCGTTGAGAAAGACCGAGTTGATCCCCTTGACCTCGTACTCGCCAAGCTGGACTTCCTCCACTTGATAGTTGTTCTCGAAGAGCTGGGTGAATACCTTCTCGTAGTCCGCTACGTCGTGAAGCAGAAGAAAACCGACACTATCCTTGGTGAAACCCACTATGGGGGGCAGGTTACCGCTACTCTTATGAACAGTTCTGAGAAGCGTTCCATCACCTCCAACAATGACGGCCAAATCGGCTTTGTATGCCTCGCTTTCAGGTAGACTTTCCAGGCGAACGACGTGGCCGAGCACGGGATCTACAAAGACTTCAACATTGTTTTCTGATAGATATGAGATTATCCTTCTAACCCATGTCAGAAGCTCGGAGTCTGTGCCCCGCGACTTCAACCAGATTTTCATATGTGATGTTTTGCATCCCGCCGGCAAAAATAATTGTTTAGGCGGTTTTTATCCTGAGGCTGTGCGGCTTATCCTCTTTATGTATTCGCTGAGAGGCTCCCGTATCACTATGCCTTTACCAGAGACTATGTCGAAAATGTACTTACTCGGCTTCACGGGTGCCCATCTCGCCTTTCTAATGTACATTACTCGTTCGACGTTCCCGTATATTTCCTCGATACCGAGTACTATGATTCCAGATGCGAGAAATTCCTCTACTCCGAACCTACTCAGCTTCGTGCTTCCAGTCGGTATTTCGCTTGTCATTATTGTCGTGAGCTCGCCAGTTTTCTCGATGGCGAAAACCATCTCTCTTAAAAACTCCCTGGCATACAAGACATCCTCCTCTCTGCCCCCGTAAACGAGAGGGGCTATGGGGTCGATAACGAGCCTTTTAGCCCCTATCTTCTTGGCGGCAGCCAGTATCTGCTCTATTATGTAGCGCGGCTCGATGTGCTTTCTTTCCTCCCTCATGTATATCTTGCTGAAGTGCGTCCTCATATCGAGGAACATGAGCTTCCTTGAAGATATCAGGTCGCCGAGGTCCCAACCAAACAGTTTTAACCCCCTGAGAAGCTGGTTCGTCGGCTCGTCGATCGCGATGTACAGGCCCGGCTCCCCCCTTAAAGCGCCGTGAATCAGGAACTGTATCGAAAGTATTGTCTTTCCGCAGCCTGCTTCGCCGGCCACCAGATAGGTTTTTCCCCTTAGAAAACCCCCCGCCAGTATTTCATCGAGACCTGGGACACCCGTGGGGGCAAAAAGGTCAAGCCTCTGGGCTACAAGTCCGGGTGACGACAACGCGACATCATCCGAGTAAGGTTCCGATTCATAGTATGGCATCTCCTGCGCGGGTTGCGGGAGAGCGGCCTGGGCGTACACGGGTTGCGCTACAGGGGTTTCAACCACGCTTTGCTGAGCAGCCTGAGTCGCAGGTGCCTCCGTTACGGGGGCTTTGTATACCTGGGGTTCACCGAACCTGCATGGAGGGTTGTACGGGTCCTGAACCTTGGTCTTCAGCTTTAAGCAGTACGACCGCGAAGCTATGTACAGCGGGCAGTTCAAACACGAACTTGGTTTACGTATACCGTTAGCCACGACAGATCCCACGTTCTAGAATTTAGAAAACCCATCATATATATGTGTGTTTTTTAAATTTACTGTTCAATAGCGAGAAGCATCGAAAGAATACGCAGGAAAGTGTTCATGGTGGCCCTGAAGGATGATATAGTGCGGCTTTTAATGCATATTTTCAAAATCCCGCCCTCCAGCTTGATCGCAACCCGAGACTTATACCTGGAACCCCCTTGTTTTTCTGGGTATAGCACCCTTAAAAGAATCCCAATTTCGTCAGCAGAGCCCTCAACCTCGATGCATCCTCTGTACAAGACCCGCTCCCCCCTTCTTAACGTGTTTTACCAAAAGCTTGGGTCCAAGCTCTTCTCCTCGGTCCAGGAACTTGACCACTGCAATGAAGTCTCTGCGTTTGACAGGTTCAAGCGCTACTACCCGTCTGTACGTGGAAAAACTCCTTATATCTTCGACTGTGTGGGCTCCTAGGTACACGGTGTTAAGGGCTAAGGCAAGTTCCTCTGCAAGCTCATCCTCAGCTCCCAGAGAAACCACAGGAGGCTTGACTTCAGGCAATGGAGGTCTGGCTTTAAGTCCTGCGAAAACAACTCCCCTGAGCACTAACGCCAACGCAGATATGGTCCCCTCCGCTGCGTCCACAATTAGTACTGCCCCAGGGTTCCCGTGTAAGCCACGCCACACTATAATCACCCGCTCCGCGTTCCTCGACCTCGCTAGCTCAACTACTTCCTCGAAGCTCATCCTCCCCCGATTGACCCTCACGGCTAAACCCAGACTCCAAGCTATCTCACGCGCCAGCCTGCGCACAGGAGGGGTTGCATGCCTGCTTGTCGTGACCAGATACACAGCTCCCTATTGCTCCTAGCAAGATCCTCTAGAAAAATTTATCAACTAAGAGGCCGGGTTGTAGCAGGGGCCCGTGGCGCAGTTAGGAAGCGCGGCGGCCACGCCGTAAGGCGCCGCAGTTCTAAGCGCTGGCGCGAAGCCAGCCGCAGGTCCCGGGTTCAAATCCCGGCGGGCCCGCTAGAATAATGATGTTGAACAAGCCATGGGCGATTGGTTCTATTTACACTAAGCAGGTTGATAATTGGGCGGAAGGTTCACTCTTGGTGCCCCACAACGGTGTGAAAGGTGTTCATCCTGCACGCCGGGCAGTAGATATACACTTTCTTGAACTCATAGAGATTGAAGCCAACGTCGATTACTTTTTCGGTCCCGCACACATCGCATCTTAAAGCCCACTTGGTCACACGCCTTCTCACACGTTTTCGTATTTTAAGGTTTCCCTCGATTTTTGACAGGAAAGTCAGTGGCTGCTCGCTATGCTCACCCTGTCGCCACGTTTCTATTTCATCATCCTTTTCCTCAACTCCTACCTGATGCTAATAAACTCTCCGCATGGTTTAGGCAGTGTGTCGCAACTCTTCGCCCCTGAATTGACACACGTAAGTTGTCGGCTCACGCTCTGAGTCTAAACACCTTAACCAATCCCGCTACATGCTATTTCCTCGGACCTATGAAATTTGCATGTCAGGAAGCTGAGGCATAAAGACTATGGGATCACCTCTACTTAAGGTAGTTTTACTACGTTAACACCTTCTAACTCCTTAACTGCCTCCTCAGCTTGAGTCGTGAGAATTACCTGGTCTATGCCTAGGGCCTTCGAGAGAGACTTCAGGAAAGTAACCTTTATCCTTTCGTCAACGTTCGGAAGAGGCTCATCAAGCATTATGAAATCCACATTCCTTCGTATTTGGGAGTACACAGCTAGCAGAAGAGAGAGCACGACTAAGGTCTTCTGCCCGTCGCTTAACAGGTCGTTAAACCTGTACTTGGTCCCGCCAACTTCTACGAAGAGCTCGTAGTAGCTGGTCGGCATTAAACCCTTCCTTCTGCTTCTCTCAACAACCTCCAGCCTTACGCTTTTAACGATCTCCGACGAATAAACTGCACTTATTATCGCGTTCATCCTCCTGTTCAGCTCCTCTATCCGCTCACGCCTCAGCGCAGTCAGCACCTCGCGTGTCGCAGACTTCACCTTCTCGAGACGCTGGTAAAGTGCTTCAAGCCGGGCTACGCGGGCCTCGAGGCCACTGAGCCTCTCTTGTAGCCACCTAACCTGGTCTCGGATGCTTGACTCATCTAAGGCCCTGAGCTGAGCCTCAAGCTCATTTTTTCGCGAGAGCATTTTGCTGATTTTGTCCCTGATATCCAGGTACTCTCTGTACTTTGGCTCGTACCTAGCGAGCTCCTCTTCGAGCTTCTTTATCCTATCTTCCACTTTCGCGATCTCTGCAACAGCCTCTAGCTCAACCAGCCTCCGCCTCAGGTCCCGTACTCTCTCGTCTATTTTCGTAAGAACGGCAGAGAGCTCCCTGTAACCCCTCTCCTCCTCCTTAAGCTTCACTTCATCCTCCCTTATCTCTTCGCTTAAAGACTCCTTACGCTCTAGGTACTCCCTATACTTCTCGTACTCCAACTCGCGACTGACTAGCAGGACCTTAAGCGAGCGTATGTCGTCAAGCGCCTCCCGAAGCTCCTTCAACCTTTTCTCGTTCTCTGAGAGCTTCTTCTCGAGTTCAATAATCGATTTTGCAAGCTGCTCCATATCTGCCTTAATGCCCTCAACACCCTTCAAGTCGACCTGATGACCACATACAGGGCACTGAGCACTTCCTTTCCTCCCCGCGTCCTCAATCAAAGATTTCTTCAGCTGAAGCACGCTACGGTATGTCTGAATTTTTCTCGATATTTCCTTGACATCCTGCTCCAGCGACTTAACCCTTTCCTCAATTTCGCTGAGCTCTCCGTACCTGCTCTCAAGCTCCTGGATCCTCTCTTCAGCCTCCTCGTACTCGGAAACACTTGGTTCGAGCTCTACGATAACTTTCTCAAGGGCTTCGAGCTCCGCTTTCTTCAGTTGCACTTCCCGAACAGACTCTTGGAAGTCCTCCCAAACCTTATCGTAATGATTCCACGCGGCGTCCACGATTTTCTCGAGGCTTAAGATCGCCTCTCCTACCTTCTCGCTGCTGACGGCGACAGACTCCAGCATGCTGAGGATGCTCTGCGGGGCTTTCAGTTTCTCCAGGACCTCTCCGAGCATCAACCTCAGATTCTCAGCCTCCTCAATGATTTTGTACAAGTCCACCTCTGAGGGCGGGTGCTTTACCCTCTCCTTGAGCTTGGAAAGGTACGACCTCTCGTTCTCGAGCTCCTTCGCAAGGCTCTCGTACCTTTCAGCCTCCGCCCGAAGGCTCTCCGCCTTAGCAGAGAGCTCTTCTATCTGCCTCTCGATCTCCCTCAGCTCCCCCGAAATACGAGCCCTCCTCTCATTGAACGCTGAAAGACTCTTGACTGCTTCCTCGTATTCAGCCTGAACTGCCGAAAGCTCAGCCTTAGCCTGCTCCAGCGAGCTTCTAACCGTCCTCAAGGGTATGGACTCGTGAAATCTCCTGACGGCGTTAACTCCTAGCAGAATGTCCAGGGCCCTGCTGCGGGTCAGCGGCCTACCATACGCTAGCATGTGCACAAGCACATAGCTCACAGAAACCGAGCGAACAAACTCGTTGAAGTCTAACCCGAGCACTTCCTCTATGACTCCTTCAACCTTGCTCGCCCCCTCGAAAACATCCCCGCCCGGCGTCTCTAGAGCAACGCTCTCGGAGAGCCTGCCGTCCGATACACTCAAATGCCTCCTCACGCTGTAAACCCCTTCTCCAGTGACCTCGAAGGACAACTGCACAGAGGCCTCAGCACACCCGAGGTTTACCAGGCTCTCTTTACGGCTAACCCCGAATCCGACGTAGAAGTCGGCGCCGAACAGTGCGAACTGAATGGCAGACAGGATACTCGTCTTTCCAGCACCCACAGGACCCACGATGAGCGTAACCCCATCTTGGAAGTCGAAGAACCTTCGGCCCGAAAAACCGCGGAAACACTCTACTTCAAGCCTCCTCAGCTTCACTCCCAACGCTATCCTCCTCCAAGAGTTCCTTTATGATTCTCCGAACGCCAGCGCGCCCTTCCTTGGCGTATGCGTCAAGCAACCTCAGGGCTAACCTCAAGGCCTCTTGATCGCCAGCTAGCACTTTCTTGTACTCGTCGCGCAAAGCGTCCTCAATCCCGCGCCCCAGGTACCTCACTGACATGCTTCACTCCTGCTTGGCGCGCGAGCCTCTCATCCCCAGAACGCTTAACCACGGGTTGTTTTTAACGAAGTCGGGTAAATCCTCGCTCTTCACCGTCGGCTGCTGATCCACGCCTGGCAACGGCTCTGCCCCCGCGGGCCCAGGAGTCCCTGCTCTCGACACGCTAACTTCGCCCATTGACCCAAGTGAGGTCTCTAGAGGCCTCCGAGCTTCCTGAGCGGCTCGGCGGGCGGAAAGAACTGGAAGACTGCCGCTGCCTTGCGGTCTCACGGGCTTCCGCAGCTTCGGGGTTCTCACCTCGATAACCTCACCTTGGTCCCTGACTCCGAGTACTCCCACGTTCATCTCCGAAACTATCTGCATGGTGCGCCTGTTGACATGCACCAGTCTTTTACCAGGTAGGGCTATGTACACGTAGCTTGCATCGATCGACTCGCTCTCGTGCACCTCGTGAGTAACCTCTGCATCTACCGCGCTTAGCGGGATCTTCGTCCCAATGTACTTTACCACGATCCTTTCGCCGCCCGGACCGGTGGCTGTGATCTCAGCTTTCCCGTCCGCGAATAGGATGTTATCCACACGTGCCCCCATATTCTTTTCAATGTAACTTTTAATGTAGTCAACATACATTATATCGTCTCGGCGCGCCATCACTCTACAGGTGAAAGACTCTTCGGGAACGTAAAAGGGTTTCGATCAGCTAGTAGTGAACCCCACGCTTGTACCAACCTTCCCTAGTTTTCCAGTCCCACTCAACCTCCTCCGGTAGAGCGATGCTGTAGACGATCGCGCCCTTCCATACCGAGTACAGAGGATCTGAAACAAGATGAACCCTGGAGCTGATGCCGACTTTGGCGAGCTCGAGCCTCAGCTTCTCCGCGCTGTCGACCGCTACGTCCTCGAGGCCCTTGGGGACCTTCCATGAGAAGTTGCCCCCGCTGAGTATGAAGTCGTTGTACAGGCTCGGCAGGAGCTCGACAGAAACCCTGCTGAGCGACACCTGGATCGCCTCTACGAGAGACGTATCCCCGTGAACAATAGTCTCACCCACTATGGTGTCCTTCGGCCTGGGCATTCCCCGCTTGTAGTAGCTCTCAAACACCTCATGGCCAGGGTTGAACACTATCTCCCCTATCAGGAACCTCATCCAGCCGCTTCTCTCCAAATCGATCTGAAGCGTCGTGCCTGGAACCCTGAAAACCGTTCTAAACCTCTCAGGACTCGACTTCGCGACCTTGATGGCCTCGTCAAGGTCCCTTGGGACCAAACCTACAGCCTCCTTAAACATGCGCACAAACTTCTCTTCCCGTGCTCGATCCCCGAACCCCAGGTCCTTGAGTATCTCTGCTGCCATAGCATCCGCCTCAGCCCCACCCCGGTTCAGGGCGACGATGGCGCTGCGGATCGGGTAAGCTGAGATCGGGGTTATCTGCGTGTTCCCGTGACCACTCTCAATGACCACACACGTCACAGTTTTCTCGGCGATAGCCACGGCTAGAGGCTGCGGGATTATTGTCACGGCCTTAACGAAGCGCCCCTCTTCGTCGAGCTTAGCGTGTATCTCAAAGAGCCTTTCATACATGTAGTCCGGGGCGATAGCCGATAGCGCCGCCGTGACGTAGAAGCCGTCGAAATCCCTGGCCTGAGGCCTCGAAACAATAAAGCCGTAGCGGGTAACCTCCTCGATTACCCTCCACGCCCGCTCGTCGCTCTTGTCCACAAGCCCGTCGCGCATCGGGTAGACGAGATACCGAGACACGTCCTCGAGGCTACCAAGATACTTAACCACGTCAGGTCCCACGACAACCTCCTTTTCAATCCCGTAGATGCGCAACAGGGTTTTCGACTCGCTGAGGAAAAGCCCCCTGTTGTCTATAACCTGCGGCCTCTCGGCTAGAGGTCCGAACTTGAACTGGCTGGTCCCGTAGTCCTCCCCGTACGCGAACCTCTGCTTGTACATGCTAGTGGCCACAGCAACCCCTCAAGCTACTCCGCGCAACCCTTAAATAAATTCGCACATCTCAAGCCCCCGTGAGCGAGGTACTGAAGGTAGAGTTCCGGAAGTTCGCCTCGCAGATAGCGGAGGGAGAGATTCGCCGGGACCTAGCACCGCTGAACTTCGAGAACTTGAAGAAAGTCGGGAAAGCTATAACCACCGCGATCAACAGAGGTGAATACATCATCTTAAACATCCCAGCAAAGCTAACTAACGAGGGGAGCCTTTACTCGGAGTTCAAGGAGGGCGACCTCCTCTTGGCCCCAGCCGCCTCCTCCCTTATCGTAGTCCTGAGGCCGTTCAGTGAGGCCAGGTTCAGAATGTACAAGGCAGGCGAGGTGAAGACCGGCATGAATGCGTTACGGCTTTTGAAGACTGGTGAAAGCGTCACAGTCGTAATAACCGAGGCGACGCAGCATGTCTGAAAACACCACCGAGCAGATGCTACCTGTCAGACTCACAGCTATATCAGATTTGGCCCGGCTAGCAAGCAGCACAAGCGCCTTAGGGCACGTGACGTACATAGTTCACTTCGAGCGCGGGGGCAAGCACTACTACGGGGTCTTCGTAGTCTTCCGGGATTACTACAAGCTCTACGGGCTTCCAATGTTCTACTACGTAGAGCTCGACAAAGAGCTACCTGGAAACTACCTGCTCTTCCGCTCTGACGAAGCCGGCGAAGTAGTTGAGATATCTAGAGGGACAAAACCCGGGTGGATAGCACTACCAATCGTAAACCTTGCACCTGAAAACCCCCAGATCTCCAAGCTCCTCCCAATGCTTTAAATCGCCACTATTTAAGCAAACCGAGATCTGTAAAACGGAATGAGAAGCCAGAGAACAAGGCAGACTGCCAGCAACGACGCCCTGCTCGCTACCTACAACTTATTCGACAAAACCTCGAGGGCGCTTATTGCAAGCCTTGAACTTCTGCAACGCGACCTGACAAACTACGCGGTTGCAGCGATCAGCCTTCTCCTGATAAGCGCTCTACGCCTCAGCATAAGAAATCTACGCCTCTCGCTTAGGAACGCGGACTGCGACAGGTCCCTAGCCGAGAGGGTTACTTACGGCTACATTGCACGCTACGTGGACCTCACATCGCATATCAAGGACGCGAGGTCGGATGCCCGAGCGAGAAGGCCTCAGATGGTCTTCGCACTCCTCGACGACGGGTTAAGGGACATCGAGAGAGAACTCGCAGACTTTAATGAAGAAATTGACTACATCATCGAGAAGAAAATCAAAGAAAACCAGCAGTGAATGATGCTTATTTCTTGCGGGCGAGGACTATCTCGATGGTGGAGATCGTCCTCTTCTTGTCGCCTTCGCCGACCTGCTCGCTGCCGATCTTGATGGTCTCAACGTCAACCTCGTCCTTAAGGAACCTGCTCTTCACTATCTCAGCGACGTCGACTGCGCGGCTTATCGCACGGCCCCTGGCCTTTATCGCAACCCTCTTGGCACCCTGGTTGAACTGTATCACGGCAGCAAGGACGTAGTTCATGACGTTCTTGTTCCCTATCAGCACGCTTCCTTCTTGGACACTCATTTGCTTCACCGTTTTGGCAAAGTCCCAATCAGCAGTGCATTAATAAACGTTACGCAGTCTAGAACGAAGGCTTGAGCTCGAGCTCGTATCCGTACCGCCTAGCTATCCTCTCCAGCTTCCGGCGCGGCTTCCCCGCAAGGTAGTTGTAGTACTCCGCAGAGACCTGTATGATAACGATGGATGAGCTCGGATCGACTGTGATCTGATACCCGTCATCACCGAGCATCTTGTAGAGAGCTCTCTCCATCGCCGATTTCATCTTATACTCCTCCATGCTGACCCTCGTAGCTGCCTTTTTGATCGGGACCACGAACGTCCTCTCGCCGAACACGTAAAGCTCGTACTCAGGGTCGCCTGTCATGAAGTCCCGGACGACGACGACCGGGCGCGCCAGATCCTCCTCCTTCAGGCCATGGGGAATCTTGACCGTCGTCTCGAGCGAGTACACCTTTTCCACCTGCCCGTTCTTAATGTAAATAACCGTGTCGACGATCGACGGGATCATCCCGAGCTCGACCCTACCTATGAACCTTTGAACCGCGTCGATCGGGCTCGTGGCATGCACGACGCCCACCATCCCCACTCCTGCGAGCCTTAGGTCAGCGTAGAGCTGGAAGTCCCGCGTGTCCCTCATCTCGTCGAAGAACGTGTAGTCCGGCCTAGATAGGAGCAGGACGTCGTGTATCTCCTCGGACGTGGCGTAGTTTTTAGAGTACTGCGTTATCTCCACGGGGAGGTGCATGTCCCTAGGAGACTCTATCGTCTTGACAACCTTACCCTTCCTGTAGTAGTACTCAGCCAGGGCCTGAGCGAAAGTCGTCTTGCCCATACCCGGCGCGCCAGCTATCAGGATCCCCTCGGCCTGCTTCTCAAGCCTCTCGACGAGCTTCCGCGGCAGGTTGTAGTCCTCCAGGCGGAGCCTCGCTACCGGCCTAACGGCCGTTATTTCAATCCCGTCGGAGAACGGCGGCTTAGTGATGACGATGCGGTAAGTGTCCAGCTGCACGATCACAACACCCGTGCCTTCGTACTCCACGAACGCGGACTGGCTCTCGTTGCGCACCCTCTCAAAGATCTGCCTGACGTAGTCCTCCAGCTCCTCCCTGCTCAGCGGCTCGTCGCGCAGCTCCACGAAGACCCACTTGCCGGGCAAACCCCTCTTCGCGTAAGGCTTAGCCCCCTCCTTCAGGTGGACGGACATCGTGTCATTGTCGAAGAGCACATCAAGGAAGAACTTCTCAGCGCGGCTAGAGGGCAGGTGCAGAACCTTGACGCCCATAGCTACGGCCGCCTTAGCCGAAACGTCGTCACACGTCACGAGCGTCCCGCCATTCTCGAACGCCAGGAGCCTCGCCGCAATATCCGGGTTCAGGTCCCTAGACGCTCGCAAGCCCTGCGGCAGGTCGTAGGAGTACTCAAGCTCGACAACCTCCTGAAGGCTGTCCACCGCCTCGCGCAGCAGGCCGAGTTCCTTCAGGCCAGAGAGGCCGCTGCTCGCGCCTTTCCTAGCGAGCTCCTCGAAGTAGTTCAGTAGGCTTACATGGATGATGATACGGCCAGCTAGCTTGCCCTCCGCGACGGCCTCGCGGAGAACCCCGCTAAGTATAGCTGACGTGTCCGGTATGTAGACCTCCTGCAGCGCCATTACTTATACTCGAAAACGTGACCAGCAGAGGGGTTTTAAAGATTTCGGTATGCGGGAATGACAGTACCCCTTGACTTCCACTGGAAAACACTCCATCAAATCGCGTAACTTCGAATAAACGAAGAAACCCTAACTCTTAATCCTTATACAAATACTCCACTGGAAATGAAGGGGTCTGAGAACATTATGCAGCATTCAAGCTAAATATACACTTATACACGTCCAATGCCAGGAGAATAAGGGGGTTTAAATAACCCCTCGATTTCCACTGGAGCCACTGGATCAAAAAGAATTAGGTCAATAAAGCAATCATAGCGTATAATGAATCTCTGTTCACAATTAAGCGTACAATTCATACTGTTAATTTTAAAAAGAGGATTATTCTTCGTTATACATCACAACCTCGAGGCGTATAATTTCAGGGTTTATGTTAAATAGACCCTTGAAGGCTGATTATACAGAGCATAATGGCGCCTAAGATCAAGATCGAAGACACCCTGAGCTCAGGCGAAAAGATCTCGCTCACAATCGAGGGTGGAGAGATCGACGAGCAGAAGCTCCTCCAGATACTATCAATGCTCAAGAGCCTTAAAGAGACGCAGGAAGGCGCCATCGAGCAACCCGAGGAGGGCTCACTCAAGCAGAGGCTCTGGCGCCTGATTGTCGAGAACTTCGGCGACGGGACCTGGTTCTCGCTACGGGACCTGTACAACCTCGCCGTCCGCGAAATCCCGGATCTGCGTATAACCTCAGTTTCAACGTATGTCACGAGGCTGGTCCACGAGGGCAAGCTTCTGAAGCGCGGGACCAAACCCAATACCCGCTATAGGATAAAGGCCTTGGTGGTCGAGAAGGCCTAAAGCCTCTTCAGGAGCAGCTTAGCGATATCACTCTTAGTTATGATCCCCACGACCTTCATGCCCTGCTCGACGAGCACCGCCGGCACACCCCGGCTGAGCATCCTCGCAACAACCCTCACCTTGGTCCCGCAGGGCACGAGCGGAAGAGGGTCAGACATCACGTCGCTCACCGTCAGGCGAGAAGCCCTCGCGTTCTCGCGTATGAACGCGCTCAGGACGTCGTCGTCGAAGAGCGTTCCCACGTTCTCGCGAGTCTCGGGTTTAATGACCGGGAGTTGGCTGAACCCCCGTTCCCACATGATCCTCGTCGCCTCAACGAGCTCCGTGTCGGGAGTCACGTAGACGACAGGGGACGACATTATGTCGCAAGCCGTGAGCTCATCCTCAAGGTAGCTCTCCAGAGCCCTGTAGATCCTCAGGAGCGTCGAGACGCGCGGGTTCACCTTGCCCGACTCAATCCTCGCGATCAGGCTCTGGCTCACGCCAGCGCGCTTCGCCACTTCGCTCTGAGTTAACCCGGCCTTCAGCCTCAGCGGCCGGAGCTCCTCGGGCGACGGGATGGGCATAGCAGAAACGAAATAATAGTCATAACTCATATGCATTTCGCCTCGCTCGCTCGCGGTTAGGTAGCTGAGTAAAGTTTATGAGCTTCGCAGAAAAAGTTGTGGGTGAAGGGCCGGTAGCTCAGCCAGGTAGAGCACCCGGCTCATAACCGGGGGGTCCCGGGTTCAAGTCCCGGCCGGCCCACGTGAGACTAGCTTTAAGCAACGCTTATTCGCCTCCTCTAACCGTTGTGCGCGTCCATAAGCTTTTTAGCGGAGCCCGGGCGATTAAATGGTATGCGGCCCCCCTTGGTCGTGCTTGTCGCCATCGCCGCTTTCCTGCTCGCCGCGCTTCTGCTCCTCATCGCGCACAGAGGCCAGGTCCCGCTTGAAGGGAACGCGACTAAGCCCTCAGGGCCCCCCACCGCGCAGCCGAGTCCGCGAGTCGCGACAGTGCGCATCGAGGCCGACGTCGCCAACGCGACCGCTAGCGTGAACTGGAGCCTCCGCTCTCTCCCAGCGGTGCTGGAGGTCCCCGCCGGCTCTCTACTGGTCGTCGAGCCGATGCCCGCCGGGCTCTACGAGCCCCTCAACTCCACCCTCCTCCTCAGGGTTACTGGGAACGTCACGGTCACCCTCAGGTACCGCAGATCCGCCCTCTTGGTGAGCGTGAAGGCGACCTACCCCCTGCTCGTTAACGGCGAGCCCGTGCGCGACGGCACGGTGCTTAGGGTGAGGCTGAACTCCTCTTTGAGCTTCGGAAGCGCTTGCGCGGACCTGGGGAACGAGACGGCTCTCTGCTCCGACAGTGTGAGGGTGGTGAGGGGTGGCGTGGTGGAGGAGTTCCCGCTGAACACGACGCTGACCTTCCCCGAGGATGCTGTGGTTGAGGCGGCTGGCTTCAGGGCCTACAGGGTGTCCTTCACCCTCCCCTACAACCTCACCTTCACGGTGAACGGCACAGCCTACGCGGGCAACACCTCCATCTGGGTCGGGGAGGGCTCCGTCATCGTGGTTGACGCCTCCCCGGTGAGCTTCAACGACACCCATGACCTGTGGGTCATAGGCTGAATAGGGACGGGTCTCAGCAACGAGACAGTCGGCTGGTCGAGCTTCGGCGCTAGGATAGTGAAGCCCTCAGCCTTCAAGGCTGTCACGGGCTTCGTCAGGAAGAAGTACCCCGTAGTCAAGGGGGTGGTGTACTACAACGGCAAGCCCGTCGAGACCAGGGTCGTCCCCGGCTACAGGGACCTCATCATCGCCTTCTCGGGCACCTACGGGTACGCGGGAGACGGCTGGTGGCACTTGCAGGGGGCCTGTGTTTCCGTCTACGTCCAGCCGCCCGGCAACTGGACTAGGGCGATAGTCTATGTAAGGGCGAAGAAGGGCTGGGCTGCGCATATGGTACTTCTTTTCCTACAGGTAGAGCATTTTGATGCTGTTGGCTGGGGAATTTACACGGATGGAGAATTTGCCTTCGAGTTCATCAACGGCGTGGGGAGGGGCAGTGTTCTGAAGGCTACGGGTGACTACGGCGAGTTCGCTGTAGGTGTTTCTGCTGGCAACATAGGTGCTACGCCCGTTAAGACTCCCGGCGTGGACAAGGGATGGCTTATTGTGGACGCTTTGGGTGGCGAGCTCTGGTTCAAGGTAGAGTTCTACGGGTGACCTGCTTGAGGGTACGGGTTCTTCTCTTGGCTCTGTTCGTCGTCTCTCTTCTGGTAATAGTTTCAGTCAGGGCAAATAATCTGGACGCGAGAGTATCTGGGACAGTGGCGGACATTTGGGGAAAAGGCAAAACGGGAACGGTTAGCGGCTCTAACAGTAATGGTCCAGTCAGCCTTTGCATAACCGGTAGCTGGGCTTTGAAGTATGGGTGGACGCTCGCGGTCACTCAGGGCGGTGGAAGCGCTTACAGCTATGGGACGACGTCTCACAGCGCGTCCCTCACAGGGCTGGGTTCCGGTAGCGACACTTTGGATGTGGATGGGTAGGATAATTTTAGTCATGCGGTTTTTCTAGATGTGGCTCTTCCAGCCCGCGAACATGCCATACGGGCTTCTGCGTAGTTACGAGTTCGACGGTGGGCGCTTCAGTTCGCGTGTCGAGAAAGAATGAAAGACTGCTTACCAGGAGAAATGTATGGGGGACCTGAGAGATCCTCAGCCAACTGCTCTCAGTGCTTTCTTGAGCGAGTCGCTGAGTATCTCCAGTCCGACGTCCATCTCTTCCTTGGTGATGATGAGCGGGGGTGCTATGCGGATGGTGCTGACTCCGGCGCCGATCACGAGTAGCCCCGACTTGAAGGCGTTCTCCAGCGTGGTTTTGAGGAGCTCGGGGTTCGGGGAGCCGTCGGGCTTGACGAGCTCGACCCCGATCATCAGCCCCTTGCCCCTGACGTCGCCGATGGCCGGGACCTCTTCTCTGAGCTCGTTTAGCCTCCTCATCGCGTACTCGCCGACGCGCGCCGCGTTCTCGAGGAGGCGTTCCTCCTCTATCACCTCTAGCGTCGCTATCGCGGCCGCGCAGCTGACGGGGTTCCCGCCGAACGTGCTGGCGTGGCTGCCCGGCGGCAGGTCCATGACGTCTTTCCTGCCCACGAGGACGCCCAGGGGGAGGCCTGAGGCGATCCCCTTCGCGATGGCCACCAGGTCGGGCTCGACTCCCCAGTGCTCGATGGCGAACCACCTGCCCGTGCGTCCTACGCCGGCCTGGACCTCGTCGTCGACGAGGAGTATGCCGTACTTGTCGGCGAGCTCCTTCAGCCGCTTGAAGAAGTCGGGCGGCGGGACTATGTAGCCGCCCTCGCCCGCGATGGGCTCGAAGACTATGGCCGCGACCTCCTCAGGTGGCACGTACTTCTTGAGGACCCACTCCTCGATGTAGTCCACGCACCAGAGGTTGCAGTCGGGGTACTTCTGCCTGAAGGGGCACCGGTAGCAGTACGGGTACGGCACGTGGACTACGCCCGGGACCAGCGGCGCGAACCCCCTCCTCTGGACGGGCTTGCTCGCCGTGAGCGAGAGGGCTCCCATGGTCCGCCCGTGGAAGGAGCCCGCGAACGCTATGATGTAGGGCCTGGTCCCCCTGAAGTGTCCGCGCGCGACCTTTATGGCGGCCTCGATCGCCTCAGCGCCGCTGTTCGCGTAGAACACCTTCTTCGGGAACGAGCCGGGGGTGATTTTCACGAGTTTTTCAGCTAGCTGGACCGGTGTCTCGTAAAGGAAGTCTGTGAGGGAGTAGTGTAGGAGGCGCTCGGCCTGCTCCTTTATGGCTTTCACGACCTTCGGGTGGGCGTGGCCCACGTTGGTGACGCCGATCCCAGAGTTGAAGTCCAGGTACCTGTTGCCGTCAACGTCCTCGAGCCAGACACCCTGGCCCCTCTTGGCGACGAAGGGGTACCAGCGTGCGAAGCTCTGCATTATCAGCTCGCTGTCCTTGGACGCCACCTCCCGGGCCTTGGGACCAGGAGGCGTGATTCTGATCTCCGGTCTGGACACGGATTTAAGCGTTGGTAGAAAAATATAAACTCTTCTGCAGCTTTATTGAATCGAATGTGAAATGAATGTATCATTTGACGTAATCTGGCTCGGGAGGGGCGGGCAGGGCGCTGTAACAGCTGCGATGCTGCTGGCGCAGGCCGCGGTCAACAGGGGGTTGTACGCGCTCGCAATACCCTTTTTCGGGGCGGAGAGGCGCGGAGCCCCGGTTTTCGCGTACAACAGGGTCTCCGATGGGACGATCCACGTTAGGTCCCGCGTGGAGCAGGGGGATGTTGTCGCGGTGCTGGACCCCTCGCTGGTCAAAATGTACAGTTTGGAGAGGTTAGCGAAGCCCGGGGGGAGCGTCGTGGTCAACGCCACCGGGTGTGAAGGCGTGAAGGGGGGCTTTAAAGGGTACTGGGTCGACTCTACGGGGATCGCGGAGGACCTAGGGCTCAGGGTCGCGGGGTGGGCTCTCGTCAACATGCCAATGCTCGGTGCCGTTGCCAGGGTCTCCAACCTTGTGGGGGAGGCTGAGCTCGAGGAAGCGGTCAAACAGCTCATTAAGGTCCACGTGGATAAGAACATTGAAGCCGTAAGGAGGGGGTGGAACGGTGTCGGGCAGTGCTGAGATCCTGCTAAGCAGGCCTACTGTGGGCGCTGTGCCCGCCGGGACGTGGCGCACCGAGAGACCTGTCGTCGACCAGTCCAAGTGCACGCGGTGCGGTATATGCTGGCTCTACTGCCCCGACGGCGTCATAGAGATCACGGAGCAGGGCGCTGTGATCGACTACGAGTACTGCAAGGGGTGCGGGATCTGCGCCGCCGAGTGCCCGGTTAAGGCGATCAGGATGGTGAGGGAGGTATGAGCAGGCTCCTGCTCACAGGTAACTACGCGGCGGCCTACGCCGTGCGGGACGCGGAGCCGGACGTGGTTTCAGCTTACCCGATAACGCCCCAGACACCGATCATCGAGAAGATCGCGGAGTTCATCGAGAGCGGTGAGCTCAGCGCGAAGTTCGTGCGCGTGGAGTCCGAGCACAGCGCGATGGCCGCGCTCATCGGAGCGGCCAGCGTGGGGGCGCGGACCTACACTGCGACGTCTTCGCAGGGCCTCTTTTACATGTACGAGGTCGTGTGGTGGGCGTCGGGCGCCCGCTTACCCATCGTGATGGGTGTGGTGACCCGGGCGCTCGGGCCGCCCTGGAGCATCTGGACCGAGCACTCCGACTTCTACGCCCTCAGGGACAGCGGGTGGAACATGCTTTTCGCGTCCTTCGCGCAGGAGGTCTACGATTTCACGCTCATCTCCTACCGTGTGGCCGAGGACAGCAGGGTTCTGCTGCCGACCCTGGTCGGCTGGGACGCGTTCGAGGTCTCGCACACCTACGAGCCCGTATCGCTCGCGGACAAGGACAAGCTCAGGTCGTTTCTGCCGCCGAAGGGCTCCTGGAAGCCCCCGCTGGAGGCCGGCGAGCCTGGGAGTCTCGGCAACTTGGCGTACCCGGACGAGTACATCAAGGTCAGGTTTGAGATGAGGAGGGCTAGCGAGAGGGCGAAAAGCGTGGTTGAGGAGGCCCTACGCCTGTACAGCTCCGTGACAGGGAGGAGCTACTGGTTCTTCGACTGCATCCTCTGCGAGGATGCCGACACGGTGTTTGTCGTTCAGGGCTCGGTGTTCGGTGAAGTTCTTCGAGCTGTGGAGGAGCTGCGCAGTCGAGGCGAGAAGGTGGGACTCGTGAAGCTTTGGGTCTACAGGCCCTTCCCGTTCGAGGAGCTCGGCAGGGCCCTTGAGGGTGCGAAGAGGGTCGTCGTCCTGGCCAGAGCGTCTGTCTTCGGTAGCCTCAGCCCGCTGGGCGCTGATGTCGCGTCGGCGCTGAAGTTGCGGGAAGCTTCAGCCAAACTTTTCGACGTGGTGTTAGGTGTGGGTGGTGTGGACGTGAAGGCTGAGGACATCTTGGGAGTGTACAGAAAAGTGCTCGAGGATGGAGAAAGGAGCTTCTGGTGGGTGAGGTAGGATGGCGCACAGGGTTTTCCCACGTGAGGAGTACTTGCTCAAGGGGCACGCAGCCTGCCCGGGTTGCGGGGCAACCCTGTTGCTACGCCACGTCTTGAAGGCGCTTGGCCCAGACACCTATCTCGTCATCCCGGCCTGTTGTACATCTGTTATAGCGGGTCCCCACCCGAGAAGCGCCTTTAAGGTTCCAGTCTTGCACATAGCCTTCGCCGCGAGCGCCGCCGCTGCCTCGGGGATGGTGGAGGCGCTGGACAGACTCGGGAAGCCCGGCAACGTGGTCGTGTGGGCTGGTGACGGCGGGACGGTTGACATCGGCCTACAGGCCCTGAGTGGCGCCGCGGAGAGGGGGCACAACATAATTTACATCTGCTACGATAACGAGGCTTACATGAACACAGGCATCCAGAAGTCAGGCTCGACGCCGTACAAGGCTTGGACGACAACGACGCCTCTCGGGAACCCCGGCCTCAAGAAGGATCTCCCCTCTATAATGACCGCGCACAGGATTCCCTATGTCGCGACTATAAACCCCGCGTACCCCAATGACATACTCTACAAACTGAGAAAGGCCAGCGGCATCAAGGGAGGCTTGAAGTACATACACGCTTTCTCGCCGTGCCCACCGGGCTGGCGCTACGACCCATCGCTCACCGTAAAGATAGCTAGGCTTGCTGTGGAGACGGGCATATGGGTTCTCTACGAGGTCGAAGACGGCCGGTTCTCCCTGACGGGACCAAGCAGGAGCCTGATAAAGAGGGAGAACAGGAAGCCCGTTTCGGAGTACCTGAGGCTACAGGGGAGGTTTTCCCACCTGACCCAGGAGGACGTGGACGAGATACAGAGGCTTGTGGACGAGCAGTGGGAGAGGATTGAGGAGCTGATAAGCGAAGAGAAAAAGTAAATAAGCATCTTTCTCCCTTTCAAGAACCATGTCTAGTGGCGAGAAGATATACAGGTGCGTGAGGTGTGGGAGAGAGTTCAGCAGGGAAGAGCTGTTGATCCTCCCGGGTTTACGTTGCCCTTACTGCGGCTTCAGGGTGATTGAAAAGACCAGGCCCCCGATCCCGAAGCGTGTACGGGCTGTTTAGGGCGTAAAGAATAAAAGGTGGACCTGCGCGTAAATCCCCGCTAAACGGGTTGAAATGAGCGCGGAAATACTTGATAACATATTGAAAGGCGTTTTCAAGGAGCAGCAGGTAATCAAGATCAGGGTCGAGAAGCGCAAGGGCCACCGCGAAGTGACCGTTATCACGGGCCTCGACACCAAGGATCCGGGTCTGCGTAAAATGGTTTCAGAGCTTAAGTCGTTGCTGGCCTGCGGGGGGACAATAAAAGACGACCACGTGGAGCTTCAGGGAGACCACAGGCACAGGGTCAAGGAGTTCTTGATCGCTAGGGGGTTCGCCGAGAGCAACATCATCGTCGAGTAACGCAACCTTAGTTTTTTATATTCGTTATTTTCACTTACACTCGTATGAGTGATGCCGGTAAAATAGCAGAGGAGCTGGCAGAGGCTGTTGCGCGCCTCCAGAAGGAGCTCAACGATGCTTTGCGTAGTGTGTGGGCGAAGTACTCCTCGCTCTACCCCGATAGGCTCAGAGTTTACGATCCACTCTACGACATTGAAGATAGAGGTGACAGCATAGCCGTCTACGTTGACGTGCCGGGCTTTAGGAAGAACGAGATTAAGATTCGCGTTACCGAAGACACGCTGGAGGTTATAGCCGATAAGTCGGAGGAGCGGGTTAAGGAAGAGAACGACAGGAAGTACATTCAGAGGGAGAGGCTCTATAAATCGGTTTATAAGAAAATTTCCCTGCCCGTTAAGGTTAGACCCGAACAGGCGCGGGCGAGGCTCGAGGACGGCGTTCTAGTCGTCTTGCTGCCAAAGAGCGGCGCTGAGCGGGAGGTCGAGGTAAAGCTCGAGTAGCAAAAACCTTTTAAATTTACATGGAAGAAAAGCTGGGAGCTAGTATGCCTAGAGTATTCGACGTTGGGAGGATCTGCGTCAAAACTGCTGGGAGAGAAGCAGGCAGGAAGTGCGTAGTTGTCGACATTGTTGACGAGAACTTCGTGGTCGTCACGGGGCCCAAGTCCCTAACGGGAGTTAAGAGAAGGAGGGTCAACGTGAAGCACCTGGAACCCTTGCAGCATAAAATCGTTATAAGTAAAGGAGCTACTGATGAGGAAGTGATAACCGCACTCGAGAAGGCGGGCTTAAAGGACTTCATGAGAGAGATGATCAAGCCTGAAGTCGCGCCGGGCATAGTTTGATGTTACGTGGTGTTGTGTGGAAAAGTATCTCGGCTCGCCTAAACCGCGCGGGCTTCTTGTGAGGGGCGAGTCCCGCACAGACCCCAGCTACGGGTTCCAGTACGACCAGAGGCCCGTTGACGTCCTTCTGAAGTACTCCGTGATTAACCTGGACAAGCCCGTGGGACCTAGCAGCCATGAGGTAGTAGCGTGGATTCGTAAGATCCTAGGCATTGAGCGTGTGGCGCACGCGGGGACGCTGGACCCAAAGGTCTCGGGGATTCTACCGATCACGTTGAACAACGCTATAAGGGTTCTACCGGTTCTCCTCCGAGAGGATAAGGAGTACGTGTGTGTTATGCGCCTTCACGGGGACGTTGACCGCGAGAAGCTGGAGAGGACTGTAAACATGTTCGTGGGGCCGATCTACCAGCGGCCCCCGCTCAGATCCGCTGTGAAAAGGTCGCTGCGCATAAGGAGGATCTACGGCATCCGTCTCCTAGAACTCGACGGCAGGAACGTCCTCCTTCAGGTCTGGTGCGAGGCGGGGACCTACATGCGGAAGCTCTGTCACGATATCGGTGAGGTTTTAGGCGTAGGGGCCCACATGCAGGAGCTCAGGCGCATAAGGTCCGGTAGCCTGACGGAGGAGAAGAACCTAGCCACGCTCCACGATGTTGTGGACTCATTTATACTGTGGAAGGAGCACGGCATCGAGGAATACCTGAGGAGGGTCTTCATACCTGTTGAGGAAGCGGTGCAGCATCTCCCAAAGGTCTGGGTGCGTGACACCGCGGTTGACGCGCTCTGTCACGGAGCTCCGCTAACGGTTCCCGGGATCGTCAAACTCGAGGACGGTATACGCGTTGGCGATCACGTTGGGATCTTCACGCTTAAAGGTGAGCTGGTGGCTATAGGAACAGCGAGTATGACCAGTAGCCAGATGATGTCCAGCAGGAGCGGCGTCGCGGTAGAGGTGGATCATGTAGTTATGGAGCCAGGAACATACCCGAAGGCCTGGAAAAGCTCGAAGGCCTCCTAGTAGACCTCATCGAGAAGGCCACTTTTGGCCTCTGCTTTTCAAGGTGTAGTTTGCAGAACCCGCTCGCAGAGTAGCGCCAGCGTCCCCCTGGGAAAAACGCGATGCTATTGGCCGCAAAGCCTGTCCAGTTTAATATTGAGGATCGCGATCGTTACGTCGACCGGCTTTGGCAAGGCTGTGATGGTTATACTCGGAGCACCCACGGTTAAGGCTAGCTTGTGCGGGATGAGCACCGTGAGAGTCTCCGGAAATCCGCGCAGCGCGGTTTCGAGCGGTGAGCCGTTACGCACCACGACATAGTCCACGCGTTCTTCAAAGGTCGAGGTGCGTTCTAGAAAAACTCCGTCGTGTAACCGGGATTTCTTCACCCCACGCTCCACGGCGACCTCAATTTTTTTGATTAATCCCAGCAGTGAGCGCTCATCTACGTGCACGTGCCTTAACTTTTCCCCTAAAAACGTTACCAGATAACCCCTATCGCCTAAGTGGATGGCGAGAGTGACGTTTCGACGTATACCGTGCGAAAGGTAGAATGCGGACGAGATTGTCCTGGCGAGTAGCGGCTTTTCATCGCGAAGGATCGAGCTGGGCGCCGAAACAATGATTCGTCTCTTCAGGCTGGGAACCCCGTTATGCGTCTTCGAGACCTGTAGAGTTGCTTCATCAGCTTCTTCATCTGATTATAGGACTCGAGGAGCCTTTTGACATCCCTGACCGTGGTTCCTGATCCGCGGGCGATCCTAAGCATGCGGGACCTGTCTATTATCTCGGGTTTGAGAAGCTCCTCCTCGGTCATTGAGTTCATGATGGCTATCCATTTACCCATCTCCTCCTCACCGCCCTCGAGTGAGCCCTTGACCGGTAAAGGCGATCCACCGAGCATCTCCAAGACCTTTGAAAGCGGCCCCAGTTTTCTGAGCTCGAGGAGCTGTTCGCGAAGGTCTAGTAGTGTGATCTTACCTGTTGCGATCAGTTTAGCTCTCTCCCTTTCCCGCTCTTCAGCTGCTTTGAACCTTCTGAGGATACCCTCTAGGTCGGGCATTCCTAGTAGCCTGGCTACGAACTTGTGGGGGTCGAACGCCTCGAAATCATCTAGCTTCTCGCCGGTGCCGATAAAGGCCACGCGAGTGCCCGTTTGCGCCACAGCCGAAAGCGCGCCGCCGCCCTTGGCCGAGCCATCTAGCTTTGTTACAATGACGTGCCCCAGAGGTACTACCTCCTTGAAAGCTCTGGCCTGCTTGGCCACGTCCTTTCCTTGAGTCGCGTCGACAACCAAAATTACGTCGTCAGGCCTGAGCTTACTGTATATTTCGGAGACCTCTTGCATAAGAGCTTCCTCGTCCTTGTGGCGCCCCGCCGTGTCTATTACGAAAACCTGGATATTCTTCTCCGCGAGCAGCTTCACCCCCTCTTCTACTACGCGGACGGGGTCCTTGGACTGCGGGTCACCGTATAATTCGACGCCTATCGCGTCAGCAAGCTGCCGGAGCTGATCGTAGGCACCGGGCCTGTACGTGTCAGCGGCAATTAAACCAACCTTATACCCACTTTCCTTCAGGTACTTGGCTAGCTTCGCTGCCGTCGTCGTCTTCCCGGAACCCTCGATACCGACCAGCATGATTCTGAACGGGACTCTCTCGACGGTGTAGGGGGTAGCGGCCTCGCCTCCCAGAAGCGACACGAGCTCGTCGTAGAGAATCTTTATTAGCACCTCGCGCTTGCTGAAGCCCGGAGGCACCTCCTGGGAGAAAAACTTCTTCTTGACCCGTTCAGATACTTCGAGCACGAGTTTAACATCCACGTCAGCCCTGAGGAGAACTCTCTGTAGCTCCCGGATTATAGCGTCGACCTCTTTAGTGTCCAGGAGAACAGAGTTCTTTATCTTCTCGAGCACGCCTAAAAGACCGCTACGCAACGACTCCATTACCTTTCTCCTCGAAAACAGCCAGATTAATTTTTAGGTATTACGCCCTTCGTTGTTTTTAGGTGAGTTTCGACAGCGAATCCCGGATTCTGCCCGCCACTTGGTCGGTGAACCTGCCCTCCCACTCTACAAACTCCACCGCCGTGAAGCCGTAGGATCGGAGACGCTCCGCAATCTTCTTACCGGCAACGCCTCCCCACCCGTATGGCGAGAGCACAAGGAAGGGGAGATTCTTCCGGTAGGACAGCTTTTCGCCGATCAGATCCACCAGGAACCTCATCAGCGGCTGTGCATCAGACTCGTAGGTGGCGGCCCCGAGAACCACTAGCCTCGACTGAGCCATGCTCGCTAAGGCCTCGGCAATACTGTCTCGGGTCTCGTCGGAGAACCGGTATACCGCGACCTCCACGCCTTTCTCCCTGAGCGCTTGCTTTACGGCCTCGACGGCCGGCTCAGTGCCGCCGTACATGGTCACATAGGTGATCGTTACTCTATTCCCCAGTTGATCACTACTGAGCCTAGCGTACAGGCTTAGTACCCAGTTGATGTTACGCCGCCAAATTGTCCCGTGGCCCGGAGCAATCACCCGAGGGCTAATCGATAGCTCCTCCATTTTTCTAAGCGCGCGGCCCACGAAGGGAGCATAGTGGCCAATCACTGTGACGAAGTACTTGGTTATCGCCTGCTCGAGTGCGGCGAGGTCAGCGTTGTCGTCGAAGAGGGGTGGTAGAGAGTAGCTCCCGAACGCATCGCACGTCAGGAGAACGCCCTCCTCCTCCAAGAATGTCGCAGATGTTTCGGGCCAGTGTAGCCAGGGGATGTGGATGAACCTGGCTTTTGCTCCTAGATCCAGAGGGGAGTTGTCAGGTATTGGCTTAAACCTGCTCACGCCGTAGAAGCTGGAGAGCATTTTGCCTGCTAGGGGGTGTCCCATGAAGACCGCCTTCTCGTTAACTCTAAGTAGCGCTGGGATGCTTCCCGAGTGATCAGGCTCGAGGTGGTGCACCACCACCTCCGTTATGTCGCGTGGGCTCACGATTTTTTCGATGCTTTCAAGAAGCAGGGTGGAGTAGCTGGACTTCCACCCGTCGAAAAGAACGACGTGATCGCCCTTAAGGAGAAGGTAAGCGTTGTAGGATATACGCTCCGGGATCTCCCATAGGGCTTCGAAGTACCGGATCTTCTCATCATCCACGCGGAGAACGTAGAGATCGCGCGTGACCTCAGCAACGTGGGTTTTTACGCTCATTGTGAGTATTTAGCAAGACACCCGTAATATTTGTTGCCGGGGGGTGAAGGCTGGAGTCTATGGACCGTAAGGCGCTGGTAGCTCGAGCGGTCTAGCAGACCGCGAGGACACAAGCTCTTCGCGGGGTTCAAGGGCGCAAAGGCGTAGAGTGAGCTACCCTAACTCGTGTAGCGACAATAAGGTTATAACCTCAAGCGGACTATGGGGGGTTGGGTGGGGGTATGGCTCAGGAGATGCCTCCTCAGATAAGGAACGCCATCGAGATTCTCAAGCAGATCGCTGATGACAGAGGGGTTCCGAGAAACATCAGGAGAGTGGCCACAGAGTCTATAGAGATCCTCATGGATCCGAAAATGTCCACTGGGCTCCGAGCAGCAACGGTTATCTCGAAGCTGGATGAGATATCAACCGATCCTAACATGCCGCTGTTTGCGCGCACTAAAATCTGGCAGGTAACATCCTTGCTCGAGCAGGTTAAGGATTAATGCCGCGCCGGTTGCGCAGCGGAAGCGTCGTATACGGGGAGCTGCCGGCGGGTTGCAGGCTCTGCCAAGAGGGCTTAAAAACCGTTGTTTTTTTAACAGGCATGTGCCCGCTCCGTTGCTTTTATTGTCCCCTCAGCACCGAGCGGAAAAACAGGGACGTTGTGTTCGTTAACGAGGTTCAAACAGGGGAGGACATGCTTGAGAAAACCCTGAGGGCCGAGGTTCTCAGATCAGCCTCGAGAGGAGCAAGCCTCACGGGCGGGGAGCCGCTGTCGCGCCTCAAGAGAGCTGTGAGTGTGATAAAGTACTTAAAGAGCGTTTTCGGTGCGGGCTTCCACGTGCACCTGTACACAAGCGGGGTCCTGCTCACGCGGGAGAACTTAAGGAGCCTTGTCGAGGCGGGCCTCGACGAGCTGAGGATCCACGCCCCCCTTGAAGTGTTAGAGGAGAAGATCAAGCTGGCGAAGGAGTACGCCGATCAGCTTGATCTCGGGCTCGAATACCCCGCTCTCCCGGGTGACGATGAAAGCCTCTTAAAGATAGTGGATCTGGCAGAGAAGCATGAGCTACAGTTTGTGAACTTGAACGAGCTTGAATTCACCGAAACCAACTACTCTTCTCTCTTGCTAAGAGGCTTCAGGATGTCGAAGGACTACAGGAGCGCCGAGGGCAGCAGGGCCACCGCTTTGAGAGTAATAGCCGCTGTGGAGGAGAAAGGCTACAGCGTAACGGTCCACTTCTGCCCCGTGGCGGTAAAGGACTACCAGCAGACGGGCCTCAGGTACTACCGAGCAGCCACCGTGATCGCGAGACCCCATCAACTCGTGACCGATGAGGGAACCACGCTTGAGGTCGAGTACCACGAGCTTAAACCCGGGTTTGGTGAGATTGCGAGCCTGTACCCGAGGGGTGTTCTGCACTTCTTCCTAGGCGACCTCATAAACAGGGGGAAGGTGATCGAGAGAAGCCCCCTTCTCAACGGCATGATTATAGAGGAAACGCCCCTCGGGAAATAGTAGCAGTCAATAGCAGTGGTGCCGGGGCCGGGATTTGAACCCGGGACCTCTCGGTTTCTGCAGGCGGGAGACTTCAGCCGAGCGCTCTCCCAGCTGAGCTACCCCGGCTTGTCTACAGAGTTGTCGCAACCGGGAAATAAATGGGTTTCGCCAACGGTGTTCCGCCTCTCCCTAAGTTCTTTACTTGAGACCAAACGCTCGCAAACTTTTAAGTTACTGTAAGGATTCGGTGAGCTCGATGGCTATTATCTCACCGTTCGACTACCTCAAGGAGAAAGTCAGGGGGTACGTCGCAAGGTTGGGTGATGCGGCGGAAATACCGGTAAGTCTAAGCGCCGTGGAGGTTACCAGGCCGCTTAAGCGTTACGGCGACCTATCTGTCCCGCTTTTCAGGCTGTACAAGGAGGTTGGCCTGCCAGCAGACCTTGTGCGCAGTAAGCTCGGAGAGGCCTTGAATAGAGTGGAGCACCCCTTGCTTGCCCCCAGGGGGATCGTCGGAGACTTCCTAAATCTGAACGTTAACGTCAAGGAGTACGCCCCAGTGGTTCTGGACTCCATCTTAGAGCTCGGTCCCCGGTACGGGGAGCTTCTGAGCGAGAAAACTGAGAGGATAATTGTCGAGTTTGTGAGCGCTAACCCGATTCATCCGCTTCACATTGGCCACCTGAGGAACGCTGTTCTGGGGGACTCATTGGTTAGGTTGCTGAGATCCCGCGGCCACGAGGTTCGGGCGCACTTCTACGTTGATGACGTGGGGCTTCAAGTGGCGTACGCCGTTTACGGCTTCCGGTATGTGAAGGATCTTAGGTACACGGAGAAACCGGACTACTTCGTTGGCGCGGTATACACGATGGTGAACCTGATGATCGAGGTGCGGAAACTTAGGGAAGAGGTTTCGCGGGAGGAAGAGCCCGAGCGCGTGGCAGAGCTTAACAGCAAGATAGACGAGTACGTGGCAAGGCTCCGGGAATACAGCGAAAAGTACCCTGATGCTTTCAATAGACTCGCAGAAGCCATCAAATCGAGCGCAGAGCCTGAAGGAGAGATAAGGGCTATTAACAGGGGCTACGAGGAAGGAGAGCCTTGGGCTGTAAAGCTTACGCGAGAGACGATCAACACCTGCTTGGAGGGCATCAAGCAGACGCTCAATAGGCTTGGCGTGGGGTTCGACAGCTGGGACTGGGAGAGCGAAATAACCGTATGGAGCGGCGCCACGGAGGAGGTCATCAGAAAACTAAGTGAGACGGGGCTCGTTGAGAGGAAGGAGGGAGCCTTAGTGTTCCGGGCAGACAAGCTGGCCGAGTCCGCAGAGGTCCGCGATGCCGCCGCGATACCCCAGGGATTTGCTGTCACGCCTCTAACTCTTAAAAGGTCGGACGGGACAACCCTCTACACGACAAGAGATATCGCCTACTCCATCTGGAAGCTATCGAGGGCCGACAGGGTCATAAACGTTATAGCGACCCAGCAGAGCCTAGCGCAGGCCCAGCTGAGGCTTGCACTCTACGCGCTGGGATACAGGGATATCGGGAGGAGGCTGATACACTACGCCTACGAGATGGTTGTACTGCCGGGGGTGAGGATGACCAGCAGAAGAGGTGTCTACGTGACCGCAGACGAGATCATAGCAGAAGCCGTTAACAGAGCACGCGATGAGATACGTAAGAGAGGGCTAGGTAGCGAGAGAGACGCTGAGAAGATAGGTATAGGGGCTTTGAAGTTCTTCTTCCTCAGCCAAACGCCCAACCGCACGATCACCTTCAATTGGGAGCGTGTCCTGGACTTTGAACAGAACAGCGGGCCCTTTGTGCAGTACTCGTATGTGCGGGCATTAAGCATACTCAGGAAGGCAGAGGAGCAGGGGTTGCCCAGCCCGAGGGGCGACCCAGGGCTTCTCGGAGAGGAGGAGAAAAGCGTCGTGCTGGCGCTTGGAGAGTTTCCATCTGTGGTGAGAGAGGCCGCCGACAGCCTGAGGCCTGATCTGGTAACACTTTACCTCAACAACCTCGCTGCCGAGTTCAACAAGTACTACGATACAACTCCCGTGCTCAAGGCTCCGGAGGGGATGCGCGAGGCAAGGCTGGTGCTTGTGAAAGCGGTCGCCCAGGTTCTCTACAATGGAATGAGCCTCCTCGGCATCGAACCACCAGAGAGAATGTAATATAAACTCGCGACGACTGAAAGCACTGGGTGTTGTCATGGATAAGGAGTTCGAGGAGGCTATTAAGAGGCAACCTCTCGTGAACATAGGCACCGCCGGTCACGTAGACCACGGTAAGACAACGCTCATCCAGGCCCTCACCGGCATCTGGGCGTCGCAGCACTCAGAGGAGCTGAAGAGGGGCATTACTTTGAAAATAGGGTACGCCGACACCGCAATATACCAGTGCCCTAAGTGTCCACCACCCCAGAAGTATTACACTTCGGCAAATCTACCTGAGGACATGAAGTGTAAATACTGTGGGACGCCACTGGAGTACGTCAGAAAGGTTTCATTCGTAGACGTTCCAGGGCACGAGATGCTCATGTCTATAATGCTCGCAGGCTCCGCGATGATGGACGCGGCTCTTCTGGTAATAGACGCGACCAAGGAGTGTCCTCAGCCACAAACCAGGGAGCACTTCACCGCACTTGACATTATAGGAGTACGGAGGCTAATCGTCGTCCAGAACAAGATAGACGTCGTCAGCAAGGAGAGAGCCCGGGAGAGTTACCAGGAGATAAAAAGATTCCTAGAGGGTACATGGGCTGAAGATGCCCCGATTATCCCGATCTCAGCGCTGCACAAAGTTAACATAGACGCGCTGGTGTGGGCTCTCGAAAAGTACGTACCGATCCCTAAGCGCGATCCCACACTCCCGCCGAGGATGCTCGTGGCTAGGTCGTTCGATGTGAATAAACCGGGTACGCCTGTGAAAAATCTTGTAGGCGGGGTCCTAGGCGGAACAATAGTCCAGGGAAAATTCAGGGTCGGAGATGAGGTTGAGATACAGCCAGGCCTGAAGGTGAAGAAGGGGAACCAGGAGATCTACCAGCCCCTCTACACGACCATAACCTCGCTGAAGTCCGGAAACGAGCCGCTAGAAGTCGCATACCCAGGCGGGCTCATAGCCATAGGGACCGAGCTTGACCCAAGCATAACAAAGGCGGACAACCTCATCGGGAACGTTGTGGGCAAACCCGGAACGCTTCCAGAGCCCCTTTACGACGTGGAGGTAGAGGTCCACCTGCTCGAGAGAGTCGTGGGCGCGGACCAGCCCCTCAAAGTCGAGCCTCTGAAAACAAACGAGGCTGTTATGCTGAATGTGGGGACTTCCCTATCGGTCGGCCTAGTGACCTCGGCGCGGTCCGACAGCGCTCACATAAAACTCAAAATCCCCATCGTAGCTGACAGGGGTGCACGCGTAGCGATATCAAGGCAGATAGCTGGGAGGTGGAGGCTCATAGGCTACGGTTTCATTCACTAGCACAACTATCTGCGCCGGCGAACACGTCGCGGAACTTAACTAGCCTCTGGTAAGTGTCGTTGAGCGCCTCCGGTATCACCTTCGTATCGGCTATTATTGGCATGAAGTTTGTATCTCCGTTCCACCGCGGGACTATGTGGATGTGCACGTGTGTCTCAAGGCCAGCTCCAGCAGTCCTGCCTAGGTTCACACCTATGTTAAACCCGTCAGGCGCCAGCGCCTTTTTGAGCATCTCTACAGACAGCTTCACCGCCTTCATTAAAACGCACAGCTCGCGGTCGTTGAGAAGGCTGAAGTCCGGTATGTGCTTCGTCGGGGCTACGAGTAGGTGCCCAGTGTTGTAGGGAAAGCTGTTCATCAGAACGATTACATCCTTGTTCTTGTAAACCACTAGGCTCCCGCCATCCTCGCGGGAAGCCTTGCAGATGAAGCACTCCCTATCGCGCTCAAGCTTCGCGTACTCAATGTACTTCATCCGCCACGGTGCCCACAGTACGTCCACCACCAGACACCTCTCTTAGCTTATCAAGCACCAGCCCAGCATATTTTTCTGTAACGCCTCCCCAGATCTCCCTCTGAACATCGAGGAGGAGAGCTGGAGACGAAAGAAGCCTTTCAGACCCCTCACTCAGAATCCTCGCTAGCCTTTCAGCGGCAACGCGGTACATTTCGAGACGCGCGTTTGGGAACCTGTCTAAGCGCCTCAGCTCCTCAAACACCTCCAGGTCTACGACCCCCCTGGCCCCACTCTCAGGCGTCCAGACAACGTCCACGTGTACGTCAAGGTACCAAAGAGAAGGGGGTGACAGCGTGGCGTCAAGAGGTGTATTCAGGTTCACGTAGATTCCTTTGAGCTTTTCCGACGCACTGAAGTACTTGTGCACAAGGAACCTCGAAAACGGGAACGTGAGTGTCACCACGAGATCTCCCGGTTCCTTCTTCACACCCAGCCCGTCGTAGAAACCTTCAGACTGTATCCTCCTCTCGAGCTGTAAGAAGCCGTCGCCACGCACCCGAACCGCCGCGTACCACGTGAAGCCCCGACTTGCGGGTTTCTCGTGGACGACCTTAACCTGCCCGCGAGAGATCAAGCTTAACAGACTCTCAAGGTACAGCACAAACGCGTCTTCCGATGATCCGCGAGCCTCCACCTCATCGATCGCTCTGCTCAGCGCCTCGTCCCCTAGGGACTTCACTATGTGGTGCCCCCTGGCTGTCCGAAGCACAGCGTTACGCAGGCTATCCGCCGCAAACGTGTCCTCAGGCTCGAAGTACACGAAAGCTATGGCCTCACCCTCCCTGACGAGCCTCGGCTCCTGAATCTCCTCGACGGCGGCCTTCAGCCTCCTCGCTTCCTCTACAAGCCTCTCCAGCTCCTCCGCAACAGCAAGCACGCCCGCGTCCTTAGCAGCGCTCCTGAACCTAACACCCCAGCCCTCAGGTGCCGTCCGGGAGGCGAGAGACAGTAGTTCCAGTGCGAGCTCAGGATCCCTTATGTGCTCGCTCAGCGAGTGGTGAGACCCTTCAATCACACGCACGTACCGACCTGAAACGGCGACCCCCTCCTCGAGGAGCGGGCTAGAGGGGCTCGGCTTAACGACGTGAGCTGTAACAAGGTCACCTGTCCTGTGGCCGCGCCTGCTCCTAAGGAACCCCCTCACCCCATAGGGGAGCTCGACCAAGTATCCGCCGCCTGCTTGCTCAATCACTCTCACCCGGTAGAGTGTGAAGGGGCCGTGCTCAATGACAACAGCGAGTGCACCTCGAAAGTACGCCTTGATAAGCGAGTAAACCTGCATCGCTAGACCATGCTCGCCGACAACAATGAGCCCCTTGTGGTGCTCCATATCCTTCACCGTGACCAATGTGCCGTTTCTCGAGAACCTGAGCCAAGGTATCCTGCTCTTTATCTGCTCTGTGACGTCGCTGAACGTATAGCCGGCGTTGTCCAGCAAGCCAGCGAGAGCGGTCGAGTAGATACCCCTCAGCCTTATCATTCCTCTAGAGTGAAGGCGCGACTGGGATAAATGTTATGTTTTACTTCCGGTATCGTATAAAATGCGCCAAGGCTTGTGAAGGCGCGGGTTTCTGCCGAGCGGGTACCTGCGAGTGTAGCCGCACTTAAGGCACGTGACAGCTATGTATTTCATCTTCCCCTTGTGCTTCACCCTAACGCGCATCGTGGTTCCCGGGACTAGGAAGGCGCCGCATTTCCTGCAGACTCTCGCCTTCAAAAACTCTGGGTACCTCAGCCTTGCCTTACGGGCAATAGCGAGCGCCAGCTCGCCGTATCTGTCTGCGAGCTCCGGCTCCACAGCATAGACCTTGCCCGCAAACTCAAGTAGCCGCGAGATGCGCTGGAGTGCCAAATCTTTTAACTCGCCACGCCTCTTCATCGCGGTTTTTAGAATGAAGAGGATAAGTCTTATACTTGGCGACGCGGCGCTGGAGCTCGTGCCTCCTGAGATCAGAAATCACCCAGCAGTGCTCAACAACGCGAGGAGGAGGGGGAAGAGTCCTGCGGAGATCCTGCTCGACAAGTCAATCCACTACCACGCCATGAAGAAGCTTAAGAACCACGAGAAGCGGGGGCGTCCCGACATCGTG
Organism: Thermofilum sp. NZ13; assembly: GCA_002855745.1. Taxonomy (GTDB): domain Archaea; phylum Thermoproteota; class Thermoprotei; order Thermofilales; family Thermofilaceae; genus Thermofilum. The sequence continues at coordinate 69,004 of NDWX01000005.1, read as the reverse complement.
CACATGTGCCTCCTCAACGCGCACAGTAGCCGCCTGAACGAGGTGGGGTTGCTTGAAGTGCTGATACACACGGTGAATGGAGAGGTTATAGAGATTAACCCCGCGACGAGGATCCCGCGCAACTACCTCCGCTTCACGGGCGTTATGGAACAGCTGCTTGTGTATGGGAGGGTCCCGCCTAAAGGGGATGTTGTACTTATGCGTAAGCTGGACACGGGCCTCAGCGATGCGCTTAGGGAGAGAGGTGTTATGTACGTCGCGCTCTTGAACGAGAAAGGGTCCCCCACCACTCCAAGGAAGCTATCCGAGCTGCTGATGCAGTTCGAGAGGCATGCCCTCATAGTAGGTGCTTTCCCGCACGGCGACTTCTCCGAGGATCTATACCGGGTAGCAAACGTGTCGTTCTCGTTGGGCAGTAAGGCTTACGACGCATGGTACATTGTAGCCCGCATGATCGCAAGCCTTGAAGATGCGCTGGGGCTGTGGGAATGAGGGTTATCGAGATAGATGAGAAGCGTAACAGGCTTCGGCTCGTCGTAGAGACCCCTGAGGACCTCTACTACCTGCTTCTTCTGATTAGGAGGGGTGACGTCGTGTACGCGTGGACTACACGCCAGCTTCGCATAGAGCGTGAAACAGGAGTCGAGAAGGGGGAACGCGTAAAGGTATACGTGGGGATCGAGGCTGAGAAGGTGAGCTACAGCAAGTTCACGAAGTCTATGAGGTTGACAGGAAGAGTCACGGATGCTCCTGAGGACGTCCACATGAAGGGTAGCTACCACACCCTGAGTTTAAGCGTCGGGGACGAGGTCCTCGTAGTTAAAAAGAACGGAATAGGGGCTTTCGACAGAGACGTTCTAAGAAGGGCGTCATCACTCATAAAAAAAGTCCTAGTAATATCGATAGGAGACGACGAGATAACCGTGGGCATCTTGTCCCCGGTAGGCGTCGAGGTACGAAGCAACATACCTTACTACTCCAGGCGCGGCGACAGAGAAACGAGCATTAGGGAATCCGTGCTCCCCGCGCTGACAAGGCAGATGGAGCTTTTGAAGAGCCACTATCGAGTAGAGGAGTACGACGAGGTAGTGGTTCTAACCACCGAGAGGTTGCTGAGCTCCGTAGAAGAGGCTCTTGAGGAGGCAGGCATCAAGGCTAGAGTGATCAAAGTGAGCGAGGGGGGTGAGGCTGGCGTGTACGAGCTACTGAGAAGGCAGGACTTGAGGCCGTTGTTCGCCGAGATCCGTTCCGTCGTAGAGGCCGAGGAGGCGGAAAAGCTGATAGATGAATTATTCAAGGGCTCCGGAAGGGTCATCGTGGGGCTGGAGGCGGTGGAAAAGGTGAGCGAGTGGGGTGTCGTCGAAGAAGTGGTAATCGTGGATGAGCTCTTCTTCGACGAAGCCTCAAGGGAAAGGGTTTTCGGGCTTCTAGACAAGCTATCATCGGCCAGGTTCATCCTAGTGGACTCCGAGAGCGAGGTGGGCAGGATGCTGAAAAAGCTAGGGGGAGTGATAGCTAGGCTGTATTATGCTTTATCCTGCGAGACGGGGATGTCGTCCTGACCCACTGCAGCAGCTAGGTCGCGGTCTCCGTGGGGGGTAGCAATGCTACTTTTTGAGTTTTCCCTTGTTTCCTCCCGTGTTCGACTCTCCTCTTCCCTTGCTTCCAGCGGGTTAGAGAGGTGGTTGCGGGAGGGTGTTCGGGCGCGGGCTCGTGACCGCTCACTCCGGGAAACTATGTAGCACAGCCTGTGTGAAAGTTTAAACCCCCACTCTATACTCAGCCGTGAGGGTCGAGGTAGACAGGGAGGTCTGGGAGAGCGTGGCAAGGTGGCTCGAGCTGACCGGCCTCGTCAAGGTGCTTTGGAGGCTCGGGCAGCCCAAGCCGCTCAGCAGGGCCTTCGGCACGCGCAACACCAAATACATAGCCAGCGCCCTCGAGAGGCTCTGCCCAGCTGGCTTAGTGAAGGAGGCTGTCGTCGGCGACGTGCGCTACGTCTACCTGATGGGGAGGGCCTGCGGCCTGCTCGCTCTGCTCGGCTACAGCGTCGAGGAGGTGGCGTGCGGCGAGCAGGCGCTCAGGACACTTAGGCATGGGGCCTCAGTAGCTTCCGGTGCAGCATCACTATAGCGATGTGCGTGCAGATCTCGCCCTTCTCACGTAGCTATAAGCCCTGAAGAAGCAGTCGCGACTACCCGCTGAAAAACCCCTAAAGCCACGGTGGCTAGTGTAACAATGTTATACTTTCGGCGTAATCATCGGAATGAATATTAACCCCCTTGTCCAAGGTGGGTATGGAGGCCCGTTGCCGCAGGCATTGGCCGGTGAAGGGGTGAGCCGGCTTCAGCGGCGCGGGCCAGGGTGCTTCCCCGAGAAAACTGGCGCCCGTCAAGAGGGGAGAGGGGGCGCCTGCACTCTCGGGGAAAAGACAGTGGGCGGGAGGGGGCAGAGCGGCTCGCCTGCATGCGAGGGCCCCGGGCACCTAGGCTACGCCGACCCCCAGTGCACTAGCGCTTAGGGGGGAGAGGCGGCCGGGGCCTGCGGTGGCCCGAGAGAAAGCCCCTTAAAAACACCCCTTTTTTACCCGCCCAGCCCACCATTCCACGCTCCTCTGGGACGTGGTGGGACTGGGCTGGGTGGGGGCCGGGCCCCCCGCGAGGGGGGTGGCGGGCTACGTCAATGAAGCGCCGCGCCCCCAGGGATCCCCACGCGGGCTCCCAGCGCGGCCGCTGAGGCGTGAAGGTGCCGGTCTGCGGGGCCACGCCCACGCAGCCTGGCCCTGGGCCGGTAGTGCCCGCCCGCAAGCCGGCTGCCCGAAGCCCGCTTCCACGCCCACGCGGCCTGGGGCGGGCTAGGGCGGGGGGCTCTGCTCTCGGGCTGCCCTACCCCGCCGCCCCCTGGCAGCCGGCCCCCTGCCCTCGGGGGTGGACGGGCCGCTAGCGAGGCGTTGGCGCCGCCGGGCCTGGGCTGGCTCGGCGGGAGGGCCGCGAAGCAGCCCACGCGCCTGGGGCCGCGCGCGGCATGTGGGCCGGGCTTCACAGCATGTGAGATTGCGCTGCAGGTGTGTGGTGTTAACAGCGATGCCTGGAGCTCTGCAGGCTGCTAGCTTGCCTCTACTCGCAGCTCAGCCACCGCTAGCTCACAGGGTGTGAGACACTGCGGCAACCACGCGGTAGCGCCCCTAAGGGGGCTGGGCTGTGCTGCGGCTCCCCCGCACCCCGCTCCTCTGGGGGTGGGGGCGGATGGGGGCCGCGGCTCACGCCCGGCTCCCCGGTAAAAGGGGGTGAAACCTTGAGCGGGGAAGGTAAGGGGGGTAAGAACGGCGAGAAGCGCGTCGACGCGTTCAGGGTGTGGGAGGTAAAGGCGAGCAGGGAGGTGAGGCTTCGGCTCCGGAGCCTCTACTTCAGCGTTGCCTCAGCGGTTGAGCGCGCCGGCGAGGAGCTCGAGAGGAGGCACGGCGAGGCATTCACGCAAGAGCCTGAGAAGTTCAGGGAGGAGTTAATCGACGAGGCTTCGAGGCTGGCCGAGCTGCCGAAGGGCCTGCTCCACTACGGTATAGAGTGGTACAAAATGCTGACAGAGGCAAGGAGGAAGAGCAAGAGGCGTAGCAGGTTCACGCCACCACCGATGCTCCTGTCAGTCAAAATAATTGAAGGTAGCAGGAGGCTCCACGGCAACACCGCTGCCGTTGCGGTACTCAACACCTTCAGGGGCGAGCTCCGCATTCCGAGCGCTAACATCGCGGTGAGGCTGAAGCCGTCCTTGATTAGAGCGGTGCTCGAGGACGTCGGGCGCTTCCCCGATCTGAAGCTGACCTTGCAACTTACTGCGAGGGGCAGGCTAAGGCTGGCTGCGCACCGCGAGATCAAGCCGGCGTGGTGGAACGGCAACGACAGGCTCGCGGTAATAGCGGTGGACGTGAACAGCTCTCACGGGCTGTACTTGATGGCCTTCGCGTTCGACAGCGAAGCAAGGCTCCTGACGCAGAGAGTCTTTAAGCCGCCGAATACCACGTTGCTGAGACTGCTTGCAGCGCTGATGCGCAGCTACTCCGAGGTTAAGAGCTGGAGTGAGACCGTAGAGAGGTTCAGGGAGAGGAGGTACGCCGAGAAGCTGCGAAGAGCGGGGAAGGGTTACACGGTGGAGGAAGCGCTGAGGCTCGCGGAGCGCCTGAGGGCGAAGATAAACACCACGCCCGAGAGAGCTGAGCGCATAGCTAGACAGGCTTCGAGGAAGGTGAAGAAAGTCAACAACGACTGGGTCAGAGGCGTGCTCAGAGAGGTGAGGAGCCTGGTCAGAAAGCTCAGGGATCAGGGCTACCTCATCGTCATTGTAGCGGACGTGCCCCAGGCCGAGTCCCTCAAAGGCTCAGGGCTTCAGAGGACGCTGCTGAGGGTCGCGGAGCGCGTCAAGAACCTAGCGCTCTACGAGGGAGCCAGGTGGTTCCAGCCAGAGAACAACGTATCGGGCAAGCGGTGCCCTCTCTGCGGAGCCTGGGGCGTAGAGCTGGGGAAGCGCTACTACCGCTGCCCCAAGTGCGGCCTAGTTTACGGCAGGGACTGGGCAGCCTGCGCCAACGCGGCGAAGCTCTTCCTAAAGGCCTGCGATGCGGAGAAGCACCTCGGAGCTCTGGACAAGTGGCTCAGCCAGCACCCGAGAGCGCTGGTCCACGGAGCGCCTCGTAGCATAGCGAGGTAGCCCAGCGACGTGCAGGCCCCGGCCCCAGTTCCCGGCACGGCCTACGAGCCGCTTGCCGGATGCCGCGCGCGGTGTGAAGAGGCAAAGAGGCGCCGAGGCAAGCCCCGCCGCACAGCCCTTAGCGGGCGTGAATCGGCAGGGCGGGCCGAAGGCGCTGAGCCCATGAAAACCCTTAAAGGGGGCTCCGGATCAGTGAAGGGGTGGATGAGCCAGGCGCGGCCGAAAAAACGTAGATCCACGAGGTCAGACCACCCTCGTTTATTTCAATGCACTTCTCAGCATTCAACCTGCTAAATCTTTGAATAAGTTCTCTGTGAGGTGTGAGAACCACCAACCGACCCCCCTCCGCGAGCACCTTCTCGGCTAAGCTGAAGAGAGCCGCGTATACTCTCTCTAGCCCGCCTACAGGCCTCTCTCGGAGCCCGAACGGCGGATTTGTGACTATTGCATCCACTGCCACGTTTTCCCGTAGAGCGGGGTTCGCTACGTCTTGGGCGTAGAGGTGAGGGGTAAGTCCTACGGCCCACGCGTTCTCCCGGGCACCGAGAAGCGACGCAACGCTGATGTCGGCACAGAGGGCCTCCCTGTGGGTGTTAAGGCTGAGGCACTCCAGCACTATGGTTCCGCTCCCGCAGAACGGGTCAACCAGCATACCTGTAGACCCGGCTAGGCGGCACATGGCGTAGGCTATTATCGGGTTCAAAGCAGACCTATGGATCCACCTGCGGTAAGGCCGATCCCTCAAGCTCGAGAAGGGCGTTAGGTCTACACCGACCCTGTAGGTCCCCCTCTCGTACTCGGCGTAGAAAACGATGTCTGGTACGTCGAGCTGAACTTGCAGTCCCAGCTTTTCCGAGAGCAACGTGCCCAAATCGCGCGCAAGGTCTAGCGAGGTAAAAGGTGCTTCCTTCGTCACGCGCTCGGCACGAACAGCGAAGGTCTTCAGACCCTTTGATAGCTCCTTCATTGCGTCCAAAGAAGCCTCGGTCGTTGCCCTAAGGGTGTCGCCCTCCCCGAGAATGAGTCTCACATTCTCGATCGAGCGCATCGACAGTATCCTGGCGAGAGGCTCCTCAATTTCCGCGAAGACTCTACCCGACAGAGGGGTATAAGCCGTCTCAACCTGTCCGAGTAGTTCTGCTAGCTCCTCCCGCACTATGAACTCGAGACCGGGCACCGTGGTGAGGAGTAATTTCATGACGAACCCTTACTCAACGCGACGAGTGCTTTAAAGAAGTGCTTCCTGGCGAGCTCCTTTGCACGGGTGGAATCGCTGACGCCGAATGTGTTCCAGTACGAGAGGTAGAACACGCCCGCGAGGATCCTGTAGACCATGTTGTCGAGCGTGGATTTCTCAACGATTAGCGTGTTCGAGGCTGGATCCACATCGAGACCCTCCATAAAGCCCAGTTTCGGCTTGTAAAGGCGGTCTACGACAACTACCAGAGTGTTGGGTGGGGACAGACCCTCCTGCGATGCTATAGACTCCGCCAACTCTACGATCCGCGAAGCGAGTGATTTCTGCTCGCGGGGCATCGTTTCTTCAACGATAGTAGGGGAGGGCGGCCATAATAGCGTTATGCGAGCGCCCTCGGCGCTAGCTTTTCAACGACCTCGTCTAGATCTTCGAGACCTTTGATGGTCACTTTCTCGTAGTTCTTTGCGAGGATCCAAAGCGGGCTCTCACGGGTAACGGAGAATTTCACACCGTGTTTAGTTCGCCCAACCTCCTGTATGTAGCCTCTCTCTTTCAGCCTCTCGAGAACGTCCTTTATCAAAGTGAGCACTACCGGGTGCGACTCTATTCCGGCTAGTACCGCTATCTTCTTCGAGTTAAAGGTGATCATACCTCCTTTTGTGCGCCTGATCATGTCGATGACTGTTAGAATCACTCTTCGACTGAATTCCTCATAGTCTCGGTAAATAGTTGATGCGACCACGCTGAAAAGGAGGCATGATCCTATTTTTTCACCGTACATTTAAAAAAGGGACTAATTCGAAAGTATTCCTTTTAGAGTACGGTATCCTTACTTGGGAAAAGCGAAAAGGCTGAGTTCCTGTTTTTGCTCCAATCAGGGTAAAGTGAGTTCACGAAACTCTGGGGCAATGTAATTTAGCAGGTTTAACTGGTTAACGGTTAGGTATGGGTAGACGAGGGAGAAAATCCGAGGATGTTAGCAGGATCTTAGACGCGCTCGCGAGCCCAGTGAGGGTGGAGATTTTAAAGCTGCTGGAAAGGTCTCCCATGCGGTACAACGACATAGCTAGGAGTGTGGGGGCGACGCCTGCCGGGCTAGCTTACCATATGAAGAAGCTTGAGCTGGGAAAGCTTATCGAGCACAATGGTGATGTCTACGAGATTACTCCACTGGGGAAAAGCGCGCTTTCGATTATCGGGAGCATCGAGATAGCAGCTGCTAGTGATTTGAGTGTTTTAGTGAGGCAAGGGTACGCTCTCCCCCTTCGGCACTACGTTGAGTCTTTCTTGAGCTCGCGAGGCGTGGTGGCGTCAGGTAGCTGTAGCCAACAGAGGATTCTAAGGACGTTGATCGAGGAGCTGGAGGCCGCTGGCTACACCTCGGGATTTATACCTCAGTCAGTGGTGGACGCCTCACTCTACTGGATACTTGCCAGGAACCGGTGCATGGGTGAAGCAGCGCGCCCCTTGAGCCCCACCGGGAGGGAGGGCGGCGTATATTCCCAGAGCTTAGACGTTCTGACGGAGTCAGGCCTCCTAGAAATCGTCGCGTCGAACCTTCTCCTTCTGAACGTGAATTGGGCCAGTGGGGTTGCGTCGCTTTACCTACCTTCTCCGAGCCTGTCCATGCTGAAGCTCGTGCTTAAAAGAAGGGAGCTTTTCCCGGAGGTTGTCGTGGACTTCGCGTCGAGCGTAAGCAGCGATGCGGAGAAGGTCATAGACATCTTGCTGGTGTCCGATGCCGTGTTGCCGGTAACTTACCTTGTGGATGCATCGGGTGACGAGAAGCTTCTGCACATATTGCTTGAGAGAATAGCAGGTGACCTCCCGTTTGCGAACTCTCTTCTTGTCGTCTACAATTGGGAGAGAATCGGCGACGACGCGCTCCAGATGATAGCGAAGCTTGTGAACAACGGGGTTCCAGTTGTCTTTACCAGTGGTAGCGTCTTCCCGTCTCAGCTTCTGTATGCATTAATGCGTAGCGAGAGTCCGATCCTTCACTTGGGAACGGCAACCTTCCCTATGCCCTTCGTGCTAAGTAAGGCCTACAAGAGCACGGACTTCCTCATGGAAACCGAGCGGCAGCTAGAGAAGACTGTCCAGCACTTGAGGAGGCAGAGCGCCGGCGCTGCAAGGGTGCTAGAGTCAGGAGGTTATCAGCATGTGGAGCACTTGTTTCACGTATCGCTTGCGGGGGTTGAAGGAGGGCTTCTTCGGCAAGTGCCGGTACCGAGGGAGTTGCTCTCAGAGCCTGAGAGGTACAAACGGATCATAACGGAGCGGATAATGAGAGAGTACTACTCGGTCTCAGAGCACAAGATGTTAGCTGATACGAGCGTGGTAAGCACGCTCTACACTCCCAGTAGCTTTTTAACGATGCTGGTAGCACTCTACCTAAACCCCTTGCACCTCCACGTAAACCCTCTTGGTCCACTATCCTTGAACAGAAACTTACGCACAAAGCAAGAGCTCCTGGAGCTTGAAGCCGGCATACAGGGCCTTCTGGGAAGCAAGGCCAGCATCCTGGAGATCCGCGTCAGCAAGATTGCAACGATGCAACTTAAGGAGCTTTTAACAGCTCTACATAGTAAAGGCATACGTCAGTTTACAATCACAATTTTAGGGCTGCACATCTGCAACGTCTGCGGTAACGTGCTGCAGGTGAAAGTCTCGAGATGCCCGAAGTGTTACTCACCAAACATCTCAGGGCTTGCGAGACCAGGATTAAGGTACCTGCGTAGAGACGAGTTAGATGCCTGGACGCTGGAAGAGTCGGATCAGCGCCTGATTTTCTCATCTTAACCGCGCTTGTGGGCTTCGGGGGAATATAGAAATCAGCGTTTTTAATCAGGGATTCGAGGATTTAGTGCAACCGTCAAGAACGTCGTTCACGTAGGCAATGCAGTGGCTTGCAAGGTAGGGTGTTTTTCCCAGACTTATCTTAACGTCAACCAACTTCTCAGAAGATCGGAGGAAGTGGTCAGGAAAGCCTAAATGATCGCCGACAACAAAAGCTGTTTTCCTTCCACAAAGGTCAGGAATGCGTGAGATGTCTTCACCGTTTTCGATGAGAAGAGCCAGCTTGAAGCCCATCTCCTTAACTTTCACCAGGAGTTTCGCCGCATCGAGGCGGTATGTCTGAGCGATACTCGAAAAGCCTTTTAGAGCGCTGAGTATCTCGGATCCCAGCGCTTTCTCGCTAAGCTCCACGTTAGCCGGGCGGAGGAAGAGTGTCGCAGGAGGGTCGGGTGGGCCGTTTAAGACCGCTATGAAGGCGGCGTCTCTTCGAGGTACCCCGAGGTCCCAGAGTGCATATATGGCGCTCCTCGCAACGACGTCCATTCTGCCGCCCTCCGTTGTTAATGTTTCCTCGGTAAAAGTAGGCGCAGTTGCAGCTGTGTTTGAGTAGAGAATAAATACGCGGTTGTATTCGCTTAGAAGAAGTTCCATTTGATGTTTTCCTTCTTACGCTCCTCCTCTGGTCTGATCTTGATTATTCCCCGGTGTATGGCGCACCGAAGGCAAAGGTACTTCGTCACTGTGTACTGCGGGATTACAGCACCTTTGTCCCTCAGTTCCTTCAGTAATTGCGGGTCAACGGCCACGACGGGCTTCGTGATCTTAACGGCCTTCGACCTGGGTATCAGCGCACCGCACTCGTCGCACTGCACGAGATCCTCTTTACCTTTACCGCCTTTATGGCGTCCGCGAGACTTCCTCTTCTTAGGCATACATCCAGCCCTTCCAGCTAAAATACTGGACTAATATAAATCATTCTCTTCTCCAGGCGCAGCCGGAATTTGATTATCGAGACGCCGATTGCAAGATTTTCTAATCGCTGAGGCTTAGCGCGGAGTTTACCTTGTGCTCAGGTATCCTTAAAGCCTCAACGGCGATTTCCCTTATGAACCGGTCGGGCGGAGCTGCTCTCTCAGCATTTAGGCGAACACACATAGCGTGCTTGAGGGTTTCTTTCTCGATCCGGTTTCTCACCTTGCCAGCAGCTATCTCCTCGGCCAGCCTGTATGCTATGTAAAATCGCTTAAACCCCTGTATGTTCTTATCCAGCTCGGGGAACTCCTTCTCGAAGCTTGTGAGAACGGCTATGAACTTCTCTTCGGGCATGAAGCCTAGAATCACCGCGGTCATTGCAAGGCGGAGCACGCGGAAGACCATGTTCTCGTCAAGCGTTCCGAACACTTCGAGCATGCTCTTCCTCGGGCTGTCACCCTGTAAAACTCTCTCAATGACTTTGTCGCTTTTAAGCTCGATGCTGAAAAGGTGCGAGTATCTCTCAGGCTCTTCATCGAGGCCTAGACCGTACTTGCCGACAAGGTATATCGTCGCCAGCTCCTTGTCGTATATGTCGATCTTCGTCTTTCCACGGATCGGCTCGAGCCTGTTCTCCTCGTATACTTCGCGAACGAAACTGACGAGCTCGCTCCTGCTTGAGAAAGAGCCCTCGAGAATTTCGCCCCAGATGTTAATGGCTACTTCAATTCGCTTTTTGTGGAGCTCTTGCAACCCTATTCACCGACGATCCCCACTAGCCAGCCGTTTCAACCACGATACGTGTTGGGAGAGGTATCTTTGAGGCAGCTCTCCTCAGAGCTTCCTTGGCGTGCTCGAGGTTCTTGGAGTCCACCTTGACTATTATTATGGGCTGATTGGTTTCAACCCTAGCAGCCCTACCCACAGGTGTGCCGAAGGACAGCCTCATGCCGTCCTGAAGCCTGTCAGCGCCTGCCATTGCCATCATCTTGTTCTCACGCAGGATGTGGTGCGGATAAACGGCTATCCTCATGAAGTAGTTCGTGTCTCCGACTTTCGATGAGAGGTACTTGTTGGCGTGTTGCCTAGCGGCCTCGAGCGCGTTGGCCCTGATCTGGCCGGGCTTGAGGACTACAAGTTTGAGGGTGGTGTTAAATTTCCCCTGAGCGTTGCCTAGGTCAAACTTCGGTATAAGTACTGGGGGATTGCTCTTAATGTACTCGAGCCTTGTGTAAGGTGGCGTGCCAAAGTGCCTGTAACACCTGCCAGGTCTGAGCGGCATGCTATATCACCTAACGCCCGTAAACGCATTTGGAAAGTGGTGATATAAGCTTTCCTATGCTTCCCATGCGTGCGCCCGTTCTCCGCAACTTTTAACTTTCCTTAAGCTATCACCGAAGAAGCCGAGCAACACCCTCAGCTCGAGGGCAGAGAACATGGTTTCGGCGACGAGGCGCCTTACTATGAGCTTCGCTTTTTCGCGTCTGGCGTCGTCGTAGCCCAGCTCTAGCCCTAAGAGGTCGATGTACTCGAGAAGCTTCTCGACCTCCTCTCTCCTTGGGCGCTCGACCCTCGGCTTGGGGATTCGCACCAGAGCATTGAATATCTCGTAGAAGACGATCACCGCCGCGTGAGAAGCGTTCAAGGAGGGGTAGTCCGGGTTAGCCTCTATGGTGACCACCAGGTCGCAGAGTGAAAGTTCCTCGTTCGTCAACCCCCAGTCTTCGCGGCCGATAACAATGGCGCGGCGACCAGTACTCCCAGCGATTATCTCGGCGGCCTCACGGGGCGATAAGTATCTCCTGAGGACGCCGCTTCCCTTCACACCTGTGGTGCATGCCACGAGGTCAAACTCCTTAATGGCTTCCTCGAAGCTGTCGACGACCCTAGCTTTCTCAATAACGTCTGCTCCGTGCATCGCGTACCTTATGCTCTCAACCCCCAATGAGCACCTTGGCTTCACGAGAAGGAGCTCCGAGAGGCAGAAGTTCTTCATACAGCGGGCTATATAGCCGATATTCTGCTCATAAAGCGGCTGCACGAATATGACGCCTATGTCCTTTAACCTCTCACAAGGACTGTTAGCTGAGTACACACGTGCTATTCTCGTAACAGTAGTGCTTTAAAGGTTTTCCAGGCCACCGGCCGCGCCTGGCTCATCTACCCCTTCACTGATCCAGGGCCCTAGCGGAATATTCATGGGCTCCGCGCCTTCGGCCTGCCCTGCCAGGTAGAGGTAGCGCATGTCGCTGACATCAGCCTCCCTGACGAGACCGGCTGAGCGAAGCCTCTTCAGCGCCGAGGCGAGGCTCAACGTCAGGGATGGTTTAGTCTTAGCGGTGATCGCGCTCGCGCTGTACCCCTTGCTCCTTTTTCTGACTTGGGAGCCGAGCCGGTGGTTAAACTTTTTTAATCGAGAAGAAGTGAGCTCTAGGCTTTTGAATGACGGACTCGAAGTTTGAGGGGTTCAGGAAGGGTTACAAGTGGCTCTTTAGGCTACCGGGAACCAGTTTGGTGCTCTCCGCAACTGCCGGCATCTTTATGCTTGAGCTCCTCCTTGCCCCAGCGGTCGGCTATGATGTGCGGCTTTTTCTCACAAGCGCTTTTACTACAGGCTTGCCTTACTTGGTATCGGTACTCGCTGACCGGAGTGTGTTAACCCCGAGAAGGGCTCTAGGCTTTTTCCTAGTGTATCTCCTTTTACTGTTGCCACTCATTCTTCTTAAAAAGCCGCCTGTTGCCGCGTCGACGGTCACGGTTCTCTTGTCTTTCCTCGTGTTCATCGCCGTGGCCAGGAGGCGCGCACTCATCCTGTATCTGTCTGTCTACCTAGCGCTCACGTATCTCTTCGCTCCGACTTACGCATACGCCTCCCTAACGGTACTCGTTCTCTATGCTCTGCTGGCGCTCCCGGTTCTTCTCACCATCGATAAAAGGGTGAGGCAGGTTGCCGGTGTTGGGGGGCTTAAATACCTCAGAGGCTTCCTCAGGTACACGCTCTCGGGGGAGAAGGACGAGGTGGAGGAGTGCATTAAAGCCTCCTCTACTAGAAAGACCGTTCCTATTCACGTCTTCATTTTCAGGAGTGGAAGCGAGGTGATAGGCAGGCTCGTTGTATCCGGGGTTCACCCGGGACCTTTGAGAACCCTAGGAAGTAGCACGCTTCCAGAAAAAGTCGTCACGAAGTGCCCTCCGACCCTCTTTCTCAAGGCACCGGCGGGTCACGGGGAGAATTTAGCTGTGAGCAGTGAAGTTGACAGAGTAGCGGAAGAAGTCTGCGGTGCCCTGTCCCTCAAGGAGCTTCCGTCCACTGTCCGTCTCGGCCTGGCTCAAGGGAAGCTTGTTAGTAGCCTAGCAATAAGACTCCCAGGGGTCTCTCTGTGCCTCTTAGACCCGCAGGTCCCCATGGAAGACTTGCCGCCATCTCTCAGAGAAGAGTTCGAGCGAAAGGGGGTAGTTCTCGCGGATCTGCACAACATGATCAGTGAAGACTACCTGCAGTTGCCGGAGTCCCCGGACAGTGCACCCGAGCTCTACTTGGAGGTGCTGCGAACTATACAAGAATCGCTGGAGGCAAGCGTGGCCGAAGGGCAACTTAAAGCGGGCTTCGCGTGGATCGGCTTCAGTGACGGCGTCAGTATTGGGAAAGCTGGCATCGCGTGCTTGGCTGTAGAGGTGGGGGGTAAGATTGTCGGAGTTATTAGCTTTGATGGAAATAACATGACGCCCAAACTCAAGGCTAGGCTCCTCCAAGAGGTTGGCAAGCGCGTCGACTACCTTCTCGTGGGGACCACGGATACGCACGTACTAACAGGCGTGTTCCAGGGGGTCGACTACTACCCTGTCGGGACCTTTAACGAGGAGGCCCTCTTGGAGAAAAGCGTGAAGTGCTTGGAGGAGGCTAAGAACAACATGAGGGAATGCAGCGTACTCTACGGAGTCTACCCGGTGAGTTCTTTCTTCATGGATAACACCAAGCTGAAGGGGTTATCGGCGGCTACAAGGCTCAACGTCAGGGATGGTTTAGTCTTAGCGGTGATCGCGCTCGCGCTGTACCCCTTGCTCCTTTTTCTGACTTGAGAATCGGAGAAATTATCCGCGGATAAGTTATCCCTTTAGGAGAAATTTACCCGCGCCTGCCTTGCTCCGCACTTTTCGTACCTGTAGCACGCGAAGAGGAATTCCATCACCAGCTTAGCGGCTAAAAGAGAAGTTATCTCATTGCAGTCAACTAGAGGGTTTACTTCGACTACGTCGAAGCCCGCGACCTCTTGGGCGTGGCTCACGGCAACCCGCAGAGCGGAAGCGACCTCCTGAGGGGCGAGCCCCATGGGTTCAGGTGTGCCTGTTCCTGGTGCGTAAGCTGGGTCCACTGCGTCAATGTCGAGGGAAATGTACACTTTCTCCGAGCTCTCCACCAGCTCCCGTAGCTCTCTGGCGTTCCTGACGATTTTAACTCTGCTGCTAGATCTTGCGTACTCGTACTCCTCTCTCGAGAAAGCGCGTGGAGAGTAGTAGGCAACGGAGACACTGCCCGACGACTCAAGCAACCTCCTCATAACCGTCGCGTGGGATAACCGCACACCCCAAGGCCACTCGTCCCTGAGATCCATGTGCGCGTCGAAGACCAAAACGAGCAGCTCCTCGGATCTCGCAGCGAGCGTCGATACCACGGGAAAGGTTACAGAGTGGTCTCCCCCGATGACGATAGGCAACTTCCCGCTATCACGTAGCTCCTCTACAACTTTTGTTGTAAAGTTCTGCATCACAGCGTAGTCCGTCACCACTGGCAGGTCTCCCGCGTCGCGATAGCCGATTTCCTCCACGTTGACCCCCAGCTCGGGTGAGAAGGTCTCGAGTTCCACGGACACCTCACGCACCTTCCTTGGGGCAAACCTCTGACCTGGGATACGCGAGGCTGCGCCGTCGAAGGGTATTCCTAGCACGACGATGTCGTCCTCAGGTTTACCCTCGCGGCCGAAGAGAGGCGGTGTTACCGGAGTGAGGTAAAATCCGAGGTTCACAGTCGAATCACTTCTCAGCTACAACGTAGTCTATGCTTCTGATCACTGTGGCATGCTTCTCAAGGGTCCTTTCAATCTCCTTGATATCTATGCCTGTACCGCTAATGCTGATTTTCAGGGTTTCTGTCTTGACGTCGACCTCTGCCACATTGATTTCAACCCTGCTTACCTTCTCGAGGCTGATCAGGGATCGCGCGATATCCACTACTGTGACGTCACGGGGCTTGAGGGCATCGATCAGCATGCGCGTTATCGACGGCTCTTTGCTCACACCCTTGTTAGAGCAAGGACAGTTTAAAAAACTAGTGACGGCCCAGGATTATGTCCAGTAGCAGTATCGCAAGCCCTGAGGCTAGCACGGTTAGCGTATACCTCAGCCTCCCCCCGCCGGCGATCTTGGCTAGCCAGACTCCGAGGAAGACCAGCGACGTGAAGGTCATAGCTAGGGCTGCTACGAGTGCCAGCGGAGGTGCGATGACTCCGATGTGTGCGAGTAGGTAGGGCATGAGGGATAAGAGCACTGGCGCCGGGGTGCTCAAAGCGTTCACTGCGCTTACGATGAGCCCAGCTACGTAGACCTGCCGCCTACCGAGGGTTATGAAGAGGTGCTTTTCAAGCTCCCTCAGCTCCATTCTGAGCTCAGCGCTCTCCACGAGGAACGCTCCCATGAAGCCCGAAATAGCGGACGACGTCCCTATCACCAGTCCGCTCAGCACGGTTTCCCAGGGTGGTAGCCCGAGAAGAGTGGAAGTCGTGAGGACGCCCAAGGCCAGGAGAGCGCCATCGTACAGGTTTATCGCAACGTAACGTCTCAGAACCCTTGGCAACAGGCCGGCGGTTACAGGCGTGTGCACTTTAGAGTATACAAGCTCGTGAAGCCGCCTCAGCAGTTCCACATGGAAAAAGCGGTGAGATAACTTAATAACCATAGCGCACTACGCTGTACCGTGAGTAAAAAGCCGTATCCTCACAACACGGACATTAGGGAGAGCATACTCGAGGTTCTCTCCAAGCACCCACTCGTAAAGCCGGAGGAGTTCGTGGATCGCGTTAAGGAGGCGCTGGAGGAGAAGGGCTTCTTCGTAGGGCTCGTGACGGCTAAGCGCGTTTGGAAGGTTTATGAGGACATGGTCAAGGAGGGAGACATTTACGACTATCTGGGCGTCGTTCAAAAGGGCGGGTCAGGCGATAGGGGCGAAAACGTTTTTTAGTTTTAAACCTTTGAGTGGGGTGGTGGCTCTCCATTGCTAGCAGGCTTAAATTCCCAGGCGTCGACGAGAAGAAGAGGGACTTTCTGAAAAGCGTTGAAGCGAAGTGGCAGAGGCGCTGGGCCGAGCTTAGGGTTTTCGAGGCGGATCCCGAACCCGGGAAGCCCAAGTTCTTCGTGACGTTTCCGTACCCCTACATTAACTCGTACCCCCACCTGGGGACAGCGTACACAGTACTCAGGGTTGACATCGCAGCCCGCTTCAAGAGGATGAGGGGGTACAACGTCCTCTTCGCTCAAGGCTGGCACGCGACGGGTGGGCCTATAGTTGCCGCGGCGCTGAGAGTTAGGGAGGGTGATCCGAAGCAGATAAGCATACTCAAGTCCATGGGCATCAGCGAGGAGGATATTCCAAAGTTTAAAGACCCGGAATACTGGGTGCGCTTCTTCTCTAGGGGCTTCAGAGAAGATTTTAGCAGGTACGGTTTGTCGATCGACTGGAGGCGTGAGTTCTTCACAACTTACCTTAACCCCCCTTACAACAAGTTCATACAGTGGCAGTACACGGTTCTCAGGGAGAAGGGGCTCATAACAAAGGGCAGTCACCCCGTTGTCTGGTGCCCCAAGGAGAAGAAGGTAGTGGGGGACCACGACAGGCCCGATGAGTACGCGGGCATAGGGCCAGAAGAGGTTGTCATAATCAAGTTCAGGGGCGAGGACGGCCTCGTGTACCCCTGTATGACGTATAGGCCCGAGACCGTGTGGGGTGCTGTGAACATCTGGGTAAATCCAGATGCCGAGTATATCGTAGCCGATGTAGACGGGGAAAAGTGGGTTCTGGGACAGTACGGTGCTGAAGAGCTTCAAGACCAGGGTCACACCGTCCGCGTCGTAGGGCGCGTCAAAGGGGCAGAGCTCGTCGGGCGCTACGCGCTGAATCCTGTCACGGGCTGGAGGGTCCCGGTTTTGCCGGCCGTGTTTGTCGCGCACAACATCGGGACAGGCGTCGTGATGTCCGTACCTGCGCACGCTCCATTCGACTGGGTAGCCCTTGAGGACTTGAAGAGAGACCCGCACCTTCTCGACAAATACGGTTTGGACCCCGCTGTACTGGAGGCGGTGCACCCCGTGAGCCTGATCGAGCTGGAGGGATACGGACCGTATCCTGCGGAAACAGCGGTCAGGAAGCACGGGGCTAGGTATCAAGGTGAGACAGAGAAGCTGGAGGAGGCAACACGGGAGGTGTACTCGAAGGAGTTCTACAACGGGGTTCTGAAGGCTGAAGTCTACGGCCAGAAGTGGGGCGGCAGGAGGGTGTTTGAGGTCAAGGAGGAGGTCATAGACCACTTGGTTGGCTTGGGAGTTGCTGTGAGGCACTTCACCCTCCCAAGGCCTGTTTTCTGCAGGTGCGGATCTCGCACGCACGTGAAGATCGTCGAGGATCAGTGGTTCCTCAGGTACAGCGACAGGGAGTGGAAGATGAAGGCCCACGAATGCATCGACAGGATGGTATTCCTGCCGCCAGAGATAAGGCAGGAGTTTCATAGACTCGTAGACTGGTACGAGGACTGGGCTTGCACGCATGAACGCGAGCTCGGCACACCACTACCGTGGGATGACAGGTGGGTTCTCGAGTCGCTAAGCGACTCGACGATCTACATGGCGTACTACACTATCGCGAAGTACCTTCAGCACCCCGAAGACCACGGCTTGAGATGGGAAAAGCTCGACAACGCGTTTTTCGACTACATCTTCCTGGGGAAGGGGAGCGCCGAAGAAGTCGCGAGCAAGCTCGGGGTCAGCGCCGACCTCGTCAAGAGGATGCGGGAAGAGTTTCTATACTGGTACCCGGTGGACCTCAGGGTTTCGGGCAAGGACCTGGTACCGAACCACCTCGTGTTCTTCATCATGCACCACGTGGCCATCTTCCCTCCGGAGCACTGGCCGAGGGGCATCGCCGTGAACGGGTGGATCAACGTTGCGGGAGAGAAGATGTCCAAGTCGAAGGGGAACTTCATCCTGCTCAGGGAGGCTCTGGAGTACTGGGGTGCGGACGCCACGCGCCTCACCAACGCCTACGCTGGCAACACAGGCCTCGATGACGGGAACTTCGAGCCGGAGTTCGCCTCCAGGGCGGTTGATCTTCTCTACGAGTGGTACGCTTTCGCCATTGAGAACTACGGCAGGGGCGACGACGAGAGGAAGTTCATAGACGAGTGGTTCGAGAGCGTTCTCAACCGCACGTTGAAGTACGTTGGAGAGGAGTACGAGAAGCTCAACACGAAGAATGTGGTGACGGAGGGCTTCTTCAACCTCCAGAACTCCTTCAAGTGGTACTTGAGGCGCAGGGGGGCTCCAAACAGGGAGCTTCTCAAGCGCTTCATCGAGGTTCAAACCCTTATACTCGCTCCCATAACTCCTCACGTCGCTGAAGAGATATGGGAGAAGATCGGGAAGAGCACGCTCATAGTGAAGGAGCGCTGGCCGGAACCGGATCTCGACAAGATAAACGAAGAGGTCGAGAAGGCGGAGAAGATAGTTCAGAGAGTGCTTGAGGACATACAGGAGCTCCTCAGAGTGGTGAAAAGCGAGAACGTGCGCGAAGTGGCACTGGTCCTCCCAGCGCGGTGGAAGTACGACTTTCTCACTCAGGTAAAGCAGGGTGTCGGTGTCTACGGAAAAGTTCAGCTCGCGATACGCGAGGCCCTGAAGAACCTTCCTCAGGATACCAGGAGAGAGGCGTCTAAGCTTGTGGAGGTTATCGCCAAGAACGCCGAGGTCCTGGACCTCCTGGTTAGTCCGGCGATTGAGGAGAGGGCCTTAAGAGACGCGGTGACTTTCTTCGAGCAGATGACGGGCCTTAAAGTAAGGGTCTTGAGCGAGGAGGAGGCTGAAGGCATGGCTAAGGCGCACCTCGCCCTTCCAGCCAGGCCAGCGATCATCCTCCTTTAAGTCCATTAGATTTTTATCGACATTGAAGGTAGTATTAGGAGGGCGAATGACTTAAGCGTTGACAACCGATGAGTGATGACAAGGAGGTGACACGACGCCCCCGAAAATGGGCCCGTGGCGCAGTTAGGAAGCGCGGCGGCCTTCGGAGCCGTAGGTCCCGGGTTCGAGTCCCGGCGGGCCCGCCAGTCGAGGCGAATGAGGTCGTGACTTTCAAGTGAATGTTAGGGCCGGTTAGCTACTACGGTTATGCGTATATGCATAAAATTTGTGAGTCACGAGAGTATGATTGTTAGCGCCCCTCAAATGTATGTGGAGTGGGGCCGCCGGGATTTGAACCCGGGACCACCTGGGTTCCCGCCTAGAGATCCCGAATCCTGCGGCACGCGTGCCGTGCCAGGCATCCTACCAGGCTGGACTACGGCCCCTGATGGGAGTAGTACAAGTGCCTGGTTTTAAAGCGTTTCTATGAGCAGCTTGCTTGCCTGTGGGCTTGAAAAAACGTTTATATTGTGTCGAGTAGTCGGAGATGAAGTTGGGGTATGCCTACGTGGCGATATAGTGTCGAGTTGGACCCTTCAAGGACGGCGAAAGCCTCGCTCAGGGATGTAAGCATGTCTTACAAGGCCACCGTCGAGACTCTGAGGCTGATCAGGGGCAAGAAGCTCAGTGAGGCTAAGAAGATACTGGAAGAGATAGCTTCAATGAAAAGGCCTGTGCCCTTCAGAAAGTTCAACGGGAAGGTTGGGCACAAGAGGGGGATTGGTGGCCCCGGAAGGTACCCGGTGAAAGTTGCTAAGAAGCTTTTGGCCCTGCTGGATAACCTGGAGAACAACGCGGAGTTTAAGGGTCTAGACGTGGAGAATCTATGGATAGTTCATGCAGCCGCGCATCAAAGCTTCAAGATCAGGAATTATCTTCCAAGGGCCCCTGGAAGGGCGACGCCATACTACGACCAGCTAGTTCACGTTGAAGTGATTGGCGAGGAGCGGACTTAAAGGTGGTCAAATGTCGTCCACAGCGCATAAGGCTGTGAAGCAAGGCCTCCAGTACATGATGCTTCACGAGTACATCCAGAGGCAGTTCGCGAAGGCAAACTACGTGCACACTCAGTTCTTCAAGACGCCGATAGGCACGAAAGTTATCATCTACGCGGGAGTACCCGGGATGGTCATAGGTAGGCGAGGTGCCAACATTAAGGCTTTGGCTGAGGTGTTGGAGAAGGAGTTTGGTCTCGAAAACCCTCAGATCGACGTCGTGGAGGTGCCTAACCAGGACCTCAACGCCAAGATAATGGCCTACAGGATTGCTAGAGCCCTGGTTAGGGGTGTGAAGTTCCGGAGGGCTGCGATGGTCGCCCTCAACAGGATTATGGCTGCGGGCGCGCGGGGCGCTGAAGTCGTTATAAGCGGTAAGCTGACAAGCCAGAGGCACAGAACGGAGCGCTTCACGAGAGGGTATCTACCTAAGTCAGGTGAACCAGGGGAGGAGCTGGTCGATGAAGCCTGCGTGCACGTGCTCCTGAAGCTCGGGATGTATGGTGTGAAGGTACGCATCATGAAGCCTGAAAGAATGCCCGACAGCATCGAGCTAAAAGCTCCTCAGGCAGCGGTGGAAGAGGTCCGTAAAAGTTAAAATGGTGATACGTGAGGGTGGTTTTATGCCTAAGGGGCTAATGAGCATTGACGAAATAAGGAGCATTAGCCCGGAAGACCGGAGAAAAAAGCTCGCTGAGCTGAGGGCGGAGCTCGCACGGCTGAAGGCTCAAGCGATGAGAGGGTCTCTGGAGAAACCAGCTCTTATAAGGAAGACGAAGAGAACCATCGCGATGATCCTCACCGTTGAGAGGGAAGAGGCTCGAAAGAAGCAGTAGGTAGCACCTTCTGTTCAGCAGCTTATAGGAGCTCTTTCAGCGATGGAAAATTCTCGGAGTGGTTGCGTGTCCGGTCACGGATGGGGTGGATGAGGCAGGCTAGCGTCGATAACTTTAAAGATGAATTATTGGAAGCATGGAAGAAAACATGAGGATAACCCCGAGGAATATTTTGCGTCATGAATTGATAGGACTGCAAGCAGAGGTTGTAGAGGCTAGTAATCCAAGCCTTATTGGGATAAAGGGGTTGGTGCTCGACGAAACTAGAAATACGCTGGTTATAGGTGAGCCTGGGGGTGAGAAGAGAACTGTCCTGAAGTTTCAGGCGGTTTTCCGCTTCACACTGCCCGATGGTACTAAGGTTCTGGTGGACGGTAGGTTTCTTGTGGGAAGACCTGAAGAGAGGATGAAGAAGGTTTACCGCGCGTGGTAGGGTCTCGCACCGCAAAAATTTAAAAACCAGTTGCATAGAGTGAGAGAGGTGTGTGTTGGGCATGGCTAAGAGGCATGTAGGTATTCCGGGGCTAAACCCTCCCGAGAAGAAGTGCGATGATCCCCTGTGCCCTTGGCATGGCACTCTTTCGGTCAGAGGACAACTGCTTAGGGTCAGAGTTGAGGACGTGAAAATGAACAGGGCAGCTGTCGTTGTACACGAGTACCTCCACTACAACCCGAAGTACAAAAGGTACGAGCGCCGCAGGACGAAAAAACACGTCCGAGTGCCCCCCTGCATAGACGTTAAACCTGGAGATGAAGTGATAATAGGTGAAACGCGGCCGCTTGCGAAGTCTATATCATTTGTGGTGCTCGGTAAGGCCTAGGTGATTTGAATGGCGAAGAGAGGTCCTAAGACGGTTGGAGTGTCCTACAGACTCGGCCTCACCCCAGGCGTTTTCATGGAGAGCCTCGTAAAGGTTGCGGATAACTCCGGCGCAACGCTTGCGAAGGTCATAGGTGTTCCTCACTATAAGGCTGTGTGGAGGAGGATTCCGGGGGCGGCCGTAGGCGATGTCGTTGTGGTTTCAATTCGTGCCGGTAAGCCTGAGCTCAGAAAGCAGGTCATGAGAGCCATAGTTATCAGGCAGAGGAGGCCCTACAGAAGAGCAGACGGAACGTGGATAGCATTCGAGGATAACGCTGTCGTGATCATAACGCCTGAGGGGGAGCCGAAAGGGACTGAGATAAGGGGGCCTCTGGCTAAGGAGGCAGCTGAGAGGTGGCCTAAGCTACCTCCAATGGCTTCAATAATAATTTAGGCGTGAAACACTCTTGGGCGCTCGCCTGAGGGCGGAAGTTGTTCTCGCTTTTCTTGCACGTTACCTTTCACAGCATGGTTTGGTGAAAATCTCGGATATCTCTGAGGGGGTTGGAGTCGATCGCGAGTTCGTCGAAGAGATTCTCAGGAATCTGCGCGTGAACGTTGAGGACGGGGTTATCAGGGAGCCGCTTGAAGCCTTTCTGATTAAAGCCTGGCGGGCAGGCTACGACGTGGTTTCGCTGGCCCTGAACTCGGGTTGGAGTGATTTAGAAGCGCTCGTATCTTACGCGCTTCGCGAAGCGGGCTACAGTACGTACAGGACAGTCAGGTTTAAGTTCAGGGGTCGGAGGTTCGAAGTCGACGTGCTTGCATTTAAAAAGGGACTGTCGCTCTGCGTCGACTGCAAGCGGTGGAAGCGCCTGCGTGAAGGCATGCTACGGAGAGCCGCGGACGCCCAGCACGAGAGGTGCAGCGTTTTGTCCAAAGCGCTGGAAGCAGGCATCTTAGCCTACGACATACAACCGGGAGAGTACAGAATGATACCGGTGGTGGTTTCGCTCTACGAGCCTGAAGTGCCCGTTTACTCGAACTCGGTAATAACAAGTCTGAGAGGGTTAGCCGACCTCGCCTCAGAAGATACTATATATGCGCTTATGACAGCTGGGGTTCAGCCAATAAGCTTCACGGTGCAAAGGCGAATCCGGCTCCTCTAAAGGCAAGAGAAAAAAATTAATACCCTAAGGGCTCTTAAGGCACGGCGGGGGCCGGTAGCTCAGCTAGGTAGAGCGGCGGTCGGACTTAAACGCCGGGTCGAAGCTCTTAACCCGTAGGTCCCGGGTTCGAATCCCGGCCGGCCCGCTTTATAAAACTCTTCACATTATATCCCTTGGGTCAGCCCTGGATCGCAAAAATCCCTGCTCTGCGTTGCTTGCCGTGCCCCCTATGGGACCCGCCGGGGCGCGGCTACTCGAAGATCCTGGCGGTGCGCTGCCCACGTAGAGCAACCCCAAGGCCGGTAAAGGATGACGGCGACTTTAAGGGAGGCCGGTGGGGCAGAAAAGAGGTGCTCTCGCTGGAAGCCTACTAGGTATGAACGACTGGAGTCGATGAAGATAAATATCCAGCATACCATTTGCGTGAAGATGTCATACGGGGACTACAGCGTTACCCCATGGGAGGCTAAAGGTAAGATAGATTACGATAAGCTTGTGGAGGATTTCGGTGTTGAGAAGATAAGCGAGCCTCTCCTAGAGCAGATAAGAAAGATCACCGGGGAACTTCACCCTCTGCTTCGCAGAAGGTTCTTCTTCGCGCACCGCGACCTCGGACTAGTGCTCGAGGATTACTTGAGCGGGAGGGGGTTCTTCCTCTACACTGGCCGAGCTCCGAGTAAGGCACCTATGCACATAGCGCACATCGTCCCCTTTATCATGACGAGATGGCTTCAGGAGAAGTTCAACGTGAACGTATATATCGAGATACCCGACGAGGAGAAGTTCCTCGCCAAGAAAGTGGAATCGCTAGAGGAAGTGGAGCCTTACGTGAAGCAGGACATCCTGAACATCGCAGCTCTAGGCTTCGACGAGAACAAGACCTTCATATTCAGAGAATCCGAGTACATAGGCAGAATGTATAAGCCTGCAGTCCTAGTGGCACGCCACATAAACTTTTCAACGGCTCGAGCAGTCTTCGGCTTCGACGGAGAGACAAGCATAGGGCTGATTTTCTACCCAGCTCTTCAAATAGTACCAACGCTCTTTGAGAAGAAGCGCCCCCTGATACCCTGTGGCATCGACCAGGACCCCTACTTCAGGCTCCAGCGCGACATCGCGCCGCGGTTAAATAGGTTTAAAACCTCCGAGATCCTGGCTAAGCTCGCGTGGGGGCTCACGGGACCCGAGAGCAAGATGTCCGCGTCTGAACCGGAAACCGCTATAATGCTGAATGACTCTCCAGAAGCTGTAAAGAGGAAGATCATGAATGCTTTCACCGGCGGTCGCGCCACCGTAGAGGAGCAACGGAAGCTCGGTGGCGCGCCCGAGGTCTGCACGGTTTTTCACTGGTACACTCTACTCTTTGAAGAGGATGATAAGAAGCTAGAAGAAAGGTACTGGGCGTGCAAAACCGGCAAGCTTCTGTGCGGTGAGTGTAAGGCCGAGCTGGTAAAGAGGATAAACAACTTTCTTTCACTGCACAGCAAACGGGTGGCTGACGCTGAGAGGAAGGTATCTAAATTCATGTATGATGGCAAACTCGCCAGCGAGATGTGGAACTGGGAATTCAAGCCTTAGCTTTCCCCAAAGGCGCATCTCCCTTACCTTGCAACAGGGAGTTTCCGCGAATTACCTATTGTGTCCATCGCCAGTTTAATTGTGAGAAAGTGCCCCGGCCGGGATTTGAACCCGGGATCCTCGGCTTTCTCCGGGGTATTGTGCCTCGAAAGGCCGATATCCTTTCGGCCCTCGCGCAGGTTGACCGGGCTAGACGACCGGGGCTTCGCTTTTCTTGAAATGCCGAGAGTTGATAAATCTTCCGTCGGTCTTCGGCAGGTGAGAAAGCGTAAGTTTAAGCTAGGCTAACTAGGAGTTTTTTCAAAGTGGCGCCGGGGCCGGGATTCGAACCCGGGCACCCCAGAGGGGTAATGGCTTTCTGAGGACTCCAGGCCATCGCCTTGGTCCGCTCGGCCACCCCGGCTTCTGGTTTGAAAAAGCGGTGACAAGATATAAAGACATCGCCGAGAGAGTGCGCTTAACTTCTGACAAGATTTTAGCGGTTAGCCATTACTTCCGCGGAGTGCAAGATGGTCGGTAACCCCAAGCATTTTTTTATCTGAAGAGGCTCTGTGGTGAAGGGGGAGGCTATGAAAAACATTGTTCTTTTCATAGGTCCGGCGGGTAGCGGAAAGACGACACTGACGGCCTCGCTTGGACGTTGGCTCTGGAGCAAGATGCTCACGCCTACAGCGTACATCAACCTGGATCCAGGAGCAGAGTTCCTTCCCTATGAGCCTGACATAGACATACGACAGTACGTGACCACGGAGAAGGTAATGAGGGAGTATGGTCTCGGACCTAACGGTGCACTGATAAAGAGCATTGAGATAGCCTGTAGCTATCTCCGCGAAATTGCTGAAAGAACCTCAAAGCTCCCAGCTCCGTACATACTTGTCGACACGCCAGGGCAAATGGAGCTCTTCCTTTTCAGGGAGTTTGGACCGAGGTTTATCAGAGAATTCAAGCAGTTGGGTTACATCATAGGAGTCGTCATACTGGACCCCACACTCACGAGAAAAGCTCAAGACGTCACCTCTCTCAAGCTTCTCTCACTAATCGCGAGCCTGAGGTTGGGCGTGGACGTTATCCCGGTTATCAACAAGGCTGACCTCGTTGAAGGGGACCTAAGGTTATTTAAGGACAACGAGTACCTACGATTGAAGGTCAAAGAAACGGGTGAAGGAATAATCGGCGAAATATCCGAGAGAATACTGGAACTGCTTGATGACTACAAGCTCGCCACGAGAATACCTCTCCTCTCAGCAACCACTGGCGTTGGACTGGAAGAGCTTTACGACATGCTTCACGAAATCTTCTGCGCGTGCGGTGACCTGACCTAGATCGACAGGAGGGTTTTCAGTATGGGATCCGACGCCAGCCCCTCCTCCACGTTCTTCATCGGGACGCCGATTGATACTACCTTTGTCCTGCCGTAGCGACCCAGACTGATTACCCTGGCGTTGATGATTCCCACGACATCGAGCTCGTTGATGACGTCGCTTATCCTTCGCGAGGTAACAGGTTCCATGCCGATTTTTGATACAAGCTCCTTGTACTTATCATACACGAGACCAGTCGTTATGAGCTTTGTCCCGCCGTCCCTTGAGAGGAGGTAAATCGCTGCAAGCACGAGCTTTACGTGAAGAGGCATCGTTTTTATGATGTCTACTGCTAGGTTCTTCTCAATCTCGTTTCTCGCCTTGTCCACATGAACCTCCGTGATCTTGTCCGCGCCCTCTCTCTCAGCTATATCGGCGGCTTTCAAGAGGATGTCCAAAGCCAACCTACAGTCCCCATTCTGTCTTGCTGCTATAGCAGCTACCTTCTTTAGTATTTCATCGTCAACAACACCGTCCCCCAGAGCCTCTCGAGCTCTGCGCCGCAAGATGTCCTCGAGCTGCACTGCGTTGTAGGGTGGAAATACAAGCTCTTCCTCGCCGAGGCTACTTTTGACGCGCGCATCGAGAAACTCGGTGAACTTTAAGTCGTTCGTTATGCCTATGACGCTTACCTTAGAGTTTACGAGCTCCTCGTTTATACGGGTCAAGAAGTAGAGTACATCATCGCCGTTCCTTTTCACAAGGTTATCAACCTCGTCCAGGACAACCACGTATATGCCACGGCGGCGTTCGAGCCCCTGCACCAGTCTCTTCATGACTTCTCCGAGTGCAAGACCCGTAAAGGGAACTTTTACTCCCAGATGCTTCGCTAGCTCAGCTAAGACACGGTAGCTCGTGTTATTCTGGCGACAGTTTATGTAGACGAAGTCTACCTTGTTTTGGGCTTTTTCCTTTATCTTCCTGAGAACATACTTAGTAACTGCGGTCTTTCCCGTACCTGTAAGCCCGTAGATAAAGATGTTTGAGGGACGCGAGCCGGTGAGTGCCGGAGCCAGAATTTTGGCTAAAGTTACTATCTGATCATCCCTGTGCGGCAGCTCTTCGGGAACGTAGTCCGGGAGCAGCTTCTCTCTATCTTTGAATATCCTCGACTCCAGGTACTGATGGAAGATCTCCTCGATAGACATAATCCACCCAACTTTGCTCTATCCACTACTAATTTGCAAAATGCACATTTTCCGCCCAACGTTTAAAATCGATACAGTTGGAATACGA
Source organism: Thermofilum sp. NZ13 (assembly GCA_002855745.1). GTDB lineage: Archaea > Thermoproteota > Thermoprotei > Thermofilales > Thermofilaceae > Thermofilum. The sequence continues at coordinate 42,138 of NDWX01000005.1, read as the reverse complement.
TGGTAATAGAAAACCATCCACCGGAACCTCTGGTTGAGAGTCAGGCGATGTCTTTATATCTTGTCACCGCTTTTTTCAAACCAGAAGCCGGGGTGGCCGAGCGGCCCAAGGCGGTGGACTCGAGATCTCGGCGTGAAATCCACTGCCCCTCTGGGGTGCCCGGGTTCGAATCCCGGCCCCGGCGCTCCACGTAACATCCTTATGTAGCTCCGAAGACCCTGAGTTTATCCGCTCTAGGAAAGTGGGGTAAGGTGAACGCAAAAAGGTTTTAAAGCCTGGTGAGCAGAGAAATGCAGGCATGGAGTATGGAGGGAGCGGTTGATCTGCTAGCAGAGAGCGTTGGAAAAAGCGTACTCGTGAAGCTTAAAGGCGGACGCGAGATAAGGGGTATTCTCAAGGGCTACGACCATCACCTCAACCTAGTTTTGGAAAACGCTGAAGAGATTAGAAGCAACAGGACGAGGCAGTACGGCATAATCGTTGTAAGAGGCGATAATGTAGTTCTCATTAGCCCTGCGCCTGCGTAGAGGTGAGCTCTAGTGGTCAAAGGAACTACGTCGTTTGGTAAGAAGGGGCGCGGAAAGACACACATCAGGTGTCGGAGGTGTGGACACCACAGCTTTAACGTAGCTAAGGGTTACTGTGCACACTGTGGGTTCGGCCGATCGAAGAGAATCCGAAACTACAGCTGGAAGAACAAAAAACCGATTACGAGGCTACGCTTGCCCGCGAAGTAGCAGTTTCACCTTGTAGAGTGTTATAGCGACGAGCGCTGTCGTCCCGACGTCCTCCTCTACATCCTTAGGGCTCACGTTCTCGCCCATCTTTAGCTCGCGGAGAGAGAGTCCCGGTTCACTGCCCCCGAAGACTAGCAGCACTTTATCGCTCTCCCCAGTCTCTTTTAAGACCTGAGCAAGAACGTCTTCTAAGTTACTGCCCCCGTACTTAGACGGCATCACGAGGAGCACTTTTCTGGGTTCTAAGAGTTCAATGGCTTCAGCCAGATCCGCTAAAACCATGAAGCTTCGTCCGAGTTTGTACGCTACTTTTTGGGCCTCCGGAACCCCCGCTTGGGCTGCTGCACCCACGGCCTTCGTCACGACGAAGTAGTTGAAACCTAGCCCGTAGACTGTCCGCGCAACCTCAGCGAGGCGCTGAGAGCTCGAGGTGTTATGGAGCACGGGTATTATAATAGGCGTTCGCGATCACCGAGTCTGTGTACTCCATCCTAAATTTAAGGCTCTTGTTGCTCTGCACGCAAGTACTAGCCAGAGCGCGCTCCTACACTGTGAAAGGCGCAGGAGTGAAGAGGGTTGAGCAAACTCTTAATAGTCCCCTTCTCTACTGTATAACTGGCCCGGCGGGAGCCCCGGGGGGCTAGCCCTCCCCTGTGACCGCAAACGGGCTCATGGCGGGGGGCGTTAACCTCCGAGGGCGCCTGAAAGCCCCTCGCGCCCGGACCGCGCACCTACGGGTGCGCTCCGGGTCCGCGGGACACCCCGCTCCGTGCTAATCCCCTCGTAGGAGGGGTGAAGCACGGGAAGGCCGAAGCGGGTTAGGCCCGGGAGGGAGCGGCCCTAAGGCCGGCGGGGTGTGTTCGCGGGTGCTCGGGGTGAGAGGTAGGTGCGGAGGACCGGCGCAGGGGGCGCAGGCCACCTCGGGGGATGCCGCCGGGCCCCTCGCGGCATCCCCTATCATTTTCAATCGAAAAGCCGTTTTAGGCAGGTGTTTGAGATGTAAAGTTTAAGCCGGTGTTTATACAGTTATTAATCGGCGCGGTGGCCTACCGGGCGGGCGCCGGCCGGCCTCGGCGACGGGCCGGCTGTGGAACCCCCTCCCCTCCGTGGCTCGCGGCCGCGCAAGCGGCACGGCGAAACGCCGTGGGAGGGCGAAGGCACCTAGGTCGTATGGAAATGAACTCCTCGCCGGGAGGGATGACGGCCTAGGCAGGCGTGGGATGCCCTCCCCGCGGGGCAGGGTCAAACAGGCCCCATGAAAGGCCACGGTGAGGGCCGGGTGGACCCCTAGACAGATCCCGCCTAAACAGAAGAGGGGGTACGAGTAGGCCACCGCGCCGCATTTAAAACTTACTCGTGCTCTGAAACCATGGGTATGTTCAGGCTGCTGGACCTCTTCGCGGGTGCTGGGGGCTTCTCGAGGGGGTTCAAGGAAGAGGGCTTCAGGATAGAGTTGGGAGTGGAGAACATGCCGGTTATAGCCGAGACATACGCGGCTAACTTCCCAGAAGCCAAAGTTTTGGCCTCGGATATCCGCGAAGTCCACTCCTCCGAGATTTTGAAGCTCCTGGGAGGCAGACCTGACGTCGTGATAGGTGGTCCGCCATGCGAGGGCTTCACACGCGCTAATCCACGGCGGAGAGAGGATCCTTACGAGAGGCTCTACGATGACCCGCTCGGCTCCCTCGTTCTGCATTTCATAAGAATAGTCGGTGACCTCGAGCCGAAGGTTTTCGTTATGGAGAATGTCCCAGGGATCGTGGACGACGGTTTAGACGTACTCCTTAGGAGGGAGTTCGCCGCTGTGGGCTTCAGCAAAATCTACTTCAACATTCTGAGGGCTGAGGACTACGGCACGCCCTCCCACCGAACTCGCATTTTCATCTCCAACATACCGATCAACCCCCCTAAGGGGAGAAAGGTCGTCGTCTTAGAGGCGATTAAAGACTTACCACCGCCCGACGCCTACCACGGGATACCGAACCACGAGCCGGTACCACTGGGCCCGCGTAGGTTTAAGCGAATCTCAAAGCTTAAATGGGGTGAACCCCTCGTGAGGTACAGGGGCTACAAGGGGAGAGTGCTCCATAACATAATTAGGCTTCACCCGTACCGCGTCGCCCCGACCGTCATGGGGTCTTCGCGCTTTGTACACCCGTTCGAGGACAGGCTTCTCACGGTCAGAGAGCAAGCGCGCCTGATGGGTTTCCCGGACCACCATGTTTTTCTCGGTGGAAGAGACCTCCAGTTCAACCAGGTCGGGGAAGCTGTGCCCGTCCCGCTGGCGAGAGCTATAGCGCGGGAGGTCAAAAAATACCTTGTGAGCGAGGTGTAGCCATTTTTCAATGAAAAATGATATAAATTGTACCGCATGACGGGGATTTGGTGTTTTATGTACAAGCTGATAGTGTTTGAGGACATGATAAGAATACCTCCGCGGCTCTTCGGTAAACCGCTGAGAGAAGCAGCCCTGGAAATACTTAGGGAGAGCTTTGAGGGCAGGGTGCTTGAAGGCATCGGGCTCGTAGTCTCCGTGCTCGATGCTGAGGCATCCGAGGAGGGATACCTGACCTTCGGCGACGGGAGCTCTTACCACCAGGCCCGCTTCACGGCATTAGTGTTTAGCGCTGTAAACCAGGAGGTCGTCGAAGGGGAGGTCGTATTAGTAGAGAACATAGGGATCACCGTTAGGCTCGGGGCTGTTGATGGTTTTGTTCACAAATCTCAGGTTTTTCCGACAAGAGACGTTATGTACGATAGGGATCAAGGCATCGTCATAGCCGAGAGCGGTAAGAGGATAATCAGAAGAGGGGACATCGTTCGGGCGCGCGTCATAGGCGTCGGCTACGACGAGCAGAGAGGGGTCATGCGCGTGCGCCTGACGATGCGTCAGCCTTACCTCGGGAAACTCGAGTACGTCAAAGAGCTAATAGAGAGGGCTCGGGGTGAGAAGCAAGGTGCCTAAGAGAAAGCTACCTCTAAAAGCCTGCACAAACTGCAAGGCGCTTCTGAACGACGACGTGGAAGTATGCCCGGTGTGCGGGGGACGCGAGTTTTCCGATGACTGGGACGGCTTCGTGGCTGTCGTGGATGTCGAGAACTCGCAGGTGGCCAAACTGCTAGGCATCCGGAAGCCCGGAATCTACGCCTTGAAGGTGCGCTAGGAATGGCGGTCGACAGGTCCATGCTTCTCTCACGCCCGGTGGAAGACCTAACCCTGCTCGACGCAGTCGAGGATGCCGCCAGGCTGGTCAAACTGCTCGAGAAGGTGGGCGGCTTCTCCACTAGGTACGTCGTGAAGAGCGTGGAGACCCTGCTCGAGATGTACAGAAGCGGGGCTACAGTTTTTCTAAGCTTTCCAGCAAACTTGGTAGCAACCGGGCTCAGAGGTCTCTTAGCGGACTTCATCGAGCACGGGTTGGCGCAAGCGGTGATCACCACCGGTGGCACATACGACCACGATATAGCGAGGGGGCAGGGCTACAAGTACTACGTCGGCGAGTTTGAGTACGATGACGCTTTCCTGCTAGAGCTGGAAATCCACAGGCTGGGGAACATCCTCATACCTTTCGAGAACTACGGTCCTCCTATCGAGGGCTTCACCCACATGATGCTTGAGGAGCTAGTGAGGATTAAGCAGGAGTGGTCCCCCAGCGAGCTCGCGCTCGAGGCGGGAAGGAGGCTCACCGATGAAAACTCCATTTTAAGGCAGGCCTTCCGGAAAAGTGTCCCCGTGTTTGCGCCGGGCTTGGTCGATTCCGCCTTCGGGACTGCTATATACACCTTCAACGAGAAGAGCAGGTCGAGCTCCGAGGTGAAGCCGGTACAGCTCAACGTCGTAGCAGATATGGGGAAAATAGCTGAGATGGTCTTCGCGGCCGAGAAGCTGGGCGGGATAATGCTCGGCGGGGGCATCTCGAAGCATCACCTCATCTGGTGGGCGCAGTTCCGGGAGGGCCTTGACTACGCCGTCGCGATAACCTCGGCGCCCGAGTGGGACGGTAGCTTGAGCGGGGCTAGAACGCGCGAGGCTATAAGCTGGGGTAAGGTGAAGCCAAAGGCCGCCCACGTTACCGTCCCCGGAGACGCGACGCTGATCTTCCCGGTGATCGCAGGCTACGTGGCGAAGGAAATGGGTGTGGTTTAATGAACATCCTGGTTCCCGTAGTGGGACTTTTCATCTCCTTCCTTTTAGTCAGGCTGACAGCGGAGCCACTGATCAGCTACCTTAGAGCCCGCGGCCTCGTGCGGCCGGACGCCCACAAGCCCGGGAGCCCAGAGGTTGCTCACAGTGGCGGTGTGATCCTCTTCCTCGGCGTCTCCGCGGCTGTTGCCCTAACAGCACTGGCCGCCGAGCCCACGGCTTCCGCTAGGGTGCTGGTGGCCTTCGCGAGCGCGGCCATATGCTTCGCCGTGGGGCTCGTCGACGACATTAAGATACTGAGAGGCCCCGTGAAGACGCTCCTAAGCATCCTCGGGATACTACCAATACTCGTGGTCGGCGTCACTAGCCCGGGTCTGATAGAGTGGGGTAGGCCCGAGCTACCCCTGATCGGGAGGTTGAGGCTCACCATAATATACTGGGCCCTCATGCCTATCTCAGTCGCGGGCGCTGCGAACGTCGTGAACATGCTGGACGTGATGAACGGTGTGGTCCCGGGAACCTCCATCGTCATCTTTTCAGCGCTCGCCCTCATAGGCGCTATCTTGAACAGAGAGGCGACCCTTACCCTCTCGCTCATCACGCTGGGAGCTCTACTCGCCTACTACAGGTACAACGCCTACCCCGCGAGAGTTTTCAACGGGGACAGCGGGAGCCTTTTTCTCGGAGCTCTCATCGGAGCACTAGCGGTCGTCGACCACCTCGAGTTCGTAGCCTTGACGCTCCTACTTCCGCACATTCTCAACGGCTTCTTCATCCTGGTGAGTTTCAGGGGGTTCAGGGAGCACCGCGAGGTGAGGAAGAGACCTATCTTAGTCGATAGCGACGGGACCCTGCGCGCGAACAGCGACCCAGAGGCCCCCCTATCCCTGACGCGCCTCATACTAGCCGTGGGGGGCCCCTCGAGCGAGCAGGAGGTGGCTAAAGCCTATGTCGCGATCGAGCTCGTCGCAGCGGCCCTAGCTGTTCTCTCGGCCCTTCTTACACCGACGCGGTGATACGTGTGAGGCTAGGGAGAGTCCTCGGCGTCGTGGGCTCCATTATCCTCGCAACCTGGCTGATACTCTTAGCGATAGTCGTGGCGGCTGAGTCGGTGGCAAGGCTCTTCACCGGAGTGGACAGGAGCGTCGTGGGCCTGGGCGTTTTTCTGGCATTCTTGGCGTTGGCGGTGGCGTTAGCGGAGGCTTTAAGAGTAAAGGTTCTACCGAAGCTCATCTCCGCCCGAGCTTAGTCCGCCAGAGGAGAGTGCTGGAGAGCCTCACCCCTCCAACCGTCAATATCTCAACGGCGTATATCCGTAAGGGCGGTAGGCCTTTAATCCGCCTCAAGATATTGATCAGAAAAGCACCGTGGAGCGTTTCCTCCGACACGAAAATGCAGTCAGCCTCCCCGTCGTCCACCGCCGGCCCGTACGCATCGTGGATCTCGACGACTTCCACGCCTAAGCCGGGGCTCACCTCGCTGAGGTACCTCAGGACAGCGTCGGCGCGCTCCCGGAAGGGCTCAACAGGGTGGCCCTTACTCCTAGCCAGCTCGTCCGCAGTCACACCCACAAGCAGGCTCTCGGAGCGCTCAGCCGCGAAACCGAGGAGAAGCTTGTGACCTTCGTGGAGCAGGGAGAAGGTCCCGCCGACAACACCCTTCCTGCAGGGCTTCCCAGAAGCTTTCGCCACATGTGCTAAAGCGTAGCGTAGCTTTTGACCTTTGCCTTACCAGCATCTTCGAAGGAAGCGGATGCCTATAGTGTCTGAGACGATTCAAGGGTGAAAAGTGGAGTATAGATCAGGCGTCTAGGGGTCAGCTTGGCTCCACAGCCGTAAACTTCCACGGCACGTATGATTGTTGATTAGGAGAACTATGGTGAGAATCAAAAGTCAAAAATGGGGGTGGACTCATTAAGGAGTGAGATTGCGGTAAACCCCCGGTGGGTCCTGTGAGCGGTGAGGTCATACGCACGGAGGGGCTAACGAGGGTTTACAAGGTACTAAGCCGGGGGTTCTACGACCCAGGTGTTTACTACGAGACACTTGGAGGGAGGTTCCCGTACGAGGTGCTCATGCGCGCCATCGTGGGGGAGGTTGAGGTCCGCGCGCTGGACGGGGTCTCGATAAGGGTTAGGAAGGGCGAGTTTGTCTGCCTTCTGGGCCCGAACGGCTCTGGGAAGACCACGCTGATCAAGATCCTTGCGACCTTAATCCCTCCGACCAGTGGAAGAGCGGAGGTCATGGGCTACGACGTCGAGAAGGATAGAGACGAGGTCGTTAAGCACGTCACCTACATACCCTCTGTTGTGGGGGCGACCGCGTGGGCCCAGCTCAGGCTCACTGTGAGGCAGAACCTGAGGATAATGTCGCGGCTCTTCGGCATAGACCTCGAGGAGGTCCTGGAGGCGGCCAGGAGGCTAGGGCTCTCAGAGGTGATGGACAGGCCTCTGGGGTCCCTGTCAACTGGACAGCAAGCCAGGGTCGGCATGCTCATCGGGATCCTCAGGAGGACCCCCGTTTACCTGCTCGACGAGCCGATGATGGGCTTGAGCCCTGAGGCCGTGAGGACGGTCAAGGACTACCTAGGCAAGCTGAACAGGGAGTTCGGCGTCACGGTACTCTACGCTACCCACCACCCCCTGGAGATCCAGGAGGAGGCCAGCAGGGTCATCATTCTTAGGAACGGCAGGGTCGTAGCGGACGGGGGAGTTGAGGAGCTGATAAAGCGGGCGAAGGTTGAGGAGTCCGTGCAGATGGAGGTCTACAACGCGTTCTTCGACCTGAGGTCCGCGCTGGAGGGGTTGAGGGAGCTCGGAGTGAGGTATGTAAGCCTCAGGGATCTGAGTCCCGAGGAGGGCAGGTACGAGGTAGCGCTGGGGGTTGAAAACACGGACGAGGTGTTGCCCAGGTTGCTGGAGAGGCTTGTATCCGAGGGGGCTAAGATCATCAGACTGAAGGTGAGGAGAGCGAACCTCGAGGACGCGTACCTTTACTACGTGGGTGGGACAGGTGGCTAGGACGACGCTCCTGCTGGAGGCTGTCAAGGTTAACCTGAGGCACTTGGCCACCTTCTACTACGAGGAGATATCTAACATTGCGGTCTGGTGGGTTTGGAACATCCCATTCCAGCTCCTTCAGGTGGTCTTCACGTTGCTCCTCTTCAAGTACTACGCCCTGGCCTTCGGGGGGTCGAGCGCTCTCTATGGAGGCAACTTCATGGCGTTCATAATCTCAGGGCTTATGGTTAACACGTTCCTGGACAGCGCCCTCACAGTCTACTACGAGGCTATAGGGGCCCTCTACCTAGGCAGGGTGGGGCTGGGAGGGGTTCACCTCTCGAGGAGGGATTACCTACAGCTGGCTGGAGTATCGCCGCTCACCTTCGTATTCGCCAGGGTCAGCTGGAGGTTCCTTATGGAGGCAGTGATGTTCGCCCTGTACCTGGTTATCGGGGTAGCGTTTTTCAACTTCCCGGTCTCTACGTGGGGGGACCCTGCTCTCGCTGTGGGAATAATCCTGCTCGGCGTGATCGCCTGCAGTGGCCTCGGCTTAATCTCCGCCTCAATGTACTGGATCGCCGGCTCCTACAGGGGGGTCGAGCCCATCTCCTGGTTTGTGAGGCTGGCGGTCCCTCTGGTGGCGGGGGTCTACGTACCTATCGTGGTCCTGCCCCGCGAGCTAAGGCTGCTAGGGAGCATGCTACCTCAGACCTACGTGATCGGCGCAGTCAGGGAGGTGATGCTTAGGGGGGCGAGGCTACCTGAGGTTGCACCCAGCCTAGCAGTGCTGGCTCTTCAGGCAGCGGTACTGGTCCCCCTCGGCCTCCTGCTCCTTAGGTTCTCCCTCACGCTCGCCAGGAAAAGGGCCACAATGTACTGACCGCCTACGCGCGTTTCACTCCTACAAACTACGTGTGCCCTCGCGGTGCAGTCCACCCACTGTGCTGAAAGAGCGCTCGGATCGCGTCAGTGACGCGCACTAGTCAAGCACTTCGGGGTCCTTAGACTCCTCGTCGCATGATTGAGGCAGATCTATTTCGGCCTCAATCTGTAGCCGCACAAGTCCCTGACTCGTGGCATTACGTCTAGGGCTCTAGATGCATGATTAAAGTACCTAGCGAGGGATCCTCCGCCGGGAAACTTGCGGTAGTAGTTAAAAAATGTCTTGAACCAGAAACCACGGACACTAATCCTCATGTAATACTAGTTCGTTCTTTCTCGTTTTTGATGTCTTTTTTTAATAAGACTGGTTACCTGTAATCTGCCGGGAGACCTGTCTTTACTTCATGGAGTCTGTGGAGAAGTAACTCAGCACTCAAGATCTCTTTCATTCTCCCTCCTCATGTAGATTCGAAGGGAGTCGCGGCCTGCCTGGGTCATCACCGTTCATTGCAGTGGCAAGGGTTTTATTTAAAACTCGCCTGTACCCGCGTCATCCTCCAAACGAAGTGCTTGCTTTCGCAGCAAATACAAGGTGAAGACCAGAGTTTTCAAGAGAGCAGCGGGTAGTTGCAGGTGTGCTGTAAGGTTGCTCCTTTAGCTTCTTACGCGCATTATCTTATAGCGGCCCATAACCTCCCATACTTCCACTTCTGCTCCTTCCGACAGCTTGCTCTTTATTTCCTCCTCTGCGGGCATGGGGACCTCGAATGTGCTGTAGTCATCCAGGCTCATCAGCTGTAGGTAGTCTCCGGTGATCGAAACGACCTGCGCGTTGAATTTCCTGATCATCGGCACGTCGACCTTAGCGTCTGTCGGGACCACGATGCTCCTCTTGGCCCCGTCGAAGAAGCCTATGCCGACTATCCTCGCTTTAGCCGAGCCGTGCTTCCCGGTCTTGCTCTTCTCAACCTCCACGACCTTGCAGGGCTCCCCGTCGATGACTATGAAAGACCCAACCTTAATGTTTCCAGCCTCCTCTGGGCGCGTGCTCATAGTTCCACAGACGTGAACTATGGCTTTAAGCTTAAAAACTTATGCTACTGCACCAGCTGTTAGCGTTTAGAAAACGAAGACTTTTAGCCTGGGCTCGACGGGCTCCAGGTACTTTCTCAGCACGCTCGGCACCTTCACGTAACCGTCGGGTGTCTGGTAGTTCTCAACTATCGCCGTTATCGTGCGCTGGATAGCTAGCGCGGTGCTGTTCAGCGTGTGGACGTACCCCTTGCTCGGCGCGCCTTTCACCTCCGCGTACCTAATGTTGAGCCTGTAGCTCTGCCAATCAGTGCAGTTGCTACAGGAGACCATCTCCCTGTACTTCCCCTGAGCCGGCATCCAGGCCTCGAGGTCGTACTTCTTCGCGGCCACCACGCCTAGGTCGCCCGAAGCGATGTTGACCACCCTGTAGGGGATGCCCAGGCCCTGCCACAGCTCCTCGGCGTTTTTGATCAGTTTCTCGTGCCACTCCCAGGACTCATCGGGGTGCGAGAAAACGAACTGCTCCACCTTGTTGAAATGGTGTACGCGGAATATGCCTTTCATGTCTTTCCCGTGAGCCCCGGCTTCCTTGCGGAAAGAGGGGCTAACGCCAGCGTAGAGGAGGGGGAGGTCTTTCTCGGTTATGACGTCGTTCGCGTGTAAAGCGGCTATGGGGTGCTCGGCTGTGCCTATCAGGTAGAGATCCTCGTTTTCTATCTTGTACACCATGTCCCTGAAGTCGTCGAAGCTGATCACGCCCTCAAGCACTCCCTGCTTAAGCATTAGGGGCGGCTGGAGTATGGTGAAGCCTTTCTTGGCCAGGCTCTCGAGAGCGTACATCGTAAGGGCTATATCCAGCCAAACAAGGTCATCGAACGCGTAGTAAAACCGGGAGCCGGCAACCTCGGACGCTTTCTCCGTGCTGGTCAGCCCTTTACCCTCTAGGAAGTCCGCGTGCCCGACGGGTTTCCAGTCGGCGACCTCGTACTCTACGTTGAATCCCTTCTCCCTAGTCTCCCGGAGGAACGCCTCGAGGAACTCTCGGGGCACGCGCGGCTTGCCCCAGTAGCGCACCGGAACGTTGTACGTCTCGTCAGGGCCTATAGGCACGCTCTCATGTATGATATTAGGGATCCTCCTGAGGATGTTCTCCCTCTCCCCCTCCAGGGACGACAGCTCCCTCTCGATAGCCTGCAGCTTTTCGCGGAGCCTCCGGGCCTCGTTTACAGCCCTCTCCCTCTCTTGGGCAGGTAGCTTACCTATCTGCTCGGACACCTTGTTCAGCTCGTGCCGCGCTTCATCGTACTCTCGCTTCTTTGCGCGCCACATCTCGTCGAGCTTCAGCGCCTCATCTACAAGAGAAGGATCCATGAACCGCGCCTTTAAGTTCCACCTGAGCTTTTCAGGATCGTTTCTCAAGTAGTAGAGTATTGACCACATCCCGCTCAACAACTCTTGGCGGGGGTGTTTTTAAGTAGTTAACGCCGGGGCGCTACTCAGCCCTGTCAGGGTTTTCTGCCGCAAAAGAGAAAAATCTTTTAGAGAGTGCTAGGTGGAATGGACGTGAAAAATATAAGACGTTTTTACAATACACACTATTGTGGGAGTGGTTATGGCGGAAAGGCGTCGTGGAGTAAAAGGGCTTGGGATAGAGTCTTTGCCGTATAGGATAAAGATGTACTCCAATAATCAGGTCCTCGTGCCGGCCAGCCTCGTGAGAAAGCTCGGGTTGCGGGACGTCGTTGAGGCTCAGGTGACGATAAGGTATGCCGGCTCGGAGCACACGTTTACGGCGAGGCTTCTTAAGACGAAGTACACGGATTCCAGGCAGTTCACCTTGCCTAAGGAGTTGCGCGAAAAACTCTCCATACCGCCGGGCGCTGAGGTAGAAGTCGTGAGTATAAAGCCGCTCAAGGTGCATGAGTGAGGATCATACGACGCCAAAGGGCTCCTCTGCCTGCTGGCGACCCTGGAGAGATGCTACGATGAGTAGTGCGCCCATAACGAAGTTGAAAATCTCTGATACAGAGCTAGCAATGAGCCCCACTAGTTGTTCCTTTTCACCAGCAGCGTAAATGGGTGAAACATACTTCAGCGTGCTCAGAGACCCCTTAACGTAGGAGATTATGTTTTCATAGTTCTTGAGTATGCTCTCGCCAACTTTAACCAGCTCTGGGTCGTTTAGCATGCCGACTATTTCCTCTCTCGCTATCTTTAAGAGGTTCTCAAGAGTTTGTAAACCCAGAGGTATCGCTGAGTCGTAATCTTTCCTTGCAAGGTACTCACTGAATTTCTGCGTGTACTCTTTCATCATCTCACTAAGCGCGACAACCGATGTCATCTTTATTTTCACCAGAAAGGCAATAAATTGCAAGATAGATTTTTCGTTGTTATTTAGCTCTAGGAGTACCAGGGCGAACCGGGTCGCGTGCCATGAACGGAGGGCTCGTCGATAATGCTGAGCCCATGAAAAACCGGGAGAGGGATCTCGGGTCAGCGAAAGGGGCCAGTGGGGGCAGAAAAGGAGGAGCCGTGTAAATTGGGCCAATATGTTTTTAAACGCAGGAGTCTTCCTTTTTTCCTAGTGGTGGCTTTGATAACTAAGAGTGACGTGGAGAAGAAGCTCAAGAGCATGTTCAAGGACGCTCAATTCGAGGTTCAGGTTAACGGTAAGAGCGTGAAGGTCGCCGTTGACGGGGTAGGGGAGACGCCGGGCGAGCTTTTTACAAAAATCGGAGAATTTGTAGAGTCGCTCACGCGGTTGACGGGCAACAGGGACGTGGACGTCATAGTCAGCATGCAGGGATCAGCTTTCGGAGTTGAAATTGAGGTATATTAGAACTTACACTCCCTGATTTTTTCCTTAAGCCACGCTACTCTGTCTTCAACAAGGCTCATAATGTCTCCACTGCTGGCGGTGCGTTCATCGCCGACAAGGAATGGGCTGGCGTCGCCACCGGCTATTCTAGAAAGCACTAGCGCCCAGACCCTGGACACGGTAGATGGAACGTACCCCCCTCCGCCCGTTACGAGCACTGGAGTACCGCCAGCCGCGTACCTTGACACAAATGATGCAAAGTGCATGTAAGAGTGCTCAGTGTAGTTTAGGTCCGTTAAAGGGTCACCCCTGTGGCCGTCGACGCCAGCTTGAATGATGAGGAAACCCGGTCTATACGCGTCGATGAGAGGGGTTATCACCTCTTCGAGAACCTTGATGAAGATGTCGTCGCCCGAGCCGAGGGGTACAGGTATGTTAAAGTTCCTGCAATAACCTGCCCCCTCGCCCAGCTCGTCGATCCAGCCGGTTCCGGGGTAAAAGCCGTACCCGTAGCCGTGAACGCTGATCTTGAGTACGTCGGTGGAGTAGAGTATCTGCTGAGTGCCATCACCGTGGTGGGCATCTATGTCGATTATGGCTACCCGCTCAACGCCGTGCCCGCGAAGCCACAGCGCAGTCACTGCTAAGTCATTGAAAACGCAGAAGCCTCCCGCGCTTCGCCTTCGCGCGTGGTGGAAGCCACCGTTAGGGTTAAACCCAACTCCCCCCTCCAGGAGAAGCCTACGGGCCAGCGTGAGCGTTGCGGCCGTTGTCGTTAAAGCGTCCTCAAACACACCTGGATAAGCAGGCGTGTCACCGTAATCGAGAAGACCCTTACCTTCGGTGGATTTACGCTTCACGAACTCGATGTAATCTCTATCATGCGCCCTCAGCAGCTCTTCCTCGCCTATAGGTGAGGGCTCCACGCGCTGAACAACCAGACTTTCTTCGAGTTGCGGCAACCTCTCGCTGTAAAAGAGCTTTATCCTGGTGATCCACGGGTCCCGCAGTGAGGGTGGAGTAAAAGCGATTCGTTTGAGCTCCTCCGCGTAAGCCACGAAGACCCGCATCAAGTGTCTAGGCATGCTCTATGGCTAATTAACTTTAACTCGGTTGGGCGAGGAAGCGGATACCACTGGTCCCAAGTCCTAAAGGCTCCTATTGCTTAAGGTTTATTATTCTTGGGCCATGTTTTAGTGCTTGAACGTCGATGAGCGATAGCATCTACGAAGTGCGTTGGCACGGCCGAGGAGGGCAGGGTGTTGTGACTTCCAGCGAGCTACTCGCGTTGTCGGCGCTAAAGGAGGGTAAGTATGTGTACCACGCGCCGGAGTTCGGCCCTGAGAGGCGGGGGGCGCCCGTCAGGGCATACACGAGGATCAGCGATCAACCCATAGAGCTGCACTCAAGCATATACAACCCCGACGCTGTGGTAGTGATCGACCCTTCTCTCCAGAACGAGGTGCAGTATATAACGCAGGGGCTTAAAAGCGGCGGGCTCATAGTCCTAAACTCGCAGAAGCCTCCTGAAGGCTTACTGAAAATTGCCAGGGAGCTCGGGGCAAAAGTGTGGCTTGTCGATGCCTACAGCATTGCGATGGAGATATTTGGCAGGCCGTTCTACAACACCCCGATGCTTGGTGCATTCGCCCGGGCGAGCGGTGTTGTGAAGCTCGAGACTGTGCTCGGTGTTATCGCGGAGAGGTTCGGCAGGGACCCGAAGCTCGCTGAAAGCAATGCTGTTGCTGTGAAGAAAGCGTACGAGATGGTGAGGGAGTATGAGTGGTGAGAGCTTGGTCTTGAAGATCAAATCGTGGAAGGATCTCCCCCTAGGGGGGATAATACCCGAACCGAAAACGAGCCTCTACAACAAGACCGGGAATTGGCGGGCGATGAAGCCGGTCCTGGACAACGGCAAGTGCATAAGGTGCTTGCTGTGCTGGATTCACTGCCCCGAGCCGGCCATACTGAGGGGGGACGACGACTCCGTTCAGATAGATTACGATTACTGCAAGGGGTGCGGGATATGCGCGAACATTTGCCCGGTTCACGCGATAGAGATGAGGCTTGAGGTGTAAAGCATGAGGGGTAAGCTTGTCGGGATGAACGGCGATAGAGCGGTAGCCTACGCCGTGAAGCAGGCAGAGGTAGACGTCATATCAGCCTATCCGATTACGCCACAGACGATCATCGTTGAAACTCTTGCGGAGTACGTGAACAACGGCGAGTTAGACGCGGCTTTTATTCCCGTGGAGAGCGAACACACAGCTTTATCTGCAGCTGTGGGGGCGTCGCTAACGGGTGCAAGGGTCTTCACCGCAACATCCAGTCAGGGGCTAGCGCTAATGTACGAGATCCTATGGATAGCAGCGGGTCTCAGAACGACGATTGTGATGGCGATGGGCAACCGCGCCCTATCACCCAATATAAACATTCACTGCTCCCACGATGACGCTTACGCGGCGCGCGACACCGGCTGGTTGCAGTTCTTCGCGGAAAACGTTCAGGAAGCCTACGATCTGACGCTGATGTCGTTCAGAATCTCTGAGGATCGGAGGGTTCTCTTCCCCAGCATTGTGAACCTTGATGGCTTCATTTTGACTCATGCTCTTGAGGGGCTATACGTGCTTGAAGACTCTGACGTGAAGGCGTTCCTGCCACAGAAAGAGCCTGTGAACCCCATTGACCCGGATAAACCTGCTACCTATGGGCCTCTGGACCTCTTCGACTGGTACATGGAGCACAAGCGTAATCAGTTTGAGTCTCTAGAGTCGGTGAGGCCAGTTATAAGGGAGGTCTTTGAGGAGTACGGTGAACTAACCGGTAGGAGGTATGCGCCGGTCAAAGCATTCAACGTCGAAGGGTCAGACGTGGTTCTCATGGTCCTGGGTAGCTCTGCTGGCACTGTGAGGTACGCGGCCAGGAGGCTCGCCGAGAGGGGAAAGAAGGTGGGGGTAGTGAGCCTGACACAGTACAGACCGTTCCCAGCCAGGGAGCTCCGTGAAGCTCTGAGAGGGGCCTCGGTGGTCGCGGTTATGGATCGTAGTGTCAGCTTCGGTAGCCCTGGGGCACAGCTGTTCATGGACGTGTCTGCGTCGCTTGTTAACTCTAAAGCGAAGCCGCTATTGTACAACGTTATATACGGTTTAGGCGGTAGGGACCTCACGCCGGCACACGTTGAGAGAATCGTCGAGATATCGGAGGCTGTTTTAAAGAAGGGTGAAGCTCCGGAAAGCCCTATATGGGTGGGGTTGAGAGGTGAGGAGTAGTGAGTGAGGCGAAGTTCATTAGGACTTTAAAGGAAATCCCGAGAGCAGAGTACTTTGCTCCAGGTCATAGGCTGTGCGCTGGATGCGGCATACCTCAGATAGTCAGGATGGCTTTAAAAGCCGTGCCGGATCCCAAGGTGGTTGTTAACGCCACGGGATGCCTGGAGGTCGCTACCACCATATTCCCCTATACAAGCTGGGGGGTTCCATGGGTCCACGTAGCCTTTGAGAACTCAGCGGCAGTAGCCAGTGGCATTGAATCCGCGTTTAAGATTCTAAGTAAGAAATACGGCAACAAGAAGCCTAAAGTCATCGTCTTCGCCGGCGACGGCGGTACGTTCGATATAGGATTCCAGGCATTGAGCGGTGCACTCGAGAGGGGGCATGACCTCATATACATATGCTACGACAACGAGGCCTACATGAACACCGGGATCCAGAGAAGCGGGGCAACGCCCAAAGGAGCCCACACCACAACCAGCCCCGCTGGGAAAGTGATACCCGGGAAGCTTGAGAGGAAGAAGAACCTCATAGACATAGCGATCGCACACGGGGTCCCGTATGCCGCCACGATGAACCCCGCCTTCCCGGTCGACATGTACAACAAGCTCGTTAAAGCCGCTTCCTTCAGCGGTCCCGTAGTGCTCCACTACTTCACCCCGTGTCCCACCGGCTGGTACTTTGACCCCTCGAGGAGCATCGAGGTCGCAAGGCTGGCCGTCCAGACGCGAATATGGCCGCTCTACGAGTACGAGAATGGCAAAATAAGGATCACAGTTCCCGTGAAGGAACCGAAACCCATAGAGGACTACTTCAAGCTTCAGGGTAGGTTCCGGCATCTGCTGGAGCCACAGAACAGGTGGCTCCTCGAGGAAATCAAGAGAGACATCGAGGAGAACTGGAACCGCCTGGTTAAGCTCGCCTCCCAATCCTAAAACACTACTTTTTTAAAGCTTTCTCTGAAACTACTCCTCACGAGGAAAGTGGAGGAGAACATACACGCGATCTTCCGTGAGGCGTGCCCCAACTGCGGTGGTCCTATAACCGACACCAGGTTGAACCAGAGGCTACCCTGCTACGTTTGTCTCCCCTCTTCAAAGAGCCCCCGTGGACTCGAGGAGCCAGTAGACCTAGAAAGCTACAGGAGCTTTCTGGCCTCAGTTGTAAGGCTCTTGAAGGAAACGGGAAAAACCGAAAGGCTGGGTTATGTGCTCAAAATCGAGGAGGAGCTCTCAGAGTTCACCTCGTTCTTCGAAAAGGCCTTAGCCAGCAAACCTTGGTCTGCGCAGGTGACCTGGGCTAGGAGAGTGATTAAAGGGTCAAGCTTCGCGGTCCTTGCCCCAACAGGTGTCGGTAAAACTGTTTTCGGCATAATCATGGCCCTTTATATGGTCTCCAAAGGCCGACGCGCTTACCTTATCCTCCCCACAACAACCCTGCTGAACCAGGTCTACAAGAAGACCCTCCTATTCTCGGATCGCGTTGGAGTGAACAAGGACTCTATAGTCACCTACCACTCGGGGCTCTCCCAAAAGGAGCGCGAAGAGGCACTTGAGAGGATAGCCAGGGGGGAGTTCTCACTCCTCTTATCAACCTCGCACTTCCTATCGCACCACTTTGACAAGCTCTCCTCTATGAGCTTCGACTTCATATTCGTAGACGACGTCGACTCGGTTCTAAAGTCATCTAAAAACATAGAGAGAATACTGACCCTACTCGGCTTTTCCCAGGAAGAGATCTCAACGGCGTTCGAGATCGTGATGCTTAAGGGAAAGCTCGCATACTCTCAGCGCAACAGGAAACAGAGTGAAGAAGCGACAAAAGAGCTGGAAGAGTTGCAGAGGAAGCTAAGCACGATGCTGGCGAGTAAGGGGAGAAGGGGCGTTTTGGTGGTATCTACGGCTACGGGTAGGGCGCGGGGAGTTAGGGTGAAACTGTTCCGTGAGCTTCTAGGATTTGAGGTGGGTACGAGGAGCGAGCAGCTGAGGAATGTACTAGATGTTTACGCACTAGTTACAGATGGAAAACCAACCGAGAGCGCTATAGAAATAATCACGAAGTTGGGCTCAGGCGGCTTAGTGTTTTTCCCGATGGGAACACCGGAGGAGGAGCTCGCGAGCGTCGCGTCGGAGCTCCGGTCGCGCGGGATAAGAGCGGAGTACGTTTACCGCAGAGTGAAAAAAGGTGTATTGGAGCAGTTCAGCGAAGGGGGGTTAGACGTCATCATAGGGATAGCGAGCTACTACGGTTTGCTAGTCAGGGGTCTCGATCTTCCCCAAGTTGTAAAGTATGCGGTGTTCGTCGGTGTTCCCAGGTTCAAGTTCAGATTAAAGCCAGAAGAGCTAACACCATCTAGGCTTCTCCAGCTGGCTTCAAACATATCGCAGATCTCAGAGAAGGGCGACAGAGCCGAAATAGACAGGCTCATAGCCAGCGTGAGGAACAGGTTGCTTCAGCTGGACGCTAACCAGTATAGGCAGGTGCAGGAGCTCTACGCCCGCGGCGATGCGAGCGGTAGGTTCTCGACCCTCATTCGGAACCTCCTTAGGTTGAGATCTATCGTGGAGAAGTATCTTTCGGATAGAAAGGTTCTGGAGAGGCTGTCTGCCGAAACGGCGGTGAAGCTTGTAGAGGAGAACGGAGAGCTATACATGCTCATACCTGACGTCTTCACGTATGTGCAGGCTTCAGGTAGAACGTCGAGACTATACGCCGGCGGGATCTCGAAGGGGTTATCGATAGTTGTCGAACAAGACCAGGTTCTCCTGGAGAAATTCATGAGATCTATGAGGTTTTACTCGGGGGATTCTCAATGGAGAAGGATCGACGAGATTAATCTCAAGGAGGTTATCCAAGAGATTTCAAAGGAAAGAGATTTCATCCGCAGGGTCCTTGCAGGGGATGTTTCCGGGGCTGTGACCAAAGACCTCGTGAAGTCTACCCTCGTCGTCGTCGAGTCTCCCACCAAGGCGAGAACCATCGCATCGTTCTTTGGCAAGCCTACTAAGCGCAAGTTTAACGGCATAATATCTTACGAAACGTCAACCGGAGACAGGATTCTGCAGATCGTGGCGTCCCAGGGTCACGTATTTGACCTTATAACTTCGGCGGAGTTCTTTTTCAGAGGCTTCAGCGACAATAAGTACGGAGTTCTGGTTAATGCGGAGAGGAAAGCGTTCGTCCCGGTGTTCACCTCCATTAAGCGGTGCCTGGACTGCGGGCGTCAGTTCACAGACTTCAAAGCCGACGGTAACACGTTCAACTTTAAGGGCAAGGGGTCCAGCACCAGGGTGTGCCCTTACTGCGGCAGCCAGCGGGTTTTGGACAAGCTAGACATTGTGAGAAGCTTGCAAGAGCTAGCGTCGGAAGTGGACGAAGTGCTCTTGGCCACGGACCCGGATACCGAGGGTGAGAAGATAGCGTGGGACGTGTACCTAGTGCTGAAACCGTTTACACGCGTTTTAAAACGCATAGAGTTCCACGAGGTTACTCGTAGGGCCTTCGAGGAAGCGCTGAGAAGCCCCCGGGAAATAAACATGAACCTTGTAGAGTCCCAGCTTGTTCGCCGCATCGAGGACAGGTGGCTTGGCTTTGCTTTAAGCAAGAAGCTTCACGAGAAGTATGGGTCGCGCTGGCTATCGGCCGGTAGAGTGCAGACGCCGGTCTTAGGGTGGATAATCCAGAGGTACCGTGATTCGTTAAGAAGCGTAAAGCCCGTCTTCCGGGTCACGCTCGAGAACGACGTCTACCTAATAGTCGAGGACGTCCAGCTAAACGGTAAGCGCCCGAGCGTTGTTGCGGAGGAGCTTCAAGGGAGCGAAGTTACGGTGGAGAAGAAGGCGGCTGTAGAGAAGCTACTGAACCCGCCGCCCCCCTACACCACGGACGCCATGCTTAGAGACGCCAATGAAGTTCTCGGAATGAATGCTGACGTGGCGATGAGGATCGCGCAGCAGCTCTTCGAGAGCGGTCTGATAACCTACCATAGAACGGATAGCACTAGGGTTTCGGATGCAGGTTTGCAGGTAGCGAGAACCTACCTATCGGAGAAGTTTGGGGCGGAGTTCTTTGTTCCACGCCGATGGGGGACTGAGGGGGCGCACGAGTGTATTCGACCGACAAGACCCTTAGACGCGGAGACGCTTTCGACCATGATACAGCAGGGTATACTGCAGCTACCCATCCCTCTGACAAGGCAGCACTTTGCGCTCTACCGACTAATATTTGCCAGGTTTATGGCGAGCCAGATGCCTCCTGCTAGGGTGATAGAAGAAACCGTAGAGGTCTCGTCGGCGTACTTCGTGAAGACGTACGGTTTTGTGTCAGAGGTCTTGGAGGAAGGCTTCCTGAAGATGCTTCCCTTACGGCAGAACTTCAGGCTAAGCCCTGGAAAATACAGGATTGTCAGCGTAGACTACAGGAGAAGACCCACTGTGCCACTTTACTCTCAGGCCGACGTAATCGCGTTGATGAAGGAGAGGAACATCGGGAGGCCTTCAACCTACGCGGAGATCATCAAGAAGCTTTTCATCAGAAACTACGTCATCGAAGTTAAGGGAGGAAAGCTCGTGCCGACTAAACTTGGAGTAAGCGTTTACACGAGTTTGAATGAAAGCTTTGGGGACCTGGTGTCCGAGGAGACCACCAAGAAGGTTTTGGAGAAAATGGACGAGGTGGAAAACGGCTTAAGAGATTATAGAGAGATTCTCTACGAGTTCTACAACGATCTTATGCGTATCGAGAGCACGCCCCTGAAGGTTTGAGAAAAGGGGGTCTGCTTGAGGAGAGCTCTTTACATCGGGCGTTTTCAGCCATTTCATCTGGGCCACTATAAAGCGATAGAGTGGATACTCTCCCGCGAGGATGAAGTGATAGTCGGGATAGGTAGCGCTCAGGTAAGCTTCGAGCCAAGGAACCCCTTCACCGCCGGGGAAAGGGCGCTCATGATCTGGAGCACCCTCAGGGGCTCAGGCATGATCGAAAAAGTTATAGTCATCATGATTCCAGACACGATTTCGGAGCACTCCAAGTGGGTGTGCAACGTAAGGACGTTTTCCCCTAGCTTTCAAGTAGCTTACACAAACGACGAGCTCTCACGGATGTTACTGGAGGCGTCGGGGATTCCTGTGGAAGAAATACCCTTTTTCGATAGGGAGAAGTACTCAGGGACGAGAATAAGACAGCTTATGGCTCAGCGGAACCCAGCATGGCGCGCCCTCGTTCCGGTGCAGACAGCTGAGGTCATCGACGCAATAAACGGAGAAGAAAGAGTTCATAGGCTTTACAAGCTGGCTGGCCTAGTATAGCTCGAAAGCAGTTGAATGCGGGAAAGGAGTCAACCTGAAAGTGCGGCCGCCGGGATTTGAACCCGGGATCTGCGGCGTGGAAGGCCGCCATCCTTCCAGACTAGACCACGGCCGCTACCATGATCCCCTACTTTGTCTCAATATTTATTCTTTCTCCTCCCTAGATTTGCTCGGTAAAGAGTTAAACTATGCATTCTCGGCGCACCCCCCGAACTCTCTTTGAGGTTTTCTGGGGCTCCGGCTCCCTGCGGTTTGGAGTGAGTTGAGCAGGAGATAAGGTAATGGGACGATACATGTGGGTGTAACAGACTGACATGGCTCGTGTAGCTCCTCTGCGCAAGCAGAGGCAGACTGTCTCTGTACCTTCTCAGGCTCAGGAGCAGACACAAGCACTTACTTCTTTATGCGAAAATTCTTAAATAGCACCTTGCAGAATGATTTAATCAATGCCTACAGCTTATGTTCTGATAAACTGTGATATTGGTAAAGAGCGCGCGGTGATAGAGGAGCTGAAGAAGGTGCCAGGTGTAGTTGAGGCAAACCTCCTCTACGGTGTCTACGATATAATCGTGAAGATTGCAGGTAGCGATGAAAAGGAGATACGGGAGGTTATCCTCACCAGAATACGCATGCTGCCGGGGGTCAAGAGAACCTTAACAATGCCTGTTGTTGAAGTATAGCTATCGCAAATCTACTCTTCAGAGCTCACTGTCACTACATGGTTTGCGATAACTTGCGAATACTGGGCTCCATCTTTGAGCCTGTACGGAAATTTTTTATAATAGTTTAACACCCCCTCCTCGAATCAGCCCCCATTATATTTCAATCCATGAACAGCTGTTATTCGCGTGAGGTGCGAGGTCTGCGGCGGAGAGGTTGTCTTAGACCCGAGGGGCTACTACGTTTGCTCTCAGTGCGGCCTTGTAGTCGAGATAAGCCTGGACTCCACGCTTGCTGGGCGCGAAGTAGTTTCACGTAGGAGATCCCACAGCGAGGATTTTCACTTGGAAAGGCTGAACCTCATCATTACAGGCCAACTCGAGGACTACAGGCTCTGGAGAATCCTCAGCAAGGTCTCGAGCGCTTTCAACCTCAGTCCCGATGCGAGAAAAAGGATCCTGGAGGATTATAAGCGCTTCACCATCTTCCTTAGTAAACAGGAAGATGCGGGATTTAGAAAGACTGCTATCTTGGCGCTTTTGCTCTACCTGGAGTCAAAGAGGCGTAACCCCTTGGTGAACCTGCGAGACTTCGTTAAGACGCTTCGCGCACACGGTTTAAAGCTGAGGGTTCGAGACGTGCTTCACCTCTTACCTTTCGCCCGACAGTTTGGGCTAATTGCCAGCGAGTGGGATGCCGACCTTGAGGGCTTGATGGTAAACATCGCTGACCCAGGCCTACGGGAAGTCGCCAAAAGGCATGCAAAACTAATACTTTCCCGCATCAGGAGGTACGCTGTGGGGAGGAGTAGGAGGAACGTTGCCGCCGCAGTAGCCGTTATAGTGCTACGAAAGCTTGGCGTGGAAAGAGACTTATACTACTTCGCGAAGGCGCTCCGCGTGCCCTATTCGTCGCTGCGCAGCAATATTGATTTCGTCACATCACTGCTTCTCGAAACAGGTTTGGAGAAGTACCTCGGCTAATCTCTTGAAAAACGGTGTGCACGGGATAGCGCAGACGAATCCTTTCCAGTGCCCGTAGACAACCCAGCCCGTGTTAAGTCTGCACTCTCTTATGGCCACAAGCGACAGGAGATCCTCCTCTCCCTCCACGGCAACTCTCGCTCTGCCTTCAGCGGGTGTTAACCCAACAGCCTGACTCACCGCACTGTAGCACTCAGGGGTTATCGTTCCAGGGCTGTTCCTGCACTTGTACTCAGCCTCGATCCCCGATCCCCCCAGTTCCACTCTACGGCGAGTCTTTCCGTCAACTATCGCCACATTAGTGTACGCGTAGGTCTCGAAGGTGCTGGAAACAACGTCGCCGACTGTGATTATAAAGGGCTTACCGCCCATCCCCACCATCCTGCTCAGATTAAACAGCGTTCTCACGGAATCAGGAGGGTCTTCGAATATCATGAACCCCCAACCGTACGCGAGCATCGCTCGCCCCTCTTCACGAAGCACGAGCACGCGCTGAGGCTGCACACCCACCTCGTAGCAATGGTGCTTTTTAGCTTTTCCCGAAACTCAGGTACACGTTGCCGCACCAAGCGCAATACCTGGTAAGCGGTCCGCGGGCCGAGAAAGGATGATGAGGAGTTAAGAGGGCAGTGTGAGCAGAAAAGGAGAAGTTCGCATGTACTGCTCGACCACTAGCTTACACTCCCCCGGTCCAGTTTGCAGCAAGATTAGCTGTGAGTTGAGCACGAGAATAAACGAGGGAAAACTTAAAAAGAGCCGTCGCCAAGTACAAATCTGAGTAGCTGAGGCCCGGGTGGTGTAGCCTGGTTAACACGCCGGCCTGTGGAGCCGGTGAACCCGAGTTCAAATCTCGGCCCGGGCCCCTCCAGTCGAAAGCTTGATATTGCCTCGAATAATGAGCGGGAGGAAGGCATGCTGTGTCCGAGTGTTGGAGGAACTTAAAGCAACTCCACCTGCGTAAGCGTCTAGGGCAGCATATATTGGTGGATGAGCGGTACATAGAGCTGTTTACCGACGCGGTGGGCGAAGCGCGAGTAGTGTATGAGATAGGTTGCGGGCTAGGTAGCTTGACCTTGAAGCTAGCAAAACGAGTGGAGTACGTTTTTTGCAGCGAAATAGACCCTAACATGGTGTTTCTCCTAAAAGAGTGTGTAAAAGAGGTAGGTAACGCCGACATAGTTTTATCAGACGCCACCAAACTCGCGCTAAGTAGGAGCAGGCACGTTGTGGCGTCCAACACTCCATTTAACTTATCGTCAGAGATAGTGCTCTTACTGTGCAGGGATGAGGCCCTGGAGTACGCTGTTCTCGGTGTGCAGCGGGAAGTCGGGGAGAGGTTGCTGGCTCAGCCAACGTCGAGGAATTACGGCAGGCTCTCGGTTGTGGCACAGCTGTGCTTCAGCATCGATGAGCTGTTTATAATCCCAAGCCGAGCCTACGTCCCAAGGCCCAAGGTGGAAACAATGGTGGTTAGGATGGTTCCAACCAGGATGTTTCCCTCAAGCTTCCTAGAGCACCTTGAAGCATTTACTCGAAAAGTATTTCCTTATAGGAGGAAAAAGCTTCAAACAGGGCTGTCGATAGGTTTGGGCATCAGCAAGGAGCAGGCGCGGGAGATACTCTCACAGGCGGGAATAGACCCTGATAAAAGGGTTTATGAGGTCTCTCCCTGGGATTTTGTCAAAATCGTTAAGCACCTATCCTTTCAATCCTAGCGCCTTCAGCTCCTCAGGCGCGAAAGTGCGGCCAGCCTCTGTCCTAGGCAGGTAGGCGCCACCCGCGAATGTGTAACCGCACTTTTTGCACGACCATATGCCGACGCTAACTCTTTTGAGCGTGCCAACGCTCTGGCAACGTGGGCACCTGTGCTTGGCCTTCATCTTATGCTCGATGGCTGCGACTTTCTTCCTAAGCGTGGATCCATAGCGGGCTCCGAACCTGCCAGCCCTTCCGACTACTTTCGTGTGCTTACCCATAGCTTAAACACCACACGCCGAATTCCATCTCTCAATAAATTCTTTATGCTCTTCCTTTTCTTTCTTCGCGAGTTCCGTGACTTTTCCCATGATCCCTACATTGGCTTTAGGATGCCATGGGGCTCGCGCCTGGCTCATCCACCCCTTCACTGATCAGGGGCCCCCTCTTCGGGGTACTCATGGGCTCTGCGCCTTCGGCCAGTCCCGCCAAATTGCGCCCGCTCGGGGCTGTACGGCGGGGCTTTGCCTCGGCGCCTCGACAGCCGCCTCGCCACGCAATCCCAGACCTCGGCGCATATCTCGACTATCGCCGCTAAGCGCGAGAAGGGGTTATAAGCATTCACACAGGCTGTGCTCGACTAGGCCATGCCCACGCGTCGCGCTCGGAGATAATCTGTGCCAGCGCTGGACAAGAAGGAAAGATCGAGGTAAGCATGAGTGGGGACCGGAAAAAGAGGTGCTACTTATGCAGACTGTTGAACCGGTAAAGGCGGAAGCAATGGAAACAGGTTCTTTGCTGCCTCCAGAGCTAGGTCTCTGGCTTTGAGCAGTTCGCTCGGCTTCAAGGAACCTTCGCCGCTCTTTTGAATAGCGCATATTCTCCCGTCCTCTGTTATGCTGAATGTAATTTTCGTGTCACTGGCTATTTCCTCCTCCAGCGACGGGTCGACGACAAGGTACTCTCCTATCTTAGCAACCGTTACGAACACGACTCTGCTTTTTACAGGTAACGGGATCTTTTCGTCGAGAATGGATATTCTTCCGTTCTCGACATTGGTCTTTGGGATCTTTGCATTGAGAAGAGCACTCATCGCGGCTAAACCTGCAGCGTCGAGTATGTTCCCAGCGTGGTCCAAGGGGTAAATATCTATGAATACGGACCAAACCTTAGAGCCCGGTATTATCGCCAGCTTTGAAAGCTCTATCACTCCTGCGCTTCTAAGCCCTCTGTCAATAACCCTTGCCAGCTCGATGTCTTCTTCTCCCGGGGGTCCAGGCTCGAAGAGGGGTGAAGCGAGTGGTGAAAGTTCAGCGTTGACTATCAACACTCCCTCATCAGGAGTATCGCTAAAGGGATTCCCTATGCTCAGCTTCACTCCGGCTATGACTTTCGTGTCGCCAAGCCTGGCTATAGAGGAACCTTCAGCCTTGGTGATCACGCCGTTTTCCAGGCTCAGTTGTCTAATCTCCTCGGGTTTTCGGCCGTCGAGCCGCACCCCTTTCCTAAGCGAAGCTACCAGCAGCTCTTTTTTAACAACCGGTAGAATCCTTAGTCTTGAAACTGCATCACTCATCTTTCCCCACCTCTAATCTTACGGCTTCATATTTGCTTTTAAGCGCCTTAACCTGCTCTTCGTAGATTCTCTTGATCGCTCTCGAGGCCATGGCCACAGCCTGCTCCACCTCCTGCGGGGTATATACGCCATCGGCCTGTATGAGGGTGATTTCTCCCAATTTCGGCATCATAGCGATAGGCATATCGCCGTCACCGTACTGATCCTCGAGGCCGTTGATGTCGAGCACGAGGATGTCGCCGATTTTTCCAACAGCAATAGCCGCGACAAGATCTCTCATAGCTATCCCGGCGTCAGCCAGCGCCACTGAAGCGGCAATAATGCTGGCCGTCCTGGTGCCGCCGTCAGCCTCCAATACGTTGATGAAAACATCAATAGCGGTCCTTGGATACTCATTGAGGAAAATTGCCGGTGCAAGAGCCTCGCGGATGACCTTTGAGAGCTCTATCTCGCGGCGCGTAGGCTGAGGGCTCTTCCTATCCGCGACGCTGAAGGGTAACATCGCGTACCTGCACCTCAGAAGAGCCCTATCGCTCAGCGCCTCATGTCTAGGTGTGACCTCTCGAGGGCCGTAGACGGCAGCAACAACCTTGTTGTTTCCTAGTTCCACGTACGCGGAGCCGTCTGCGTTTTTTAAAATACCGGATTCAACCCTCAGCGGCCGCATCTCATCTGGTAAGCGACCGTCCGTCCTCCTGCCGTTCTCGTCGATCAGTTTCACATTTTTCGCCTTTGTCATTCTCTCAGCCTCGACTCTATAAACTCCCTGATTCTATCTGTGAGACCGGTTATATGGGCTTCTGCCTCGATCTTCTTTATTGCAAGCACAGCTATCTCCTCTTTTAAGGGATCATCGCCGACGACTACTATTCTGCCATTCTGGCCGACGATGAGCTTTACTCCTAGCATTTCCTCGATTAGCGACACCATGGATCCCTTCCTTCCGATTATCCTGGCAACCTTCTGAGGGCTTATCTCCACGAGGGAGCCCTTGGGTATCTTTCCAAGCTTGGATTCCTTGATGCTGATGACAGGGTCCTTTGTGTAATCGAAAGATATCACCTTTGCAAGGATAAGATCACCCTCGTCAAGTATCTTGGCCAACTCGTTTCTAGATATGTTAACTGGTTTTGACGTCACCTCGCTGACGGGGAGGATGGCTTCATAGGGAGAGTTTATGTCGACGATCCAGTTAGTGAGTCCCACCTCGACGACCTTCCCGATGACTCTGTGCCCTTCAACTGGAATATATTTGCCCTTGAGTGGAATGACTCTCACGATTTTGCGGTCTGGATCGATGTAAACAACGCCGAGGACCTTGGAGAAAAACTTCTTGTTGACGCGGTACACGTGGCCTTCTATGCTGAATTTACCCTGCTCGCCGATGGGGTCCCCCGGGATGACGATCTGCCTGTCTTTCACGTACAAGGTCATCTGCTCACACCTGCTCTGTTCGTAGCAACCTAACCTCTCCCTGGCCTCTCGTGAGGCTCGCGACTAGCTCCATGAGAGATGATTGCATCCCGGCAGGTATCTCGAGCTCAGCATTCAGCGAGCCGTCGGAGGAGTAGCTTTCCCGCAGGATTTTGCCGAATTTGGAAAGCGCGCTGTGGGCCTTCCCAACGTAGGGTGCCGGGATGTTAACAGCCATTATTGCTCTTGCCACCTTTAGCGGCAGGATCATTCGCAGGGCTTTTATTACGTCATTCACCTGCACTTCGACTGGTTTAAAGGGGTCGATGCTCACCTTTGCTTCCTCGAGCGCGAGTTCGATTCTCTTGGGGGGAATAGGGGTGTTCGTCCTGGGGTCAATCGTGTTACGCGACAGGAACTCAATTATCTGGCGCCTCTTCGACTCGATGAGCTCGCGGCGCTGTTCGGCTGTCAGCAGGAGCTCTCCTTTCTTTATAATAGTTTCAGCTATCGCGTAGGGATCCGAAGTACCGAAAACCCTCTTGAGGTCAACTTCTGAAGCCTTTAGCCCCTGTTTCGCGTCGGAGTAAATGAATTCTCCCTCTACAACCTCCCTAACGTTGATTTTTTCGCCGTTTTTCAGCGCCCAGGCCTTCTCGGCGTCGACGAATATTTCAAACCTCTTTCCACCTTTCTCGAGCCTCGCAATGCTTAGCTTCTTCTTCGACATAACGGCCTCAAAAAAGCAGAAGCAGGGTTTGTAAATAAATACTTGTGTGCCTAAAGCTTTGAGATGAGGGCGCTTACCTCGCTTGGGCTGAATATCTTGAAGCTTTTCTCGTATATGTCTATTTTGGCTAGCTCTATGTTCTCGGCCGCGAAGCCCTCCTCCATGGCCTCCCTCAGACCCCGCAGTGCAAGTAGCACTGCCTCGTCTATCTTTATATCTTCGTGGTACTCCTTTGTGAAGAGATCCAGCGCCTTCTGGGCACCTGCTCCTATAGCCCTAGCTTTACATCTCAAGTAGGTTCCACCGGGATCTGTTTGGATGAGATGCGGCCCCTTCCTATCGATGCCTGCAAAGAGAAAAGCTACGCCAAAAGGTCTAACGCCGCCGTGCTGGGTGTACACCTGCTTGATGTCGCAGATGCGTTTTACAAGAAGCTCTATGGGTATGGGTTCTCCGTAAACCAAGCGGTGGGTTTGAGCATAGACGCGGGCCTGGTCAATTAGGACGCGAGCATCCCCGAAGAGCCCAGCGAAAGCCACGCCGACGTGATCGTCTATTTTCTTTATCTTCTCAGTGCCCTCTACAAGGGGGGATGCGCTACGCTTCTCGACCGCCAGCACGACACCGTCGGAGGCCTTGACCCCGAGAGCTGTCATCCCCCTCTTCACAGCTTCGTAGGCGTACTCGACCTGGTAGAGCCTGCCCTCGGGGCTGAATATCGTTATAGCTCTGTCATACCCAGCCATGGGTGCTGCTGGGAACATACAATCACCCACCTTTTAACGAAGAGGCCCTTAATAATATTGTTGCCTCTCCTCGAGCCTCATCAGCGAGATGAAAAAGCCAGGGGTGTCGTTGTACACAGGGTCGAACACGGTCCCCTCTATTCCCAGTAAAGGTTTACGCAGAAGAAGAGGAGGGTTAATCCTGAGCGGCCTGAAACCTAATTTCATCGAGAAAAGCACATTCATCTCGTTCTCGTGCGGTGTAAGAGTACAAGTGGTGAAGAGTAATAGCCCCCCTTTCCTTAGAACCTTAGCAGCCTCAGTAATGAACTGACGCTGGTACTCTGCAAGCCTGTGAACATCAGTACTGTCCCTCGTGTAGCGCAGCTTCGGCCTCACACCTAGAGTGGTACAAGGGGGGTCAAGTATAACGGCATCAACACTACCTGTGTCTAGGACGTCCGTGATGTACCGGGAGTCGTATTGAATTGTTTTAACGGATTTTAGCCCCATTCGGGCCGCGTTCTCATCGATAACCCTAACCTTACTAGCCGACCTATCCACAGCGATAACCTCTCCCTTATCCTCCATGAGTATAGCTGCGTGGGTCGCTTTCCCGCCTGGAGAAGCGCACATATCCAATACTCTCCAACCAGGCTCGGGGTTCAGAAGCTTAACTGCAACCATGCTTGGCAGGCTCTGGTGGTACACTAAGCCCTCCTTATGCAGTGGATGTTCCCGTAGCGAAGGAGCTTTAAACACGGAATTCAACACCCTCACCGCGATCCCCCGTCTTTCCCTGAATATTTCATCCGGGCTCATCTCCAGGACCCCAGACGCAACTGGTTGCCCGCTTGGGGTCACCACCGTGACGAAATCCCCCTTTTCAGCTCCTATAACCCTCTGGACTCCCGGCGCGTAGACGTTTGCCCCGACGTAAACGCTCTCGGCAGTGTTCCAATCTACCACCACTCTCCCCCTGTGTAAGTGGACACTGTGGGGTCCTGTGACTCGCGCGTAGATAGCTTCTCTAACAGCTGGATGCATGTGGACTTCGTAGCCCTCCTCTCTCAGCCTTGACACAACCTCCACTGGGTCCGCTTTCAGGAGGTTCACGCGGAAAAAGTACCGAGAACTTGGACGACGAAGAGCCTCCTCTAACGCATCGATGTAAGTAGGGTCATAAAACCTCGAAAGATACCTTCTCATCCCCTCGCGTATCAATCTTTCCTGCGCAGACACGAAGCCCAACAGAGAGCGTCCTTAAAAACCGCTACGACGGCCTGTTCTACAGGATTGTTCGTAAGTACTCTGAGGTGCTAAGGAAGAAGGGGGATCGACGTGTTTATAGTAACCGAGGATCTCGCAGTTGTAACGCCCGAAACGAAGCTACCCTACAAGCTCCCAACCGTAGATAGGTGGAGGAGCCTGCCCCATGGGCAACCCCGAGGCTGACCAGGAATGACGAGGAGTTAAGGGGGCCAGCAGGGGGCAGAAAAGGGGGAGCGACGTCAGAGGTACTCCTGATCGTCATCTCTCTGTCGGCGTTTTTTCATCATCAATCATAGGCGGTAGCAGATGCACTTATGCTTTTACACCATGCATGTTTTGAAATGGGTCGAGTGACAAGGAGCGTTGACTAGTCTAGGTATAGGTCGAGACCGCTCAGGGTGCGCTCGTTTGGAACCTCGACTTCTTCCTCGGCGGAAAGTTGCTTTTTTATTGCTTTTGCGAGTGCTTTTCCGATTCCAGGGACTCTGGCCAGTTGCTCCTCGGAAGCTACGACCAGGTCTATTAGAGATCTGTAGCCGTGGCTGTAGAGGCTTCGAGCCCTCACGCGCCCGATACCTTTCAGGGATACGAGCTCTAGGAGCTCTTCCTTGACTCCGTGCTCGATTCGCTTGCTGAGCACACCGAGGTTGACGGAGTGGGTGTTGTATCCCGAAAGCCTAGCTATTTCTGCGAGAGCAAAAGCGATCCACTGAGCTGTGAGCGTGATGGAGTATATGTCGCCCGGCCCCACATCGTACCTGTCCACAATCACATCTTCTGGAACCTCGTTTATCCAGTCCTCGAGGAGCAGGGCGGTCTTAAACTGTTGGAGGAAAAACTCGTACTCAACCTCGTCGTCCGGGACCTCGAAGCCCAGCTCCCCGGCCTTCGCCTTTAACTTTTCCTCCAACCACTCCTCGTCTCCACGCCTTACGTGGACGGTCTGGGCGTCGGGGGTCCTCGAAATAAGGAACAGATACGCTATAGCGCTAGCGCTTTCTCGTGCCTTGAAGAACTCGAGACCCTGAACTGCTGTCAACGGGTCGATGTAGAGCTCAGCTACCCTTATACCGAGCTGAGTGGGAACGATGTTCTCTCCGTTTATCTCCAAAAAGCCGGCGCCGGCGAGCCTCTTGAGGATGAGCTTAGCCCGCTCGACTATGTAAAAGTAGTCCTTGTTCTGATGCGAATAAAAGGAACTAGTGAGGAACCTCTCAAGCTGGGAGATGTTCCTGACCTGATCTGAGGTAGCTATAATTGACAGAATGTGAGAACGAAGAATCGGCTCCGAGGAAAGCTGCGACTGCAACCTCTCAGGCTTCGCGTTTATGTACTTATTGAACAGGAACTCCAGCTCCTGCAGGGAACGTGCAATGAGAATTGCCTCGCCCTCCTCGTCATAGCGGGGCCTCCCCGCGCGACCTGCCATCTGCTTGTACTCCATGACCGGTATTTTCTCGTAGTAGCCCATCTCCACGTTAAACCTTCTATAGTCGGTTATCACCACTCGTCTCGCAGGGAGATTTACACCTGCGGCAAGGGTGGGGGTCGCTACTACAACCTTGATTAAGCGATCCCTAAAGAGTTTCTCAACAACGCTTCTAGCCTCCGATCCAAGCCCGGCGTGGTGAAATGCGACGCCCCTCGGCAGCAAGGCTAGAAGTTCGAGAGTCACCTTATCGGCGTAAATCGATTTAAGTTTAGCTACAACATCCCGAACAGCGCGGGACTCTTGGGGCTTCATGAACTTGAGGGTTACAGCGGCCAGCTTCTTCGCGTCGCTAACTGCCGATCGGCGGGTAGGGCTAAACACGAGCATCTGACCTTCGTCTCTAAGGGTGTCGTGCGCCAAGTCGTACAACGGGCTTCCGTGATCTTCAAGGGATACGGAAGAACTATCACTGTAGAACACTTCACCGTTGTAGTACACACCTTCCTTGAGTGGTACAGGCCTCCAATCCACCCTCACAGGCTTAGCCTGCAACCACTCCGCGAGCTCCTCGAGGTTTCCGATCGTCGCGCTGAGGCCGAGTAACTGCGGCTTCCTAGGCATGAGCTTCACTCTCGTAAGAAAAACCTCGAGCGTCGCTCCACGTCTGTCAGAACCGAGAAGGTGTATTTCATCCGCCACTATTAGGGTGAGTCTGTCGAACCACTTGGCCTTGTGGCGTAGGAGGCTGTCGGCCTTCTCGTTTGTAGTCACTATAACGTCGTACTTCTCGAGCCACGGGTCGTCGCTGTCGAAGTCTCCTGTGCTTATCGCCGTCTTGTAACCAAATGCGCCGAAAAACGTGCTGAACTCGTCGTATTTCTCAGAAGCTAAAGCCCGCAAAGGAGCCATATAGAGCGCTTTCCCACCTTTCGTTAGTGCCTTCAACATGGCTAGCTCGGCCACGAGTGTTTTACCGGAAGCTGTCGGTGCAGATAGGACAATGTCCTGGCCGTCCAGGACCCCGCTTTTTAAAGCCTCTACCTGCGTGGGGTAGAGCTGGGTTAAGCCCAGCCTCTTAACTAAGGTTTCTACGATGCTCTGTGGGAAGTACTCCAGGAGTAGGTCTAGTTGAGCGCTCATTTCCTAGCTTCCCATCAAAGGTTAACGGGCTTAATACATCCTTTTCTAGGCTCCATCAACTCTCCACTTTCAGTGAATTTCTCGATGACCTCTTTGGCAAAGCGCTCATCGATCCCCTTCGCCGCCACCTCTTTCATCACGTCTTCGATGCTTACGCATTCACCGTTGTTCTCCCTAACAAGGAACTTTATCGTGTCTAGGACAGCTATGAGCTTCTCCCTTTGAGACTTAGGTTGACCGGTCATGATCGTGTCGATGTCTATCGTGCGCGTCGTTGTGTCGATGCCAACGTTTCTCAGGAAGTATTCCATCAGTTCTATTGCTACGTCCGCGTCTTCGCTGGTGACGATAGTCCTGAGATGAAGCCTAGCCCTCGCCTCAGCCAGCCGTATTAGGGCCTCCAGTTGCCTCGGAGTTATGGCGATTGGGGAGTTCGGGTCCTCGCTCCTCGCTCTCATCGCAACATAGTAGTCTATAATCTTCTGCTTGGCTTCCGGCGATAGCTTCGGCCTGACGTTTTTCCGGGCATAGGCTATGTACTTCTTCAGCAGATCCGCTGGGATCGTCTTGCTGAGTAAATCAGGGTAAGTTTCACCGTGGAAGTCCACGACGTACTGGGCGAGCTCCTTGTCTCTCTCTCTGTCGGGGACGTCCTTTATAACGAATATCAGATCGAATCTCGAGAGGATGGTTACTGGCAGGTCTATGTTCTCGGATATGTTCCTTCCAGGCAGGTACCTCCCAAACACGGGGTTTGCGGCTGCTAAGATGGAGGCGCGGGCATTGAGGGTCGCGACAATACCTGCTTTTGCAATGCTCACGGTTTGCTGCTCCATTGCTTCGTGAATGCTAACCCGGTCCCTAGCTTCCATCTTGTCGAACTCATCTATACAAGCTACGCCGCCGTCCGCTAGGACCAGGGCACCAGCTTCGAGGTAGAATTCCCCAGAGTTCTTCTCGCGGACAACCGCAGCGGTAAGACCGGCTGCCGAAGCCCCCTTACCGGACGTGTATATTCCTCTGGGAGCTAGGCCGGCAACATACCTGAGGAGCTGGCTCTTAGCGGTTCCAGGGTCGCCTATCAAGAGAACGTGTATGTCGCCCCTGACCCTTACGCCGTCGGGGTAGATTTTGGGCACGCCGCCAAACAGCAGTAGCGCAATTGCTCTTTTGATCTCTTTATAGCCGTATATCGATGGGGCTATGGAGTTGAGCACGAGCTCCTCTATATCGCTCCTCCTGGACAGCTCGAGGATTTTCTTCTCGTCCTCGGGCGTAATTTCGACGTCTAAACTTTCCTTAGTTGCAACCTCAATGTAGTTTGCCTCGATGTATGAGTGGAAGATTGGAGGAGTATTTTTTAGAAGCTTTTTGTCCTCCTCTACTCTCACGAATCCGATGACCTTGGCTCTGTCGCCTGGACGCACGATATCGGCAAGGTCTTCACGAACTACTACCTCGATGGATCTGGGTAGCTGACCCGGAGGAAGCTCCTCGGGCTTCTCCTGTAGCACAAACTTCTGGATATCTGCAAAAGTACTCTTCTCCACCTCTAGGACAAACCCCTGGGATTTTCTTCCCTCCTCCTCGCACCTCGGGCAAACAGATGGTTTCGTGAACCCCTCTGGCTCCTGCTTAACAGAGACTTCGAAGCCGCATGTCTTGCACTTAAAAACACCCTCTATCAACTCCTGCTTAACTGGAGAGATTTTCGTGACGATTCCCTCTACGGCTAGGAACTTCCCCAGGTGTTTAGCCCGAATATCCCTTATCTTGACGTGAAGGTTCTCAGGCAGACCTCTTACTCTAACATGGAAGTTTTTCACCCGCTGTGCATACTCTGCGTTTTCGATGGCCATGACCTCGTACACGGCCTTCGAAGCCGCCTCGAGAAAAGTTGCGGGCGTTTCTATCAATGCGTCAGCGAGGGTTTTATCGTAACTCAGGATATCCTCGAAGTCCACGACGAGCGAGATGCTGTTCTCGGCGCTCATCCGCCTGATGAGCTCTCGATACTTCTCACGGCCATCTGCGCTCCTGAAGTCCTTGAAAAACTCTATTATCTGCTCAACGAGGGGGATGCTTTGAACTACAATCTGCGCTCCCATGTCTAAGCAACCCCTACGAGCTTTCTCATCGATTCAACCCAGGAGTTTATCGCGTTGCAAAGCTGCGCGTAGAGGACTTGTTCCTCGAGCGTCATGTTTTTCATCTTCTCTCTTTCGGGATGCTGGCTCGCCAGCGCCAGCCTCACAATCTTCTTCAGCCTGAGACTCAGGAGATCCGAGAACAGGATCCTCACGGACTTCAATTCCGCCTCTTTAGCCCGGTTCCCCCTTTCGACCTCGCTTTTAAGGTAAGAAACGTATAGCCTCAGCTTTAGGTAGAAGCCTTCCTCCAATGGCAGTAAACCCTCGGATTTCTCCTCGTTCCAGCACACCTTCTTCATGTTCTGGACCTCTGACATGGATTCGAAATCTATCTGGGCTACGCCCTTGGAGATCAGCTCCATCGCGTAGACGTAGGGTAACCTCGTTTTTGCACCTTGCTTAAGCTTAAGCTCTAACCCGGCTATGTTCTCCGTGCTATCCTTGATCACCACCAACGGCACTTCTACATTTGAATAGAAGAGGGTCTCAGCTAACTCCGCAACAATCACGGTATATGCTTCAGCAACCACTCCTATCTATTTTTCACTCTGAAAACACCGAAAGTAAAATGTAGTTATACTGTAGTAAAATTGTATTACCGAGTGGCAAGCTTCCTTGCCTCACGCTCTGTTTCCCGCAGGAGAACTATGTCCCCAACTCTCACAGGTCCTCGAACGTTTCTGGTGAGAATCCTGCCCTTGTCTCTACCTTCGAGCACGCGCACTCTGACCTGTGTCACTTCTCCGGTCACGCCGGTCCTTCCAATGATTTGCACAACCTCTGCAGGAGTAGCGTCGCTCCACTTATCAGCCATGTTTTTCCCAGAACCCCACTTGTAGCACGCCGCTTTTAAAATTTACTCATAGAGAGCAGGTAGAAAAACCTTAGGCTGATACCTTCAGCTTGTTAACCTCCTGTGCTATCTCGTCCACCAGCCCTTTAGCCTCTCCGGGTTCTATTATTGCCGCTGCGGAAGCAGCCACGTTGATGCCAGCAGCCTTGCCAAGCCTTTCCTTCGACGGTACGTAGACATAAGGTATCTTCTTTTCCTCACACAGTAGCGGCAGGTGCGCAACAATTTCCGGTGGATCCACATCCTCTGCAATCAGGACGAGCACCGCTTGCCCGCGTTCGACGGCTTTCGTTGTTTCATTAACACCTTTCCTTATCTTCCCTCCCTTCTCTCTTGCAGTTGAAAGAGCCTGGTATGCTTTCTCGGCTAATTCGGGCGGTACTTCAAACTTCACGTAAAACGGCTTTTTCGACATATCGCTCACCGATCGCTCATCTTTT
Organism: Thermofilum sp. NZ13; assembly: GCA_002855745.1. Lineage (GTDB taxonomy): Archaea > Thermoproteota > Thermoprotei > Thermofilales > Thermofilaceae > Thermofilum. The sequence continues at coordinate 5,877 of NDWX01000005.1, read as the reverse complement.
CGCCACCACTAGCTCTCCCCCAGCTTATAAGTTTTTTCATTTTTCTAGGTGGCAGAAACCGCCCTCGCAGAACCCTCGATTCAAGCAACTCCCTGCATCAGGTCAACCCGGATGCGGCAAAACTATATAAAGCCGCGGAGGAAACCCATCCTAGATGATGAGTTTGCCGAGTGCCTAGCGGTGACGAGCCATTCATGAACTGAATTTTTAAATTTTTAAGTGATTCTTGAGCGATTCTAAGGGAATTCTATCTCGCCGGCCAGCTTCAGCTTGAACTTGAGGAGTTTTCTAAGGTACTCCTTCTCATTTTCTGTTAGATCGCTGGAGTACTTCTCCAGCAGAAGGTTAATCTCGTCTACGGGTACATCGGTATAGAGGTAGTCTCCCTCATCTACCTGCCTGCCCACCATGGCCTTGCTCCTAATTGATATGGCAACCTCGGCGCCCTCCTCAGCCGATTCCAACACCCGGTCATGCTCTCTTATCTGCATCACGTCGCCTATTTCTCTACCATCCCTTGTGATCAGCCTAACGCCGGGTCTTAGCCTGCCGGCAACGACGCGAACGCCTACTATTATGGGGTCCCTTCGCCTGAAGACGTATCCCGGAAGTATTTGGACGACCGCGGGTGGGGTAATTTTTTCGAAGAGCTTTTTCTTTTCAAGCTGTCTCTGCTCAAGGTGCCATTTCATGTAGTCCTCCACCAGCCTGTAAATTATGCGCTCTGTGAAGATCGGAACACCTTTCTGCGCCGCCTCCTCGCGGGCCTCCGGGGAAACCTTGACATTGAAAGCGAGTATCGCAGCTAAGGCCGGGTCAAGGCTTTTAACGAAGCTAGCCTCAACAACATCTCTCTTGGCGACAGGGCCGACATCGGCAAGCCTGACCGGTACGTTGTTCTTCTTCAAGTACCCAACGAGAGCCTCGAGCGTCCCCAGGGTGTCTGCCTTCACGACAACCCCTGCGATGTCTCTCTGAAACCTCGTGGCCTGAACCTCCTCCTGAACCTCTTTGACAGCCTGGCTCACGCTCTCCTCGTTTGGAACAACTATCAAGGGAGCGCCCGGAACACTGGCGTCGAGCCCCTCCGCTACGACCTTGACTCCCGCCGCGGCGAATACTTTGTCGACCTCAAGGAAGCGATCCTCGGGTGAGCGCATCTCGTCGAGGGGCTTTGGCATCAGAAGGAGCCTCACGCGGGTAATTATGGGTTTCTCGAGACCTCCAACGACCACAAGGTCTCCCTTTTTCAGCACTCCATCGTAGACTATAACTGTGGCAGTTGTTCCCAAACCAACCTCCTCTTTGAGCTCCAGGACGACGCCACGGGCGGGAGCCACCTTTGCGATTAGCCTCTTTATGAGGAAGCGCTGCGACAATCCTGCCAAAACCAGCAGGAGGTCGGGAAGCCCTTCACCGGTCAAGGCACTTACGGGAACGAGCGCCAGCACTTTGGTGAAATCCTTTATCCTGTCGTACCTGTCTGCGCGGAACCCTATAGACCTAAACTGTTCAATGATGTACGAGAGGTTCTCCTCGAGCCTCAAAACCGCGTTTTCATCCTGCGACTTCACGGACTCTATGAAAGGCCTATTCGGGTTGCTCTTCCAGCCGGGTATCCTATCGATCTTGTTCACGGCAACGACGAAGGGAACGCGCTTGCTTCTGAGAATCTCGATAGACTCGAACGTTTGCGGCTCTAAACCCCTCTGAACGTCCACTACCAGGATAGCTATGTCCGCGATGCTTCCCCCCCGTGACCGCAGGTTGGAGAAGGCTTCGTGACCTGGTGTATCGATGACGAGGAAGCCGGGTATCTTTATCTCCACCCGTAGCTCGCTGAGGAGGGGGCCCGAGATCTCCTCGAGAGCTTTCCACGGAAGGAATGAAGCCCCTATGTGCTGTGTTATCGTTCCCGGTTCTCGCCTCGCGACAGCTGTGCCCCTGATCTTATCCAGGAGAGTGGTTTTTCCCGCATCTACATGTCCGAGTACGACAACAATAGGAGCCCTAATATAGCTGTCATGAGAAGCCTCCATTGCGAACCACGTTATATCCCGCGTAAGTTACAGCATCTTGTCAGATAATCCCTACTGCGCGCTCTTTATAACCCACTTTGTCCTCCTCGGGTTCCTGTGTAGCTTCACAGCGCTTTTGAAGCACTTAGAAGAGCAGTACCTTTCCACAGTGCCGTCTAGTCGTACGTACATTAACCCCTCTCCAGGCTTGATAGGCCTCTTGCAGAAGTTGCAATACAACATCTTTGGCATAGCCAAGCACCTGACGCTCACACGCAGCCATCAATATATTGTTTACGCGGTCATCAGGCGTGTCCGCGGTGAAGAACAAGCAAGGTTTTAAGCCTTAAGACGTAGTAGTATACCCGGCGATGATTGGACTGACCTGAGCGGAAAGGTGAAGAAATGCACCTATTATGAGCTACTCTGTTGCTGTTCTGGGCTCTCGGTCTGCAGAGGCCTAACGAGCTGGAAGGTTGCTATCGTAAGGTCTTCAGGCTTCCTGATAATCTCGCCCACTCTAACTCCAATTAGCGTTTTAACGCCCTTTGAAAAGGCCGTGTCTACGAGCCTTTGAGTTATTATCCCGTCCAGTACAATATGCGCGACCCCGTCGAGGTCCTTTAACTTGTCCACGACCTCTTTCACAGGCACGCGCGCCACTTCCCTCCACTCGCTGTCGTACATCACAGCCTCAAGCGTGCCCTTCAGTTGCTCGATCGTATCCACGACCCCCTGAGGGACGAAGACCTCTTTTGCTACCGGAGGGTTGTTCTTCGCGGCTTTGATCAGTTTTGACGGAGGTATTACAACTTCCGCTTTAACCTCCTTTGCCTGCCTCCTCTCCCTCTCTAAGCTCTCCAAGAACTCCCTCGCGGGCACCTTGTTTTGGAGGGCTCGTGCGATCTCCTTACCTGTTAGCTCTTCAACCTCGCGGCCGCTCGGCGCTCTGGCGACGAAATCGATGTCTAAGACGTTGAGCGCGTTTCTGGCTATGAGCTCGCCGCCTCTGTCGCCGTCCACGAAAAGGATGACCTCCTTCTTCTTTTTGCAGAGCTCCTTTAGACTGGCGGGCACCGTCGCTCCGCCTATCGCTATCACGTTCCTGTACCCATGCTTAAGCAGGTTGAGGACGTCAGCCCTACCCTCGACGATAATGAGTGTATCAGAGGTATCAACCTCTGGGCCCGCGGGGAGCCTCTCCTCTCCCCACTCTATAACCTCGGCTGTCCTCACCCTTTTGAGAAGCTCCTCTACGAGCTCCTTAGACTCGGGAACTGTGCTGGCCAGCTTCTTGTATAGCTCTACCGCGCGCTCAATGATTTTGCGCCTTTTCTCGGCCCTTACATCTTCTATGTCGACGATCTCCGTAACCGCGTTGTAGGGTCCAACCTTGTCTATGCTCTCGATCGTGGCGGCGATTATGGCTGTCTCGGCCATGTCTAAGTTTGAGGGGATCTCGATCTCCGCGATCAGCTTGCCGTCCTGCTCCCGCGTGCTTACCTCTATCCTTCCAATCCTACCAACTTTTTGCAACTCTCTAAGGTCGAGCTCCCGCCCTAGTAGCCCCTCGCTGTGTCCAAATATAGCGCCGATTATGTCGTGCTTCTCTACGACCCCTGATACCGTCATTCGGGCTTTGATCACGTACTTAGCAGTTACAGGTAACCCACCCATTTTCACTTCACCCAGTGTTTGATGAGCGTGAAAACTGCACGCTGTACCCGCCAGTTAACACACCTTTTCATAGCTTCAGACGGTACACCGTCTTACGCTCGAGGTGCTCTCTGCTGGCGGAATACGCGTGCAGTCTCACTCCGGTAATGCAGGACGAGACTATAAAGTTTTTCGTTATACTTGAACGTAACGATGTTATATACAATAGCAACAAGATTATTCTTCATTGCACCCTTGTTTTACATGCGGTTCTCCATGACTCCGAGAAATCACGGTAGAGCCGGGGCCGGGATTCGAACCCGGGGTAAAATCGGGTTTCACCGGCTAGGTACCACTGCAGCCCGACGCGTGCCAGGCCTCATAGGCCTCTTGACCACTCGGCCACCCCGGCCCTCACGCCTAAATGAGGGCTTCATGGCTAATAAACTTTCCCTTAGGCGACCGCGCCTGGCCTCATCTGCCCCCTTCACCTTTCTGAGGGCCCCCTTGCGGGGTGTCATGGGTCCCCATTGGGGGGCCGCCCCGGCTGGGCGGCCTTCTGCCCGCGTCGCCGCGGGCACATCCCCTCCTCGCGCCGCGCGCGGCGCCCGGCGTGCGGCCGTGTGGCCGTGCCGGGAACTGGGGCCGGGGGCCCGCTGGCCTGCCTTTAGTGCCCTGGCCTGTCTCTCAGGCCGTGGGTTGGGGCTCTGGGGTGCTGGCTGAGCCACTTGTCCAGAGCCTCTAGGTGCTTCTCTGCTCTGCAGGCCTTTAGAAAGAGCTTTGCGGCGTTGAACGCTGCAGCCCAGTCCCTGCCCCAGGTGAGGCCGCACTTGGGGCAGCGGTAGCATCTCCTCATCACCTCTACCCCCCACGAGCCGCAGAGAGGGCACCGCTTGCCCGAGACATTGTTCTCCGGCTGGAACCACCTCGCCCCTTCGTAGAGCGCTAGGTTCTCCAGCCTCTCCGCCGCTCTGAGCAGTGTTCGCTGTAGCTTCGTTCCCCTTAGGGACTCGGCCCTTGGCACGTCCGCTACAATGACGACCGTGTAGCCCTGGTCCCTAAGCTTTCTCACCAGCGCTCTCAGCTCCTTTAGGGTTGCCCTGACCCAGTCGTCGTTCACCTTCTTCACCTTCCTCGATGCCTGCCTAGCTATTCTCTCAGCTCTCTCAGGGGTCAGTTTTAGCTTCGCCCTGAGCCTCTCAGCGAGCCTCACCGCCTCCTCTACCGCGGAGCCCCTCCCCTCTCTCCGTAGCTTTTCGACGTCCCTCCTCTCCATGAACCTCTCGACGGCTTCACTCCAGCACTTAACCTTGGAGTAGCTGGTCATGATTGCTGCCAGTAGCCTCAGCATGGTGGTGTTCGGTGGCTTGAAGACTCTCTGCGTCAGGAGCCTGACTTCGCCGTCGAATGCGAAGGCCATCAGGTAGAGCCCGTGGCCACTGTTCACGTCCAACGCTACCACCGCGAGCTTGGAATTGCCGTCCCACCACACCCGCCTAACCGTGCGGTGCGCAATGAGGCGAAGCCTACCCCTCGCCGTTAGCTGTAGCATGAGCTTCGTGTCGCCGAACCGTTGTATGTCCTCGAGCACAGCTCTAATTAAGGACGGCCTCAGTCTCGCTGTGATGCCAGCGCTGGGCACGCGTAGCTCGCCCCTAGAGGCGTCAAGCACTGCAAGAGCATTTGTTGCGCCGTGAAGCCTACCGCCGTTGCCGACCACCTTGACCAGCAGCGGTACTGGTGGCGGAGTGAACCTGCTCCGCCTCTTCGACTTCCCCCTAGCCTCGGCAACCATGCCCCGCCACTCCACGGCGTACCAGAAGAGGTTCTTCGGCAGCCCAGCTAGCTTCGAGGCTTCTTCGACCAGCTCTCTGCTGAACCTCTCCGGGTCTTCTCTGAACGCGTCGCCGTATCTCTTCGTAAGGACCCTGCACGCCTCCTTGACTGCACTCGACACCCTGAGGTAGAGCCGCTGTAGCCTCTGTCTCTCTTCATTGTTGGTCTTGACCTCCCACACCCTGAACGCATCGACGCGCTTCTCGCCGTTTCTACTCCCCTTACCCTCCCCGCTCATAGTCTCACCCCTTTCACCTGGGAGGCCGGGCCTCTCGCCGCGGCCCCCATCCGCCCCCACGCCCAGAGGCGTGAGGTGCGGGGGAGCCGCAGCACAGCCCAGCCCCCAGAGGTGTGCGCTGCTGCGTGG
>NDWX01000033.1 GCA_002855745.1 Thermofilum sp. NZ13 | reverse complement strand
ACGAACCCATCACGTTATCTGTCCCGACAACCAATATAAGGCTTTCCTGAGCCTTTACACCAAGCTCCCGGCAACCTGACCTAGGCTGTAATGTTTTTAACCCTCCTTGGTTTAAGAAATGCTCGAGGAGCGGGGGTGCCCGAGCTAGGTCAAAGGGGGCGGACTCAAGATCCGCTGGCGTCGGCCTACCCGGGTTCGAATCCCGGCCCCCGCACCTCACGCGTCTGAATTCCCTCGCGCGCTGAAAGTTCTAGCGGATAGTCTATCCTCAAAGGCTCCTCTAGGAAAACGCGAAGGTTTGTTCAGGAGAGGTCTTACTCGACTTTGAAGAGGGGGTCTCCCTGCTTCACGACACCCCCCTCCTCAGCGTAAACTTCAGTTACGGTCCCGCTCGTATTTGACTTGACTTCAACAAGGGTTTTCATAGCCTCGATCACCGCAAGCACGTCTCCAGAGCGGACAACATCCCCCTTCTTTACGTTGACCTTGGACACTCTTCCAGTAATGGGCGACGTCACGACACCCTTGCCTAAAGGTGGTGACTCGACCTTCTTGACTATCCCTGTCTGCAGGACAGAGAGAACGGTCTCGAGCGGGCTCCCCCCCTCCTCAACTTCGACCTCAACCTCGAAGGCCTCACCATCTACTATGACCAGGAACTTCTTCCTCATGCACTCACCACTGGGAGAGAGCATCATCCTCGGCTACGTCCAGCGCCCGCGCGAGCCTCCACGCGCTGACGGGTGTGGCGGCGAGAGCTCTCTGATGCCTCCGGCGCCGCTCCCTGGAGCGCATGTACGCTATAACCGCTGCTAGAACAACAGCGCGCTTTCCAGGCTCCATCCTCACACCCTTTTCAAGTGCTCCACGAGAAGCCCTTGGAATGTTAACGAACCCATCACGTTATCTGTCCCGACAACCAATATAAGGCTTTCCTGAGCCTTTACACCAAGCTCCCGGCAACCTGACCTAGGCTGTAATGTTTTTAACCCTCCTTGGTTTAAGAAATGCTCGAGGAGCGGGGGTGCCCGAGCTAGGTCAAAGGGGGCGGACTCAAGATCCGCTGGCGTCGGCCTACCCGGG
>NDWX01000032.1 GCA_002855745.1 Thermofilum sp. NZ13 | reverse complement strand
TGAGAAATGCGTTGAGGAGAAAGCTAGGGCCTGTGTCGAGGATTGTAAGTCGAGGTTGTCTGAGTGCGTTGAGAAGTGTGTGGGAGAGAGGTCTCGGGGTGAGGATTTCAAGAAGAATGTCGATGTTCTTGCTTTCAAGCTGTGTGGCAAGTATTGGGAGAGCTATGCCTCTAGGTTCTTGATGACGGTTGTCGATGTGCTTGCTGAGCACGGCTTGCTTCTGCGTGAGAGTGAGCTGTTCAAGGGTGTTGTGGGTGGTGAGGAGTCTCCGTGAGCCCACTCTGAGCTTTCTTATTCGTAGGGCTTACTCTCAGTATGGCTTTGTCTCAGCTTTCATCTACGGCTCTCAGGGAGAAGGAAAGACCACTTACGCTATGTGGACTCTGCGCTATGTTTACGGCTCGTGGGAGAAGGCCACTCAGTACGTGTTCATGGACACTAAGCCTTTGATTCTCACTCTCAAGAAGGCTCATGAGAAGGGTGAGCGTATTCCTGCGGTTCTTATCGATGATGCTGGAAAGAGCCTCATCAAGTACTCGTGGGGAGAGAGGGGCTCTATTGCATTCGCTATTCTCTACAATCTTATGCGCTCTGTCTGCTCAGGAGTGTTGTTCACGAGTGTGGAGGCCACAGACATAATCAAGTTCGTGAGAGACAAGGTTCAGTATAGGGTTCAAGTGAGGAGGGTGAGCCCTGAGGAGTCTGTAGCTGTGGGCTACAAGGTGGGCTACTCTCCGCTCTTGGAGCCTTACGTGAGGCGTTACTTTGTGGACCGTTATCCTCTGCGCTTGCCTGATGATGTGAGGGCTCATCTTGAGTCGATTAGGCGTGAGAGTGTTGAGGAGACTTTGCAAAGTGTGCTGGGCTCTCTCGAGAGACAGAGGCGTAAGCGTGAGGAGCTTGTCGATATTGATGAGGACGAGATTCTAAGCTCTCTGCGTTAGTTTCGTAACTCACGAAACGTAACCTTTCGGACGTAAGGTTACACTTTTTTGTTAAGGCTTCTCTGGGCTTGCTTCTCTGGGGCTCTCATTTATTACAATGATGTTGTCATGATTGTGTTAAAAGGGCTATTTTATGCGGTTTTGCTGAGTTGTGGTTAACGAAAATTCTACGGGAGGATTCTTCTCTGGGGGCGTATTGAAAGTCCTACTTTCGCCCACAAAGTTGTTGCATAAGTCCTACTTTTTTTAACTACTTGTGGTATTTTACACGCTCTTGGAACAAAACAATATATTGTGCTCCTGTCGATAGAAGAGTAGAAGCCTGAGGGCCTCACAGGGGCTGGGGCCCTCAGGACAAGAAAAGGGGCCTTTCCATGCACCCAAGCAAAACATTACGAAACGTCGATAAAAGCTTTGCCGTAGAGAAGTCACGCAAAAGTAGCATTGCTGATTCTACATGTCTGCGGGCGCTTGAGCTTATTGCTCGTGAGCCCTCTGCTTTTGGCGTCTCTCTCCCCTCTCTGTGTAGGCGTCTCAATATTGCATTAGGTAGTAAGGAGTACTATCGTCTCTATCGTTTCCTCACAAGGCTCTCTAAAGAGGGCTTTCTCGTGGCTCACCGTGCTGACGGGCTTCTGTGGTTTACGGCGACGCCTAAGGTGGTTGAC
>NDWX01000031.1 GCA_002855745.1 Thermofilum sp. NZ13 | reverse complement strand
GGAGGAGGGGGGTGGGCTCGAGGGCGTTTTCCCGGGCTTTGAGGTAGGTGTACGTGAGGCCCGCGGCCTGTGAAAGGATGATCGAGGCAGCGACTCCTAGGGTTCGGGCGGCGAGGGTGAGGGGGTATATGGCGGCTAGCTGGGTTAGGCTTGAGGCGATAGAGGCCTTGAGGACTGTCTTGTTGTCTCCCCGCGCGACGAGGTACTGGGTGAGGGCCGTGGAGCCGAAGAGGGGTAGGAGGTACTGGAGGGCGAGGACCCTGAGGGGGAGGGCGGCGGCGCTGTAGGCTTCGCCGTAGACCGCCTGGACGAGGGGCTCCGCGTATAGGAGGGTGTAGACGGCTATCGGTGCGGAGACGAGGGCTGAGGTCCTGACGACGTGCCTGAGGGCTCGCCTCTCACCGCCGTTGGAGGAGGAGATGTAGGGGAGGGCCATGGAGGAGAAGGGGGTGACGAGGATCCCCGCGAGCGCCGAGAAGTTCATCGCCGCGGCTAGGGCGCCGATCTCCGCGTTCGCCAGGAGCTGGCCGGTCGCGGCGGTTCTGGCGAAGGCAACCAGGGTGCCGAGGATTCCTGGGAGCCAGAGGGGCGCGCCGAAGGAGATGAGCTCTCTGAGGCCAGTGAGGGTGGGCCTCCAGGGGCCCGTGGCCCTCCGGTAGAGGGCTAGGGCGATGAGTGCGGCGAGGAGGTAGGCTGCGCTGTGCCCTGTCACCGCGCCGTAGTAGCCCGCGGCGAGCGCCAGGCTTGGGACGAGGGCCGCCCTGAGGAGCTGGAGCGCGACGCCCGCCTTCGCCGGGACGTCTGCCCTGCCCACAGCCGTGAGGAGGTTGGTCGCGGCGAGCGGGATTGCCAGGGCTACGGAGAGGGAGGCTAGGGCTACCGTCGCTGCGATCTCGGGCCTCCCGACGGCCTGGGCGAGGAGCTGCGAGGATGCGAGGCCGGCGGCGGCTACGGCTAGAGCGTTTAGGAGGGCGAACGTCAGGGCTGTGTCGAGCACCTGCTTCGAGCTCTGCCTGTCTCGGGAGGCCTTCCTGACGGCGGCCTGGTCTACGCCGAGCCACGAGAGGAGGGCCAGGAGGCCTGCAGCGGAGATGGAGAGGCTGTAGAGGCCGTAGCCGCTGGGGCCGAGGATCCTCGCGATGGCTATCGACGCGAGCCCGGCTATGAAGGTGGCGGTTAGCTGGCCGGCTGTGAGCCACGCTGTACCCCTGAGGAAGTCCTCGAGCTCCACGTGCCTCTACCCGGCTCTACGCCTTGAGCTCATGGAGGCGGTGCTCTCAAGGTGTCTGGTCCCAGGCTTCTCCCGCGTTCCCCCGGCTCGTACAGGAGCGTACCTCCGATTTCCTCGGGTACGGCGGGTGGAGCGTGCTACTGTTCATGTTTTTGCCTGCCCGCGCTTCGGGTTTTCTCCAGCTCTATGAGCTGGATCTCGTCGTGGGTCTGGCTCAGCAGCGTCTCGTAGAGGCCTGGGGTCTTCTCGAGGACCACCTTCCCCCTCGTCAGAACCGCGAGCCTGAAGTAGGGGTCTAGCTCGGTCAGGGGCACCACGTCGACTGGGATTGCGAGGGCGAGCTCGAGCCTTGCGCCCAGCTTCGCTATGTAGTCCAGGCTCGTGTCCAGCGTGTAGACGGCCACGTCCACGTCCCTGAAGCTCTCGAGCTCGACGAAGCTGCCGAAGACGACGGCCAGCAGGACTTTGCTCTCCGCTTCAAGGGCCCTCCTCAGCCCCTCGAGGATCTTCTGCTTCTCGGCTTCGGTGGCTCTGAAGTACCTGTACTCATGCTCCCAGAGCATTCCTGACCCTCTCAATGAAGCTCCTTATGTGTGTAAAGTCTCTCTTAACGTTCTCGTAGATGACCCCTTTCGTCTATCACCCAGTACCTGTGAACGAGGAGGTTCCTCAGCCGCATGAGCCTAGTTAGGTCTTCGAGCTCGTCCGAAGCTACAAGTCCTCGGTCGGCTAGAAGCCTGAGTGTTTGGACTGGTGTGCGGGGCTCCAGTCTGAAGGCTACTCTAGCTATATGGTATGTCAGCGCTGTCAACGCCTCGGCTAGAACCACGAGGTAGTACCTGACCTCGCTTCGCTCTGCCCTGCTGAGGGCCTCGTACGGTTTCGAACAGACCTCCAACACTATGTTCATTGATTTTTCGATGTCCGCTAGAAGCTTCCTGATGAACTCTCCGTTCGGGGAGCTCAAAGGGGGCAACACCGGTCTGTCTCTGGCACGAAAGCTAAACCTTGCTCCGGCTTCGAGAGGTCCTCTCCACCGGTGGCTCTCAGGTACAGCCTCCCAGCAGGAAGAGCCTTCTTTCCACGAGCGCTCGTCTCAGCCTCCTCCGTGAACCACGGCGTCGCGTCATTAAGCCTGAGACGCCTGCGCACTCTCCCACAGCTTCCTCGAGTTCTTGCCTCTGAACAGGTAGACTGCCACATTTACACTCCAACGAGTGGCTCCAGAGACGCGGCTCTCTGCTTCGAGCTTCACGGTAGTGAGGGCCTGTAGAGTGGTGGTGTGTTGAGGTAGCTTAGCCCCGCGAGGATGGCTAGCCTTGCGTCCCTCGCGAGGCTGAGGAGCCCCTCCGCCGCGCTCCTCATCCCCAGCCTCAGGGCTAGCTGGGCTTTCCGGCTTATGAGCTTGAGGCCCAGCTCGTAGGCCCTGATGAC
>NDWX01000004.1 GCA_002855745.1 Thermofilum sp. NZ13 | reverse complement strand
CCCCGCTACCTTAACGTAGCTGTCCTCCCCCTCCGGCTTCAGCAGGGATAGGGCGAAGGAGGGGTAGAGCGTGAGCGAGAGGTCGATCCCCCTGCTGTCGAGCACGGCTTTCGCGACCATAGCGGTTTACTCTTCGTGGTGGTGCCTCTCCGAGGGCTCGACTAGCTGGAACATTATGTCGACCACCCTGGCGAACTCCTTCACCCTAACCACAGTGATGCCGTCCGGCCTCTCGAGCACGACGTCCCTAGCCTCGTCTACGCCACCGCACTCCTGGAGGCTTCTCGCGGTGCACACCTCCTCCGTTACCGCGACGAGGGGCTGCACACCGGCCTCCAGGAGCCTGTTCATCTCGCAGGGGTCCTCGATCGCCGTAACGACCTCCTCCGCCTTCACGTCCCTCATCGCTTCAAGCACCTCGTCGGCCTTGGACAAGGGCCCGACGCCGACGAGCACGACGTCCTCCCCCAGCTGGGACGCGAGTAGGTCTCGGATGTACTTGTTGGGCGTGAAGTCCAGGGCCCAGGCCACGATCCTGATCGCGCTCACCCCACCAGCGCCAGGACGTCTACAACCTTCAAGTAGTCGTTCACGACCTGCCTCACCACGTCCGGAAGGGTCTCTTCGCGCTGGGTGAACTCCGAGAGGATGACGTAGCCCTCCTCGTTCACGTCCACCCTGCTCCTGACGATCCTCTTCATCCTGTACTGAATGGCCTCGTCGAGCGTCGAGTAGTCCCTAAGGTACACCGGGTCCGACTCCACCACGTAGCCGTAGCTCTCCGCGAAGACCTCGAACCCCACCCTGAAGTTGTGCCTGGCGAACGCGCCCGCGACGCCCTCGTACCCGCCCCAAACCCTCGGCGCGGCGTAGAAGCCGGCCCTGTTGAGCAGGTCGGAGGCCCTGCTAGCCCGCTCCGAATACGCGCCCGGCTCGAGCGCCTCCACCCTGACCTCCTGCTCCTCGGAGTACTCCGCGTCCTCTATGACCCCGAGTATGTAGTGCTTGGGCCCTAGGAGCCAGCCCACCTGCACGACAGGGCTGTAGGGCTGGCTCGCCCACGAGAAGATGCAGATAGCCTTCCCGGGTGGCCAGTACGCCAGCGACCCGCTGGGGACGCGCGTCACGAGCTCTCCAGTGAAGTCGATGTTCGTCTCGAAGTACACCTCCTCCTTCCACACGAGGAGCTTCGACGCTACGGGTAGCTGGCCCCTCACCTTCTCGTAGAACTCCTTGCTCGTCACGACGACGGGCGCTTCGAAGCCCTCACCGAAGACAACCTTCAGGTACATTGTGATTAGAGCTTACCCCAACCAAATAAGACTTTTCATCTGCCCGTCACCCTCGCTAGCGAGTTCTCGAACAACAGCATCGACGCGTAGTCCATCAGGTGGGCGTAGTAGAGTGGCGCTAGGCTGGAGCCCTCGGCTACCCTCAGCGCGGCCTGAAGGCCCCTGTAGTGGTAGAAGGCCTCGATGACCAGCTCGGCGAAGTCGAGGGGCAGAACGTCCACCGGGGGAAGCTTGGAGGCCACCTCCTCGAAGCCTCGCCTAGCGGCGCCGGCGTAGCCCGCTTCAGCCAGGTTCCTGGTGACGAGGAGCGAGAGGTACACGTCCTCGAGGGAGCCGCCGAGGGGCACCTTCATAGCGATGCTCTCCACAGGGGTGCCAACCCCCTCCTCGTAGCGGGGGTGCCTAGCGAGCCTAGAGAAAAGAACAATCTTCTTCCTGCTGTCCCTCAGCTTCTCGACGAGCCTGACCCCTCTAGCTAGAAGCTCGAGCGTCTCGGGCCTCGACAGAGCGACCTCCACGTAGATCGAAGCCCTCCTCGAGCCCCTGAAGCCCTCGGCGACGCGCACGGCCCTCTCCACTTCGCCGCACCTCGAAAAGGCCAGCGCGAGCCTGGCCTTCCCGGAGTAACCCACGGGAGGGGCGTAGCTAGCGGCCATCGAAAGGAATTCTTCGTGGCCGCCGGCCCCGAGCGCATAGACCGTCTCGGCCAGCCTGGACAGCGCGTAGACCTTCTCCTCGTACCTCAGGGAGGGGACCAGCGCGAGCACCTCCCTGACTACGCTCTCAAGCGAGGAGGGGTCGTAGAGGGGCATCTCCGCGAGAACGTACGCCCTGAGGTAAGGGCTCCTCACCCTGCCCAAGAGCGCTCTGTAATCAGAGCCGAGCCTCCCCGCTGCCCGAGCAAGCGAGGCGTAGGCGTAGTCCCTGTACCTTGCAGGGAGCGTCGATACCTCCTCGGGGGCAACAACCTCAAACAGGTTCAGCATCGAGTGAAGTTTCCCCGGGCTGAGCATTTATCAGTGATACTGCGCAATACCCGACGCTACGGAGGTAGCTCCACGGTAAGACAACCATACGGACTGTATTCGCTTAACAGATCTTTGGTTCTCAATGAGTCTAGAAGTCCTCCTCGAGTAGCTCTCTTACTGAGAGGACTTTAACATGCCTAGAGGCTCTATTCCTCAGCCCCTTGTCATCAGTTACTAGAGTGAGGTTACGTTTTACTGCTAGGTAAAGGTAGGAAGCATCGTAAATCGTGAGGCCCTCATTTGTAGCGAGCTCAAGAACGCCTATCTCCCCGCCCGCAATACTATTGACCTTGAGCGCCCTAAACAAAGTATTAAGAGCATCAGCGAGCTCGAGCGCTTCACTGTAATCCAGCCTCCTGAGCAGTGCCGTCTCTTTCCAAATAGCATTTAGCGCCTCATAGCGAGCCAGGTCCAGGGTTTCACCTTCGAGGAAGGCCGCGAGCCTACCCCTCTTTGCCAAGTTGACTACCGCGCTTGCATCAAAAATATACTTGGTCACCTCAAATCCCTCTCTTCTCTAATTAGCTCCGCTATCTCCTCATCCCCTATGTTTTTCAGCTTCTCGCTAAGCTTCCTCAACTTCTCCTCCGCCTCCTCCAAGATCCTCCTCCTGACCTCCCTCTCTATAGCTTCCCTTATTATAGGGCCCGGCTTAATCCCGTACTTACTCATAAGCTCCTTCAGCTCCTTGGGGATCTTTGCCGAAACAGTAACGTACTCCACGTAAACCTTATTTCAGTAGACTTATTAAAAGTTTACTCTGAGCGCTACATCTGCAACTCCCGCTTTAGCTTCGCCAAGCCGGTGATGAACTCTACACAATTGTCGCCGAGCGCTGCTCCAGCGTCAAGGAAATAAGCCCCGCCGCCAAGTACCGTTGATGCTCAGGCTTGAGGCTTGGGTTGCCGAGCTCCGGCTTCAAGAGCCCTTCCGCATCTCAACGGGGGTCTCCGAGAAGACGAGGAGCCTCATCGTCAGGCTCACCGCCCCCGACGGCCTGGAGGGCTGGGGGGAGGCGTGCCCCTCGAGGACGGTGCTGGGCGAGACGCTCGAGATGGTCGTTGAGGCCGCACGGAGGCTCGGCGCGGTGAGCGTTGACTACACGAGCCTGGAGGCCGTGCACGAGTACACCTGGAGCCTGAGGGCTCCCAGCTCGCTGGCCGCGGCCCTGGACATGGCGCTACTCGACCTCTACGGGAAGGCTGTGGGCAGGCCCGTCTGGCGGCTCCTGGGAGGCTACAGGGACAGCATCGAGACTGACGTGACGATAGGCCTGATGGAGCCCGAGGAGCAGGCGAAGAGGGCCCTGAGGTTCGTGGAGGAGGGCTTCAGGGCGCTCAAGCTGAAGCTGGGCCTCGAGCCCGAGAAGGACGTCGAGCGGGTGAGGAGGGTCAGGGACGCGGTGGGCGAGGGCGTGAGGATACGGGTCGACGCGAACCAGGGCTGGAGCGTCGAGGAAGCCATCAGGGTGATCGACCGCATCGCGGGCTACGACGTGGAGCTCGTGGAGCAGCCCGTGAGGTGGGACGACTGGGAGGGGTTGAGGAGGGTCAGGCGCGAGAGCCCAGTGCCCGTGGCCCTCGACGAGAGCGTGAAGACGCCCGCTGACGCGCTCAAGGCGATCCAGATGGAGGCCGCCGACGTCATCAACATCAAGCTTATGAAGACCAGAGGGCTCGCGGGCGCGGTCAGGGTTGCCCACGTCAGCGAGGCCGCGGGCGTGAAGAACATGATCGGCTGCTACGGCGAGACGAGGCTCGGCATAACCGCCCACGTGCACGCCGCGCAGGCCCTGAGGAACATCCTCTACTACGACACAGACTGCGACCTCCTCACCGCGGAGCAGGCCTTCACCGGCGGGGCAAGCGTGGAGAAGGGGGTCAGGCGCGCGGGCGAGAAGCCTGGCCTCGGGGACCTGAAGCCGGTCTGGGGCAAGCTCACGAAGGTCCTCTAGGCACCCGACCTAGCCCCAAGCCCTGAACTCGAAGCCCTCCACGCCCGTGAAGCCTACGTAGCTTGGCGAGCCGGCTGGAGCGCAGCCATACCTAGCTAGGATGCCGCCACCCGAGTCCCTCAGGATGACCTCCCAGAGCCCGGCTAGCGGCCTCACGTCGACCCAGTACGCGCCGGGGAAAGAGCCAATGTACGCCTCGGAGGCCCCGCACCTGGCGTAGTAGTCCGTGCCGCTCCTCCTGGCGCCGAGGAGGGGCTGGAGGCTGGAGTCGAGCAGGTAGAAGCCGCCGTCCCCTGTGAAGCTACCCGCGTAAACCACGGCTCCGGGAACGAGGGGCCTGTAGAACGTGCTACCGCCGACGCTCCACCCCTCAGGGAAGGGGGTGCACACCCTGTACGTTACTGTGAAGTCGTCCCACCAGACCCAGACGTCTCCAATGAGCCCATTTCCGTAGTAGCTACCGTCAGTAGCCGCAAAAGCCACCGACACGATGTTTCCAGTCTGGTTTGCTGGCACACTGCCGCTCCAGCTGTACGCCGTGTTGTTGCTCAAGGTGCCGAGATTGAACACTTTGAAACGCGCGGGGTCTGAGGGGGCGCAGGATCCGTCGCTGCCGACGGTGCACACAACGGTGCCTGGGCTCGCGAGCACCGAGACTATAGCTCCGGAGTAAGGGCTGGAGACCAGGTAGCGGTAGAAGATGTACTCGACATCCGCCACACCGTCGCCGCTCGTGTCCACCCCCACTGCCACGTAAGCCACGTCGTTATTCCCATCGTTTTTACCCTTCGTGAAGAGACCCTTGACTGTGAAGGAGAAGTTCGCGGCGGGGACGTTACCCCACCTCGAGGCCACGTCGTACACCGCGGCGGAGACGCCGTAATCGCTCACGGGGTTGCCCGTTGACGCGTAGGCATCCACCTCGGTTGCGACGCTCGGGGGCGTGGAGGGGCTCCGCGTGTCGTCGATGTACACCATCGTGTACTCGTAGCCGCGCGTGTAGGCGCCGATGTAGCTGGGATTAGCGCACCTCTGAAAGTACACGTTGTCCCACCAGGCTTTCACTACTCCAGTCTGAGACCACGCGGCAAGGGCCAGCCCCACTACGGCGCCCGTGCTGTACACCTGGCTTATACTCACCGTGGTCCACACGTTGGCCTTGTTTACGAAACCAGGCATTGGCTGCGCGACGTAGGACAGGTTTCTCCCGTAGATGACGGGGGCGAGGGGGAGGGGGCTTGTGCCGCCGCCGGAGCCGTAGTATATGACCTCGAGGTCTGGGCTTCCGTCGCCGTTCGTGTCTAGGAAGAAGTGGAGCTGGATGTAGTCTGTGTCCTGGAGCGAGGCCCTGAAGAAGTACTGGAATGAGAACGGCGCTGAGGCGCTGAAGGGCTGAGCCGAGTAGTCCAGGAAGAAGGCGGCGTAGCCTTTCTGAGACTCTGTGTAGAGGCTGGGCGCAGGGTTACCAGCCGAGGGATCCTGATACACCGTGCCTCCGCCTGAAACGTACGTCCTGTTGTTGGGCAGGCTTGTGCTGAAGATGTATTGGGTCGGCACGCAGGCGGTGGCGAAGTCGTCGCTCCGCGTGTAGGCTGAGCAGGAGTAGCTCGCGCTACTAAGGAGGCTCATGGGCTGCGCGCTGAAGTTGATGTACTGCGCGACCTGCGCCGTCGAGGCGTTGTACCTGGCGGTGGCGAGAACCCAGTAGGCGCTGCTCGCCTGGCTCCTCCACACGATGCTCGCGGGGGTGGCTACCGGGGGGCCGCTACTCTGCGTGGTGGAGAGCTGGAGCGAGCCGTTGAGGTAGATCCAGTAGCTCCCGCTCCCCCAGGACGCCTCGCGGTGCAGGCTCGCCTGCAGGCCGGGGAGGCGGGGCGCGAGCGAGCCGACGGTGTACTCCTCGACCCAGCCTGGGACGAAGCTCAGGCTGTACGTCGTCACGTTGAGGCCATCCTTGGGGGCCCAGGGCGCGGACGAGACCGGTAGTATGGAGGAGTTCCCGAGCTTCACGAGGAGGCTCTCCCTGGCCCACACCCCCCAGAGCGACGCGTTTATGATGATCACCGCCGCGAGCCCGCCAGCTGAGGTGAGCGCCAGAAGTAAGGCGAGCAGGGCTCGGGGGCGAGGAGCTGATTTAAGGGAGAGGCGCTCGCTGTCCTGCATGTAAAGCCACGAGAAGAGTTGCCCGCTGGAGAATATAAATCTTTTAGTTCAGCGGGGCTCGAAGCCTGAGCGCGTTCTTAAAGGTGGGGCTGACTTGCCCCGAGTTAAACGGAGAAGCTCCTCACAGTCAGGCTGACGCCTTTGACCTGCGCGAGCGGCGAGCCGGTCGTCAGCACGAGGTAGCCGTAGTAGGCGGGGGTGGCAACCGTGCCACCGGGGAGGTAGTAGTCCCTGCACAGCTCGACCACCGCGTGCGTGGCGTTGCCCAGGAGCCTGACTGGAAGCCGCCTGCAGAGCGTGGCGCAGGTGAGGCTCACGGTGTAGGTCCCGTTGCTAGACCAGCTGGGCAGGTACCACTCGAGCGCGATCCCGCCCCTCACGGTCCCAGCCCAGAGGTAGGTAAGCGTGATGTTTGAAGCGGAGTAGGCGGTGAGGAAAGCCCTCGAGACGTAGCCCGAGGCGCCGCTAGTCCTGTACTCCCAGATGCCCCTGACAGGGCCCACGAGCACGGTGCTCCAGGAGCCCGGGTCGCTGTAGTACGTCTTCGCGTACTGGTAGGGCCAGGCGATCGAGCCCGAGAGGTTCACCTCGAGCCCGCCGCCTCTGAAGCCCCACTGCTCCAGGGCGAGCCTCAGCGCCCCCGTGTCGACGGACGACCCGCTCTCCCTGACAGCGCCGGTGAAGTTGAGCCTGCCTCTGCCGCCCACGTAGATGTGTATCCGCGTGCTGTTCGAGACGTAGGCCACGAAGACCAGCCTGTCCCCCGCGCCGAGAAGCTCGCCGGGGCCCAGCAGCCTGACGGGCTTCAGGACCCCGGTAGCCTCCTCCACCCGCCACGACTCCGCCTGGAAGGCGAGCGGGTAGTCCAGACCCCCGATCCTCTCGACCACGAGCAGGGACGAGGCATCGGTACCGTAGAGCGGGGGGATGAGGCCGACCTGCTGGCCGTTCACGTAGACCTCCCCGCTGCCCGTCACCTCGAAGACCGCGTAGCCCTCGCGCTGCACCGCCAGCGACAGCTCGAGCCGCCTGGGGTAGGAGTTGTCGTACCAGTCCGTGAGCCTGACGCTGAGCAGCAGCTCGCTCCTAGTCGCCCTCTCGACCTCGGGGGAGGACCTGTCCGCGACGACGAGCCTGGCGGTCTGGGGCCTGGCCGCCTTGAGGCACACTGTGAACGACGCGGAGGAGCCCGGGGCGAGCGCGAAGCCCCTCGAAGCGGTGCGGTTGCCCGACGCTAGGAGGACCGTCTCGTTGAGCTCCCGCACCTCCAGGTAGCCGTCGAAGCCCGCCAGCTCGAAGGCCAGCGTGTACGTGACGCCCGCCTTGCCCAGGTTGCGCACCGTCAGCGCGTTCGGGTAGCAGAAGGCGGTGTAGTTGCCCGACGCCAGCGTCACCGACGACGCCGGGCTGCCCTGCCACAGCATCTCGACGTCCCGGACGCCCCCGGCGAGCAGGGCCTGCAGGCCCAGGGGGTACATGAGGACCAGCACGAGGAAGACCGCGAGCGCGACTCCGACGGGTACTCCGAGCTTAAGCCTCCGATCCAACACGGACACCTGAGAAGAGGGGGAGAGAAAAAATATTTAAGTTTTTTAGTTCAGCCCTCAGGGAGTTGTTTGTGAAGTCGAGAGTTGAGACTCGACGTCCACCTGGATCGCTATGAGCACCTGGTTAGTCGGCGCGTCGGGGGTGACTAGCACCTCGACGCCTATGTCACCGCTGCAGGAGGGCGCCTCTTCGCTGCCGCCAGATAGGGGGAACGAGATTGATCCACTGGGCGTGCCTCCTTGGATCGTTATCTCTTGGTTGGAGCTGGGGTAGAGTAGCTTGATGTACTTGACGTAATCCCAGCCGCCGCCGAGCACACCTTTGTACTTCAGCGTTACGGTCACGCTTCGAGTTCCTTTGTTGCATATCTTGAGCACGCTCGTGTAGGTGGTCGGGTCTCCCTTGAAGCCGACGACGGTTATCGTGGTCCAGTTCACGCCATCTGAGGTCTTACGGGTGCCGTTGCTACTCACTGTGACGAGTCCGGTCGCAACGTCGTTGCCGGCGACCTTGACGACCGGGGGGTATTCCGCTTTGACGATCCACTCGGTTTTGTTGACGAGGGTGGCTGTCGCGGTGGCGAAGGCCACTATTGCCAGTGCGAGTAGCAGTGTGGCGATCGTTGTGCGCCTCGCTGTTTCCATGGCTTCCACCTGTCAGTTGGGAGTCTACACCCCTGCTTATAAACTTTTTAGTTCAGGATCAGGGGAGGGCTAAGCCGTGGCGCGCGCCTGGCACATTCACCCCTTCACTGATCCAGGGCCCCCTTTTCGGGGTGGTCATGGGCTCCGCGCCTTCGGCCCGCCCCGCCAGCTCGCGCCCATTGGTGTGCGACGGGGCTTTGCCTCGGCGCCTCTCAGCCTCTTCGAGCCGCGCGCGACACCCGGCAAGCGGCCCATCCCTGTATCGCCGTGCCGGGGACTGGGGCCGGGGCCCGGTGGCCTTTTTACGACGTCACGCTGGCCTACCGCTCGCCGCCCCGCTCTCTTTCGACTCCTACCGGCTGGAGAGGCGCCGCGCCCTCGTATCGCTGCCGAGGGGGTGGGACGGTGTGCCGGCGATGCAGCGCTACTTCGACTGCGACCAAATGATTGTAGAGGTCGAGGACCCCTTCGCGCTTAGCGGCAAGCCCAGGCTTGTTGTGTGGCGGCAGAGGCGGAAAGATTTGCTGAGGCTTGCCTTCCCGACGAAGGACGCCCTTGTTAGGGGTTCTTGAGGGAGTCCCAGACCGGCGTGGCTGAGGAGAGGGCTGTGCTGGAGTGGCTACGTGCCGCGGAGCTGGAGCTAGGTGACTACCTCAGATTGGTGGACTACGGCTTCCTCAGGGGGAACCCGCACCCCGCCGGCGTGACCGTTTCCGTTGCTGAGAAAACCCTGTGGGTGCTCTCGCTTGAGGGTTAAATGGGAGGAGAGCAGGCTCGCCTGGGCACTTGTGAGGTGCACCCTCTACGGCTACTGCGATAGCAGGTTAGTCGAGGAGCGCGGGAACCTGTTCGACGCGCTGGGCGGGCTGCAACCCTCGTTCCCCGACAAGCCCCCTGAGTGGTTCTACAGGGCTGCCTATCGCTTTCTAGCGGGAAAGGTGGAGAAGGTTGGCGGGGAGCACTGGCTGGTGAAGGGGTTGCCTGAGCTAGAGGACACCTACCCCTAGTACAACGTGTGGATAAGCGGTGGGAGGTACAGGTGCGACTGCTTCTCCCGGGCATACGGCAACGTGAGGAAGGCGGGGATATGCTCGCACACAGCCACGGTTATGCTCTGCAGGAGGCAGATGAGGCTCAGAGTGTAGCCTGTGGCTCGGCTTGGGAAAGAGCCGCCTTGAGCTCTGGGAGAGTGCAGCCCCTGGCCAGCATGGCGCGTATCCTGTACTCGTTCCTCCTGACGTGCTCCGGCCCCACTCTGACCCCGAGTTCCCGCTTGGCGAAGGCGGGTAGCCACTCGTGGAGCTGCATCTCCGCCGGGTAGTAGAGGATATTCTTCGCGAGGCTCACCCTCGCCACTAGGCCCACGCGCTCGAGGACTGAGAGGTGCCACTGGACCTCGCCGAAGCTGATCCCGAGGTCCCTGCTGATCGCCCGGGGGCCGGCTCCGGGGTTCTTCCTGATGTACTCGTAGATGAGCCTCCTCCTGGCGTTCTCGAGGACGTTCTCCCTGCCGACGAGCGCGTAGGCAACGGGGATGGAGAGGGCCTTGAAGGCCAGGTCCCTGCCCCTCTCCGTCAGAAAGAGGTACGAGGCCGCCCCCACCGCCACGGTCGCCGCTAGGAGGCCTACGGGCAACTGCGCGGGCTGCTCCTCTAGGGGGTGCGCCCGGACCTGGAGCTCGAGCCGGGTGAACTGGGGGGTTGGGTTGGAGGCCGTCGCGTAGATGCAGTGGAGCGACCCTTCGCGAGCCACCCTTACTTGGGCGGCGCTGGAGGAGGCTTCGACGCTGGAGGCGTTCGCGACGCAGGCTACGCGCGCGTCGTCGAGTAGCGTGTAGGGCGGGAGAGTTAACGTCATAGTGAAGCTCGTTGAGTTCGGCACGATTTGCGCCGAGGCGCGCGAGTCCAGTACGAGGAGCGCGGGGCTAGCCTGCAGCACGGCTGGCTGGCGTAGAACGAGGGCGGCTAGCAGGGCTAGGGTTGCGAGGACGGCGAGGAGGGCTCGGGGGTCTCTGGGCGTCATGCCGGCGCTCTAAAGGCATCGTTGCTGGCGGGGTTTATATTCTTATTGGTTCGAATCCCGGTGGGCGCAGAGGGGCAAGCTCGGGCCACACCTGGTACGCCTTGCCGCGCAGCACGAGGATGAGGCGGAGGGGGTTGCGCTGTACGAGCAGGTAGGGCGGCGTGGCGATGGGCTCCGGCGTCACCTCGACGTTCACATCGCTCCTCCTGAGCAGCTCGTAGATCCTCTCAGTGAGCACAGCAGGGGGTAGCTTCTCGGCCTCAGCCAGGAGATCCTTCATGTGGTCTCTAAGAGCGATGCTCGCCTGCAGAGCTAGAGGGCTGTCGACGAAATCAAGCTTCGAAGAGGGTGTGGAGGGCATATTGCACCGAGATTAGTATCGGGCTTTATCTTTTTTTGGTGTTTGTTGAAAGTGAAAAATGAAATAAAAACACTCGGGGCTGTGTTACGAAGTTCAAAAAGGGGGCTACCTTTGCTTGCTGTGCGCTAGGGGGGTTGCGATTATGACCAGCGAGATGGCCAGGTAGGTTGCGAGCTGGGCTGGGGGGCTCGCTGTCTTCGCCAGTTGTGTGAGGGCCAGCGCGACGGCGAGGGTCAGCGCTGTCAGGGCGGTGCGCCGGGCCACGCTGGGCGGGGGCTTCACCTTGTCCTTCACCAGGGGGTAGAGCGAGGCGCCGGCCAGGACGCCGGCTGCCTTCAGGATAGTGGTGTCCGGCTGGATCAGGTAGAGCGCCGCCACGAGCAGGGAGTACAGGAGCGTGGCGGTGGAGGTTGCCCTCTTGTCCGCCCTCAGGAGCCAGCCGGCTAGGTAGTAGGACGCTAGGGCCACGGCGAGGCCTATGAGCACCCCGCCGGCCACGTCGCGGGGGTAGTGGACGCCCAGCTCCAGCCTGGAGATGGAGATGAGGGCCACGAGGGTGACGCTGAACACGGTGAGGGAGGCGCGCCGGAGCTTCAAGCAGGCTGTGGACCAGAACGAGGTGGAGACCTGAGCGTGGCCGCTGGGGAAGCCGTAGCCCGTCTCCTGCACTTTCCACTGCTCGGGCGGCGGCCTGGGGAGGGCTAGGGTGTTCTTGAGGTAGACGTTGACCCAGGCCGAGGTGAGGAGGGATAGGAGCATGTAGTAGCCTAGCTGCGGCGAGAGGGCGACGTACACGATGACGGCGAGGGCGACGTAAGCCTCCTCGTAGCCGAGCATCGTCACGAGCCTCCAGTACGGCACCCAGAGCCCGGTTAGGTAGGCGAGAGCGGGCGACACTAGGAGAATTGCTGTGGCCGCTAGGGCTAGCCTGTCTACAAGGCTCTCACGCTGCACAGCATATACCCTCGCGGCAACCTTATTTGCTTTTGGTCAGCGCCATATCTGGGCCAGCTCCCTCCTGACCCGCTCGTCGACCTCCGCACCGATCTCCCTCGACCTCCTGGAGGCCTCCTCCACGACCTTCATCAGAGCAGCCTTCACCCCCTCGGACTCCAGGACCGTTAGCCCCCTGATCGTCGTCCCGGCGGGGGTCGCGACCTCGTCTCGCAGCTGCACCGGGTGGACGCCTGCGCGGGCCTTGAGGAGCAGGGCGGTGCCCTCCATGACGTCGAGCACGGCCCTGTAGGCTAGCTCGCGGCTCATCCCGGAGGCGACCGCGCCCATCGCGAGGGCGTCTATGATCTCGGCCAGGAATGCTGGCCCGCTGCCTGCCAGGCCGGTCCAGACGTCGAGGTACTCCTCGGGCACCCAGTAGGTCTGGCCGACGAGGCTGAAGAGCTCCTCCACGAGGCCCCTCCCGGCTCCGGCGCCGTTCTCGGCTATCGCCGTCGCGGATTTGCCTACGTGGGCGTTGAGGTTCGGCATGGCGCGGTACACCTCAGCGCCCTCGAGGACTCCCTGCAGGGTGGCAAGCCTCACGCCCGCCATCACCGAGACGACGGTTTTGCCCTCCCACACGTCGAAGCCCGTCTCCCTGAGGAGCTGGGGGAAGTGGTGGGGCTTGACGCTGACCACGACCAGGTCCGACTGCTCGACCGCCTTCCTGTTGTCCCTGGTTGCCCGCGCCCCGAGCTCCTCTATACGCCTAAGGGTCTCGGCGCTCCTACCGGTTGCCGTAACCCGCGAGCCTCCCAGCCTGCCGACCAGGGCTTTGACGAGGGCTCCGCCGATCTTCCCCGCGCCGAGGACAGAGACTCTGCAGGCCTCGAGCATGCGTGCCGCATTCCTGAGGGTGTTTAAAAGCTTTACCGAGAGGGGGCTGTAAAAACTACAGCTCTGTCCCCTTATGCCCTGAATTCTTGTGAATCGCTATCACGCAGTGCGCCCCGTCCCTCCTCGTCCCCTCGAGGTCGGGCTTGAGGCCCGCGAAGCCGGCGAGGAGCCCGGGGAGGGGGCAGAGCCTCCCGGGGAGCTCGAGGCCTCCGACAGCCTTGGGGCATAGCCTGCACGTCCCCGTCGCGACCTTGACGAGGTAGTGGTCGGCGCGGTCCTCGACCTCCACGGAGCCCGCGAGCTGGAGGAGATCCGTGGCTCTCCTCAGGGCCTCGAGGGGGTCTGCGGGCCTCCCGTAGATCTGGGACAGCCTCTCCCCCACTTTCTGCATCGAGGACGTGAGTATCGCGTAGTTCAGCACACCCTCCTCTCTGAACGCGGCCAGCGCTGATGCTACGAAGGCGTGGAGGGGGGTGACCTTGCGCTCCTCGAGGCTCAAGGCGACCGCCGAGAATATTCAGCTATCCGGTTGTATAAATAATGCTTTGTAGTACTAACTTCAAATGCTCTTGAAGGAGTTTACCGCCTCCCTGTCGAGCCTCTTGATGAGCTCCACCACGAGCTTGACGGCGTTCTCGACGTCCGCTAGGCTGGCCACGCTCACGTGGCTGTGTATGTGCCTGGTGGGAACGCCTATCACTATGCTCGGCCGGCCTCCTCGGTACAGGTGGAGCCTGCCGGCGTCTGTGCCTCCTGAGACGGCTGAGAGCTGGTATGGGATCTTGCACTCCTCCGCCACCTGTATCACGAACTCCTTGAGCTTCTGGTTTGGTATCATGGACCTGTCGTACGTGACAATGGAGGGGCCCTTGCCCAGCTTGGCCTGGGCCTCGTGAGGCTTTATGCCGGGGACGTCGCCGGCGATGTCCACCTCCGTGACGATCGCTACGTCGTGGTCCACGACCCACCCCACGGTCTCGGCACCCCTGAGGCCCACCTCCTCCTGGACCGTGGCGGCGGCGTAGTAGGTGTTGGGGTGGTCTACGCTGCGCTCCCTTAGCACTCTCAGGGCCTCCATGGCGATGAAGGCTCCTATCCTGTCGTCTAGCGCCTTGGCCATTATCCTGTCGTCGAAGGCCGTCTTGGTGAAGGGGGACCAGGGCGCGACGGGGTCTCCCACCCTGATGCCGAGCTTCTCGGCTTCCTCCTTGCTCGTGGCCCCGACGTCGATGAACATCTGGCTGATCTGGACCACCTTCTGCCTCTCCTCTGGGGTGAGGAGGTGCGGGGGCTTGCTTGCGATCACCCCGGGGACCAATCCGCTCCTGGTCTTTATGACCACGCGCTGGGCCAGGAGCACCTGCTCGAACCAGCCTCCGAGGGGCGTGAAGTTAACGAACCCCTCGTTGGTTATGCCGGTGACGAGGAAACCCACCTCGTCCACGTGGCCTGCTACGAGGACGCGGGGCGCCTCGCTGGAGCCCCTCTTCACCAGCACGAGCGAGCCGAGGTTGTCCCTCCTCACCTCGTCGGCGTACGCGGAGTAGTGGTTTTTGAAGAGCGCGAGAACGGGTTCCTCGAAGCCCGAGGGGCCTATGGCCTCAGTGGCCTCCTTCAGGAAGGAGAGAGCCCTTTCATCTATTTTGTACTCAGTCACAGCCTATTCCGCCGCAAAGCTCCCTTTTAAATCTTTATCCTCAAACTTCCCTGACCGCCTCCGAGCTTCAGGGCTTGCAGCTTCGTGGTGCTGGCTGTAGCTTGCATTAGCAGAAGCTCCATCGGCCTCAGCTCACCCTTAACGGGGTCCACCTCTAAGCCTAATTCCTCAAGCGTCACAACCCCGAGGAGGTAAACGCCCTCGTCGACGAATACTGCAATCGTGTGCGTCGTTGCACCGTGAACTTCGATGCCCACGAGCCCTATTTCTCTTTCGAGAACCTGGTTGTTGGCCAGCCTGAACCTCCTCTTCCCAATGCTCCTCACGCCCAGCGATCTGAGAAGGCTCGCGGGTAAGACCGTGTATATCGCTCCGGTATCGGCTAGAGGCTCCACTTCCGCAGCGTTCTCAGGTTTCTCGACGTTCCACACCCTCGCTTTAACCCTGACAAAACCCAATGGTATCCCCGAGAGAAAGAGAGCTATAGCTAATAAAGGCTTTCAAATTCCACGAGTTCAGGGGACGCTGAGTCTTGAAGAAAGCTCCCATGCCTTCTGGCTCCTCCTTTTCTGCCTTGCTTGCACGGTCGGTCTGCTTAGACCCGTCTCCCTGCTATTTGAGACACACCTGTTCTGGGGTTCCGGGAAAGAGCCTCGAGAATCTTAAAATCGGCTTCGTCTAGCATGCTCCAGCGATAGGATATCCACTTGGGATACGTTAGTTTTTGCGTGGAGCAAAATATAAATAGCTTTCTCACTATGCTTATTTTCGTGATAGAGGAATTACTACTGTTTCTGGCTGCCGTTGTGCTCGCCGTGCTGGTCGTTATAGTGTCCCTTGCCTTCATCGCCTCCGGGAAAATGCTGAAGCCTCCACGGAGAACCGGCTCCTGGACGCCTAGGGACCTCGGGTTCGACTACGAGCGAGCAGAGGTCAGGACGCACGACGGTGTGATCCTCAGAGGCTGGCTCGTGAAAGGCAAAACGGACAGAACCGTGGTAGCCGTACACGGGTACACGTCGAGCAAGTGGGATGAGGGCTACATGAAGCAGATCCTCGAGATCCTGGCGAGGAACGGCTTCAACGTAGCCGTTTTCGACATGCGCGCTCACGGCGAGAGCAGCGGCGACTACACGACGCTCGGTTACAGGGAGTGCGAGGACGTCATGCGCATAATCGACTGGCTGGAGGAGAGGGGGCTCGCTTCTAAGCTCGGCATCATAGGGTACTCGATGGGTGGGGCTATCACACTGATGGTCTCCTCAATGGACCCCCGGGTGAAGGCAGCGGTGGCCGACAGCCCATACGTGGACATAAGGAGCTCTGGGAGGAGGTGGGTCGGCAGGGTGAAGGGGTTGATGGGCCTGCTGCTCCGTGCATCCTACCCCCTCATCGTCCGGTTCACTGCTGCGAGGGCCCGGATCAAGCCTGAGAGGCTCGTGATGTACGAGTACGCCAGCAAGATAAAGATCCCGCTCCTGCTAATAGCCGGCGAGAAGGACGACCTCGTGGCGCTGGATGAGGTGAAGAGGCTCTACGAGGAGGTAAGAAGGGTCAACGAGAGAGCTGAGCTCTGGGTTACCCCCTCAAGGCACGTTGCGTCGATTCTCGATAGCCCGCGAGAGTACGAGGAGAGGGTTGTGGGGTTCTTCAGCAGGTGGTTGGCGTGAGCGGTAGGCGTAGCGTAACCTTGATCCTAGCGTCCCTTTTCCTCCTAGTGCTGTCCTACTTCATGGGCTACTACATGCTTAACCCGATCATGCGCACTCTGCACGAGGAGGGTCTTATCCCGGGTGCCACAGAGGAGGAGTGGAGGTACTACGGAGGCCTCGTAGCCACCCTGCTGCAGGGCGTGGGGCTTGTCCTCTCCTTCGCGTGGGGTGTTTTAGCGGACAAGTACGGTCGAAGGCAGGTGATATTCCTCCTCGGCCTCGTGATGGGCCTGGGGATGCTCCTGGTGCCTACGGCTACCAGCTACAGCCAGCTCCTCGCGTACTTCCTCCTCTTCGGGGTAGGCTACGTTGGAGTGGGGCCGGCTATATACGCTTTCATCTCGGACGCTGTCCCGCCGGAGAGCAGGGGGAGGGGCTACGCCATTTACTACGTGTCCAGCGTTCTGGCCATGATCCTGGCTATCGTCGTCGCGGGGGTCCTGCTGCCCTGGAGGGTTGCTTACACGATCTCAGGCACGGTGGTGCTCCTGACAGCCGTGGTCCTCTACTTCTCTTCTAGGGGGATCACGGTTGGGTTCTCGGAGGCCAAGAGGGAGGTCGGGGCCTATAGGTTTAGAGAGGCTTTGCCGAGCATCCGGAAGCGAACGGTCCTCTTGGTCCTCCTCATGATCGTGCCCTGGACGATCCCGTGGGGGATGCTCAGCGTGTGGTCCATAGACTACATTGTGACCAAGTGGGGTGTCGCTAAGGAGACGGCGTCCCTCGTGATAGCGCTGGCGACGCTTTCGATAGCGTTTGGGCATATAATAGGAGGAACCCTGAGCGACAGGCTTGTGAGGAAGGGCGACGTGGGCGGCAGGACGAAGGTCTCCATCCTTGGCATAGCGGTGGGCTACCTTGCAATGCTTTCAATGCTCCTCTACCCCTACCCGCGGGGCGAGGCGAGCCTGTCCGCTCTCCTCCTGCCGGCGAGCCTAGCGGTCTTTGGGATGATGTTCACGACCTTCGCCTACCCGAACATAAACACCATCCTCAGCGAAGTCGTGGTCCCGGAGCACAGGGGCACTGTCTTCGCCGTTTACAGCATTCTGAACAACCTGGGCTGGACGCTGGGACCTACCTTCTACCCGCTGCTCATGGGATCGGTCTTTAGGAGTGGAGACGTCGTCACCTCAATGACGCTCGCCGCCTCCGTCACGGTCTCACTGTGGTTACTGGCGCTGGCTCTGTGGGTGCTGATACACAGGTCCTACCCTAAGGAGAGAGTGTAGTTTCTCCCTCCTCTACTCTTTCTACCTCCAGTATTTCCAGCCTGCTCTCCCACTCGTCATAGTAGAGGTTTCTGTCGTCGCACTCCACCTCCCCCTGCTGGTTGTCCACAGGGTCAGACCTGAAGTGCTTCTTCGGAGGGTAGAACTGCGTCGAGATGTCCGAGTTAGCCGCGAGCCTGAAGCCCTCGATCGAGCCGAAGTAGAACTCGGTGCGCCACTCCTCCCCCCTCCTCTTGTTCCCGAAGCTGGGATCCACGTAGACCCACCCGTAGGGCTCGAGGAAAATCTGCGCCCAGTCGTGCATGCCGGGCCTGACGGGGTTCATGTACCACCCCGACTGCCAGCGAGCCGGGATCCCGGCGATCCTAGCCATCGTTATGAAGAGGAGGGCCTGCATCCCGCAGTCGCCGCGCAGGTTCCTGGCCACGTACTCGCTTATGTTGTCGTAGAGGGCGTAGTCCTGTGCGAAGGTGTACCTGACGTTGCTCGTTATCCACTCCCATATCCTCTTCGCCCTCAGAAGCGGGTTCTTCTCGCCGCCCACGACCCTCTCAGTCAAGCGCACAAGATAGTCCGTGAAGGCGATGTGCGGGGGCTTCTCCGCCGTGTACTTCTTAAACACGTCACTTGACTCATCGACCCACACCTCGCTCGGGTCTAGCCTAGCGGCGAAACCATAGGAAACGTACTCGTACGTTAAAGAGACACTTCCCTCGCCCTCGAGCTCGAAGTACGCCGTCCGCTGAGGGTGGTCCGGAGGAGCGAGGGCCTTCGGCTCAGGATGCGATTGGAGAATCCTGAAGCCCCTGTTAATCCCCTCCTCCCTGGGGATCGGGACCCAGACCCTTACCTTCCCGCTGCACGGCTCGCGGGGCGCAACCCTCAGCGTGAACCTGACCGTGTACTTGAGAGGAAGGAGGTGGCCCGCCCTGCCCTCCGCGACGGCATCCGAGACCCTCATCGCCCTCCTTCTAAGGGTCTCCCTGGCGATCTCCTCTAGCTCGCTCACCCTACGTCTCCTCCCCCCCTCAAGCTCGGGGCAAAGCCAGAACATGTTTGGGATGAAGCGCCGGAAGACCTTGACCTCGCCGTCGAGGGTGAGGCTGTCAACGCAACCCTTCGCAATGAGGGACTGGAATTCCTCGAGCGAGAGCGAGGGGAGTTCTTTCGAGGCGAGCTCGAAGGCCTCCTTAACGGAGTACGGGTACTCTCGCGCGAGCCTCCTGATTCGCTCCAATTCGAATAAGAACCTGAGCTGCTCCTCTCCCCTCTTCTCCTGTAGCAGGCTCTTGATCTCCTCAATCGCTCGTGTCACGTTGCCTGATTCCAGGAGAGAGTGAACGTGCTCTGGCAGCCTCAACTTCATGAAGTAGAGGACGTTGCTCCCTCCCTGCTGGTCCTCCACGTCTCTGGATGTAGGGCGCTTGCTTTTTAATCTAGCCTTGAAAGGTGTTCAGCCTACCGAACGCAACTTATATCTACTAGTTGCAGGTCAAGTAAGTAAAGGGTGGAAAAATCCGGCTAGCCCTTCTGGGTCCGCCCGGAGTCGGTAAAGGAACCTACGCGGCAATGCTCTCGCAGGCTTTTGGGATACCACATGTTTCCAGCGGTGACCTACTCCGAAGGGAGGTAGCAAGCGGCACCGACTTAGGAAGACTGGTGTCCAAGTACATGGCTCAGGGTGAGCTTGTCCCAGACAGCCTCGTGAACAGGGTCTTGTTCGAGAGGCTTTCTAAGCCGGACTGCCGGCGCGGCTTTGTCCTCGACGGTTACCCGCGCACGCTGAGCCAGGCAGAGGCCCTGGAGGCTACGTTCCCCCTAGACCTGGCCATCCTCCTTACGGCGCCCCTAGAGGTCGTCGTCGAGCGTCTGGCTGGGAGGCTCTACTGCCCGGCGTGCGGGGAGGTGTACCATGAGAAGTGGAGGCCTCCCGCCAGGCCGGGGGTTTGCGACAAGTGCGGGCACGCGCTCATCAAGAGGGCTGATGACGCTCCAGAGGTGGTCGCGCGGAGGTATAGCGAGTACCTTTCCTCTTCGAAGGCTCTAGCGGAGTTCTACGAGAGAAGGGGGAAGCTCCTTGCCTTCGACGCAAGCGGGGATGCGCGGGTCCTCTGCCCGCGCTTGGTCGAGAAGATCGAGGAGCTGCTCCGGGGAAAGGAGGTGGTAAAGCTTTAAGGCTGTCTTCGCCTACTAGTATTAGTGATGGGTGGCGAGGCGAGGCTGGGCAGGTTCCAAGTTATGGCTCTGCTCCAGGCTGCCAGGTACTTCCTGCTCACCGGGGACAGGGAGAAGGCGTTCTCGTTCGGCCTCAACAGGGCTATATTCTACGCGTGGGCTAAGCGGCGGGGCGTGCCGGTGGCCGCTTCACGCGAGAGGGTCTCCAGGGGTGTCGAGGTAGCGCGCGAAGGAGGTAGGGGGATCGTCTACGTGGGGGACGAGCAGGCCTTCGTCAGCGACAACGGGTGGTTCACGATGGGCGGTGAGGAGCAGAGGCCTGAGGACTTCGAGAGGGAGGTTGCCAGGAGGATAGAGGCCGTTATGCCATTCGAGGAGGCGTGGAGGCTTGCACTGGACTACGTCTCGAGCTTTGACAGAAGGGTTCTCCTCTCGCAGAGGGAGTTCTACGAGAAGGTTTACTTACCTGTCCGGGACTCATTCCCAAACATTAGCTTGAAGAAAGGAGGGGGGCAGACGACGCTCTTCTAGGCTCAGACTCCGCCGTAAGCCTCACCGCTCGGCTCTAGCGAAACTCATCCTCCACTTTTATAGTGAGAAGCTAGATTAAATGTATTTCCTCGTCGTCCTCATCCATTTTGAAGAGGTTGAGGAACGCCCCCCAGATGAGCAGGTTCTTTTCCGCTTCCTCGGATCTACCCGGGTAGTACTTCTCCACGATGCTCTTGAACTCCTCAACGCTGATTTTCTTCTTGGTCTTCAAGACGGAGACGAGCTCGTGTAGTGGCTCGATTTTCGACACAGCGTTTTTTAAAAGGTACTTCAGGCTCTTCGGGTCGCTCTTGGCAACCTTTTTACCCAGCTCGGTCAGCGAAAGGTTTCCCTTATCGGATTTGACCAGCCCTAAGGCCTCGGCAACATCTATCGCTTTAGGCAGGATCTCTACGTTCTCGAAGACAGCGTCACCCACGTACATGGAGTCTACGCTACCTCCTAGGCTGTTCAGCACCTCGACGAGCCCGAGGATGTGGTCAGGGGTCACGTCGACAGGTAACAGGATTTTCTCCTGCCTGCTACGGCTAGGATCCTCGGACACCTACCTGAGTCACCCGCTATTACGATTTATTATGAGCTACATTTTTTAAGTTTTCTATCTCTAAGAACCCAAGGTAAAGAAGGGTGGGTGGCGTGCCCGTATGGGTAGACCTGTTAGCCTCGGTTGCGGCAAGCCTGAGCAGGATGATTGCCGCCTACGTGGTCTCCGTAATACTAGCCCTAACTGTTGGAAGCTTGATGGCCAAGAATAGGACTGTCGAGAGAATTCTCCTACCCGTCCTCGACGTCCTGCAGTCGATCCCCATCTTGGGCTTCTTCCCTGCTGCCCTCGTGTTCTTCGTAACGTACCTTCCGGGTGGGATTGGGGCGGAGGCGGCCTCAGTCTTCCTGATAGTTACCAGCCTCGTGTGGAACATGATCTTCGGTGTCTACTCCTCTGTTAAATCCTTGGATCCTCAGTTCGAAGACATGGCCAAGGTTTACGGCTTCGGGCACGCCGCCCGCTTCTTCTACATATACACTCCGGCCTCAAGGAACTCCCTAGTGGCGAACAGCCTCGTCTCATGGGCTGGGGGCTGGTTCTTCCTAACGTCCGCTGAGGTCATTTCCCTCGGAAGCGCAGAGTACCGGCTGAGGGGGTTGGGGAGCTTCATACTGGATAACTTCAACGCCGGTAACCTTATCGGGTTTTACCTCGGCGTTGCCGCGCTTTTAACCGTTATTGTAGCCACGTACATCCTGGTTTGGAACCCGGCGGCCTCGATTGTTCTGGGCAGGAGCCTCCCGGGAGTAGTTCGCTCCTACGAGGCCGTTCACTTCGTGGTCGCTTCGCTGTGGAGCCGTCTAACCGAGGCTACGATACGTATTGAGAAGAGGTTTCTGGAGAGTAGGATTCTTTTAGCCTCCGCGAAATGGCTCGCTCTGCTCGCCGTGGCATGCGTGCTTGTCCAAGCCCTGCTCGCGGCTTGGGGGCTGCTCTCAGGAAGCGTCTTCGCGAAAGTAGTCTCTGTTCTTGTTGAGCTCCCCTTAAGCCTGGCTCGCGTGGCTCTCGTTGTGGTGTTCTCCTTCGCCACGTCACTCCTAGTGGCCTACTTCTCGTACCGCTCACGCGTCTTCAGCGCGGCAATGACCCTTGGGGGAGAGCTCCTCGCGTCGATCCCCGCTATCGTGTGGTGGCCTCTCCTCGCGGGAATAGCCCTTGGAAGCAGATTGGGATCGTACACCGTCTCCTTCATCGTTTTCCTCCAGGGATCGTTCTGGTACCTCTACTTCAACATCCTGGTTTACGGGCTGGGCAGCATCAGGAAGGATTTCGAGGAGCTTGCCGAAGTTTACCACTTCGGCGCGCGGCACTTCTTCAGATACATCTTCGTCCCCTCCCTGCTACCCTCTGTGGCCGCAGGGGCGTTAAGCGCCTGGGGTGGCGCGTGGAATGCTAGCGTGGTGGCCGAGTACGTGGAGGTGTCGGGCAGGACGATAGACCTGGGTGGAGTGGGCGCGCTGCTCAACCGGCTCACGGTCTCCGGCGACACGCTGGGTTTGATGCTCTCAGCGCTTGTGCTTTCACTGGTCATCGTGGCGATTAATAAGACCCTTTGGTCTAGGTTCTTCAACTACATAGAGGGCAGGTATGTGGGTGAGTGAGCTCATGAGCGCTACAGCTACTCATAAGGGAGGCATCCTGGCGCTGAGGAATATCGAGAAAACCTTCGTCGAGGACTCGAAGAGGCTGAAAGTGCTTGATGGCATCTCCCTGGAGATCGGCGAGGAGTTCGTCGCAATCCTGGGACCATCTGGTTGCGGTAAAACAACTCTCCTGAGGATAATCGCGGGGTTGGAGAAGCCTGACTCCGGGGTAGTGGAGGTTCAGCCTGCAGGCGCGAGGATAGGATTTATCTTCCAGTTCCCCACCTTGCTGCCGTGGATGACCGTTCTCGAGAACGTGGCGCTTCCGCTGCACGTTAACGGGCTTTCGTGGAGCGAGGCCAAGGAAAGGGCCAGAAAATACCTCACGCTGGTCGGCTTGCAATCCTTCGAGGACTTTTACCCGAGAGAGCTGAGCGGCGGGATGAAGCAGAGGGTGAATGTTGCTAGAGCACTGGCGATCGAGCCTACGATACTGCTTATGGACGAACCGTTCTCAGCGCTGGACCCGCTCACCGCCGAGACCCTTCGCTCGGAGATTCTCGACCTCTGGACGTGGGGCGTCACGACCGTCAGAACGATCATCATGGTGACTCACAGCGTAGATGAGGCGATACTCATGGCGGACAGAATCGTCGTCCTTACAGCCAGACCTGCTAGGGTGGCCGGGATAGTCAACGTTGATATTCCAAGGCCTCGCGATCGCCGGTCGCAAGAGTTCCAGAAGCTTGAGGACAAAGTCTACGAGCTCATCAGCGCCTGACATCCTCCCCGCCTTAAAAGACAAGTCTTTCAGCTGTAAACCACCTTCCTATACCTCCCTTAAAGCCCATTTTACTTATGCATGGAAAACTGGAATATGGGACTTCCTCACTCGCCGGCTTCTCGTGGATCTTTGTCGGGCAAGGTGAGACGTTTTCAAAAAAGCATAGGTAGAAAAACGTTCTCAAAAGTTATCTCCCGTTTCTCGGCAGGGGGAGAGAGGCGGGATCGAGAGGTACTCTGTTTGGATGTTCGCGGCCTCGATTACGAGAGCTCTTCCCGGCCTGTTTCCGGGCCTGTAGGCGTTGTGCCACTCCTCGACGACGTAAACCTTACCCTGTTCCATCTGCACCTCCTTCACTTCGACGCCATCTTCTGAGAGAACCAAGTTTATCTCCCCGTCGAGAAGTATGAAGAGCTCTGGTCGGTCGTGCTTTTCGAGGACGACAACCTCTTCCAGGGAGGCGTTTTCTGGAACGTATATCCCCGCTCTCCAGCACTCGTCGTCGGTGAACACAATGCTCCATCGGCTTTTGTACTCGCGTGTATCTATGACTTTCATCGCTTCAATAATAGGCGTGCACCTTGTAAAGCCTTGCGACTAAAGCTCCTCGCCGCCTACTTCTGGGGCTTTTTCAACAAAAGATCTGCCCAGCTTCCCGGCGATCTCGGCGGCTTTGCTCTCGAGGGCGGTCATCTTGTCCGAGAGCTCCTCCGGCGTGGTGGCGTAGAGGGTGAAGACCACTGGGACGCCTTTACGCCCCATGAACCTAGCGTCGAGCCTGATGAACGCGCCCTCCGCCTGGCTTGAAAGCTCCTGAACCAGCTTTTCAGCCTCCTCTACCGCCCCGTCGAAGCTGAGGGTGAAGGTCAGGGAGTACTTTTTGCCCGTTTTCTCCCGGAAGAAGTCCTGTATACCCATCTCAAAGCACTCAACGGCCTCCTCGAACCTAGGCGGAGTGGCTGCGATGAACTTGTCATCCATCAGGCTGAACGCCACGAAGCCGGGTACTGGCCCCCTCTCGTTGGGGACTATGTAGCTGAATTCCGGGACTGTGGCCTTTTCCTCGAGATCCCCTGGGACGTTCACGCTGTCTGAGTAGTACATTCGGACTCTCTCAAGCGCTTCGCTGTTCACCTCGACGCCTAACCCCAGAGCCTCCGCTATTTTCTCGACGACTTCCCGGTAACCCGCTCCTCCGACGACTAGTAGCGCGTCGTTCTCGCTTAAAAAGGCTCGGATTCTTCCCAGCTCCCCGCTCTTCAACACGTAGTGGCTGACCTCCACACCTATAGCTTTCAGGTAGCCCGTAAGCCACCTGAGGGCTGAAGAGGGGTTTGAAACGTTCTCCAGAAGCACTAGACCCACCTTCAAGGCTCAGCACCTCTATACTACGCCTTCAGCTACCAGCCTCTCTAAGGCTTCCCGGGGGTGCTCGTACTCCACGAGGCGGAAGTTCTCCCACGTGATGCCACGTATAAGAGACGACAGGCTATCCGCCCTCTCGCGCTTCACAAGCGCCACCGTCTTCTTCCCCTTTAGCAGCGCGTAAGCTATCTCGAACCCAACGCCTAGGCTGGGATAAGAGACCTCCGCGATTAAGAGATCTGAGTCGTCAAGCAGCTTCACGTCCCTCTTGAAAACTTCCTCGTGCGTGAGCCCCTTGTCCGTGTCGAGCGTCTCGTCTGCGACGTGCTTGGTCAGGACAGTGTGCCCTCTAGCTTCCAGGAGCTCGATGAGCTCCCGAACCTCCTTCAGCGCCCCCCTCACTCCTCTCATGGGAGCTGCGAGGTAGATTTTTGCCATTCCCTGGCACCCCACTTGTAGCTCACAGGCAGCTTCGTGGTCTCCTTCACGCTCTCAAGGACAACAGAGGTATATGTCTTTTCCACGCCCTCCACGTTTCTCAGCTTACTCACAACGAAGTCCCCCAGCTCGTCCACGCTTTCAACCCTGACTTTCACGAGTATGTCCCACTCACCCGTGATTATGTGAACTTCCTGCACCTCGGGGAACCTTGAAATCACCTCCGCAACCTTCCTCTGGTCGATCCCCTGCGTCCTAGCGAAGCTTACGAATATGAAGGCGACTGTCGGGAAGCCGAGCTTCTTTGGGTCTAAGACAGCCCGGTAGGCTTTTATGTACCCCTCTTTCTCGAGCCTCTTCAGCCGGGCGTGTACGGTGGTTATAGGGGATCCTATCTTCTTGCTCAGCTCCTTTATCGTGAGCCTAGCGTTTTCCTGAAGAGCTTCCAGGATCGCGATGTCCTTGTCGTCGAGCATCTTTTTCGGCTTGTAGGAGGGGTCTGTGTAAAATATATGTTTCGATTCTCTAGGTTTTAGAAAACTTTTTCAGAGAATTTTTTTTAAAGGTTGTATTTGCCGTAGATTTCCTCGAGGCGTTCTAGGATACCCGTTACCCCTCGGGAGCGCCCACTCCTCCTCAGAATCCTCTTCGCTTCCCTCAGTGCTAGGAGCGCAGCCTGATACTCCGCCTCGCGCTCTATCTGAAACAACACTTTCCTGACAACCTCAATCGCTCTGAGTATGGTTGCCTCCTCGGGCAGGTCTATGTTAAACGAGACGTAGAGCGAGTCCTCGGCGAAGTCCACGTAGAGCTCGCTGATGTAGCCAGCGTCTTCCGCCTCCTCCAGTACCGCGGACAGAGCCTCCATGTAGGCGTAGAAGCCGATGTAGCTCTCCCACGTTTGAGGCCACTCGTTTAGCTCGACGCGCGCGTGGCCTTTCCCAATCTTCACATCGAAGAAAAGCCTTGAGGAGTACCTCAGCGTGTAGACTATGTTCTCCTGTATTCTCTCAACCGGCTCTATGTAGACGCCAGGGGGTATCTCCTTGAGCCTCAGCCTTCTCAGCCTCCAGAGGGGAACGGGAACAGTGTCGCCTACCCCCTCATACACGCTTCCGTCGATATCAAGGTAAAGCACGTCGCCCTCCTCAGAGAAGAGGGCCTTTATTTTCCCGCTGGCCACGAGCTTCGAGGGAGATTCGCGAAACTTGTCCATAACTGTTTCAAGCCTTCCTTTATGAGCTAAAAGGTCGTATTAAGGATTACCGTTAAGGCCGCGCCCAGCGCATAGCGAGGGGCTATGGAGAGGTTACGCAAGCCCGCCTGGTCGGTGAGGCTGTAGTCGGCAACGGGGTGCACCTCTGTCTCCTGAGAGACAACACAGCACGAGCCTTACAGAACCCGTGGATCGAGTGCAGGGGACGAGGGGAAATGTAACGTCGAGCCAGGGGCTCGGCGGGGGCAGAGGGAGTAAGAGATGAAGCTATATATTCCTGTGTGCGCAGGAAGTGGAGACTACGATGGTTCAAAAGGTAAAGGCCGTCTTCTTCGATATGGGCGGCACTCTGGTCTACGACGTGGGCTTCGAGGAGGCTCTTTCGAGGAACTTAGCGAGCTTTGTGGAGGAGAAGCTTGGGCTTCGGGTGGAGCGAGAAAAGGTTTTAAGCCTGTGGAACGGGGTCGGCGACTCGTGGCGCGACGTTGAGCTTTGGGACCTGGCAAGGGCGATGCTCTTTTTGCGCAAGCTCGGTGCGACTCCTAGACCGGTTCTGGCTGAGGGGCTTTACGCTAGGGTCCTCGAGTCGTATGTAGAGGGCTTCAGGCTCGAGCCTTGCGCTGAAGAGGTCTTTTCGAAGCTGAAGGAGATGGGTTTACTGCTCGGGGTGATAACGAACGTTGGTAGCTATGAGATAGTGTCTCGTAGACTCGCGGAAGTCGGGCTTCTAGACTACGTTGACGTCCTGGTAGCATCGCAGGCTTTTGGCTGGAGAAAACCTTCCGAGGAGATCTTCAGGGTCGCCTGCTGGCTAGCAGGTCAAGAGCCCTCGATGTGCGTGCACGTCGGCGATGACCCTGTTGCCGACGTTCTGGGGGCGAAGAAGGTTGGAATAAGGGCGATTCAGGTCCTGAGGGTAGCGAAGTACAGGTCGGATAGCGCCGACGCTTACGTCAACTCTGTCTCAGAGGTTCCTTCGGTGGTAAGGTCCTGGCTCAGCTCGGAGTAGTGCCTTCCGTAGAGAAGGCTCAGGAGCCCGGACAGAGCATCTGCGAGTCTGTGGGCGAAGGCTGCGATGATCAAGGAGTTCTCGCTGAGGGATCTCCTCCTTGTGATCTCGCGGCAGAGGTTGCTCGCGTAAACGCAGAGGTCGATACCCGCTGGGGGGAGCTCCAGGGAACCGTTTCGGTACACCGAGATCACAGCGCCCTGCGCGCCACCCCTAACCGCATCATCCCTCATCCCGAGGACATTTAGAGACGCTGTGCGGGGGGCTCTAGCTATAGCTACAACGGCTACGTTCGCGTTAAGCTCCCGCGCGTCGCTGAGGAAAAAAGACGACACGCCTCTGCTCAGCAAGGCGCGTTCAACAGCCTCCATGCCCTTGGGGGAGATCCTAACCCCAGCTCTCCTCTTTTCCACGAAACCTGCCTGAGAGAGCTCCAGGAGAATCCTCCTAACCTTGCCCTCCCCTATTCCCAGCTCCTCGGAGAGTTGTGCTCTTCCGATAAACGACTTTGAGAAGTAGAGAAAAAGTAGTACTAGTACATGCTCTTTAGAACTTCCAGTGCTCATACCTCCAGACTATCGTCTCCCCGCTCGCCAATTTATACCTATCAGCGGCGACCTCGCCCGCCACGAGCGCCCTCTTGGCTTCATCGAACCTGTACCACATCCACGAGTACCCTTCGTTCTGGGACACTATCTTCTCTTGAACAGAGTTCACAGACGTGACGTACGCCCCCATGGACGACAGCTTGTACTCCACCTTGGCGACGCTCACGAGAGCTGTTAGTGCCGTGGATCCGCGAGGTAACGGGGTGCTGTTAAACCACACCAACGTCCCGTTCCCGTAGTCTATCCCTACGTTGACGAGAATCACCTTGCCCCCCAGCGACCCGACTTCGCGTCTGAGGTAGCTGTTCTCCAGGTAGAGGTAGCTGGCCACGCTTGTTGCAACGATCGCCCAGATCAGCAGCACTAAGAGCAGAATGCTCAGCCTTTTCTGCGACACAAGAGTGTTGGTTGTTTATCCATTATTTAAACTTTCCTCTTTGATAACTCCTCTATCAGCAGCACTGCTAAAAGCGACGTGGAGCCTTCGGTGAGCGGGCCTACCCCCACAAGGTAGCCTCCCATTACCGGGAGAAACTCCCCAACGAGGCCTGTAAGAAATGCTTCAAGTGGACCAACCCCAAAGAGTACATAGAGGATGGCCGAAGTAAGTATGTCAAACAAGAATACGAGTATATATGTTGCAACAAAGTTGAAAGTTTTCCCAGCACCTGGGTGGTAAACCCACCTATAGAGAGAGGCGAAAAGCCCTGCAAGAGTAGCGTTCACGAGCGTCCAAGCTCCGGGGAAAATAAGGAGGTCTGAAAGCGCATACGACAGAAAACCCACCAGGAAGCCGACCCGTGCTCCAAATAGAACTGAAGAGACGAAGGCAAAGGCCAGAGGGATGTTTATGAACTGTACAGCGGTTACAGCATTCTTTGAAACCCGGAACGCGACGCTGAGTGAAGTAAAAGTAGCCGCAAGGGCTATCTCCTTAGGTTTCATCCGCGAAAATGGATAAATATCCATTTTATAAGTTTTTCTACAAATTCCGTGCACCGCTTCCCTAGACAGTACACGGTTAGAGACAGTAGAAGCAAAAAGAGTAGAATGATGATAAGAGCGGTGAGAGCATAGTAGGATCTAGCGTAGACTTCCAGAAGGGCTGGGCTATTGAAGCCTGTCAAAGCCGCAGCCATGTTAACTATGCTGATCACAAGCATAAGCGTGAAGGCAAAGAAGAGGAGGATGAGCAGGGTTTCAGCGGGAAGCCTCAAGGTTCTATCCCTGTGACTCGAGCCAGGAGAGTATGGACGCGAACTGCTCCTGCGTGATGCATGGCTTCAGCTGCAAGCACCCAGTTACGACGAGACCTTTTCCGCTATCCTTGTTCCAGAAGAATAGCGTGGGAGTCCCTGTGTACCCCATGTTTGACAGTTGCTGGGCGTTCAGCTGAACCTCAGCGACCGTGCTGTTGGCACAAGCGAGGGCTTTCTCCACGATTGTATCCGGCAAGTATCTCAACGCTATTTTCCTGGCGTCGCTCAGGGTCGTCGATACACCGCTCGCGTAGAGGTCACGGGTTATGTTGAAGTACGCTGACGGGTCTCTCGTGTAGTTGTAAACGCACCTCGTAAACGCGTGCATGTCTGTGACCTCCGGGTGTACTATAAGGTCTACGAAGACCAGGCGAATCCTGTTTTCCTTGACCAGGGACTGCATGTAGCTACCCATGTTCGTGATGAGGTCTGCGCAGAAGGGGCAGTGGTAGTCCTCCAAGATGTACAGCGTAATGGGGGCATTCTCGCCGTATGCTACGCCGTTCTCGAGAAGGCTCGGCGGTGGGCTACGAGTTTCGTAAACCCCTATGTTCAGGTACTCCATCAAGGAGCTCTGAGTGTTGTT
Source organism: Thermofilum sp. NZ13 (assembly GCA_002855745.1). Lineage (GTDB taxonomy): Archaea > Thermoproteota > Thermoprotei > Thermofilales > Thermofilaceae > Thermofilum. The sequence goes on along the minus strand of NDWX01000004.1, from coordinate 122,343 downwards.
TGAAAGACCGTATATGTTGTCTCGGAGCTTCACGAGGTACGGCACCCCCTCTGAGAGGTTGAAGTCCGATCTGAAGATTACTGCAGGCAAAGTCTGCAACGGCACCCCCAACTCTTCTGGCTTTGCTGTCGAGATCTTCGATATGTTGGCCAGCGCTACCTGGGTGAGCAGGTCCCTGAGCTTCTGCTCGCTGATGTTGATTTTCGCGAAAGGCGCTGAGCTCTCGACAATAACGGCCTCAGCGGTGGCTCCGAAGCTAGGGCTGACACCCTGGTAGTAGGCTAGGACGGCGGATATCGAGGGGGAGATCACTCTGTATTCGCCTACGCTCCCGGAGGTGAACTGGGCCAGGGCCGGGAGGTCACCTTTGTAGAGCAACGCAGGGTATACTCGCAGTCTCTGGGGCAGTGACGAGGCTTGCACGGGGCATACTGGCGTGTTGATGATGTTTATTCCGTAGTAGCTCTGCAGGATAGACTTGAACGCCGAGGTGATAGAGTCCATCGCGTTCTTCTGCTGCTCGTTCTCGTACACGTAGACCAGCGAGGGTGAGGGGCAACTCGGCGCCTGAGGTTGCGTTGATGGGAGCGGTACTAGACCCTTGAGCGTGATGAACGCGAGTAAGCCGTTGGCTACCAGCGCGGTAGCTACTATTAACAGCACGTGCTCTTTTTTCATCGAGCTTTCAGTCCTCAGGGCTGTAAGAGCTTAGCCTGTGAAATAAACCTGTCTGCCAGCCTGATTGCCCCTAGCAGAGAGAAGATATATAAATCATTTTCAGCAATTTTTTTACGTGAGTAAAGCCGTAAGCCTCTCCAAGAGGATAAGCGGGCTGGACTACCCTATAAGGAAGTACAACGCGCTTGCAAGAAGCCTCGAGGAGAGGGGCGAGAAGGTCATTTATCTCAACATAGGTGACCCGCTGAAGTACGACTTCCAGACACCGAGAGAGCTCATCGAGGAGGCCTACCGCGTGATGCTCGAAAACCACAACTACTACGCTTCATCGGAAGGTGTCCGTGAGCTACAGGAGGCGATCGCGTACAAGGAGAAGGTGTGGAACGGCGTCGAAGTTGAGAGCAGGAATGTTCTCGTGACGAGCGGCGTGTCGGAGGGTATAAACGCCCTGTTCGCCGCGCTTGTGGACGACGGCGAGAAGGTTCTGATACCTGACCCCAGCTACCCTCTCTACATAAACTTCGCAGACTTCTACAACGCGAACAAGGTGTTTTACCCGCTGGTAGAAGAGGAGGGATGGGTACCTGACACGGACAAGCTTCGGAGGCTTGTAGACAATAACGTTAAGTTCATCGTGGTGAACAACCCGCACAACCCCACTGGCGCTGTGTACCCCGTGAAGACTATCAAAGAGATCCTCGACATAGCCGCGGAGTGGGACATCCCTGTCGTCAGCGATGAGATCTACGACGCGTTGACTTTTGAAGGCGAGTTTGTGAGCACCGCTAGGGTTGCAAGCAAGGACAACGTTGTGATAGGGCTGAACGGCTTCTCGAAGACCTTCCTTGCCACGGGGTGGAGGCTCGGCTACGTGTACCTCAAGGGGCCTGAGGAGAAGGTTTCGCAGATCCGCTCAGCTATTCTGGCTTTTCTGATGACTAGGCTTTCCGCGGTCACGCCATTGCAGGTCGCGCTGGCTAGGTTCGCCAGGAGGAAGCCACTGTTCCTCGAGGAGGTTAGGAGGAAGATGGATGAAAGGAGGAGGTTCACCTTTAAGCGCCTCAACGAGATCCAGGGGTTCCGGCTCCCCGTAGCCCCGGCAGGCGCTTTCTACGCCTTCCCCCGGGTAGAGGCTAACATGAGTGACGAGGAGCTTGCCAGGCGGCTACTGCTGGAGGAGAAAGTCTTCGTGGTCTACGGCTCCGGCTTCGGGCCGGTGGGTGCAGGCCACGTAAGGCTTGTGTTCCTGCCGCCGCTGGAGGTGCTAGAGGAGGCCTTCAACAGGATCGAAAGGTTCATGAGAAGAATTCAGCGCACACCGTAGCCTCCTCCCATGAGCGGCCCCCCCCTTGAGGAGACAGCGATCATATTAAAGCCCCTACTCTCGTTAGGTCCGTGGAACCTACCCGCAGATCATCCTGGTGAACCGGTTTCCCGTGGGCTATTTAGATCCGGAGAGGTTTTCCCGCAAAGGATTAAGGAGTAGCGGCTCAAGGCATGACCTGTATGCCCCTTCTCTTGGCTATTTCTTTAAGGTCGGCGTCGTACGTGGCTAGGACCGCGCCGAGGCGCTGGGCGAGGACTAGGATTATGTAGTCGTTTATCATAGTTGGGTCTGCGCTGTCCTCTTTCATCCACTCAAGAGCCTTTAGAAAAACCTCACTGTTCTCGCTGATGTAGATGAAGCGCGTATCCCCGAAGTATTCCTCGAGCTTCTCCCTGACGACGTCTAGGTCTATCTTAAACTTCGTCAGGAGCAACCACAAGTACTCGTGGAGGACAATGGATGCCATGTACACTCTGTCTGCATCATCCAGAAGCTCGGACGCCTCAGCGTGCTTCTCGCTGTCCTCGAAGGTGTCGTGGAGAAGAATGTCCGTGTCCACGACAAGCCTAGTTACGTCTCCCATCTGGCCACCACCAGCTCATCGAGAGCTTCCTTTATTAACCTCTCCATCTCCTCTGTTGTTACCTGCCGCCCTAGCTTAAGCGGTGCTCTCTTGCTCCGAAATCTGAGAACCAGGTTTGAGCCCTCACGGGTAATGGTTACGTACGAGCCGGGCGCTACCCCTAGCTCGTTTAGAAGGGGTGCCGGGATCTTTAAGGTGCCGTCTTCGCCTAACCTAACTATGTAGCGTTTACGCGCAGGCACAGGAGGCTCAAAGCATTCGCGGCTTTTATACCTTAGCCGGACGAGATAACGTTTTAATGAGACGTGCTACGATGCTAAACTAGGTTTACGCGGATGTCGGAGGCAAGGACTTTCGAGCTTGACGGTGTAAAGTTTACGCTCCTCGAGGGTTTCAAGGACCTTTACAGGGTGCTGGCTGCGCAACCAGTCGGTGAAAGGTGGGATGTGCTCGCAGTAGACGAGTACATGACTGCCGAGGTCGTGTCGATGGGAAACGTGGTAAGAGTAGCTTTATACGCTGAGGTCGATACCGAGAAGATTCCCGAGCAGGTTCCTGCGGACCAAGACATTGAGGTTGAGGCAGAGCCTGGAAAGGTAAAGCTGCGCTTCCTAGCTGATTACACGTTTCAGGGCAGGACGACGGCGTTAGCCATAGTGAACCGCGTGAACAAGTTTAGGGGAGTACTCTCATCCATTCTGAGCTCTTCGAGGTAGCTTGCACCTTACACTCCCAGGGAGGTCGCCGGCCTTTTCAAGCGAGTAAGGAAGCCTGTGCGTACTACGATTAAGTGAAAGTTTCAGCATTCGATTCACGCGGCATTAGAAGGGATGAAACTAAATTTGACATTTGCTTTCACTAAAAAAGAAGTTAATGTGCAGAAAGTGGAGACCTTTAGTGATGGGCCTTAAATAAGCAGGATCAATCCTACCCTTTGGGTGTAAATCGTGCCGAAACTTCGCTACGCGCATGCATGCGACGTGGAAGCCATGGCTAAAGACATCGTCGAGAAGCTGGATATGAAGTGGATTAGATTGGAGCATGTCAGGTTCATAAGGAGTACGGGATCAAAGAGCTCGGCTACAGCGAGGATTTACGGGCTCCCGAAGTCGTTTCAGGTCGCGTTTAACCTCCCCCCGCTTTACGTCATCGAAGTGATCTCCGAGAAGTTCGACGTGCTCCCAGCCGAGAAGCAAGTGGAAGTTTTAGTGCACGAGCTACTTCATATTCCCAAGAGTTTCTCCGGAGGCCTCCGACCTCACGGCAAGGCTGTTAACAGTAGAGTCGTCCGCCGCCTTACAGAGAAATACCTCTCAACGTTGGCTAGGCGATGATGTCTGCTTCAATAGGCGTAGCTTTGTACTCGCTGGTTACTGCTTCGAGAAAACTTTGAGCTTCGCGGATCACCCTCTCAACGTAGCTCAAGTTCAGGCACTCGCGGAGAGCGTAGCTCACCTCCAGCCCTAACACACCCCCATCCAATCTTATAACGTCAACCGACGCGGGCTCGGAGGCTATTGAGGAAATCTTCCCGGCCAGCTGGAGGGGGTCTGCTTCTCTCAGCACAACCGGGATCACTACGCGCAGGCTTCCTTCATCCACCCTCATGAGTATGACCGCGCCTGGCACATCCACCCCTTCACTGATCCGAGGCCCCCTCTTCGGGGTACTCATGGGCTCCGCGCCTTCAGCTCGCCCCGCCAGCTTACTTGGACTGTACGGCGAGGCTTGCCTCGGCGCCTCTCAGCCTCATCGCGCCGCGCGGGGCACCCACCTACGGCCTCGTGACCGGGGTGGGAACTGGTGACTCTCAATACCCCACCTGGTTTGGAGTTTATCTCTTTTTCGCTGTGAACACTGAAAGTAAAAACGGATCTAGATGATTAGCTGGGGAAGAATTCTTCCTCGGGGTCCGGGAACTCCCCCCTCGTTCTGTAGCGCTCGATTACGCGCGTCGACAGCCACGGGAACTCGCGCTCGTCGATAACCAGCAGGGCTCCGAGGGGCATTTCGGGGTTCGTCAAGTATATTATCTCGTATACTAGTCGTTCGAGGTAGCTGGGCGGCTGACCGAGAACCACAGCGCTGGATTCACCTACGAGTGCCTCGTACATGTAGGGAGCCTGTATCAGGGTTCTGGCCGTGGACTCCCCCTCTTTACCGCTGAAAACGTAGAGCTTTAAGGGTACGAGCTCTGGGTTTAGCCTGAAAATCACTCTGTTGTGAGACCATAGGTTGATCACGTGCGTGCGGTAGTGGTAGCTCATCAGCTGCCTGCTGGGGGGCTCTATCTTGAAGCCCTCCTTGATTAAGTTCGACATCTCACTCAGCTTCGTGTAGGCGTACTTCATCTTGAAGTAGAGCACTGTAAAGTCCACCCAGTCGACCCACTTTCTCTCCTTCGGTTTCTCCGGAACCCTGGACTCGGCGATAACCTCAGACAGTTTTTCTGCCGTTGGCACCACCACGTTGATGCCTGGCACGTACCTCGTGAGCTTCCCGCTAGGCAACCAGTACTTCACCTCATAGGTTTTTAGGGCGTAGACAGGCTCGCTCCGGAAGGCTGATACGTAGTCATGCACGTACTTCTCGGGGACCAGCGCCTTAACTCCTACGAGCTGCTTCTTCCCGAGTAGCTTGTACACGGCCTGCGTGTAGAGGGGAACCTGCTTCAGCTCCCGCTGCTCGAGTATCACGAAGACCGATTGGAAGCCCATCATGTCGAAGTGCGGCACGAAAGATATGCCTATGTTTAACCTGCTGAGCCTTTTCACAACGTCGATCACCGTGCTGTAGGGCAGCGGGGCCAGCTCCGAGATCTTCGAGACAGTGAGCGCCCTCGCTGCAGCTGAGATGACTTTCCACTCATTAGGGTTCAGCTTCAGGGAGAGACCACTTCTCGCTATTGCTCCGAGGGAAGCCTCGCTTGCATACATTCATGCATCCCTGCGAGTCACGTCGTAAAAGCGTTTAATAAAAATATCCTTTTTATTTCGTGCATAGACAAAATGTAAAGCTCCCGGTCACTGTAGGTAAAGTATTTATCGGAATACGAGAAAGATCCAGTTAGCGGGAGATGAGCCAGAGAGCTTCCAGAAGGACCTGCCCCCAAGGCTACTTCGTCAACAAAGTAGCTGATATTATAGCTAGGGGGGCTAGGCTCGAAGAGCTACAGGCGGTTGCCCTGGAGATCGTGGTCAGCGAGGTGCACCTCAGGGGTCTTTTGGAGGTTAGCGCCGAGGAGGGGATGCGGGAGGATGTCGAGTCGTTTCTCGAGGAGATAGACAGGGCCAAAAAGATGATTTATAGAGCATATAGGGTTTTCGTGTCTGAGGCTAAGCGGACGAGGGTGGTCAGATGGAGGTAGAGAGAGGCGTTGAGAGGATTCTTTCTGAGGCCTCGAGGGACGTTAAAAACAACGTGATCGACCCCCAGCAGATGCGGAACCTGGGGATGGTTCTTCTGTCGATGGGCATTTTGACGGACCAGAGCTACTTTTACGTGCTGAGCAACGCTCTGTACACTCTCGCCGATGCAATGAGCTCCTTCATGAGGGTTTCCTCAATGCCTCTCTCCCTCGAGTACCGTGGCAGAACAGAGAAAGTCCTCGAGGAAATGAGAGACGAGATCTCCCAAGCGTTAAAGGAAATGTCAGACGCCATCAAGGAGCGAGACTCGTGCAAAGCCATGAACTCAGCCGCCGCTCTGCTCAAGCTGTCTTATACAATAAACAACCTCGCGGAAAACCTTAAGAACATAGTTGTGGTAGGCCCAGAGGAATGAGCACCAGCAATGTCGAGTTGGAGGTTAAGTTCAGGTGTAAGGATCTCAACGAGCTGAGGAAAAAGCTCTTAGATATGGGCGCGAAGCCGATCGACAGCGTCGAAATGGTGGACGTTTACCTCCAGCACCCATGCTGGAACTTCGCTGAGAGGGATGAGGCCCTGCGAGTACGGCTCATACGCTCTTCCCAGTCTCGGGGTGAAAGCGTAGAGATCACGTATAAGGGACCCCGCTCGCAAGGCTGGGCTAAAGCCAGAGTAGAGCTGGTCGTAAAGGCAGACAACTTCCAAAGAACGCTTCAGGTCTTCGAAAGCCTAGGCTTCCGGGAAGTTGCCCGCCTAGCGAAACGCAGGGAGTTCTTCGAGATAGATAATGTCGAGGTGTCGCTGGACATGGTCGAGGGGCTGGGGGAGTTTGTTGAGCTTGAAGACCGGGGGGCTGGAGACGAGGGCTTAAGGAGAGTTGCCGAGAGGCTCGGTCTCCGTGAGCTTGTCCGGGAGACGTATTTGGAGCTGTATTTGAAGAAGATGGGGGCCAGAGCCCCTACCTAACGGCTCTCTTCACCGTATCATAGACGTTAAAGAGTATGAGCACCGTGAAGACCGCATCGTACACCACACCCGCATTCGCAGAGTCTAAAGCCATAGTTAGCAGACTCAAACTTGTCCTCCGAAGCGCGAAGTAGGCAACCGCTAGATAGATCAGCCTCATAAAACCCTGCAGAGCGATCGAAACCTTTTGAACGTCGATCTGCAGGCCTAGCGACACCACAGCCGCAAGCGGGGGGACCAGTTTCTCGGACTTGTAGATAAAGAGGGCAACTAGGGTCACGACCACGGCATCGCCTACCTGGAGCCTTGACGACTGAGGAATGGATATCCAAAGTCCTGTTGAGAAGAGGAAGAGAAGAGCCGCTAGAATGGTGAGAGCGGTCAACCCCTCCAATGCAAGCCCCTTAGCACTCCTAACGTTGGTCATAACCACGCACACCTAACCCTTTCTCGCAGCGTTAAAATCTTTGCCGGGGCAGTACCACCCATAGCGGGAGACGTACTCTACTAGACCGGTGATACTTCTCTCGAGGAAACCCTTAGCCAGGTCCCTGTCTCGAGACTCAAGAACCTCCAGCCCCCTCCTGTACTCCTCGTCCCTAGCTAGGTGCTCGTGAAGCTTGCTAACATCACCCTGGTGGAGAGCGGCTAGGCACAAGGCTTCAAGAAGCTTCGCCTTATAGCGGTCGCAGAGCCGGTGTTCGCGGGTATATATTCCGTAGTGGGGGAGCGCGAGCCGCTCGGGGTTGAGCCTGAGTATACGATCGATTGTGGCTAGAGCTTCGCTCCCAAGGAAGGGAGGGGGTGTCAGTAAGAGGACGTTCCCGTCATAGACCTCTCCGAGGGCATCGCCTGGGAAAATTGTCCCATCCTGAAGGTAGTAGCACACCTGGTGGCTTGCGTGACCCTCGCAGTTCACGACCTCCACAGTGAGACTGTCGAGCTCGACTCGGCTACCACCTCTTACCCCTTCGACGGCCTCAGGATCAACGGGTTTCGGCTTACCCCAGATGAGAGCCCTCTCACCGAGAACGGAGAGACTGGACTCCCAGAGCCTTGAGGGGTCTAGTAGGTGCTTTACCCCTCTCTCGTGCACGTATACTCTCTCTACTTTGACGTGCTCAAGAAGATGCCCTAGACCGCCCGCGTGGTCGAGGTGAACGTGGGTTACGAATACGTATACCTTCTTTTCTCCTCTGCCAGCTAGCTGCTTCAACAGAGAGACGATGGTCGAAGCCGGGCCTGGGTCGAACACCAGGAGGCTCCTCTCGGTCTCAACGACGTAGCTTGCCAGTAGGCCCGGGTGCTCTGAGTCCAGGTCGACAAGCGTAATGTGCATAATGTTTTCTCCCAGTCTTCGCTTTTCCCTGATTTAACCTTATCTTTATAAGGCAACGTGTTTCCTAACTTGCAAGTGCGTATGCAGAAGTACGATGTCGTAATCGTTGGTGCCGGTATAGCAGGCCTGACCGCAGCCCTGTACGCTGCGAGGCAGAGGCTTTCGACGCTGGTCGTTAGCGCTGACTTAGGCGGGCAGCTTCTCCTAACTTCAGAGATACAGAACTTCCCCGGGTTTATGAGCATCAGCGGACTGGAGCTTATAAAGAAGGTAGAGGAGCAGGCGCGCGCTTACGGCGCACAGATCGTCTTCGATGAGGTGACGGGCATAGAGGAGAGAGACGGCGTCTTCCTCATCAAGACAGCTACTGGGAATGTTTTTCAAGCTGACGCTGTGGTTCTTGCTTTCGGGAAGTCGCCCAGGGAGATGGGCGTCCCAGGGGAGAAGGAGTTCAAGGGAAGGGGCGTGTCCTACTGTGTCATCTGCGACGCGCCGCTTTACCGTGGCAAAACTGTTGCCCTGGTGGGTTGGGGGCTACATAACTACGAGAACGTGATAAGGCTCCGCGACTACGCGAGCAAGGTTTACTGGGTTTTCCCGGGCGAGAAACCGCTGGATGACGAGGAGCTACTAAAGGAGGCCCTCAGCAAAGGAAACGTTGAGCTGGTTCCGTACTCCCTTCCCGTGGAGGTAAGGGGGTCTAAGAAGGTTGAGGCTCTCCTGGTGAGAGACAAGAGAACAGGAGAAGTCAGGACTCTGCAGGTTGACGGCGTGTTTGTAGAGATGGGCTACGTTACGAGGACAGAGTTCCTTAAGGGGTTTGTCGAGCTAAACGAGAACGGCGAGATCATCATCGATAAAGAGTGCAAAACCAGCAGGCCGGGGGTGTTCGCGGCCGGAGACGTTGCAGGCATGCCCCACAAGCAGGCAGTCATCGCGGCTGGAATGGGGGCCTGCGCGGCCCTCAGCGCCTACGCCTATATAATGAGCAAGCGTGGGAAGAAGGTTTCGAGCACGTCTGATTGGAGGCACTTAGAAATCCCGGGGAAGAAGGAGAGCAGGGGGCTAGTGCTGAAGATCTCTTAGAGGAAGTACTCGAACTCCCAGTTCCTCTTTCTATAAGACCCCCTTATATTCAGCTTGTAGCCGCACCTTGGGCAACGGTTGTCGTCTGTCAAGTTCCACTTGGTGATGAAGAAGCCTCTCCTCTCGATTACCTTGTAGCCGCATCTCGGACAGTAGGTGTGCTCGAGGGGATGGCCCCACACGTTCCCCACGTACACGTGCTTCAAGCCCTCCTCCCTTGCGATCGAAGCCAGCTGGTCCAGTTTCTGGACATCTGTAGGCGGGTAGTCTATCATCTTGTAGTGGGGGTAGAAGCGCAGGAGGTGGAATGGGGTCTCGACGCCCAGGTTGTCCGCTATCCATCGCGCAAGCTTCTTTAAGTCGTCCTCATCGTCCCCGACGAGGGGGACTACGAGGTTAGTAATCTCAACGTGCATTCCTTTTTCCTTCATAGCCAGTAGGGTGTCGTAGATGGGGCTGGGGTCCGGAACGCCCATGAACTTCCTGTAGAAGTCCGGGTTGCCGCCTCCCTTGAAGTCAACCGTGGCGGCGTCCATGTACTTGCTCAGCTCCTGCAAAGCCTCCTGCGTCATGTAACCGTTCGTAACCATGGTGTTGAACAAACCGCTGCGCTTAGCGAGCTTCGCGGTGTCCAGCATAAACTCGTAGAAGATCGTTGGCTCGTTGTAGGTGTAGGATATGCCGTCGGCCCCCAAGCGGAGAGCCTCGCTCACGACCCGTTCAGGCGTGTACTGCATCCCGTAGAGGCCTTTTTCCAGCCTGCTCTGACTGATCTCCCAGTTCTGGCAGAACTGGCAGAAGAAGTTGCAACCGGGCGTGGAGATGGAGAAAACGGCGCTACCGGGGTTGAAGTGTGAGAGCGGCTTTTTCTCGATTGGATCGAGGTTTGCTGCGGTGAGTAGCCCGTAAACGTAGGTGTAGAGTCTTCCGTCAATGTTTCTCCTCACACCGCATACCCCGAAGCGCCCGGGCGCTATTACACAACGGCGGTGGCAGAGGTTGCAACGCACATACCCGGGCTTCCCCTCAACCCCCTCCCAGAACAACGCCTCTCTGACGTTGGGTCTAGACTTGGAGTCCATTACGTGCTTAATTCGCGGAGGGCTTCTTTAAACCTTCCGCCGAGCCTTAACCATGCCCTTGCGTCAGTACAGGCTCCGTGCGGGAGAGCACTATCGCTCGATACCCCGACCCCGGGAACCACTGACTGAGAAGAGGGAGGGACTTTCTCCGCTCATAGAAAAAGAGGTCAGAAAGCGGCACCGCTCCGAGTGCGCTCACTCAAACACTTCCTCAACGTCCATGAGATCCTTTAGGAAGCGACTCCCCTTTATGAAGCTCCTTAGGCGCGAGGCTAGCTCTCCAGCCGCTACAAAGCCGTTCAAGAGCAGGTACAGCTTGCCGTTTCTCTTCTCTAGACCCACGTAGAGTCCTTCCCCGTAGAACACGTTTCCCACAATCTCCGCCAATCGGAGAACGTCGCCCGCGGCCTCGCCCAAGCTCGACGGTAAGCAGGCGGTTTGCGTTCCCGTTACCAAAGCATCGATCATGCACTCGAAGATCTGTTCGGGTTGGAGGCCGCTGAGACCTAGCTCACTTAGGATGTCAAGAGCCAGGTTGATTCTAGATGACACGTGGTCTGCCCTTCGATCACCCAGCGTCGTGATCCGCTCCGAGAAGCTGAGGTATTTGCTGTAGCCTATTGTGCTCACGTTCCTCTCGAACCACCGGAGGGCGGTGGCTTGGGCAGGAACCTGGGGGCCTCCCCCGAGCCTCCTGACCCTGCTTAACGCTCCATCTAGAGTCATTCGGTCGAGGATGACTAAGAGCATCGCTGCAACGGTCCCGCTCCTGCCGATACCGCCCATGCAGTGCACGAGCACGGTTCCCCCGCTCTCGACCTCCCTTTTCGCGGGCTCCACCACCTTGTAGAAAACAACCTCTGGGGACCTGAACGAAAAATCGGGAATCGGGAACGCCAGCCTCTCCACCCCTTGAGGAACATCGTAGCTACACTCGTTCTCCGTTAGGTCCACCACGAGGCTGAGTCCTTGGTCCCGCAGAACCCTTAGCTCTTCAGATGATGGGCACGAGGACCAGTACAATCGAGGCCTGAGTATTCTAAACCTCGACACGGGAAAAATCGTGTAGGAAAACATATATTCGTTCGCCTGGGTATTACGGTGTGTTTGAAGACCTGGCAGAGTTTCTCCTCCGAAGGGCCTCAGAGGAGGGTGTCAGCTTTGCCGATGTTAGGTTCGAGGATACGACCCGCGAGTACATACAGCTTGTGAACGGGCGAATCGTCACGCTCAGCATCTCGGCCTCTAGAGGTGTGGCTGTTCGAGTTATTAGGGAGGGCAGTATCGGCTTCTCGTCTACCACTGAGTTGACGAGAGAGGGGCTTGAGAGAGCACTGATCAGCGCTGTGAAAGCCGCTCAAGCGCTGGGCAAGGGAGACAAGTCTGTCGCGGAGCTGGGCGTCAAGGAGGGCAGGTACACTTTCGACTCGGTGAGAAAGCACCCATCGAGGGTAGCGGTGGACGAGAAGATAGATCTAGTTAAGAGGGCTTACAGCGTAGCGAAGGATAGCGGGGCGTCGTCGGCCACATCGCGCTACGGGGCTTACTACGGCTTCGTGGAGGTCTACTCTCTGGACGGCGTGCGCGTGCTTTCGGAGAGGCTTGTAACAGGGGTCTCCGCGTCTGTGGTTCTCCGCGAGAACGGGAAGACGGGGGATGGCTTCGAGACTTTCGGGGCGTCTCAGGGGCTGGAGTACTTTACGGGAGATAAGGCACCCGAGAAGGCCGCTGAGAAGGCGGTGGAGATGGCACGCCTCTCCCTGAAGGCTAGGCGCCCCCCTGCCGGTGAGCACGTCGTGATAACAAGGCCTGAGCTCACGGGCGTCTTCGCCCATGAAAGCTTCGGCCACCTCACAGAAGCCGACAGTATTTTCACGAAGACGAGCCCCCTGACCGGTCGTCTGGGCGAACAAATAGCCAGCGAGCTTGTGACGATAGTGGATTCCGGCTTTGACCCGCGGGGCGGCTATGTCCTGCCCGTCGACGACGAGGGTACGCCTACCCAGCGCACAGTGCTCGTCGAGCGTGGAGTGCTGGTCGGCTACCTGCACAGCCGTGAGAGTGCAGCGCTACTCGGCATGAAGCCGACGGGGAATGGAAGAGCTCAGAGCTTTGCCCACGACGTTATCGTGAGGATGAGAAACACTTTCTTCGAGAGGGGTGACTGGAAGGAGGAGGAAATAATAAGGGAGACGCGACACGGGCTCCTGCTCGACAAACCGGCGGGGGGTCAGGTCGAGGAGGATGGCACCTTCACTTTCAACTCTAGGATAGGGTTTATCGTTGAGAACGGAGAGCTCAAGGAGCCCGTAAGGGACGTCGTTCTAGCAGGAAACATACTCGAGATGCTTAAGTACATCGACGCCGTGGCCGACAACGTGGAAATCTCAACGAGCCCCTTCGGAGGGTGTGGGAAGTATGGCCAAATGGTGCACGTCGGTGACGGGGGACCTTCCCTGAGAGCTACCCGGCTTCTCGTGGGAGGTGAAAGGTGATGGTGGAGTTAGCCCACATCCTGGATAAGGGTTTGAAGCGAGCGCTCGAGCTCGGGGCGAGCGAGGCTGAGATCGGCATCACCAGCACGAGCACTATAAGCGTAAAGTCCGAGGGGACGTACCCGAAGCCCATCACGAGGTACACGTCAGACGTGTGGGTTAGAGTGGCCGTTGGGAAAAGGGTAGCTATCGCGACGGCAACTTCGTCTGATTGGAACGTCGTGGAGAGAACCATCAGTAGCGCGGTGGAGATGGCTAAGAAAGCCGAGGAGGATCCTTACTGGGAGGCTCTCCCTGACCCAGAGCCGCCCGTCCACAGCTGGATCGGTTACGACGAAGGTGTTGCTTCGCTCGAGGTTGAGCAGCTCGCGAGCATTGTGAAGGATCTAATAGGTGAAGCGCATGTTCTCGACCCAAGGCTAAAGGTCGCGGCTGCAGGGGGATCCTCCACGGTGTTTAGGAGCCTGACGTACAATACGAGAGGCGTGAGGGCAGAGGACCGGGGAACATCCATGGGGCTGTTCATCTGGCTGAAGTCATCGGATGGCTTCCGGGAGGGCACGGGCGGGGCCTCCGTTGAGGCAAGGGGGCTGATCTACGATACGGCCCAGATGATCGAGAAGGCGAAGAAGCTAGCCCTGGACAGCCTGAGGGCTGAGAAGCTGGGACAGCCGCTGACGGGGAACGCTCTGTTTATGGCCGAGCCCTTAGCGAGCCTCATCGAGTACCTCATACTCCCCGCTTTCAGCGCAATGAACGTTCTTGAGGGTTTCAGCCCGCTCCGCGATAAATTGGGGGAAAAGGTTCTGGGCGAGCTCACGTTGATAGATGATGGCTGTATGCCTGGTGGCCTCGCGACAACCCTTTACGACGCTGAGGGGGTTCCGAGGAGGAGAACAGTCCTCGCGGAGAAAGGGGTGCTGAAATCCTACTTGCACAACATGTACACTGCCAGGAGAATGAAAGTCCCCTCCACCGGTAACGCCGTTAGAGGCAGAGGCGCAATAGGGATATCCTCATCCAACCTCATCGTAAAAGGAGGACTCCACACAACCGACGCACTCCTTGAGGATGCGAACGTCGTGATTGATGGATCGCTTCTGAGCGTTCACACCGTTAACTACATCACCGGAAACTTCAGCGTCGTTGCCTCGAACCCCTACCTCGTTAAGAGCGGTGAGCTGGTTCCTCTCCGACCCGTCACAGTCTCGGGTAACATATACTCGATAGCTTCGTCGCTTGAGCCGGCTGTTCACGTGAGAAACACGTACACAGGTATATACACACCAGACATACTGTTTAAGGGCGTCACGGTTTCAGGGTAGTAGCTACTGCTCCGGAGTGATTGTTTTCCCACCACTTGCGATGAGGTCCAGTTTGAACGTCCAGAGGTCGTAGAGCTTTCTCGGCACCGCTTGCCCAGTCTTCCTCTCGTCCACCACCTTCCAGTACCTCCCACAAACGTGGCAGATATTCAGGGTGAACCTTCCTTCTTTGTCTGCCGGAATCGATGTGATCTCCTCTGCGCTCTCGTTCCCGCAGTAGGGGCACTTGTTCTCCTGGAAGCCCCACTCGGTGCCGCAGAACTGGCACTTCAGGTGGGCTGAGCCTTCAGAATCTACGATCTCGAGCCTCGTGGACCCGCCGCAAACAGGGCACCTTCCTAGGGTCCATGTCGAGAGGTCTATTTTACCGCTCAGCTGCGAGGCCAACGCCTGGAATAAGACTTGCATGACCCAGGCGGTAACAGCTTCAAGGACCTCGTGATCAACCTGTAGCTCCTCGGCTTTGGCGTGAGCGTAGTCGACGTCGCCTGTCAGGAGGCTTTCACCCAGATTGACCAGGCTCAGCTGGCCGCTTTTCCATGCCTCCTCTAGCCGCTCTAGAAACTGGGACGCGTCAGGCACCTCGGATTTCAGTAGCCCCGTTATCTGGAGCATCGCCTGACCCATCTCCTCCTCGTTAAGGCTCAAGTCCACTCCCAGGAAGGCCGGTTTCCCCTCCCTTATGACAGAGTTGGCTTTTTCGACGTCAACGTGGGAGAACTTCTCCTCGAAAGTTGCCTCTAGCTCTTTCTGAAGTTGCATTAGCTTGACGTACGTTTCGAGGGAAGAAGCGTCTATCGGGATATCTTTGTATATCTCCTTTGCTTTCTCAACAAGATTTTCTTCCATTTAAAACCATCGCCTTTGGCGTGATAAAGCCGCGTGGCTCAGAAAAATACTTAGCGGTTCAGGGAGAATCACTGGAACTTCAAGAGGTTCGGAGCCCCCTTCAGGAAGAACGCCGCTGCCTCACCTCTCTTTATTCCTATTGAGCGCGCAATGGGGTCGCACTTCGCAACCAGCATTACGAAAACAGGCTTCTCGGGAGGGTACGCAAGGAATGCCTCGTAGTTCGCCATGCCCTTCGAGATCACAACGTCAGCCCACTTCAGCGCGCTTAACGACTCCTCAGACGCATACCCGGGTACCACTCCCGGGAAGTCGCTACCGGTGCTTACAACTTCTCCGAACTCGTCTAGCCCGTACTCCTTGGCCTCCCTGACCGTGACGTCGTTCTGGTATGGCTCGCCCTTGACCACGATTTTAATGTCGGAGCCCATGGCTGAGATCTCCTTCAAGAGAATCATGTCGAACACCGCTTCACCGCAATTGTCTAGAATGTACGTCACCCTGCTACTCTGGAGCAACGTGAGGTAAAGCTTCTCAGACTCATCCACCCCGAACCTTAGCTCTCTCAGCCTGTGGTGAAAGTCCTCCGGGCCGGTTCCCATCGGCGAGCCCGGATCGATGAAATTTGCCGCGAGGCTGGCTCTGACCGCATAGTGGAATCGCTCAAAACCTACCTTGGATTCAAGCTCGCTTAAAACGGCTTGGGACAGCTGCAACGCCACCTCGTGGGACCTTTTCTTGAACGCGACGTAAGGATCATCTTTACCTAAAAGTTCTTTCGATTTCCTGTAAGCCCTCCAAGCGAGCATCGTAGTCGTATCACTGCCCTCAAGCATCTCGCCGTAGGATTTTACCAGCTCCTTCGCGGCTCGCATCTTCATCTCATCGTTGAACTCCGAGCCAAGGATTTCCCTCATGCGAACGTTGAGTATGCAGGGCACGCACTCCGGCGACAAGCGCATAACTCTGTCAAGCAAGCCTAGCCTATTAAAGATTAAGCCTTCCCGCATCCTCGTGGATTACGCCTGAAAACCCGGCCTCAGGCGACAACCAACATAAGCTTAATTGGAGGCAACCTGTCCCATTGGCATGTGGAGCGCGAGGTAGAGCTTCGCCGGAAGATCGTCCGAGCCTTCCAGTACCTCGAATCCTTGGGGGTGAACTTCGGCTACAGCGGCAACATCAGCGTGAGGATCGGCAGCGACAGGATCCTCATATCCCCAAGCGGGCGGAGAAAAAGCGACCTGGTGCCTGAGGACTTGCTAGTGGTGGACCTCAGCGGAAGAGTCATAGAGGGCTCCGGCCGGCCTAGTGTCGAGCTACCAACGCACATAGCCATTTACAAAGCTAGAATGGACGTCAACGCCATCGTTCACGTCCACCCCGTCTACGCGTCTGTGTTTGCAGTCTTGCGTGAAGGCATCCCGCCTGTGCTTGAGGAAACGGTCATTTACGTCGGTGGAGAGGTGCAGGTGGCCGACTACGCCCCAACCGGATCACCGCAACTGGGTGAGAACATCGTCAAAGCCCTGGGCGACCGTAGTGCGGTTATTCTGGCAAATCACGGGATTTTAACCGTTGGCAGAACTCTCGACGAAGCCGTTGATACAGCCGTTTACGTGGAGAGAGCCGCCAAGGTGTACCTCTTGGCGCGCCTGGCTGGTAAGCCGCACCCGCTCCCAGATGAGGCGTATAGGCTGGAGAGAGAAATCTACCTCACGCGCGTCAAGTCCAACGTGGTGTGACGCCAACTTTTTAAAGGGGGGTGTCGTCGAGAAAAGTGGTTTCACGCTGAACCGGTTAAGGCTGATAGATAAACCTGCAGCTCAGGTCATCCTGTCTCGACTACGCGACAGTAAGACACCTAGATCGGAGTTCCGGCGCTTGCTTTACAAGGCAGGGATCATATCCGCCTACGAGATCTCCAACGAGGTACCGCTGACAGAGACGAGCGTCGAGACCCCGCTGGGCGTGAGAGCCAAGGGCTTCGAGTACGGCTGTGATGTGACCGTCATAGCTGTTCTCAGGGCCGCACTCCCGATGGCATGGGGTATGCTAGAGGTGTTCGAGGACGCTAAAGTTGGCTTCGTCTCAGCGAAAAGAGCGGAAGTGGACGACGCGGAGAGTAGGGAGTTCAGTCTGGAAGTGGAGCTGAGCTACATGTCGGTTCCCGAGCGCTCGGGGGTTATTATCGTCGTAGACCCGATGCTGGCGACGGGTTCCACTCTATCAGCCGTTCTTCGCAAGGTCACGGAGCGGGTCGAAGCCGTGAAGATTATTGTTTCAGCGCTCATAGCAACCGAAGTAGGTGTAAAGAGAATTCTCAGCGAGCACGGGGGTATAACGATGTACGCTTTCGCGGTGGATCCCCAGCTAAACTCCAGGGCCTTCATAGTTCCCGGGCTTGGCGACGCGGGCGACCGGGCCTTCGGCTAGCACTCTGCACGCCTCCTCGGCTAGAGCAACCGGATCCTCAATAATTTTCACAGTTGCTAAAGCCCTCGAGTCTACGTAGGGAGCAAACGCGCTAAGCTTGTCTGTAGAGAGGCCCGTACCGCCTAGGACCAAGACGGGCTTTCCCTCGAGGTACGCCGTGAACACCTCTTGCATTGTTCCAGCCTCACCGCCCAGCGCGACGAGGATGTCCGCGGTCCTAGCCAATACGACGCTCCTCAGCCTGAATCCCATGCCCGTTCGAACAACAATGGCTGCATCGGGGAAGTGCTCAGCTTCGCGCTCCAAGGGAGGGAAAATGATAACACCCAGCCCGCTCGCCAAGGCTTCGTCGGCAACTACTCTCATCAAACCCCAGTAGCCGCCAAGCGCTATGAAGGTGTTAGTGCCGCAAAACTCCCTGACTCTCGCCACGAAAAGACGGGCTTTCTCCTTGAGGCTCTCAGGGGGCTCTGTGCCCAGGCATGCTACACCTATGATTTTCACCGCAACCACCCCCTCAGGGCGAAAAGGCGCTTAACCTCCTGCAGAGACTTTTGATGTCGTACATTGCGGCTCCGATAGGCAACCCCGAGTAGATGAGTACTACGGCTTTCCCGAAGCCGAATTTCCCGTATGAAACACCGAAGCCATTCCCTTCCGCGACGAAATACCTCGGCGGACCCGCTGCTAGCTTGCGGAAAACCGCGTCTATGAAGTTAACGGTATCTAACACTGAACGCCCAATTTCAGCTGTAGCCTCGCCGACCGCGACGTACTCTCCGTCAGCTATGATTACCGCGCCTCTGTACTGCGTCCTATCTTCCAGGAATTTTTCAACCTCCGACCTTACCTTCTCAACGACTCCTCCGGGCATCGTCAGGGTCTAGGCTCAGGTAAGTCGAGAAGGGCTATAAAGGTTGTCAGGCAATCAAGCTCTCCTCACTACCGATCGGAACCAGAAACCCTCATCATCCGAGAGTGTTGACGCTTGTGATCCTAATATGAGTTGCGCGAAGAGGTGTAGGCCTAAAAAGCTTACCTCTTGTAGAGGAGAAGCCCCATCAGCACAACCACACCTGTGCTCAGCCACACAATCCAGTCACTGAAGCTCAACGCAATAAAGATCACGATGAGCGCGTCTGCCACCAGAGGTAGCACAGGGATATTTCTGATGCTGAGGGGTATCCTGAAGAACCTTTGGCGTTCGGCCTCGGTCCTCCTCAAGACGACCACCGAGAGGTTAACCACCAGGAACGCCAAGAGAACCGAGAGGCTCGCGGTTTTACCGACAAGGTCTATCAGCTCGTACTGGTACTGCCCGAAAGCTAGCCTCCAGCCCGTCACTTCAGGCAGGTAATCCGTGAGTAGGACTAGCGATATCGACAGTACACCGGCAAAGGCAACGGAGACGTACGGGGTTCTGCGCCACCCGTCCACCTTGCCGAGCCCTCGGTGGACGACGCCCTCCTCCGCGAGGCCGTAGGCAAGCCTCGAGGCTGAAACGAGGAAGCCTAGAACAGTGTTCGTTGTGGCGAAAAGCGCGATGAATGAAAGAAGGGCGTACGAGGGCTTCCACACCCTCGAAGCCGCTTCAGCTAGAGGGGCTTTGCTGTGTGCTAGATCCTCCCAGCCTATCAGCCTGACCACAGCCATCGCGACGAGGATGTAGATGAGGGTGGTCACGAGTATGGCTAGGACTATGGCCTTCGGGACGACTCTCTCGGGGTTCTTTGTTTCCTCGCTCAAGGTTGGCTGGTACTCAAAGCCCGTGTAAGCGAAGTAGAATATAGCCGCACCAGCCATAACTGCAAGCACCGGGTCGACGTTGGGATTAAAGGAGAAGTAGTCGGGCTGCCGTTGTGGGAATAAAAAGCCCAGAGCAGCCACGAAGAGGAGGCCTGAGGCCTCTATCAGCGTGAAGACCGCTGAGAGGGAGGCTGACTCCCTTATACCCCACCAGTTTAGGAGCGAGAGCAGCGCTAGGAGAGTGATCGTCACAGGCACTATGGCGCTGGAACCTAGGCCCGCAATGCTTACGAAGTAGCCTGCGAAGCCTAGAGCCGCCGTTGCAGCTCCAGCGACCCCCCCGAAGAATATCAGCCAAGCCGACACGAAGGCCAATGCCCTGAAATTGGGGAAAGCCTTCTCAATGTACGTGTGCGTGCTGGCCGCCGTGGGGAACATCGAGGATAGCTCGGCGTAGGAGAAGGCTGTGGAGAGGGCTATCACACCGGCAAAAGCGACGCTGAGCCATACGGCGTCTCCAACTAGCCCGGCTGCGCGGCCGACAAGAACGTATATACCGGCGCCAAGGATGAGGCCCACGCCGAACAGAGTGGCGTAGCCTAACCCCAGCTCCCTTTTTAGCTCTCCCATACGTGAACGACAGCTCGCATCTGCTTATAGCGTTTTCTGATAAAGAATAAAATGCCTTGAAAAACGAAGTCAGAAACAAGGTTTAGTTTACTCCTTCAGCTCTACCGTAATCGCTTCAGGGAAGCTCCCCGTTTCCTGCCAGATTCTTAAGTCCTTGGCGGTTATCTTAACGGGTTTGCCGTTGTTGAGCTCTAGAACAACAGTCCCTGTGATGAGCTTGTTTGAGCCTATTTTCTCTTCCAGGGTGAAGCCGAGCCGTTGGATCAGCTTGGTAAGCTCCCGTCTGTACTCTTGCAGGACGGTTCGGTTTCTCGCGCCAATAGCACCCCAAAGATACTTTATAAAGCTGACACCTGCCGGGTTGACAGGCCTTATAACTTCGATTTCGATTGTTTCACTCATCAGGCAATAAAGTATTAGGTGGTCTAAATATAGATAATGGTTACCAGAGGACCCTTGTGATTCTAACCTTGCTACTAGCCTCCTCTATCCTGAGCCAGTCCTCGTAGCTCATCCTCCAGCCTGCGCCTCCCGCGTTGCTCCTGACCTGCTCCTCGCTCTTAGCACCGGGAATGGGAACGACGACGGGGCTTGACGACACAAGCCAGTTA
This sequence comes from Thermofilum sp. NZ13, assembly GCA_002855745.1. Lineage (GTDB taxonomy): Archaea > Thermoproteota > Thermoprotei > Thermofilales > Thermofilaceae > Thermofilum. Next base: position 101,822 of record NDWX01000004.1, on the reverse strand, counting down.
AGGGCAACCTGCGATGGGCTCTTGCCGTACTTGCTCCCGACTTCTGCGAGGACTTCCACGAGCTTATACACTTGGGCGAAGTTTTCTGGGTGAAAAACCGCCTCTCCGCTCCTCACGTCCTGGAACTTGGGGAGGTTGTCTGGAGTGTACTTCCCGGTCAACGCGCCCTTCGCCAGCGGGCTTCAAGCTAGGAGCGTGAGCCCCTCTCGCTCAGCGTAAGGCAGGATCTCCTTCTCAGCGTCCCTTTCAACTAGGTTGTACCTAACCTGAATGGATACCACGTCTTCGGTGGAGAGGCAGTACCTCGCCTCATCTATAAGAGCTGGAGGGAAGTTGCTCAGACCTATGTACCTCAGCTTACCCATGTGGACCAGCTTCTCGAGCGCGCGCATGTACTCGCACGTCGGGATGTTGTGCCAGCATGGGGGCCAGTGAACCTGCATCAGGTCGATTTCCTCTACCTGAAGCCTCTTCAGGCTCCTCTCAACAGCCTTGTACACGTCGTGCTCAGCCAGGAAGTCACCGGGGATTTTTGAGGCTACGAGGAAGCTGTCTCTCAGCCCAAGCTCCCTTAGCGCTCTTCCCACGAACTCCTCGCTCATCCCTCTGCCATAAACCTCCGCCGTGTCGATGAGGTTTATCCCCTGTGCGTGGGCTTCCTGGATAACCCTCTTTGCCGCCTCGTAATCCGTCAAGCCCCAGCTCTCGCTGAACTGCCACGCGCCGAGCCCGATCCTGGAGATCTTCTCGCCTGTATTTCCGAGAAACGTATACTCCATCGGGGGCAAACCACGTGTTCTCAGCTTAAATCCTTTTGGTTCAAGGCTTGACGGGCCTCGCGTACTCTGTGCCCGAGGAGGTTACTACAACCACTTCGTGTACCGGTAGAGAGCCCTCCACCTCCACAGTCACCGTAGCCGTCCCGCCGGGCTGTATGTACACGCTCTGCGGGTATGCGCGTCCATCGACCTTGACCAGGGTCACCGAGGTCGGCTGAGTGCCGCGGTTCCTGATATGGATCGTGAGCTTGCTGCTACCGTTGAACACGTACTGTATGTCCAGCTGCTCGACGCCAGTATTCTGGGAGACCATGCTGGACGCGAAGAACGCTAATGCTAGGGCTATCGCCACCACGACGCCTACGATGACAAGGGTCTCTACGAGCTCCACGCAACCTAATTGCCGGAACGGTTATTTTTAACTTATCTGCCGTAGACACGGCTAATTGCTGGGCCTCGCCCGCTTCAATACCTGTAGCTTTCCGGATGGTCTTGCGGTAATTCATTTAAGGTTTTTTTTAGAAAAATATATACTAAGGTTTGATGTATGTAAAACACGACCTAAAATGTCTTCATACCTCGAGTGGATGCTGAAAGTGCTTAGGGAATCCATCGAGCTAGCCGGGCTCCCAGAGGAGGTCTACGACTACCTCAGCAAGCCCGACAGGGTGCTGATGGTCAAAATCCCCGTGAGGATGGATAACGGTAAGCTGGTGGTTTTCGAGGGCTACCGCGTCCAGCATAACAACGCTCTCGGGCCCTACAAGGGAGGCATCAGGTTCCACCCTGAGGTCACCCTCGAGACCGTCATTGCGCTCGCCATGGGGATGACGCTGAAGAACTCGCTGGCTGGCATACCTTACGGTGGCGGTAAGGGCGCGGTCAGGTGCGACCCGAAGAAGATGAGTGTGCGCGAGCTGGAGCAGCTGAGCCGGGGTTACGCGAGGGCCATCGCCTCCATTATAGGTCCTGAGCAGGACATTCCCGCACCCGACGTGAACACTAACCCGCAGATAATGGCCTGGATGGTGGACGAGTACAGCAAGCTCAAGGGCTACAACGTGCCCGCCGTCTTCACGGCCAAGCCCCCTGAGCTCTGGGGCAACCCTGTGAGGCTCTACTCGACCGGCTATGGAACCGTCATCGCAGCCAAGGCCGCGGCCGAGAGGTGGATGGGCGGCTTTGAGGGGCGGACAATAACAATACACGGATTCGGCAACGCTGGGCAGTACGCGGCCCTCTGGGCCACTAGGCTAGGTGCCAAAGTCGTGGCAGTAAGCGACATCTCCGGCACCGTCTACGACCCCAACGGGATCGACCCTGAGCTGGCAATAAAGGTGACGAACGAGACAGGGAAGGTCATCAACTACCCGAGGGGGAACAAGCTGAGCGACCCTGAGGCTTCACTGTACGTCGACGCGGACATCCTCATCCCTGCGGCCATCGAGAACACTATCACCGAGAGGAACGCCGGGAAGGTCAAAGCACGGCTGATCGCCGAGGCGGCTAACGGCCCCACGACCCCGGAGGCTGAGAGGATCCTCTACTCCAGGAAGGACTTCATCGCGGTCGTGCCAGACATCCTGGCGAACGCCGGCGGCGTTATAATGTCCTACCTTGAGTGGGTTGAGAACCTGCAGTGGTGGTTCTGGGACGAGGAGGAGACGCGCCAGAGGCTCGCCTCCATCATGGAGAGGAACTTCAAGAGAACCGCTGACAGGTGGGAGAAGCTAAAGGCGGAGAAGAGCGGTAGACAGGTCACGATGCGAGACGCGGCCTTCGTCTTAGCGGTTGAGCGAGTTTACACCGCTATGAAGCTCAGAGGTTGGATCTAAAAAAACTTTTTTCCTTTGCTTTTCCTGCTAAATGTTTATTAAGGGGCCCGTGTACGTGATCTTGATGTCGGCGCAAACTCTTACTCCGCCGTCTCCACCTTCAAGGGTGAGGCCGACTGGGGTAACGATTCTAGCGATACTGGGCTTCATCGTGGCGGCCTTACTCATCTTCGCCGGGATAGCCCTTGTAGCTCTAGGATCGCTCGTCAAGAGCCTTTTGATGGAAAGCATGCACTACCCATATCCCATTGCGCTTCTAGCAGGAGTCTTGAGCGTGGCGCTACTGATATCTGGTGGTATCTGGTTGATAATAAGCTGGGGCTGTGGACAGGCCGAGGCTGGGCGTGGTGGCTCACAGTAATATTCAGCGCGCTTAGCCTGCTATCATCCCTCCTCGCTCTCCCCAACGGGATAATCGGGCTACTAGTAGACGCTCTGATCCTTTACTACTTCTTCAAGCCGCACGTCAAAGACTACTTCGGAGTGAAGGTCTCTTTCTCTACTTAAAGGCATTCTTTCTTTTTCTGAGGGCGTAGACGAGGGCGTACAGCGCCCAAGACAGTATGCCGACCGCCCCTACTCCTCCCTCAAGGTCACCTAGCGTTGGAGCGGCAAGCACCGTGAGCGCCCACCACGCGTTCACAGCCCCGTGGAAGCTGGCCGCGGGCAGCACGCTCCCCGATGTCTCCCGTAGGTAGAACATGGGGAGTGATAGGAGGACTGTGAGGAGGGGGAACAGGAGCGCTCCCTCCACGCGGTGCACAGGGTAGTTATGGCCGAGCCAGAGTATAGCAGTAGCGTGCCAGAAACCCCAGAGTATGCCTACCGCTAGAACGGTCTTGTAGTACCCGAGCCGCGGGAGCAGCGCGTGGTACAAGTAGCCTCTCCAGCCCACCTCTTCACCAAGCGCAAAGAGAGCGTTAACGGTGACTGCAGCGAAGTACCCCGATAGAACCGACAGGGAGAGAACCACCAGCGGGTCCAGCCTGACAGGTCCCAGGCTCGCAGACAGCCCAGCGAGGTCGAGCTTCCCGAGGAGCGCCTCGAAGAGCAGGCAAAGGGCAAGCGGGGGGAGCACGAGGAGCGGGGCAAGCAAGTACCAGACGACAACCCTCCCACCCGCCATTCTCAAGCCGAGGGCCTCCAGCACGCTCCCGCCCCTGTCGACGAGCAGTGCAACAAGCAGCGCGCTTAGGGTAGGTGTGTACATCCTCAGGAAGCCCCACGCTAAAGCCACCCCGGGAGCAGTGTCTGCGGTAGAGGCGAAAGCGTAGTCGATAGATGAAGCGTGGGCAAAGCTCAGTGCTGTGTAGGCTAAGACCCCCTTCACCCAGTTCTCCACGCCCTGCACCCCGAGAGGCCTTTCCAACGCCCTTGCTACAGCGCTCGTGACTGCTATTCGCTGATCAGGGCGAGGCTTCTGCCCTCCTTAAGGATCTTCACGAGCACGCCGCGGAGGATCTTGCACGCCTCCCTGAGCTCGGGGTACTTGACCTTGTAGTACACCTTTGTGCCCCTCCTCTCGGACGTCACTATGCCGAGCTGCTGCATGTAGGCGAGGTGCCTCGAGACCACGGGCTGAGGCTCGCCCGTAAGCTCGACGAGCTCTGAGACGCTCCGCTCCTGGCTCTCGAGGAGCTCGAGCAGCCGTAGCCTCAGCGGGTGGCTCATGAACTTGCACAGCCGGGCTTGCAGCTCAAAGAGTCTCTCCTCCGAAACCTCCTCTGTGCCACTCACACTTGAAAGGAAGGGAGATATATACAAATATGTTTCTATCGGCGTATAAGGGGTTTCGGTGCCGCCTGCTCGAAGGACACCCTCAGCGAAACGGAGGGAGCGCTAGCCGCGGCTAAGCGCGGGGGAGCCACAACCGTGAACCTTAACGTGACCTCCCCCTTAGGCGGCACCTGGAAGCTCCACGACTCGCCGCTCCTCGTGCTCCTCCCTATGTAGACCGCTTTGCCGTTAACCTCGACTTTGAGCACAACGGGCACTGGGGACCACTCCGCTCCGACGAGCTCCAGCCTCAGGTTTGCTGGCCGCGGCTCCCGGTTCTCGACGGCGACGCTACTCTCGCCCACCACGGGCACTAGCAGCTCCTCCCCGTTGATGCTCAGCCTTACGTTCACGTAGGAGCCCCGCACAACTGCCACCGAGCAGAGCTGGGGGCCGAGCTTTAAAAAGGATTTAGTTCAAAACCTCCCACAACCCAGCGCTCATCACCCAGTCAGGCGCGGCCGGCGACCTCACCGCTTCGGCCACTGACTCACGCTCTGAGGCTGGATAAGTGCCTTTTCCACGGGAAAACGCTCCCGGGGTTTTGAACTAAATCCTTTTTAAAGCCCCACCCATTAAGTAAGAAACGTGACGGATATGGACAGTTTCAGGTTGGCTCGTGTTAAGTGCCCGAGGTGCGGGGGAGAAGTGCTCGTCAGCGTGGGGCCTAGGGTCGTGGAGGAGGCTAAAGCCTCGCCGACCGGCCTAGCCGTGGTGGCTGTGCCCCACGGCGACCACGCGCTGCTAATACATTTCGACGCGAACGGCCACGAGAGGGGTGTGCGCGTAGCGATACTAGCTCAGGTTCCGGTGCAAGGAGGTGGTGGGAGGTGAGCAGGGAGGAGATCCTCAGGAGGGGTGTCCAGCCGCACCACTTCTTCATAGCTAAGTCCTTCGCGGCCTTCCGCGACGAGGGGTTCCTCAAGTACGCGATCGTGAAGGGCGCGATGGCCAGGGTCGGGAAGGCTCTCAGGGAGGAGTACGGGGCCCCGGAGGACCCGGCTGAAGCCGCCGTGTTCCTGAACGGGCTTCTGGGCTTCGCCGGTAGCTTGGAGGCCGCGCGTGACGGCCAGACCCTAAGAGTCACGATCGACAGCTCGACCTGCAGGATCTGCCCCAGAGCTGTCGGCGGCGCTGACCTCACCGAGCCTCTGTGCCCCATCCCCGGGCTTCTGAGCGGCTACACCGGGGCTAAAGCCAACGGTCTCCCCCTTAGGAAGGACGGCCAGAAGTGCGTTGTCGAGCTGAGCTTAGCTTAAGCAGGCTTTTTCTAAGCATTTTCCCCAACTTCCGGTTTCTTCCCGCCATGTGCAAAACAGCGCAAAGGCGTAGTACGAGGGTAATACGCTGTTTTGTGAACGCAAAACTGCATCAAACTCTTAAAATAACAGGCCTCCCGTGGAAAACTTGACGAAAAATGCGCAAAAGCTTGATCAAGTGCGTGTGTTAAGTGGTTTGGGCTCTCAGCCAGTCTCTAGGTATTTTCGCCTGCTCCTCCAATACCTTTCCGGCTATGGCGTCCGCCTTCTCCAGAGTGTACTCCCACGCTTCACGCACCCTTACGTCTAAGCTGGCTTGGGGGCTGGATTGGGGTACGAACACTCTACCTATAGAGGCGCGCAGGAGAAGCCAGTCGCAGAAGAAGTTGAGACCGAGTTTCTCTATAGTGTCTCTCCTCGGAGGTGTGCCAGTCAACCAGTAGAGGTCACGCACGTAGTTTCCGGCGATTATTCTGTGAAAGCTCCTTCTGTTAGAGTCGTCGATCGACGCCTGGGTCAGTTTCTCCCTGGCCGCTTGAAGGAATGTTTCTTGTTCCGGAAGAAAGAACGCTCCGCTCGCTGACAGTAAGTAGTCTCGGGCGTCCAGTAGAACCTTGAAGGTTCCAGATACGTACACAGCCGCCGCAACAAGGAATGATGAGAATATACTTTTCATCAGCCTATCTAACGCCTCGCTAGTCGATCTTATACGCAAGTGACCATCTTTAGCGAGTAAAACTACGTCTTCTTCGGTGAAGTATCCCTGGAGGACGACCTGGTCTTTCAACTCGAAGGCTGGAACGGAGAAAACCCCTTTAGATAAAGCGAGGAGAGGGTGCTCTTCGGTGTTGGTCAATTTCACCAGGCTGAGGAGAGAATTTCGCTCCAATAGCTGGTAGACGTGCCATGAATCGCTACAACGGGGATGTAGGTATATTTTCAGCATTGTCTAACTGAAAGAGCGAACTGAAAGTTATCTCTTTCTACTCCAGTTAAGGCTGAGCCAGATAAGTACTTACCAGGAAATTTCCCCGAACTTATCTATTTTATACAGTGATTTCTGTAATACGGAATACGTAATACGTTAATCATATCTTGGAATATAGATTATGAGAAACGTTGCCCAAACCTCGTAGTACATATGTTGTTCTGCTAACTTCCACCATTATTTCTACATTTATTGACTGCATCCCACTTTTCATGAAGAATGAGTTGGGCTGATTCTATTTTAATGTAACTTTTAAGTAGAAATTAGAGCAAGTTATTTTATAAGTTACGTTTTTATTTCCGGATAATTCTATGCTTTATGATAATAATTCAGAGATAATACCTTGGTATAGCGCCATCTCACTGCTCCCTAATTGGTAAAAGCATAATAGAGGGGTAGGAGAGTACCTCACGTGAGCTCGATAATAATTAAGAACCCAGAGCTCGTAATCACGATGGATGGGTACGGTAGCATCCTAAGAAGGCAGTCGTTGCTTATTAAGGATGGTGTAATAGAGGCTATTGGCGACTACTCCAGCATAGTGTCGGCATACGGGCAGCCCGACGAGGTGATAGACGGTCGAGAAAAAATCGCTCTGCCGGGCCTCATCGACATGCATACGCACGTCGCGATGGCGGGTTTTAGGGGACTTGCGTCGGATGCTAGCGACGTTATTTACAGCGTTTTCTGGCCTCTCGAGAAGAGCTTAGATGGCTCGACAGCCTACAAGCTTGGCCTTCTTGGCGCGCTTGAAGCTGTGAAGAGTGGAGTCACGCTCCTGGCTGATCACTACTTCTTCATGGATGAAATAGCCCGCGCAGTCGTGGAGGTGGGTGTCCGCGGCCTGCTGGGCCACACGTACATGGACGTTGACGGCCCCTTCAGCGGACCTGTCGAGCTTGCAAAGGCTCTTGACTTCGTTAAGAGGTGGCGCGGCCACAGCCTCGTGACGCCCGCTCTCGCCCCCCATGCTACTGATACTGTGAACCGGGAGAACCTCGTGTTCATGGCTGAGAAAGCGCGGGAAGATGGGCTGTTCATCCACATGCACTTAGCGCAGACTGAGAGAGAGCTCAAAGTTGTTCGCGAGAGGACGGGGGATACGCCCGTGAGGTACGCTCTGAGGCTGGGGTTGCTAGGTGCTAAAACTATCGTTGCTCACGCGAACTACGCTGACCCGCAGGAGAGGGCTCTCCTGGCGCACAGCGGCAGCGCTATTGTGCAGTGCCCCTCCACATACCTTCTATCCGGTGTCCGCTTCCACGCCTACGACTACTGGCAACTTGGTGGTAGCGTGGCGATTGGTACGGACGCCCCGTGCTACAACGACAACATAGACTTCTTTGAGGAGATGCGGGTGCTCATCTACGGCCAGAGGATGATGTTGGAAAAACCCAACCTGTGGAGCGCCTACGACGTCCTCGAGATGGCTACGAGGGGTGCTGCCAGGTCCCTTGGGCTGAGAACTGGGATCATTAAGAGGGGCTTCGAAGCAGACATTGTCTTGATTGATGCCAAAAAACCCCACCTTAGGCCGCTGTTCAACCCCTACTCCCTCGTCGTGTACTCGGCCACAGCAGGGGACGTTGACAACGTCATCGTGAAGGGCAAGGTTGCTGTGCGTGGTGGGAGGCACGTGAGCCTCGACGAGGAGAGAGTCATCCACCAGGCTGAGGCGGCGGCGACAAGCGTCCTCAGGAGGGCCCTAGACGAGAACCCCGATCTTGAAAAGAGGATAAGAGTAAAGGAAATATAGGAGCAACGCGCGGTTGTAGCAATGGCTAAGCCTTTACACATACTAGCTCGACCCGAAGACATCGCTCCTCGAGTAATAGCTTCAGGGGACCCTGCACGCGTAAGGCAACTCTCAAGCCTTTTAGAGGGGGCGAGGCTGGTAAACGAGAACAGAGGGTTCCTTGTCTACACTGGCAGGTGGAAAGGCGTTGACGTGACCGTCGCGACGCACGGCATCGGCGCCCCTTCAGCTTCCATCGTGTTTGAGGAGCTCATAATGCTCGGTGCAAGGCTCATTATCAGGTTTGGGACATGTGGGGGGTTCCTGAAGGACATGCGCGTCGGCGATTTCGTGATCGCTACCGGGGCTTCTTACATTCCGGGCGGCACGCTTAGCACATACACCCGGGGGGACTGCATGGCCGCTGTGCCTGACTACGAGGTTCTGCGTAGACTGGTGGAGAAAGCTGAGGAGTATGGCTTGCGCTACTTCCTGGGACCAGTGATCAGCAGCGACAACTTTTACGCCGGTGTGGACTTCCTCAATGAGTGGGTGAAGCGGGGTATGATAGCCGTGGACATGGAGGCCGCCTCGCTAATGGTTTTGTCGAGGATCCGGGGGGTGAAAGCAGGAGCGGCATTCGTCATCAGCGATGTCTTAGGAGAGGCGTATCAGAAGATGGCTACAGCGGAGGAGCTCCGCGACGCTGTCGACAGGGCCTCTCGCGCAGTTCTCGACGCCGCGGTCTCTGTCAGGCTGTAGGCAGGTTCAATGGAGGCCCTGTCTTATTCCCTAGGCTTTCTCGAGCGGATCTCAACCATACCGAAGCTGCTCGGAGCTCGTAGCACCGTAGTTCTGCTGCCACCGTACGCGTTCGCAGTCCCGGTGGGCGAGGTCAGAGAGGCTAGACGTAGCTTGGAGCACATATTCGTCTACAGGGATTATGAGAGGCTTGCGGAGTTCTCGCCTGAAACAGCGTCGCGAATTGTGGATCTAGGCGCTTACCTCGGCTTCTTCACAGTTAGGTCGTTGCTTCTCTCAAAGAGTTCCAGGGCCGTGGCTGTGGAGGCCAACCCGCTTTCCTGCGTGTACACTCACTGGAATATCGCACTGCACGGGCTCAACGGTAGGGCTAGGGTCATATGCTCGGCTGTGGACAGTGAAAGAGGTTTGGGTAAACTCTACGTGGGGGAAAGCATGGTAAACTCTTCCCTGCTCCGCGAGTACGTTGAGGAGTACACGAGCGTCGTCGGCGAACGATGGGTTCCGAAGATCACCCTCGATGATGTTTTCCGGCTGTCAGGGTTTGAGAGGATCGACCTCCTTAAAGTCGACGTCGAGGGAGTCGAGTACCGCGTCCTATCCGCGTCGAAGGCCGCTCTTGAGCACTACGACGTCCAGAGAATAGTCGTCGAGGTGCATGAGGGCTTTTCGACCGCCAAGAAACTTAGCGAAGCCCTGGGGGCTGAGTACACGACGTACATTGTGGTTGATGAAAGCGCCCCTAACCAAAGTTTTCTCTACGCGGTAAGGAAGCGATAATAATAAAAAATAAGTCTTACGAAGTAAAAGTATGCCTTTTCACATTAAAGCTATGCGCGTGGCACCCCGCGTTGTTGTGGTTGGCGACCCGGGAAGGGCTAGGCTTCTCTCAAGCATGCTCATCAGACCTGAGCTTGTGAGCGAGAACAGAGGGCTACTTGTCTACAACGGGACTTGGAGGGGTCTGGACATAACCGTTGCCACGCACGGTATGGGGGGCCCTGGCGCTGCGATAGTATTCGAGGAGCTTATACAGGCTGGAGCTAGGGTGATTGTCAGGCTCGGGACTACAGGGGGGATTAGCAAGGAAGTTGGTATCGGGGACTTCGTTGTCCCCACTGCCGCTCACTACATTCACGGGGGGCTCTTTAGACAGTACTTCGGTGACTTAACGGTCTCGGCTGCTCCAGACCTTGTCTTGGCTTGGACGCTTTACACTAAGGGGCTCCAGAGGGGGTTGAGAGTGCACGCGGGCCCTGTCGTCAGTAGCGACGCTTTCTACGCGGAGGACAAGAGTGTCGCGGAAAAGTGGGCTGGCGTTGGTGCTTTAACTGTCGAGATGGAGTGTGCAACGCTTTTCTCCCTAGCGATGCTCAGGAGGGTCAAGGCCGCGGCTCTTCTGCTGGTGAACGGTCACCTCCTCGAGCCCGAAAAGAGGATGGTTTCCGAGGAGGAGCTTCTGGAGAAGATCAAGCTGGGCGGGGAGCTCGTGTTCGACAGCCTCACAAGCATAAAGGTGTGAAGCCTTGAGCGAGTTCGCCTACAGAAGGCTCACCGAAACCAATGTTGCTTCCAGGCTCCTACGGGATGTGCGGAGAGTCCTAGTGTACGGGTCCTGCGTTAGAGACGAGTACCCCGAAATCTTCGAGAAGTTTAGAGCCGGTAGAGTTCCACTGGCTGTCTGCCTGGAGGCGGAGCACTTCAACGTGGTTGCGCTTAAGCTTGCCTCCATGTTCGCCAGGATGGAGCTGGAGGAGGTTTCCGTGCTAACCGTGGACGGTTCCCCCCACTGCGTGGGCCTGCACCACGCGGTAGAGGAGGCTTTAAGGGTCACGGGCAGGAGTACAACGGTCAAGCACTTTGTGATAGAGGGGGGCGAAGTTGTGGAGGTTAGCGGCCAGGCCGTTAAAGTCGCAAGGTATCTTTCCAAGGTGCAACAGCTCCTAAAGGGTAAAGTTTAAGCCTCACTCAGAGAGTAACCTTCTTGTGAGCCAGAAAAAGCGGAGCGTCTTCCTTGCAATAGTGGCCATCTTCTCTGCCTTAACTGCAATACTGACTTATTTTCCAAGGCTCCCGAGCCCAACGGGCGGCTACACGCACGTTGGAGACACTATAATCTACCTGGCAGGGCTCCTGTTTGGGAGCAAAGTGGGCCTCGCGGTGGGGTTGCTTGGACCGACTATAGCTGACATCGTGGTTGGGTACCCGAGGTGGTATGTTACGCTGATGGCTCACGGGCTCCAGGGCTTTATAGCCGGTATGGGGGAGGGTAAGAGCCTCCGAACTCAAGTTGTGGTTATGATCACGGCGGGCCTCGTGATGAGCTTTACGTACTTCGTCGTCAACGTGTACGTAAAGGGTTTTGTCCCGGCTCTCGACTCCCTCAGGAGGGACATATTCGGACAGACGCTTGCCTCCGTGCTTCTAGCCGCTATTCTCGTCAAACGATTGGAGAGAAATGAGTTTGTGAGAAAAACCTCGCAGTTGGTTTAAAAACTTCACATGTTGTTTTTGTTTACATGGAATCCGAGGAGGTTCTGTGGAGCGGTAAGCCGCATCCCGCGTCATTCCTGGGACTGTACATCCTCTACTTCCTACCTCTGCTGAGCCAGATTATCTCCTTCGTCTTTTATGTTTCAATGCCGGAGGGTGCAAGGTCAGCATTGTCCCCCCTCGCTCCAGTGCTAAACTGGGCTACAGGCCTAAGCGAGCCTTACAGCTTCTTCTACGCGTCTGGGGCATTGATAGCGACCCTGATCGGCGTTCTTAACTGGCTAGCTCGAGTGGACATCAAACCTCTCATCTTCAACCTCACGAGCTACGCGCTAGCGGAGCTACTGAGGTTCCTTTACCCCGGGCAAGTAGGGTACGCGACTAGGCTTTTGGTGCTGGGTCTGGCGTCTGTTGCTGGGATTTTCGGAGTGGACAGCTACAGGAGGAGTTTCGTCTACAGAATCACGGCAAGGTCGGCTGTTATTAGAGGTGGTTTTCTCAGAAAGTGGGAGAGGGTGGTCAGGAAGGACGCCGTGAGCGATATCGTGGTGGTTAGACCGCTTCTCGGATACCTGTTTGGCTTTGCCCACATTGTGCCGATTACTCAGAGCCAGCTTGGGATGGGTGGCACGTACAGCCTCGGTGCGGTGATCGCCGAGAAGAAGAGCGTGGGGGTACTGGTGGGTGGTGGAAAGCACATAAAAGAGGTAGAGGCTAGGCCCTGGAACTGCATTTACGGTGTGAAAGACTTCCGCAAGGCTAAAGAGGCTATCTTAAAGTGAGAGCCCGATAGGGGCCCCGATGCTGTAGGAGAGGATAGTCGTGCACGCTACGAGAAGGAGGAAAAGAAGTAGGAAGAGCACGTCTCGAGGGGCTACCCGCGTCTCACTTACGAAGGTCCTCTCTGGGAATTTTCCGAAGCCTCTCGCCTCCATGGAGATCCCCATCAGTACGGCTCGCCTAACCACGGTGAAGAGCAGAGGAGTTACTACTGAGAAGATGGCTGTCCAGGGTTTACTGAGCCTTACATAGCCTTTAACCTTTCTGAACGCGAGCACGTTCTCTAGGTCGCGTTTAATCAGTGGAAACATCCTGAGAGTGACGAAGGTCATGAACGCGTACTCGTAGGGAACCCTCAGCTGCATGGTTAGCGAGGTGGCTAGGTCCCTGGGCTTCGTGGTCGTCGCGAAGAAGACCGAGTAGAGCACTATGACGGCTATCCTAGAGGAGAGCAACAGAGTCTTGGCCAGAGCCGTATGCGGGTCTAGCTTCAAGTTGAGCACGTAGAGCGTGTAGGTAACCCACGTGTACCCTACAATCGTAGATGCAATGCCGAAGACTACTGCTCTGTTAATCCGCGGCCTTGACGCGAAGACGAGGAGGAGAGAGAAGGCTACATGAGATAGTGTAACGTAAGCATTTTGCAGGAGAGCTACGTGGAATATCGCCAACGTTACCGAGATGAGCTTAACTGTGGGGTTGAGCTCTCTTAGAGAACTCATATACGCCTACCACCTTATTCCTGTAATTCTCTATGGCCCTAGCAGCTCCACTTACGCTCGACTCTTCAGCCAACTCCGCAGGCGGCAGGAAAGCTAGCCGGTCCCACACGTTCTTTCGGACAAGAAGCTCTTGGAGTGTTCCTCTGAATACCACGGTTCCCTCTGACAAGCCAACAACCGCTGTAAGAGGTAGTAAGGGGAGAACCCACGAGTCGTGTGTGACAAACAGCACAGTTTTACCCTTTGAGGCGAGCCGTCTCACCCAACTTAAAACGCTTAGAGTGTTTTTGAAATCTAGGCCGAAGGTCGGCTCGTCGAGGAGGTAGAGATTCCTGTCGAGAAGCTCTGTCTCCAGGAGCGAGATAAGCCTTTTCTCACCTTGGCTTATCTCATAGAGTAGCCTGTCGGACAGGTGGGCGAGCCCCCGCGCTTCAAGCTCCCGCCTGGCAACCTTCAAAGCTTCCTGCTTCGAAAAGCCCCTAACAAGCAGAGAGGACGCCACCTCTTCAGCGACTGTGCGCTCAGTGAATTGCAGCTCTGGTACCTGCGTGGTGTAGGCGGCCTTACTGTAGTCTGGGGGGCCGCCGAGAACGCTAACCTCTCCGGTATACCTCCTAGTGAAGCCAGCTAAGGTTTTTAAAAGGGTGGTCTTCCCGCTTCCGTTGGGGCCTATAATAGCCACTATCTCGCCTTCCCGCACTTCGAGTGAAATGTTGTTTAGTATGCGCTTCCCGTTGGCTCTGACACTTAGGTTCACGGTCTTCACAACGGTGTTTGCTCCTGGAGTTAGCCGATCGGTTGGAACCGTGGGAGCGTTCATGGAAAATCGCCCAAGCAGGGTTGTGGGGAGCCATACCCCCGCCTCGGTGAGGCCTTCTAGGCCGACCTTGGCTACGAGCTCCTCGAAACTTCTGCAAAGCACGCCTTTCCCGGCGTCGATGAAGAGAATTTTGTCAATAATGCCCTCAGCGTACTCTAGCCTGTGCTCCACCACGATGAGCGACCCGCCTCTCTCCTTGTACGACTTTAGCACCGCGTATATCCTCTTCGAAGAAGCCGGGTCGATGTGCGACGTGGGCTCGTCCAGAAGAAGGACTTTCGGCTCGTAGGATAAGGCGCTGGCCAGAGCGAGCCTCTGCTTCAGGCCGGTTGACAGCTGGTCTGTCTCCTCGGATGAGTACTTTGTGAGGCCCGCTTTGAGCAGGGCATCTTCTACCCGCCTAGTTATCTCATCCCTGTTATAGCGAAGGTTCTCCAGGGGGAATGCGACTTCGTCGAAAACGGTTTCCATAACGACCTGGGCTTCCGGGTCCTGGAATACGATGCCAACGTCTCCTGCTAAACCCTTTAACCCCTCTTCCGTAGGGTTGTGGTCGGCTACCCTTACTTCTCCTTCAACTTTACCGTGAACGAGCTCTGGTATAACACCGCTTAGGGTTAATAGGAGGGTTGATTTCCCCGCGCCAGTTGGTCCGACAACTAGCAGGGCCTCGCCCTTTTCGAGCGAGAAAGAAATGTCTTTCAGTACGGGGAAGTTTCTATAGCCTACCGATACGCTTAACGACCTCACTGAAACTAGGCTCAAACATTTTTCACCGACTTCGCGACCTCAAATGCGTCAAGTATCGGGGTATTTTTTACCACGGCATCTACTACTGCTTTTACAAGCACGCCAGCTATCAGTGCTCCGCTCACGAAGTAGAGGGACCAGAAGACGACACACTGCTCCGGGGTTAATGGTTCGGTTATCCCGGAGAGAATAGTGTCAGCTGGCGCTGCCCATAGTGCGGGTGCCGCTCCGGCCAGAGCCATTGTAAGCCAGCCCCACCTCTTATACTTCGTGAGCATAAATACCAGCTCTGACATTAAGCCCTGCATGAAGCCGTAGAGGGGCGCGGTCGACGCGAACTGGGAGCCGTACGCAAGCTCTAGTACCGAGGCTAGGAACTCTCCAAGCAAGGCTACCCCCGGCTTCCTTATAATGTAGGCCGGCACTGTTGCGCCTATAAACCACATGCCGTAGATTATTGGCACGAATAGCAAGCCCAGCAGAAGCTTTGTAAGGTCCCAAACGATGTTTGACCAGACTAGGAAAATAGCTCCGATGACCGCAGAGAGGGATGCGGTGAGAACCAGCTCTATTACGTTAACCTTCTTCCCCATTATTCTCAACACTATTTTTCAATAACTCGTTTATAAATTTTTCTGGAAAATTCGTGGAATTTTCCCGTATTATTAATAACTTAGTTATGAGGAAAACGCCGTGCATTAACCAGTTATACTTTCATCAATTGTTCTCTAACAAGAAGATTTATAACTGCGTTTTTTGCGAGTGACATATAGGTAGGATGTTCCCAGAAGGAGTTGCCTTCAACTTGTTTATCCCAGCTTTCAGGAGGGTTCTTGCCCATGAGCTCCGTAAAAGGGGGTTCTCTCAGACAGATATAGCTCGCTCTCTCGGAGTCACACAGGCTGCCGTCAGCAAAATCCTCAGAAGCTCGAAGAGCACTCTAACGAAGGACTTGGAGGATATTAGCGTTCAAGTTAAGGAGATTGAGGCAGTAGCGAGTAAGGTGGCCGAACTTATAGCCAAAGGAGATATCAACGAGGCTGGAACTCTGGCGAACAGATACTGGTGGTTAGTCCTTGCCAGTGGAGATGCTTGCAGGGCGCATGAGAGGTACGGTTGGAGGAAAAGCGAGTGCTACATATGTACCAAGGTTGTTTACCCGGATCTCGACGTGAGTCGTGGGCTTGTGATGGCAGACATGGAGAGAGCGCTTCTCGTGCTTTCATCATCGAGACACTTCCCGAAACTCATCCCTGAAGTTCTCACGAACTTAGCGGTAGCGGTCCCCGGTGCTAAAAGCCTCCACGATATAGCAGCTGTTCCCGGAAGAATCTCACCCGATAAAAAGGGAGGGATACTGTACAGGAAGCCCGAGTTCGGGGCAAGTAAGCATCTGGGAGGAATCCTACTATCGATTGGAGGCAAATACAGGGCAGTTATCAACATCAAGCATGATAAGCTAATCGAGGAGGCTCTCGTAACCATGGATTTGAAGTTCAAGGAGTTCAGCAGTCAGGAGTACCCGTCAGCAAACCCTGTTGCTGCCGCAGCTCCCGTGCTTTTAGATGAGTGTCCCGACTGCAACGTCCTAATAGACGTGGGTGCAGACCACGTGGAACCTAACGTCTACATCTTCGGTAGTCGGGCAGTCGAGGTCGCCAACACGGTGATAGCAATAGCCGAGCTCTACGATGTTCTAGCGAGAAAATATGGTTTCGATAGCTTTGATAAATAACTTATGAATAAGTATTAATATCTGTACTGGGGATTCTTTTCGGCGAGATAAGGATGACCGAGGGAGCTGTTGAGGGACCCACCCCGGGTTCTCCCAGAGACAGCGCTATTCAACTATTGAAAATGCTCGGGCTCACCGGGCTAGAGGCCGAGCTGTACCTTATACTTCTCGAGAAAGGGCCGCTCAGCGCTCCGGAAATCTCGGACTACCTTGTCAGGCATAGGCCTCAGATTCACGTGGCGCTTACGAGGCTTTCCTCTAAGGGTTATATAGAGGAGCTTGGGGGGAGGCCCAAGAAGTACCGTGCGGTGAAGCCTGAGATCCTGCTGAGCATGTTCATGAAGGAGTTTGACGGGTTGGCGAAGAGAGCTCTCGAGTATATGAAGAGCATTTCGAGGCCTACACCCGAGGAAAGGTTCGGTGTCTGGATTATCCGAGAGCCTGAGGTTGCAAAGAACAGGATGGCTGAGATGCTGGACGAGGCGAAGATCGACGCGCTGGTAATGGGGGACATTAAGTTCATACACCTCTTGAGCGACAAGATAGAAGACGCGATTAAGAGAGGGGTGAGCGTTTATGTTCTCTCGTACGCCCTGGGTGAGAGGGGAGCCAAGTTTATAGTGGAGGACATGCCCTTCCTTAGGAAGCTTAGGGTAGCGATTTCCGGAGATATTGTCGTTGTTGTCGACTCGGGCTTGGGCGGCGTGCTAAAGGCTAGGCCCACTCTACCCATGAG
This sequence comes from Thermofilum sp. NZ13, assembly GCA_002855745.1. Classification (GTDB taxonomy): domain Archaea; phylum Thermoproteota; class Thermoprotei; order Thermofilales; family Thermofilaceae; genus Thermofilum. The sequence continues at coordinate 84,652 of NDWX01000004.1, read as the reverse complement.
GCATGGGTTCCTCATTGAAGAGAGAACGCTCGTCGACTACCTTTCACACGACTTTGTGAACAGGTGGGTCAGCGCGAGGGTTGTCGTCGATGAGAAGTGGGATTTCCCCCTGAAGTTCACCTTCCACAGGATGGCCTTGTACGAGACGAGGCGTATGCTCTTGGAGGATAAGAAGCTCAGGCTGAAAGCCAGAGGGTATGAAGTGGATACGGGTGCGAGAGTGGAAGTGGAGGGTAGGATAGTAGACGCTGTTTTAGATCTTCCGGCCGGCTACGCTCACTTTAAAGTGGATACGGGGAGTGGGGTTTTGAGGATCGGGGGTTTGGACGCAATCGTCGAGGAAGTAGCCGGAGAGTACTTTGAGATTCACGAGGAGAAGACGTGAGGCTAGAGACCGATCTTGCACTTCAGAATCTCGGCTATGGACCTTGCTGTAAGATAGCTGATCGCCAGGCGCTTTGCCGGGTAAAGCTCCTCCTCCTTTAATGTCTCCTTAGAGTCCAGTCCGTATTTAGGCGTTCCTTTTCTAGCGCTGCTAATCGACTCCACCACGCTGTTATAGTACTCCTCGTCTATGATTCCCGCGGTGAACTTAGCCCTCGTGAGAGCTTCAACGGCATTGTACGTAGCTTCCGCTACGTCTCTCCTCGTCATCCACTCCGTCTCGTAGTTCAGCATCCCGTACCACTTTTCTGCCAAGAGCAGTTGGCGGTGCTGCTCAAGGGTGTGCGCTAGGATCCTGTACCCGTACTTCTGAGGCGAGTGAAATGCCGGGCTACCGGGGTCCACAAAGGGTGCGAGCGGCGCAACGAAAGCGTCGAGCGTTTCCTTCCCGATCTCATGTAGTTCCAGGTAGAAGTCCCCCAGGCCTTTCACGTTCTCAGGTGTCTGCAAGGGGAGACCCACCAAGAAGTAGGTGTCAAGGCGCTCGAACCCCAGCTCTCTAACGTTCTTCACGAGCTTCTTGACAGCATCGTTCCCGTAAGGCCTCCCGTAGTTTCTTCTGACCCTCTCGTCGTGCGACTCAGGAGAGATCTGGAGGTACACCCTGTCACCGGCCCGGCGGTAAAGCTCTAGCACATCGCGGGTTGGGGGCGTGAAGAACTCGAAGAATATCTCAACGTCGCTCTTCTCCTGGCTTAGGAGCAACGTGAGCTCCTCTATGTACTTCCTGCCTAGGGGCTGAAGGTCGTTGACGAAGAAGATGGGGGCTTTCAGCCTCTCGGTTATTTCACGGAACTCGTCGGCCAGCGTTTTTGGAGTCTTCACGCCGAGCCCTTTCCGGTGGAACAGCACCCTGTACGCGAAGTTACTTCCGCCGCACCCCAGACAGTTAAACGGGCATCCTTTGTACGTGATCACGGCTGTAACAGGATGCTTAAGGAACGAGCTCCACGGGAGAGAGTTCCTCAGGCCGCTACGCACCATCACCCTTAGAACTACGCTGTAGTCGGGCTTAAGGTCGTCGAGCTCTAAAGGCACGTACCTAATACCCGTGTAACGTATCCTGCCGTTCTCGCGGAACGCTAGGTTAGGTATTTCCCGGAGCCTTGCCGCGTCGCCTTTCTCGAGAGCCTCCACAAGCTCGTAGAATACCGGCTCCGTCGTGTCCCCGAGGACAACGAAGTCTATAAAGCTGTACTTTCCGAGTATTTCCCGCCAGTAGTAGGTTGCGGAAAGGCCGCCCACCACGATTGGGGCGCCGTGGATCTCCTTCAGCATTCTCGCAAGCTCGATCGCACCGTGGGCGTGGACGAGCCAGTGCAGGTCCAGTCCATAAACCTTGGCTTTTATCCCTTTAAGGAGGCGAGGCACGTCGAGTGAAGGCTCGTTCACCATTCTAGCCGCGACGTTGTAGATCCCCGTTTTAACCCCCCTCTTCTCAAGGTACGAGGCCAGGTAGAAGAAGCCGGCGGGGTACATGTCGAACACTGGTTTCGAGGGTATAACGTCGCTTATGGGTCCATAGTGAACGTATTTCAGTTGCCTGAAGTCGTACACGCTCGGGGCGTGAATTAGGGCTACATCTTCGACGCGAGGCATACTCAAGCGCGTAATCTACCTGGAAAAACTATATATAATTAATTTATGTAAGAGCCCCTGATAGAAAAACAAAGGCATAGAGCACCATTAGCAGCAGCAACAGCAGTTGTATAGCCCTGGAGAGGGTGCGCACGGCAGAAAGCCCTTTTTGCGCCGCGAAGGCGACGAAGGACAGCCACGCGAAGTCCATCCACACGTGAACCGGGTAGTAGGAAATCGCGCTCATCAGGCCGAACGAGGAGTCCATAACGTCGGATATCATTTTCACCCCAATAGTGGCCCACCAAGCTAAGAAGTAGGGGTTAAGCGCCGTGAATGTGAAGCCAACGGCTATGGGTCCCGCATCCGAGAATTTTACTTCGCTCACCTTACTATCCGAGTTGCCTTTGGATAAGTCGCGCAACCCCAGGTACACGAAGTAGAGGATCACGAGGCCTCCAACACCTGAAACGACCTTCTTTACCTCTTTTGCCTGGAGCAGCTGGTAAGCCCCTAGGCTCAGCAGGAGGTATAAGGGGAGCTCGAAAAGCATGTGTCCCAGTGCCGCGAGAAAGCCGTATTTCCAACCGCCCTGTCTCCCTCCCAGTAAAGCCGCGAAGGTTAAGGGGCCCGGCGACAGGGCACCGCTCGCCGTGAGGGAAATCACCTCGATGGCTGCGGAGAGGGTGAGCATTACCCTTGACCTGCAGAGACGGTTTTTTAAGTTTGCGCCCTGAAAAGTGGATACTTTTCAGGGTATGACTTCTACGGTGTTGTTAAAAGGGGGGTACAGGAGGTCGCCGCTTTTTATGAGGCCCTTGTCAAGCGCTGAGAGCAGCAGGGGTATCGATGCGAGCACGAGGTTTACGAGCTCCTTTGTAGCCCTGCACACAGCCTGGAAACCTTTGTCCCCCCAGTATCTCTCGATGTACGCGTAAAGGCATCGCCCACCGCAAAACCTGAAGTAGGGGCACTGTCTGCAAGGCTCCTGTATCCAAGCATTCTTCAGCGTGAAACCCCTCTCCAGCCTCCCCAGCTCCGCCCACCGCTCCTCGACAGCTATCGGGCAGGCGGTTATTCTCCCATTTGTTAGAACCGAGACCGAGTTCACGCCGGACCCGCATGGCGGGGCTGGGTACACGTTCCCAAAGATAGCCTGTGAGGCTATTGCCTTGAAGGGCGCTATCCCTAAAACCCTGCCCTTTCTTATCTCCAGAATCCATGCCCTCATGAGCTTCCTCAATCCTGGGAGGTAGCTCTCATCCCTCCACCTCTCGAAGCTCTTCCACCGGTCGCTCCAAACAACGTCGAGCTGCCAGTGAACGTGACTGAAAAGGTTAAGCTCAAGCAAGTGCTTGACGTCCTCGTATATGTCTGTGTCCTCCGTAACCGTCATGCGCGCAACAAGGTCGCCTTGAAAGCCGATTTCTCGGAGGTGCTTAGCGGCTTCGATGACCCTCTGGTAAACACCTTGCCCTCGATGCCTGTCCGTGGTGCTGGGCCTACCATCGATCGATAGAAGAACGGTGTCGAACCTCAACCAGTAATCATCTGGGAGAAGTTTGTAGAGTGTGCCGTTAGTTTGTATGACGAAGTGCTTCGCGCGAACATTGTCCATAACCCACCTAATGAAGCGGGAGTTGAGGAGGGGTTCCCCGCCGTAAAATGCCACGGTTGCATCGGGATCTCTCTCAACTAACCTTTTGAGACTTTCAGGATTATAGGAGATGCTCCAAGGCACCTTACTAGGCGGAAAACTTCCACCGCAGTAGTCACACTTAAGATTGCATCTTCCCGTCGTGAACACAATGTAGAGCACAAGAGCCAAACTTCTCTGCTAGTTTAAAACTTAACCGGGAAACGTTAGGGGGATACGCTGAGCCTCGGCGGGTAGCTATCAGCCTGCTGCCACGATTTTCCCTCAGAAAGCACAACAATGTAGTAACCTTTTAACCTGAATGATGAGGGTTCTCGCGGGCAGAACTCGTGGATGCCGTGGCCGAAACCTGTTACGGAGTAGACGGGTATCCCTGGCATTGAGAGATAGTCTGCAACCACTCTCGCCTCGTACGCCGATGGAGGGTAAGTGTACACTTCGAAGTACGTGCAGTTCCCCGACTTTACAGCGAAGCTTCTCCACCCTGCCCACACAAAGGGCATTTTCTCTAACCCCGTTTGAATCTCGTCCTCCCGCGTGAAGTTCAGCACGTGGATTCCAAGCAGATAGACTGGGAGCGGATCCGGAGCCCAGCTACAGACGACCTTGCAACCTCCCCCGCTAGGGAGCATGTCTGTATGAGCTCTAAAACGTATTATGTTAACGATCCTGGGCATGAGCGTCACGTTGGATAGGGATGCGCGAAAACTGCTTCCATTAGGGCAGAGGGCTGTTAAAGCGAGCTCGCCCAGCCTAACGGGGAGGAGGTAGTCATTAGGGAAGTATAAGGTCACTTCAATTGAGTAGTTACCGGGACCCGTCTTGTTAACTCTAGAAATTTCGATGTATGCTGGCTGTACGGAGAATATTACGTATAACTCGATCACCTCATAAAGTACAAGTATAAAAAAAGAGAAATAGGAGGATGTGTTTTAGCTTCATCCTAGTTAAGTTATCCGCAATTTTTGATTAAAAACTCTTACCTTCTAAAATCTAGAGATAAGGTCCTCTATGCACGAAACGAAACGCTCGTACTTATCGCACTTTAGCACTGTGAGACCTGGGGTGTCTTCGTACCTTAATCTAAGCTCTACGAGCTTACCCCCTTCTTGGTGGAAACGTATCTTAGCTTTCCTGTGGCTTGAAGACACTTCTAGCACGTACTCCCCTTCTTCTACAGTGCGTCTGGTTGAGTAGCCTTTCTCCTGTAGGCTCTTCTCAATGATCTCTAGGGCTTTCACCGGCTCCATTCAAGTCACCTCGTTTAAACTTGGTTGTAGTGAAACTTATATAATTACCCCACCTAATCCTCTTTTTGCTATGCAGAAAGTGGCTTTTCTCGGAACGGGGCTCATGGGCTACAATATGGCTAGGCGCCTCGCTGAAAGCGGGTTCAGCGTAACGGCTTGGAATAGAACCTTGGAGAAAGCGATGCCCCTCGCGTCTCACGGAGTTAGGGTTGCGGCGGATATTGGAGGTGCTGTTGAGGAAGCCGGAATTATAGCGATAATGGTATCCGATGACGAAGCCTCCGAGTCGGTCCTTGAGCAGGTTTTCGCCAGTGCACCTAAAGGGGCGTTAGTGGTGAATCACTCGACAGTTACCCCAATGCACTCGGGGAAAATGTTCCAGGAGGCGCGGAGAAGAGGACTTTTCTATGTCGCGATTCCCGTGATGGGGGGTCCTGCTGATGCGGCGCGCGGCGAGCTCGTCGGCATAGCTGGGGGTGATGTGGAGAAGCTTGACGAGATTAAAGCTTACCGGGAGGCCCTGTTTAAGAGTTTACACTATGTGGGAGGTGTAGAGGAGGCTTTGGCCGTTAAGCTCGCACTTAACAGCATCTATTTCTCCGCGATGATGGGGTTAGCTGAGGCACTGGTTCTGGCCGAGGCTTGGGGAGTCACCCCTCAAAAGCTTTTCGAAATAGCTGGGGACTTGTGGATTAAGCCTATAGTGGAGAGGTACGGGAACAGGCTCTTATCGGAGACGTACCCTGTGAGCTTTAAGATGAGCCTCGCGGCTAAAGACATGAACTACGCGGCTCGCTCTGGAGCCGAAAAAGGGTTCGCGCTGCCTCACATAGCCGCTATGGCTCAAGCGCTTTTACTCGCCTCTAATAGCGGGGGGTTAGGGGAGGAGGATTACACTCGGATCTATAAGTTCCTGAGAGGATACAAGCTGGCCTCAAAGTAGGGCGATCTCGTACCACCTATGCGCTTTTACCGCCAAGTAGTCGACTATCCTCACCGGTGTGAGCAGAGCAATCCTTACGAGAAAGGCGGCGAGAGCCTCGGGCAGACGTGCTTGCACTTCGCGGGGAACCCTGCCAATAGCTATCTCAGCGTCTATACCGGACACGGCTTCGGGCGGCACATTGTCGAAGCCGGTCAGGCGGAACTTCTCGTCAAAGTACCACCTGGCGTGCACTTTCCTCTGAGAGTTTTTAATCAAGACGACTCCCACGTACCCCTGTGATGGCTTTACAATCCTCTCGTCTATGTAAATTACGACTTTCTTCAAGCTCCTTCTGCCGACGACCTCGAGCTTGCGCCCTGAAATATACGATGCCAGGCTCTCGATCAGGGACTGCGGCGAGGGGTGCCCGCCGGAGAGTACCTGCTGTGGGATCTTCTCGACGGGGCGCTCGGAGAGAATCTCTAGTAACCTTCGCATGTATTTCCCGTGTGCGAAGAGGTTCTCCCAGGGGGGTTGCCACCAGTAGTCGAAGCGCTCAAGCTCCTCGAGGTCAGCTGACTTTTCACCTATGATTCTCAGATTCTGGTCGAAGAGAAGCTCGGCCACTATGCTCGTTTTTGAGTCCTCGGTTTTTGCTATAAGGGCCGCGCCCCAGCTTCGCTTGCGGAGAATGCTTCCAGGTAAGACAGCAAGTATCGACCCGGGGATTACCGGTTCCTTGTCTGAGTTCACTGTGGCTTCTCGAACAGCTTCGATGAGGGTCTCAATCCTTCCTGGTAGATATGCTTTACTCAGTTTTACTCTTCTCTCGTTGACGTACTGGGCGTTAAGGTAGGAAGCCACGACCTCCCCAGCAGCGCCTCCCACGACGATAACCTCCTCGGATTTTAGGCTGAAGCCCTCAGGGCACCTAATCTGCGCTCCATCAGAGTCGTAACACTTTACTGGTCTTAGCTCATCGTCCAGCAAAGCCACGGCTGGTGAACCCTCATCGGACACGAAAAGGGGGGCGGCAGGTGACCTCAAGGGCTCGGGCACGTAAAGAATATTCATGAAACCTTACCTCTTTACCGCCACAATCCCTGCGAAACCCCTATCCTTGTTAAGCCTGACTCCTGTAAACCGCCACCTCTGCATGTCATCGACGAGCCGTTTCACATCAGGGTATGGTGGGATACCCAGCAAACTTAAGAGTGTCTTCATCCCCTCGCGCGCATTCAAGGGTATAACGGCTGTAAGCACTCCTCTCCTCTTCAGAACATGGGATGCTAGTATCAGCACGCCCATCCACCCCAGCTTCCAGCCTCCTATAGGGCCTACGAAGAGCATATCAAGGGACTCTTTGAGCTTACTCACCTCCTGAACGTTCTCGAGGTTGACGAGATCCAGGTTCATAGAGTAGCGACGTACGTACTCATCTATTACTTCCCGAAATAGGCCGTTTTCCCAGCTAGCCCTTTCAAGCAGGAGAAACTGCTTCCCGCCAAGCCTGTCAGCAGTCTTCCCCAGTACCAGAGGTGTTATGTTGCCGACTTCGCCGACAGCTGGTGAGGGAGGAATGGAGACGATGTTAAGTATCCAGTCGACTATTCTCTTCACAGGAAGTGCCTCGTAGAATAGCTCGTTCATAAAAACGTAGGGACGCCAGTCGCCGTCCCTGTGTATCTTCACTAGAGCGGTAACGGTGTATCTGAAGAGCTCTTGAAGCTGCTGATCCTCAGGGGTTAGGGGGGTCATCTTCAGCCTTTCATTCGCGGCAACTACCAAGAGGGGGAGATCCGCCTTTAAGGCTTCGAGGGCCTCGAGCTTCGGGTGGTTGGCTTCCTGGAGCGCGCGGATAGCCTCCGGCAGGATTAGCGTTAAAGCGTCGTAAATGGCTTCGTCTGAAGACATCACTCGATCACCAGGTCGATCACGCCCCGCCTGTACAGTGATAGAACAGTCTCAGCGTACGAGAAGAGCACCTGGGGGGCCTCGGACCCTAGGATGTCGCTCACCTTTCCGCCGGATTCTATCACGCGTGACACGAAATTGCCGTTGTATTTCTCGTAGAGGATTGTGGGTCTGTACTTCTTCACCAGGAGAGACTCGGGCAACCTGGGCTTTATTGCGATCGTGGAGGCGTTGGCCACAAGCCAGAAAACCTGCTTTGCGTAGGTGAAGGGTTGCTCCTCCACCATTACGTCGAAGATTCGCAGAGTGTTTATGTAGTCTAGCGGTAGGGTGGAGTAGGAGTGCTCCAGGACATCTACCAAGAGCTCGAGCCAGGCCCGTGCGTGGCTGTAGCTCACGTCCCGCTGAAAGTCCACTTCGAGGCTGGTATCAGGGGCAGAGACCTTGATGGAGGTGCTGATGCTTCGCGTCGAGTACACTAGCCTGAGGTTGAGCTTCCTCGACTCTATCACGAAGCCTGCGATGTTGCGTAGCCCTTTGACGTCCCCTAGAGGTATGCAGACCTCGTGTAGACCCTTTTCCGGCGCTTGAAGAGTGACGAAAACCCTCGTACCCCGCTCAGCCCCATTTCGATCGAAGTATGCCACAAGCACGTGATCCGAGTGCGGTATAGCTACGCCAACCAAGCCTAGAGGGTTGCTTTTCGCCTCCTCGAGCAGCTCGGTGGTGAGCATTATCGGAAAGACCTCGCCGCACCTGGGACACCTCGCTTTGACTATTCTCACCGCGCTGACCTCGCTCATCTACTCACCTCTTTGCTAAAGCGGCCTTAACGAGATCTAGGAACGGTTCCTTGACGTCCAGTTGCTGCTTGGCCGATACCTCGTAGTAGCCTATGAAGCCGTGCATCCGCGCGTAATATTCAGCTAATTCCCTCGGAACCACCCTGTACTCCTCCAGATCCTTCTTGTTGCCGACTAACACTGAGGGCACGGAGCCCAGCACCTGCTCGGCTATCTTGCGCCAGTTTTCTATTTCCGCGAATGTCTCCTCCCGAGTTATATCGTAGACATACATCAAGCCCTTAGCGCCCTTCAGGAAAGCGGGGGCGAGGAAGCGGAAGCGGTGCTCTCCCCCAAGATCCCAGATCGCCACGCTTATCTCACCGATATTGTCGAGGCTCAGCTTTCTGAAGAAGTGCTGTATACCTACGGTTATCCTCTCGCTCGCGTTAAACGGGTTACCGGTGAAGACCCTAGCTAAGCTTGTCTTGCCAACGCCGCCAGGGCCGCAGAGCGAGATCTTGATCACGGCGTTCAAGCTCTATCTGCGGAAATAATCAACGCCAAAATTAAAAATTTATTCTCGGGTTATTCGGAAAGGTTTCTCTCACTCTGCAACCCAGGCTTTTATCCTCTCAATGCCCTTCTCTATATCCTCCTCTCTGACCGCGAAGGAGAACCTCAGATGGTTAACACCCGCCTCCTTGGGGAAAGCTGTTCCCGGTAGTACCACGACTCCCTTTTCCTCCAACAGTTTGTCTGCAAGCTCCCTCTCGTTCTTTACGCCCTTCGCTCGTATGACATCTGAGAAATCCGGGAAGATGTAGAACGCTCCTTCGGGTTTTACCACCTTCACACCTCTTATCGAGAGGAGCCTATTGTATATAAGGTCTCGCCTACGTCTGTACTGATCCAGTATGGGCTTGAACCACTCGAGGCCGTCCCTTAGAGCCTTTGCCGCCGCTATCTGGGCGAAGGTTACAGGGCAGGAGTACATGTTGTTGGCGATGACGGAGAGCTTAGATAAGAGCTCCCTGTTTGAAACGACATAGCCGAGCCTCCAGCCCGTCATCCCAAAAGTCTTCGAGAAGCCGTTGACGTAGTAGACGACTTCCCGCCAGTGGTCGGTCTGCAGTGTCGAGTAGTGAGAGCTCTCGTAGACAAAGTGGTTGTATATTTCATCCGATAGTACGACAAACCTCTTCTCATAGGCAAGCTCCACTAGCGCCTCGACAGCCTTCCTGTCCATCGTGGAGCCCACGGGGTTTTCAGGGTAGTTTATGACTACCATCCTAGTCTTACTCGATACCAGTTTTTCCACGTCCTCGAAACGGATTTTGTAATTGTTCCCGCTGTGCAGTCTCACGAACCTGGTTCTTGCGCCGACGAAGTTAGCTACCGACTCGTACAGCGGGTACGAGGGGTCGGGGAGAATGACTTCGTCACCCGGCTCCAAAAGGGCCAGCATACCGATGAAGACAGCCGCTTTCGCCCCAGCCGTAACCGCAACCTCGTCTGGCTGAACGTCCAACCCGTACCTCTCGTTCAGGAAATCCGCAATAGATTCCCTGAGCTCAGGCATCCCGAGACTTGGACCGTAGCCGTTATAGCCGGCGTCCATGGCCTCCTTGGCATACGCTATAACATTCGGCGGGGGCTGAAAGTCTGGCTGCCCGATTCCGAAAGACACTACATCTACGCCTTTGCGCCTTAGCTCCATACTGCGCGCCAGGTAAACGAAAGCCTCCTCGGCGCCTAGCCGGCTGGCAGAAGAGCTTACCCGCAGGATTGGGCTTGACACGTTTACACACTACGCTTTCTACAATTTATTTCTTGCACATCTCACTTTTTAGCCCTTTTACACTAGCCGCGTAACGAGGTGCCCACGTTTGGGCTGATTTAATAAGTAAAAGTTTAAAAACTTTGCAGTGAGGATTTAAATTGGATGTAAGCATGGAGGACCTTGTAAGTAATGTTAACCTAGTGCTTAAGCTCGTAGAAGAGGGTATTAGGGAGAGGAAATTCCCCGAGGCCATGCGAACCTACATAGAGCAGCTCGGCCGGAACCTGAGGCAGTTTCTGGACGTAGTGGAGGTTAGTGCGCTTGCAAACACGATCCAGTCCCCTATTAGCCCGAGTTCAAGGGGGGCTATGTTCAACCTCAGGAAAGCCTTCTACGCGACGCTGTCCAGGCTGGCAAAGGAGCAAGGAGTTGACCGCAGTAAGAGCCTTGAAGAGTGGCGGAAAGTGGCTAGAAGGCTCATAGAAGAGATCGAGAGAAGAGGCATCACCGAGGCCCCGTGCAAGATCCTCTTGACATACGAGGTTGCAAGCGACGGCCAGTCGAAGTACATCTCCTTTAAGGATGCGAGGATCCTCTACTTCGACCTCGAAGGTATCATCAAAGTAGACTTGATGACAAGCTAAGCACCAGAAGCTCCCCGCTCTTTGTACGGAGAGCTCAGAGTAGCTGAGACCAGGCTCTTCGTTTCTGCTTCCCCGAGAATCAGCTCAGCTAGCTTGATGAAAGACTCAAAGTCTCCTCTGCGTCTAACTTCCTTAACTCGTTTCTTGTAGTAAGGGTGCTCGAAGACGAGCATCCTCGCCATTTCCTCGAAAACCTTCCTACCTTCACTGTTGAGCCTGTCTCCGGAGAAGTAGTCGTACCTGTGGACGATTATCTTCCTAGCAAGAGCCTTAACATCTCTACCAAACATCACTAACGTTGAAAAAGTCAGAAAAAAGGCTATTTTACCTTTACTAGGTAAACGCTTCCCATAGATTCAATCACAATCCCGGGAGGGGGTGCCGCAACGCGCCTCACGCGGATCCTCTTCCCTGCAAACCTGCTAAGGAATTCCTCCATCGTTATTTCCTCCATGTGACCCGACCCACCACTTGTACTCTTATCCAGGGAGTTTCAATTAGTTTTGTCGTAAAATAAGCTGGGCTTCAACTGTATGCAGATTGCTATACGTACAGCTTATTAACCTGCTTCTAGGAAGAGAACTGTGTGCGGGATCGTCGGGATTGTCGGCGACGGGATCAGGGCCGGAAGGGTTCTAGGCGAGTGTCTGCGGAGGCTTGAGTACAGGGGTTACGACAGCGTAGGAGTAGCCACAATATCCGAGGGGAAAATAAGGGTGGTTAAAGGCGCTGGGAAAATCGACGAGGTTGACGCTAGGCTCTGCTTCTCGTGTCTTGAAGGGAGTGTGGGTATAGGCCACACGAGGTGGGCCACGCACGGACCCCCGACCGACGAAAACGCGCACCCCCACGTCGACTGCAAGGGTCGTATCGCTGTGGTCCACAACGGCATAATTGAGAACTACGTTGAGCTGAAGAGTGAGCTGGAAAGGAAAGGCCACGTATTTCGAAGCCAGACGGACACCGAGGTAGTAGCCCACTTGATAGAGGAAAACCTTTCACAGAGCTACGAGCCTTTCTCGGCTTTCAAGAGGACGATCTCGAGGCTCAAGGGCAGTTACGCTCTGGCAGTCTTAATCCAGGACACGCCTGACCGGATATACTTTGCCCGGAAGCACTCACCCCTGGTGATCGGGATCGGTGACGGAAGAGTCTTCCTGGCTTCGGACATACCGGCATTCCTAGAGTACACAAGGAGAGTGATCACACTTCTTGATGGTGAGCTCGGCTACATATCAAGGGATACCGTATACATCGAGCGGCTCAACGGGGAGATTGTGGACCCTCGCAGTAGAGTCTTCACCGTTGACTGGACCCCTGAGTCCGCCCGCCGGGAGGGCTACCCCCACTTCATGCTTAAGGAGATCCACGAGCAACCACGCGTAATCAACGACACGGTGGCGGGGTTCGGAGAGGACTACGAGAAGGGAGCCGATCTGCTTCACGGGAGCGACACGATCTTCGTCACAGCAGCCGGAACAAGCTACCACGCCTCTTTGTTCTTCTCTCTTCTAACGGCAAAGCTGGCTGGGAGGGGGGTAATTCCCTTTATATCCAGCGAGTACGAGTCCTACGCACACCTAGCCGGCAGAGGAGACGTCCTTTTAGCGGTTTCTCAAAGCGGGGAGACTATAGACACGCTGATGGCCCTCAGGGCCTTTAAGGCCAGGGGCTGCCGGGTTGTTTCCCTGACAAACGTGGTCGGGAGTGTTATTTCACGAGAAAGTGACCAAGCAGTCTACATGAAGGCTGGGCCCGAAATTGGTGTTGCAGCCACAAAAACCTTCACTACTCAGCTTACAGCCCTCACCTGGCTGGCATCGCTAGTAGCACGCAGGAGCGGTAGGCTCGATGAGGGAGACGTTAGAAGCATACGCGAGCGTCTAAGGACGCTCCCGGATCTGGCCTCGGTAGTGATCATGAAGAACGAGGGTTGGGCTAAGCAGATGGGCAGGTTTATGTCGGTCAAGAGCAGCGCATATTATTTGAGCAGAGGTCTGGGGCTCCCGATAGCCCTAGAGGGGGCGCTGAAGTTGAAGGAGGTGGCTTATGTGCACGCCGAGGGATACCCCGCTGGTGAAAGCAAGCATGGCCCAATAGCTTTAGTCGAGCCAGGGTTTCCGGTGATATTTGTGTCGATCGAGAGTAGTCTCGAGAAGAAGCTTCTCGGCAACGTTGAGGAGATGAAGGCCAGGGGAGCTTTCACAGTAGGGATTCTGCCGGAAAGCTCCGAGCTCGCTGAGAGAGTAGACGACAGAGTAATTATTCCATCGCAGGATGAGCTACTCCTGCCTGTTTTATCGGTTATTCCGCTTCAGCTCCTAGCATACTACACGGCTGTCGAGAGAGGAGCGGATCCCGACAAGCCACGGAACCTCGCTAAGACCGTGACGGTGGAGTAGGGTATGAAGACGGTTGTTCTAACCGGTGGAAGGACTAACCGCATGCTTCCTCTGACCGACGGTTACCCAAGGGCGCTTCTGAGCATTATGGGCAAGCCCCTCTTCATGTATCCCTTGACCAGCGCGCTACGGGCAACAGGCGACAAGGCTATTGTTGTGACCTCGGAAGATGTCCCGATGGGCGAAATAGTCAGAAGCGTTAATGAGAGCGGCTACGCCGCCAGCGTCTCGGTTAGAGTTCAGCAATTACCCGGAATCGAGGGGGCGCTTTTAGCGGCCGCCGAGGCTTTGGAGGGGGATGACTGGTTCATGCTGGTGTACGGTGACGTAATAGTTGAGGAGGATGCGTTTAGAAGAATCCTCGAGGTCCATAGAGGAGAGGAGAGACCGAGCGTTCTTCTTGTCCCGAGACCTGATGTTCAAGCCTTCGGAACGGCTTTCACAAGGGAAAATCTCGTCACAAGGGTCGTTGAAAGCGTGTCAGGCAAGGAGACTAGCTACGTCGTTGGCGGTGTGTTCATTCTTCCATCGGAGTTTCTCGTGCTCCTGGAGAGGGGTTTGAAGTTTTTTGAGGCTCTTAACTACCTGATTGAGAAAATTGGGGTCTACGCAGCTTACTGGACCGGTGAGTGGGTTGCAGTAGACTACCCGTGGGACCTCATAAACGCGTTCTACAGCCTAACGAAAAGGAGGTGCGGCCTGTCCATTGCGGCTACGGCTAGGGTGTCCAACACAGCTATCCTGGAGGGCTGCGTCATCATCGACGAGGGAGCCACGATAGACCATTACGCGGTTCTTAAAGGACCCGTGTACGTTGGTAGAGGGGCGTTTGTCGGAAAAGGGGCGTTCGTGCGCGAGTACACTTCTATAGAGGAGCACGCCGTGGTAGGCGCCCACACAGAGATCAAGCGCAGCGTCCTTCAACCGCACGCGACTGTTGGGAGCTTTTCGCTGATCACAGACAGCGTCCTGGGGTACAGGAGCGTTGCAGAGCCACGGACAACGGTCCTTAGCGTGCTCCCCGATGATTACACTCTGACTCGGGAGCTACCCCTCCAGGGGTTGATGGGTAAAAAGAAGAAGCTAGGTGTCTTCGTAGCCCCTTACGCACGTATCAAGGCTGGATCGGTAGTGGGTCCCGCTGCGAGGATCTATAGGGATGGCAGGGTTGAGGGCATTTAGCGATGCGGGATGTGACCGTCATAGTCACGGCTTACCGGGACCCAGAAAACCTGTCGGAGATTCTGGATTTTTTCACTAAACACGGGGACCACGCGCTAAAAGAGGTCATCGTCAGCGTCGATGAACCAAGTGAGGATCTACGCAGGCTCATCGATGTTTACCGTGATCGAGTCGTGTTTTTGGTGAGCGAGGCTAGAAGAGGAAAGGTGAGGGCTCTAAACGAAGCCCTATCTGTTTCAACGGGAGAGATCGTCCTGTTTCTGGACAGTGACACGCGGATCGACGACCCCCTTTTTCTCGAGAAGCTAGTATCGTTCATGGATGATGTCGATGTAGTTGAGATTAAGAAGGTCGCACGGGGAAGCTCTCTTATAGGGAAACTAACGTACTACGATTACCTGGCCTTCGGAGTGGCCAGCTATATTTTCAACCGGAGAGTGGGGCTCTGCGCTGGACTGAACGGAGCCGCATTCGCATTTCGACGCGCAGCACTGAAGGAGCTGGGAGGCTTCAAGAACACCGTTCTAGAGGACATGGATATTGGCTTCAGGAGCTTTTTCTTAGGTCTGCGTTACAGGTACTTTCACCAGTCAGCTGTAATGGTGGAAACTCCCTCCAGTGTTCGCGATTGGGTTAATCAGAGGCTTAGGTGGTCTGTGGGGGCCTGGCTGTGGGTTAAAGAATACTTGCACGTGCTATCCAAAGCTAGCACCAAGTACCATCTTGAGTCCGCTGCGGCGGTTCTCGTCATGTTTCCTTGGGTTTTGATCCTCCCAGTTATTTTGCTTTCACACGTTCCGTGGGTCCTAGCTTTATCTCTCACACTATGGCATTTCGCTTTCAGCCTGCTTGCTTCTCTGCTCCCATTCGTTTACATTGTTGAAACTTTAGCGGCTTTTCTACCCCCTCAGGTGTTTTTCACGCTACCGTACTTTCTCGTCTACAGCTTAGCGGTTTGGTCGCTTTCTAGGAAGATAGGCTATGAAGTTAAGCTTAGCTGGCTTACCCTCTACTTCTTCCTCTACTCTCCCCTGTGGCTGTCCGTGATGATTGCTGCATTTATAAGAGTGTTTGTCTTGAGGCGAAGTGACGTTAAGGGTTGGAAAATTTAATGGGGTGCTCACCCCCTTATTTCACGAGCGTGATGACGGAGGAGACGGCTGACTTGATGACGAATAGACTAGAGGCTGAGCCACTGGACAAGCAGAACAGAGCGCTGATCATCAGCATCGGCAACGAGCTGCTCATCGGGAAAGTTCTGAACACTAATGCCCAGAGGATCTCTGAGGAGCTGACAAAGCTCGGTTTTGTTGTCGATGCAGCACTAACCGTGAGAGACGACGTTTTGAGCATCGCTGAGGCATTCCGTTACGCCCTCTTCAAGCCAGTTCAGGTGGTTATATCTACGGGTGGCTTGGGACCCACCTTCGACGACGTGACCTTAGATGGGCTTGCCAGGGCGCTAAACCGACCTCTGGTCCTCAACGAGCAAGCCTTGAAGATCATCAAGGAGAAGTACGCTGCAAGGGGGATGCCGCTAACGCCTGAAAGAGTTAAGATGGCTTACCTACCACTTGGGGCTCTCCCTCTCGCAAACCCTGCGGGGACGGCTCCGGGTGTGTATGTTAGGGTTCGCGGAACTCACATCTTTGTCTTACCCGGTCCCCCTAAAGAGGTTGAAGCAGTCTTTGAGAGCGGCGTTAAACCGATCCTTCAGCGAATATTCAAGGCCGAGGAGTTTCTCGAGGCATCGTTCACGGTCCAAGGAATACCCGAGTCGGAGTTCGCCCCCGTTGTTAAAAGAGCTGTAAGGAGCTACCCTAGGGTTTACGTTAAAAGCCATCCTAAGGGAGTTGAGCTGGGCGCGCCTATCTTGGAAATACACCTCACGTCGTTTGGGGTATCCTCTAAGTGGGATTTAGCAGAGTGCTTCAGCTTTCTAGTTTCCGAAGCTAAAAGGCTCGGAGGTAGTGTGAAAGTAAGTATCGCACCCCCGGCCTAGAAGGCTTTTATCACCTGAAGCCAACTCCCGCATCCTCAACGTTTTTAGCTTTTCCTCAGCGAGTAGGAAAGAAAAACTCTACGAACAATAGCGGAGCTCCTGGCGCGGATAGAGCAGCGTGCCGAGCCCCTCACACGGCGTGAAGAGGTGGTGTAGTGCCGAGGCCGCAAACACGGCATGCCATGGTAGCTTGTGAAAAGGCTTCAGTGGATGCGGTGATGGAATGAATGTGCTAGGCGCAGACAGCTTACAGGATTGAGTACTTTCTGTCTACAACGTACGCTGATAGTGCGAGAGTAATTATGAAGATGCCTGCCCAGAAAAGCAGGGAGCTGTAGTACCTCGACGCCTCAGAGATTAAACCTAACTCGGAGAAAAGTAAGCCCCAGAGAAGCAGAAACCCTCTCCTAGGGCACTTAGAATGGGGGCACCGTGTAGCGAACGCATTGAGCACTATCGATAGCCCTAGCACTATGAGGATACACGAGAAAATGCTGTAGCCGCTGATCGCACCTACCCCCACCGCTATTAAGAGCGCTCCCCAGAGAATTATGGAGAGCAGGAGCGGAAGGCGCACGCGCTACACCTAGGTGAACTGGTATCCGCAGTATGGGCAGAACCTGGCGTTGAGCGGGACGTCGCTGCCGCACTTCGGGCACTTTTTAGTTAGTGGAGTGCCACAGTTGTAGCAGAACCTCGCTCCCGGCGGGTTCAGGGTTCCGCACTTAGGGCACTGCACGCCTTGAAGGCCGGGTGGCTGAGCCTGTGCAACCGGAGCTGCTGGAGCTTGTGCCGGCGCAGGCGGGGACAGAAGCGGGGGTATTATCACCATCCCTGTCCCAATTGAGGCGCCCGGTGATTTCCCAAGCTCCTGCGCAACACTTTTTACAGTATCCATCCTCAGAACCTCCGCTGGAGTGCCGGTTTGTGTAATCCAGAAGATCCTGTCGCGGTACTCGGGCGTGGTGTCTAAACCCTCCATTTTCACGTCTATCAGCTCAAGCCCTATGCGCCTGAAAGGCTCGAGGAGGTCGAGCTTCAGCTCGGCTGTAACTTTGTCCACATTTGAGAAAACTTCAGCCAGCTTGTACTTACTGAGCGACGCCATGGCGTTCTCTAGGAAGTATCCTCTCAGGAACTTATTGACGGACTCCGTGTCGAACGCTCTCTGGCCTCCGATGACTTCGACGACAAAGAGTTGCGGGTCTGAAACCCTGAACCAAAAGCTACCGTAAAACTTGAGGGGGGCGAGATCTTGAGTTTGCGTTTGCCCGCCGAACTTCCCCTGAAACTGCTTCATGCTGATGAAGATGACTGTCGCCTTAAAGGGTGTCTCAGGGTATATGATGTTGTAAGCCTTCGAGAGTAGTGGTATGTTAAGTGTGGAGAGAACGTGCCTCCCGGGTCCCAGAACATCGTAAGCTTTCCCATCCCTGAAGAACACAGCAACCTGGTGCTCTTCAACTATGACTACTGACCCTAGCTGGATGTCGTCGTTCGGGTACCTCCATACTATGTCGTCTGGAGAAGGGTTAACCCACCTGATTACCTGCAGAGAGCTCTTCGACACCGCTAAGCCACCCCACCCCTGAGTACGTCCTCCCGTGCTTTGATGTCGTCTTCCAGTTGCCTGACCAAGTCTATTGTCGAGTTAAGCTTCTCCATGAATTCCTGAGGGTCGGTCAACGTTGACAGTTCTAGGACGCGCTCCATTATCCTCGAAGCCCCTGACACGAGCTTGTAGTCGTACTCTAGCAAGCGCTGAAGCTCCGTCTCACTTATCTTCACTCGATCAAATAGGCCGGAGTAACCGTACGTTGCGTGCTTCACCATCTGTGAGGCTTTCATCAGCTCGAGCCTTAAATCGTCGAGCCTCAGAGCTATCGATATGTTCTTCTTCCTCATAACGGTAATCAACCTCTCTACCTTTATGCGCGCATCATCCAGGATGGAGGCGACCTTTCTCCGAACGAGAGCATCATCCTCTCGAAGAAGCTCTTTCTGCTTGTAACCGCGGAAGCCTGGGATCAGCATCTCAAGCTTCTCGAGGAGTGCCAAGTCCTTGCTCATCTAAACCATCACGGGGTAGATGAGAAAAAATTACGTTATATTTTTGATGGTATCCCTACGTCTCCTTACTGCTTAACTCTGCCTACAAACCTGTAGACAGTGGTGCCGCAGTAGGGGCAGGTGCCCTTGTAGGCAAGCCTGCCGTTCTTAAGCGTGACCTGCTGAGGGTTCTTCATTTCAACCTGCTTGCGGCACTTAACGCAGTAGGCCATTATCTTCTGGTGTGACATTGGTTTTTCACCATGTGTAGTGTCCAAAGGGAGGTATATATTCTTTACGCGGTCAAAATCTCTTATTTTATTTAATGGTTCAGAATGCAGCGTTATTTGTAAAAAGAGATTTCTTTATCCAATAGACGCCAGTAGCTTATTTTGAACAGAGAATTTATTGTGGCAAAAGCCTTTTCCCCTGCAACAATCCTTTTATTGCCGGTGTCATACAATCAGTACATAGGTGTTAGGCGTGCAAGCCCCCTGTGAAAGCATAAGCAAGAAACTGCTTCCCAGCGTAAGAGGGATGATAGTAAAGTACATGTATGAGGAAGTCGGCTTGACCCAGCTTCAAATAGCCCGCGCTTTGGGAGTTAGCCAATCGAGCATTAGCCGGTACATTAACCGGCAACGCGGGGCTTGGTCCACGGCGAGCATCCCAGAGCTCGAAGACAAGGTTAGGGAGATAGCCCAACTACTGCTAGAGAGTAAGGTAAAGAAAGAAGATGTTTTGTGCGAAATTTGCAGATATATCAGGACTGCGCATCCCGAAGTTCTCGAGAAAGTCTCGCGTATAACTCAGTGAGCTTAGCAACGTCTTTAACCCCCTCGATGTAGTCGTTAATGCTGTTCTCAGGTGCCGCGTTAGTAGCATCTACTATGATCCTAGTTTTTCTCTCACTTCTTAGAACATCGTCTAGAGGCGTGGCGCTTGCGGCTAGGATGCTTCCGTGTTGTAAACTCGAGATCAGGTAGGTTAGCACTCTGCTGTCATCTTTCATGCTTTGTAAGCATCGTGCTCCGCACTTCAAAACCACGACTGTATCGAGGTAGGGGTTCACGTTGATTGAGAAGAGAAGGCCGCCGACCTCGAGCGCGGAAACTGACTGTGATCCATCCAGGGCGACGATCATTGTTCTGTACGCATCGCTTGCGATATACTTCACCCCGATAACGCTCGGGATGTGCTGCTGGATGAACTCTAGGAGAAGCTTCTCCTCGATTTCCTTGAGCGACGCCACATCGCTTAGCAGGGGGTTTGTTATTGAAGTATAGAAAAGTGCAGAGGGCTTGTACAGCAACGTCTTAGCGCGCACGACAGGCATGGGAGAGCCCCCATACAGTCGCAGATCCTCGTAGAGCATTTTTCCCTCCGGTCTAACGTCCCCTGGGACGAGCTCACCGGTGATTATTATTTCCGCCTCAGCGGGCACGTACGTGCCGTTGTCCAGCCTCATCAGCTCTAGCGGTGATCCCGAAAGTTCGCCTGCGAGCATGTACTTGTCTACCCATGGAATCCAGTTGATCCCAGCGGCGAGCTGCAGGTATGGTGGTGCACCTACAACCACCGCTACGTTTAGAGTGCCCCCACGTCGTGCTACATCCTCGATTAGCCTGTAAGCCCTAGTATGGTGAGGGATATGAATGAGCAGAGTTTTTTCATCCACTACCTGAACTGGCTGAGAGAACACCTCTAGGGTTTTCGCTTCTCTATCTTGAAACACGACCACAGGGTTCTTTATAACCGGGAACTCCTCACCCACGTGGTGCCGCAACGCAGGGAGCTCTGTTAGATCCAGGTCGAAGGAGGTTGACTGCAGGAAGCCTTTAGCTGAGTCACGTATCCTAGGTAGGATGTCTGCCAGCCATGCCAGCGAAGCCAGCTTGTTGAGCTTCGAAGCATGATCTGCTGGGAATTGAGCGAAGAGGGTCAGCCAACGCCTAAACCTTTCGCGAAGGCCGTCTACGTCCTCTTTAAACACTCGTTGTGCCTTACCGTAGTAAACGTTGGTTAGAAGGGGGAAGCTTTTCTCCTGTAGATTGCTGAAGAGCAGTGCTTTAACGGTACTCTCTGCCAACCTTGAGGCAAGCCACGGTATCTCGTAGTCTGGCGAAAGGGGTGCGTCTACCTCAGCCAGCAACCCATCTGACTTAAGAGCTTTGACGGTATCCGGAAAGCTCAAGAGCCGCACCCGTGAGTAGCCGAGCTAGTAGCTTATGTGGAACCTGTCTTCGCGCCTCGACTCCTCTCTAGGAGCGTAGAGGATCGGATTTAGCTTGCCACTCTCGGCCAGACTGAGAAGCCTGTCACGAAACTCTGAGGTGTGCTTAATGTCGAGTTCCAACAGGCTTTTAAGGATCTCCCAAGTTTTCCTCTGGATATCCAGAAGCATCTCCCTCGGCATGTGTCCAATTATGAACGGATCCTGAAGCCATTTGTCAAAAGCTTCTATAGTTTTAATCATGTGAGCGAATGCAGCCCGTGTTGCAAGTATCAGCTCCAGTCTATCCGCGTTTTCAAGCTCCCGCTCGATCGACTTCGCTGAATCTAGGAACGTTTTCTGGGCTTCAACCCAGCTTGTGAGATTATTGGCGAACAGCTTTATGAAGTCGCTCACCTTTACCACTCTAGCGTTTAAGGCGGGTTTGAGGCATAAAAACTTGCTGTGCCTTAGGTCACCGCTCCAGCAGGGGCCTCGATGGCGTAAAGCTCACTTTCTCGAGCAGCATCTTCCTGCCCGCTATCTTACCTATGCCCACAGCCTTTGAGGTCTCAAGGAATCTTTCAACGGCTTGGAGCTTCGCAGAGCTGTACGAGTAAACTGTGAACAGAGGATCCCCAGGCTTGACTCTATCCCCTATTTTTACATGAAGCAAGACGCCTGCTCCCTTGTCTATCGGTGCGCCGGCCATCTTGCCCACCAGGGCTATAGTGGGGTTGTCAATGAAGTAGAGGAAGCCATCCTCCTCCGAGTAGATTGTAAGGGTTTTGTCTCCGAGCGGTATATCCTCAGGCTTCACCTCGGGGTTCCCTCCCTGCGCCTCTATAATTTGCCTGAACTTCTTCTCGGCTTTTCCAGTCCTAAGTGCCTCGAAAGCTATTTCGTAGCCGTTCTGTATTCCAACCATTTCAAGGAGGGTTCCAGCCAGACTGACTGCTTTATCCACAAGGTCTAAGGGCTTGAGTGAGCTTAAAGCCTGTAGCGCTTCTCTGGCCTCCAGAGCAGGCCCCACAGCGTAGCCCACGGGCTCCTCAGCGTACGTTGAGACAGCCTGAATCTTTATGCCCAGCATGGAGCCGAGCTCGATGAAGTCGTAGGATATCCTGCGCGCTTCTTCCAGTGTCCGTGCCTTCGTGCCCCTACCCGTTGGGACATCGAGAACAACGTGTGTCGACCCTACAGCCAGCTTTTTCGCCAGTATCGAGGGTACGAAGAACGGGTCGATTCCTAGAGGGTACTCCACTCTGATTATGATGTCGTCGGCGGGAGCGAGGTTGAGGGCTCCGCCCCAAACAATGCACCCGTTAGTCTTCTCTATCACCCGGGTCATCTCCTCTATTGAAAGGTTTACAGGGGCTATAGTCTCCATCCGGTCTGCGGTTCCAGCAGGCGAGGTTATCGCTCTTGAAGAGGTTTTCGGGATGGTGAAGCCCAGGGAGGCTATTATGGGCACCACTAGGAGGCTTGTCTTGTCACCTGGAACTCCGCCTAGGCTGTGCTTGTCGAGGATCGTGGGCCTGTTGAGCGAGAGGCGCCGGCCCGTCTCAACCATAGCCACAGTCAGGTTGTACGCCTCATCAATCGACATGCCCTGGAAGTGTATCGCCGTAACCAAGGCTGCTATCTCAACCTCACTGAGAACGCCGCCAACTATGTCCTGCATCAGCTGCTTGGCCTCCTCGAAAGTTATCTTACCTCTTGCAAGCTTCTTGCGAATGACGTTCAGCGACCTGGGAGGCTCCGTGGGCTCAACCTGCACGATCTCTCCCTCGTTTACCTGAAGAATCCGGGAGACGTTCAAGTATATCCCGATGGAATCTGAGGGGAACTCCTTAGCGATCGTCACTGTAGCTATCACTTCGTGCGATCCGGAGACGACCCGAACTCTGTCGTTAGGCCTTAAGTCGAGCTTCTTTGCTACAGACTGGTCTAGGACAACGGTGTAGTGTGCGCTCTCGTAAGGGAGGATGACGACTTTGAGGTCCACGAAAAACCACCGGGGGGTTATTTCTTCACCTTGTCTCTATATAAGCTTTTCTGAGTAATTTTTAACTTTAAGTACTGTAACGATTTCTTCGAGGTAAAGATGAAGGGCTGGAATGGTAAGATTCTGTGGATTGACCTCACTTCAAAGAGTGTAAAGATCCAAGAGTATGATGGAGACTTTGCTAAGACGTACATTGGTGGAAGGGGCTTCGCTGTTAGGCTACTCTGGAACCACTTAGCGCCCGGAACTGATCCCCTCTCTCCAGACAACATCCTCGTTATAGCTACAGGGCCGTTGACCGGCTTACCCGGTCCCAGTACGGGTAAGCTTGTCGTGGCGGCAAAAAGCCCGCTCACCCACGGGTACGGTGACGGGAACATAGGTAGCAGGGCCGCCGTTTACCTGAGATACTCTGGTTACGACGCTGTAGCGATCACCGGGAAAGCGGAGAAGCCAACGTACATTCACATCTCTGATGGAAAAGTTGAGTTCCTCACTGCGGACGACCTTTGGGGGAAAGACACTTTCACCAGTGAGCGCTTGCTCGTCAAAAGGCATGGGAGAAACTCAGGCATACTCGTTATTGGCCCTGCGGGGGAGAACCTCGTTGAACTCGCGACGATAATATCCCAAGAGGGGAGAAGCGGGGGCAGACCCGGCATCGGTGCTGTAATGGGGAGCAAGAACCTGAAGGCAGTGGTGTTTACAGGCGAAAGAGCTCCAGAGCTCTACGACGAGGACAAGTACAGGAGGCTGGCCGCTAGGGCTTACGCGGAAATTAAGGAGAAACCGGCATACTCGTTTTGGATGAGGCAAGGCACCATGATGACTGTTCAGTGGTCTCAGGCGAACAGCGTTTTACCCACACACAACTTCAACGAGGGGGTTTTCGACGAGAGTGAGAAAATAGACGGCAACGCTATGGAGAAGATGAAGGTTGGTCAGAGGGGCTGTCCTAACTGCAACATGACGTGTGGAAACTACGTTTACGATGACAAAGGTGAGGTCTCGGAGCTCGACTACGAGAACGTGGCGATGCTCGGGTCCAACATCGGGCTGGGAGACCTCAGGAGAGTCGCACGGCTTAACAGGCTTGCGGATATGTGGGGTATCGACACGATCGGCCTGGGGTCTGTCCTTGCTTTCGCCGCCGAGGCGAGCGAGAAGAAGCTGATCAAGGAGAACGTCGAGTGGGGTGACTTTGACCGGTTCGTGAGCCTCTCCGAGGACATTGTGTATAGGCGCCCCGGCCTTGGTGAGGTCCTCGCTGAGGGCGTTGAGCACGCCTCCCGCACTATCGGAGGAGAGGACCTGGCTGTTCACGTTAAAGGGCTCAGCGTTTCCGCGTACGACTGCCACACAGCACCGGCTATGGCGTTATCGTACGGCGTTAGCTCTATAGGCGCGCACCACAAGGATGCTTGGGTAATCTCGTGGGAAGTGTCTCACGGGCGCTTCGAGTATACGCGAGCAAAGGCAGAGAGAGTTTTCGAGCTTCAGAGGATTAGAGGGGGGTTGTTCGAGGTACTCGTGTCCTGCAGGTTGCCGTGGGTTGAGGTCGGGCTTGAGCTCGACTGGTACGTCAATCTGTTCAACGCCGCCACTGGCCTTAAGTGGAGGCTCGAGGATTTCATGGTCGTTTCCGAGCGTGTACTCAACCTTATTAGAGCCTTCTGGGTGCGCGAGTACGTGGCAGAGGGTAAACGGTGGAGTAGAGCGCTAGACTACCCACCGCGCAAGTGGTTCACCAGGCCCCTGACTAAAGGACCATTTAAGGGCGCCAGGCTCGACGCTCAACGGTACGATGAGATGCTTGGCGCTTATTACAACCTCATTGGCTGGGACCACCGTGGGATTCCAAGGGCTTCGACGCTTGAGAGACTGGGTTTGAGCGACATAAGAGACGAGCTTGGGAAATGGGTCGACCTGACTCAATGATCGAGTATGGGTAAGGTTGAGGTTTACTACTTCGGATTCCTTACGGAGCTGTCGGGGAAAGAGTTCGAGGAGGTCGAATTTCCCAGCTCTGATAAAGTGAGGCTACGAGACATAGTTCGTGATGAGGTGAAACCTCTGCTAGATAGGCTGGTAATCTTAGTGAACGACATTTCGGTGAACCCTGACTATTGGTTAAAGCCCGGCGACACCGTTAAGCTCCTGCCACACATCGGAGGAGGTTGAGATATCCTTAATAAGGACACAGCTCATCACCCCTCAACGTAATGAAGGAGAGTTGCTCAAGTCTCTTAGCCCTTGTGGTCCTGAAGCTCAGCGAGAAGCTCAGCTTGACGAGCGGACAGGTGGCGGTTGCCGCAGAGCTGTTAGCGCGAGAGAAATTCCAAGGCAAAAAATCCGCCTCGGTAACCGAGTCGATAAACGCTGTTTTAGCGAGCATTGGCCTCCAGGGAGAAGTTGAGGTGAGAGATGAAGTCTACGCTGTGAAAGTGCTGGGAGAGAAGAGCTGCCCCCTAAAAAAGCTGTGCCCCTTGCCTTTCTACGTTGCATCAGGCACCCGTATTCTTTCGGGCGCGAAGGTCTACCCTGTGTGGGAGAATGAGCAGGTTGTGCACGAGGAAAATAATCTCTGCGTATTTAGACTAAAGCCGGTTAAAGCGTAGCTAGACCATTATCTCTACTTCGACCGCATCGCCATCGCGGAGCCTCAGCTCATCCCGCAATCTAACGGGTGCGATGAGCTCCAGTATCTCGGGTCCATGCTTCGTTTTCTCGATATCCAGGGCGCTGCCGTAAACGCTTATGCTGTTGCCGACTATGGTAGCCCTGTAAACCCTCACGCTACAGAACTCGCGGCCGTTAACCTGAAAACCGGGGATCTTAATCCCCTTACTGCTTTCTCTAAGGATAAGGCGTTTCCCGGTGGACTCTTCATCGAGCCTGATGTTGAGAGTACCGGGGTATGGATCAAAGCCTAGAGCCTCTCTGAACGCCTCTACGTAGCGGGGTATGCTCATGTACACTGCCCCTTCCCCTAGCCCTGGCACCATCACTCCTCTCAGCACGATAGATGAGTTTGAGCTGAATACTGCACTCAGGTCCGCGTGAATTCTCTTGAGGAGGTCGACCCCTCTAGGAGTGACCCTGTAAGCTACGTAGCGTCCAAAGAAAACCCTTTCGATGTAACCTTCACTCTCGGCCTTTTCGAGGAGCTTCCTGAACCTCCAGGCTGAATAACCCAGGCTTTTCATGACTTCGGTGCGGCTTATCCGCCGGGGAAAACTCAGGCAACCCCTCTTGGCAAGCTCGAGAAGTAAGGGGAGCATCTCGTATAACTGATCGCTGGGCATACAATGCTCTATTACCTCCCTGTGGTTTTTATCAGTAACTGGCCCCATTGCATTCTCTCGAGGGATCAGCCTTACATGATCACAATTACTTCACGCTTACTGGCTATAGCCCTTAAACCGAGTATCGCCGAGAGCCCGAATATAGATAGAATGTACGCGATGAAGGTAAGTACTCCGAAGAGGCTGAGAGAGGCCGTGAGAAGGGTAATGTAGGGAGCCACTGCGAAAAGGCCGCCTTTCAACTCTCCGCTCTCGCCGTGTAGCTTGTACAACCTCCAGGAGAGCTCGACCACAAAGTAGGATGAGGCAATTATCGGAGATAGTAGGAGGTACTTGGTCTCTGAGAGGATAAGCGATAGGAGCGTGCAAGCAAGCAGGGTAACAAGCAGGACGTTTGTGCTTTTCTCAGAGACAAGCACCGCTTCGTCGATGACGTCTTCGAGACGCAGCTTCATATCTGGTAATCTGTGCTTCCCGGGTGCTTAATTGATGGTAATGCTTTTGATTCAGGTGTTAGCTAATTGTCATACTGTTGTCGTATGGCTGGAATTGCGATTAAGATAGCCCCGTTAGGGGTTGAGAAAGATGACGTTGATTGGCTCGCTGACTCCCTTAAGAGCGTTTTTAATTCGACTGTAGTCGTAGAGCCTAAGCTGCTGAGCATGAGCGTTCTCCTTGACTTCTACGACGAGGAAAGGGATCAGATCGACGCTGAGGGGTTGCTGGAAAAGCTTCAGTCAACTGTGGGGGTGGTACCTCAGCAACGACTACTCGTACTCGTAAACGGCGATGGGTTTGTTGAGGGACTGAACTTCGTCTTCGGGGTATCGAAGCCGGGTTGGGGCGGGGTGGTGTTTACTGAGCGGCTTCGACCCGAGTACTACGGTCAGCAACCTTCGATTGCGTTGTACAGAATGAGGCTCTTGAAGGAGAGCTTGCACGAGCTAGGGCACAGCTTCGGCTTGCCGCACTGCCAGCGAAGGTGCGTGATGAGGTTTAGTAACTCTATCTACGACGTCGATGCAAAACCAGCCTCTTTTTGCAGCTCCTGCGCGGCGGCACTTAACAGGATGATCCCGGGCTTGCTAAAAATACCCTAACAGCTCACTAAGATATACCGAAGAGGACCCGTAAAATAGGTGTTGCTTTGATAAAGTCAATGGATAGAAGATCCCAGATTATCCCGGGCGGACGCGGGTAAGTTGTTGATGTCACTATAAGCTGAGTGGGCGTTATGATGTAGTCAACGGGGACGTCGTGCTTGTACATCGGTATTTTACGCTCCGTGATTTGCAGGTCGTGGACTGCTGTGACTATAGGGGTTTTATTATCGACTACGTGCAATTCCTTGAGAATCGCGTACTCCAGGTCATAGAACCCGTCTCCCCTACCCAGCCTTGAGCCGTCCCTGTTTACAGCCACGCTTCCCAAAACAATCAGATCAACGCTAATGTTCTCGGGCCACCTTATCCTCTCTCCCAGACTTAACGAACCTCTAAGTGTGGAGGCAAAGCCGTACTTAGATGAAGGTATCCTTGACGGGTCTAAAATCACGTAGCCACGTAACCTCGGCAGGGACACTATTACCTTCTTGCCTCTCTTCAGGGATTCTTCTCTTATTGCTCGGCTAGAAAGATCGGGTGTCGTGTAGACCGTCTCTGCGCGCCTAAAGCCTTCAAGCTTCAGAATCTTAGCCGCGACATTGTTGCTACCCACGAAACCGGGGATTTTCCCATAGCAAGGCCTAGGGCTAGTCACTACCTCGTAGCGTTCAAGTAAAGCCCAGATCTCCCTCCTGATGGCATCCTTCTCCCGATCGCGCTCTACGCCTAGCTCTGCCATAGAGTTCATTCATAATACCCATGTGTAAATTAAAGTTTCGAACGAATGTTATTTTAAATTGTCCTACGGTTATAGGCAGGGGTTATTCCTACAAGTAATATATCCAGCTCGGTTACAGTAGAGTCTGATGACCACAAGAAACGATCTTTCGAGCAGCTATTACGTCACCAATAGGGGTGACTATACGTCTGTAACAAAGGTCATATCGGTAAAGCTGCCCGTCGGCCTTATAGATGCTCTCGATCAGCTCATTGAGAGAGGCTACTTCCAGAATCGCAGCGACGCTATACGTGAGGCCATTAGAAAGCTCCTTTCAACGTACAGGGAAATGGACACTGCCAGGTTTGACCGTGGCCTTCACTTAGGAATTCGCTGAAAAGTCTGACCGAAAAGAAGTTTTCTGCTTTCTCCAGTTTCCCCTCAGCTTATTTTAGCCCCTGGCTTTACTTCCCTGTCAGGCACCAGCAAGACAGGCTTTTCATCATCCACAGCGGCCAGCAGCATGCCTTGTGAAACGTACCCCATGAGGGTTTTAGGCTCTAAATTGGCTAGAACGATGACGAGTTTTCCTACCAGTTCCTCTGCCTTGTAGTGGGGTCTAAGGCCTGCCACTAGCTGCCTCGTTTCACCGCCTATATCGACCTTCAAGAGGAGGAGCTTCTCACTCTTCTGTATCGGTTCGGCATGCAGTACTTTCCCCACGCGTATGTCCAGCTTCTGGAAATCCTCGATTTTAACTGTAGGCATGCTTGAGAGATCGGAATCACAGGTTAATTTTTATTTCGGTGTAGCGAGGTTTGTAGGTGGGTCATGACCGCGGAAGACGTAGATGTGAGGTTGGTGTTCACTGAGAGCGATCTAATACTCCTTGCGCTCCTCTCAGGCGAGAAGAAGATCACCGACCTAAGACCTACCACTGGGCTTTCCACGACGTCTATCTACAACAACGTGAAGAAGCTATTGGAGTACGGTTTTATCGAGGAGGATAGAAAGGGTAGTCCCGGCAACAGAATACTAAGATTGACGGAGAAAGGTCGTAGGGTTGCCGCAATCCTGAAGATGCTCGAGGAGGAGCTGAAGCCAAAAGTCGTGGTCCTTAAGCCCGAGTAAGAAGAAACGCTATTATATGCCTTATTCGGGTTATCTAAGTGGTATGTCTAAGTACGCTGTTCTCGTTGTAGATATGCTCGAGGAGTTCGTTCGCGGTCGCCTGCGCGCTGAGAACGCTGAGCGTATTATCCCCTGCATCAAAAGGCTTATCGATTTCGCGCGAAGCAGAGGCATACCGGTGGTGTACGCTGTCGACCAGCACTACCAAGGCATAGACTTCGAGACTAAGCTATGGGGCCCCCATGCGATCAAGGGTAGTACTGAGGCGAAAGTGGTACCCGAGCTCTCGCCCACTGAGAAGGATTTCATCGTGAATAAGAGGAGGTACGATGCGTTTGTTTTCACAGACCTAGATATGCTTCTTCGAGAGCTGGAAGTAGACACCGTGATAGTTACGGGGATACATACCCACATCTGCGTGCAACAAACAGCGCTTGGGGCATTTTACCGAGGCTACAAAGTTATTGTTCCTTTAGAGTGCGTGGCGGCAGCCAGCGATGAGTGGCACAAAGTGGGGTTGGAGTACATGAGAGAGTTCGCGGGAGCGGAAGTCATAAGCTTAGAAACTCTCCTGAAAAGACTCGATATCGAACTCCGCTCCACCGTTTCTGAGATAGTCTAGATGACTAGAGAACCGAGCCCCACACCCTCTCGTAGTCTTTCCTAAGGCGCTCCCTAGATACGTGGGCGTACACTTGAGTAGTGTTGAGATTCGAGTGCCCCAGAAGCTCCTGGATCTCTCTCACATCGAGGCCTGAGGCAAGGCTTAGGGTTGCGAAGGTGTGCCGAAGCAAGTGCGGAGTAACTTTTCTACTTAAGCCCGCTTTACGCGCTAGCCTCTTCAACACTCTCTCGACAGTTGTGTAGTGGATGTGAGAGCTGGGATCTTTCGAGGATGGGAACAACCACTCCGAGTCGTTGCTTGAGAGGTAGGCTGCGAGCAACTCCGCGACGCTTTGAGGAAAGTACACGTATCTTTCCTTGGCGCCCTTCCCTTTCACCCTTACCGTCCTTCTTTCTAAGTCGATGTCCGTTTTTCTGATGTTGACAAGCTCGGCGACGCGGAGCCCCGTAGTAAACAGCAACATCACGATGAGCTTGTCTCGAATGTTGTCAGCCTGCTCCACCATTCTTTTCACTTCTTCGGGTTCAAGGTACCTTGGAAGCTTTTTCTCACGCTTGGGAAGCTCAAACCCTCGCAGCGCGTCCTCTTTGCCGACAAACTCCAGGAACCTTTTAACTGCAACAGCCGCGGTGTATAGGCTGTCCGGCTTCCACCCGCGTTGGCGCAGACGGGCTAGAAAAAGGTCGATGTCGTAGAGTTGCACTTCCGAGATTCGCTTGCCATCGAGGAACTGAAGAAAGCTCTCCAGTATGCTTCTAAAGTACCTTATCGTCTTCTCGGACCTGTTTCGGGCAATGAGGTGAGAGATGTACAATTCAACGAGCTCTTGGTTGCTCAAAGCCAGCGGGGATGCTTCCCTACTCATTTTCCTCCTTAAACCCCAGCTCTTCTGGCCGCCGCGCAAGCCTTTCAAGGTGCGAGGCAACGTATATGGGGGCGCCAGCGCGCAGTGCTATTGCTACGCTGTCGCTCGGCCTAGCGTCGATGAATAGCCTTTCCCCCTTCTGCTCATCGCCTTTCCTTAGAACGATGGTTGCTGTATAGACGCTGTTGTTGAGAAGCGCATCTATGGTTATTCTCTCCACGGAAACTCCGAGAGCCTCGAGGATGTTTATTATCAGGTCGTGCGTCATCGGCCTCTCCGTTCTCACGCCGTTTAGAGCGTTCTGAATAGCTACTCCCTCGCTCACACCAATGTATATTGGTAGCACCTTACCTTTCCACTCTGGTGCCTCGAGAAGCATTACAAACCCTGCGCCACCCGATTCGAAGAGTATCGGGTAAACGCCTACAACGTCAACTTTCAAGTACTCTTCTTTTTCACCACCACTCAACAGCTTCACCCCGGGCATCCTGGAAAAACGCTGGGTTTATCCTGACGACGACCAGGTTGCCTCGGAACTGTCCTAGCTCCTTCACCCTTTTCACAACCTCATTGATCACGAACACAGGGTTTGACTTGATGAAGTTTACGGCCTCATCGCCTCTCTGGCTTGACGCTATCTTGAAGAAGATCTCCTTTACGACCATCTCGGCCATGAGGTTCGTGAAGCATACCTCCCCTGTCCTAATCAAGGACCCTATCGCGAACTTTTTAAACTCCGTGGCTTCGTCGCCGAGCACATCCAGAATTGGTCCAACTTTTTCCTCCAGACGCTGGACAGCCTTAGTGTTCTCAGGGTCATCGGACATTACGAGCTTAACTCTCTGCCTCCACTTGAGAACCCAGATTTCAGCCCACTCGTTCACCAGGGAGTCGAACTCGAGCGGATTCTCCTCAGCCAGCTTCGACGCTAACGCAAGAGACTTGTAGCTGTAGTCCGGGTCGCCTATGAAGTCGAACTTTACTGCCAGGTAATTCACAAGGTCCTGTGTTGCCACGTCGCTCATGAACTCGACCTCCTGCTGCGTGAGATCGGAGAAGTACCTAGCTATGTAATGTGAAACTATTGACTCCAAGGTTGAGTACGCGTTAGATTCCTTCCACTCCATTACTGCAAGCGCACCTAGTCATTAACAAGCATCCCGCCTTAAAAAAAGTATGCGGTTCAAGGTAAAGCTATATGATGTGCGGAAGCCCTAGGAGCGAGACAAATACGCTGAAAACGTAGATTAGGAAGGCTATGACCGCAGCTCCTACCCAGCCTACACCGAAGATTTTCCTGAGAGCCCACAGCCACGCTACTATCGCCAGGATGTTCGCGAAGGGTATTTTTAGGATGTTGAATAACGCGAAGATTATTTCGCCGACTAGTGCGGCTAAGAGGGCCCCAGCAATGTTCTCGCGTTTCTGCTTGCCTGGAAAAATCTTCAGCGCAACGTAGATCACAATAGCACTCACAACCCAACCGATGATAAACTCAAGGACAGCACCCATACTAATCGGCATACTTTTTCACGCTTCGAATAGTTATGCTTGCTAAAAAAGTTTCGGGGGAAGAGGGTTTATAAGGAGGCCGTCGACACCTAATTAAGCGGATGATGAGGCGACGGTATAATTGATAGGTGACGAGTCTTCTCGCGACTGATGCGATACAATTCATAGTTTCTGTCGCTTGTTGCTCTCACCAGAGGCCTTTTATGCGCTCTGGCCTGAGGGGGAGAAGGTTCAGAGACCTAAATCCTCGCTATCTAGTAGCTTAGCTTGAACCTAGCGTCCGCTATCTTCACCCACTCAGATGAGACAAAGGTGGGGTTAAGGTCCATTTCGCTGACGGTGGTGGAGAGCTCGGAGAACATGAGCGAGGCTCTGCTTATCGTCTCAGCAAGCAACTCTATGTTAGCCCGAGGTAGCCCTCTGTACCCCTCCAAAATCCTGTAGCCCTTGATTCTCTTAATGATCTCTAGTGCGTCTTCGTAGGACACGGGCGCGATCTCGAACACCACGTCTTTGAGGACCTCTACGAGTATCCCGCCTATGCCGAACGCTATCACAGGGCCGAACTGCTCGTCCCGAAGACCCCCGATTATCACTTCGTGCGCTTTCTGAACCATCTCCTGTACTACAAAACCATAGACTCTAGCCTCAGGGTACCTTTGCCTGACGCTTGAGAGCATTTCATCCATCGCTTGCCTCAGCTCGACCTCGGAGCCTATTCCCGTTCTCACAGCTCCAGCTTCTGTTTTGTGAACAATATCAGGGCTGTCAAGCTTCAACACAACTGGAAAGCCGAGGCTAACCGCCTTTGCGGCCTCCTCTGGTCGTTTTAGCGTAATGTACCTCGCGACTGGCAAACCGTAGCTCTCAAGTAGAGCCAACGACTCCGAGAGCGATAGAAGCGACCTGCCCTCATTGATTGCTTTCTCCAAAATCGGGTTGGTCATCCGGTTCACTTCCTGTAATACAGCAGAACTTTCTTTAAAGCCTTTGCTGTGTCAACAGCATCATCAGCGCTCATACCTGCGAGCGTTGGTAAGGTAACCACGCTTCTCGCGGCAAGCTCTGCTTTCGGGGAAAGCCCGGGCTTGTACGAAACTTTACCACCGTAGTAGGGACAAGACCAGGGGCAACCCCGCCCGTAAGCGTCGAGCTTCTGGAACAGTGGGTTCTCGTATATTACACGAGGGTACGAGACGAGGACTAAAACGTTCTCACGCCTTACGGCTTCAACCACCCTGTCTCGACTAACCCTTAGATTCTCCAGCCTGAGCAAAACCTGGTATATGTGCCATGTGTGCTTAACGTGCTTCCTCGGCTTAGGTAGCAAAACGAGGTCTCCATCAAGGCTCGCTAGCTCATCGGAATATATTCTAGCAATCTCCTCCCTTGCTCTGTTTAGCTCCTCTATTCGCGACAGCTGACCCAAGCCCAGCGCGGCCTGTAGCTCTGTCATCCGGTAGTTCCATCCGAGAGTTGTGTGGTAGTAGCGCTCCTCGGAGCCGTGCTCTACGAAAAGCCTCGCTTTCCTGTAGACTGCTTCGTCATTTGTCGTGACCATCCCTCCCTCTCCTGTTGTCATGTTCTTGGACTGGTAGAAGCTAAAAGCCCCTACGTCCCCAATGCTACCCACCTTTCTCCCTTTGTACTCACTCCCGATAGCCTGAGCGCAGTCTTCTATCACCGCGAGACCGTTCTCGCGGGCGATCTTCATTATCTCGTCCATCTCCGCAGGATGCCCCGCTAGGTGAACTACCAGTATAGCTCTCGTTCTAGGAGTGATTTTATCAACTATTGTTTCCGGGTCTAGGTTGAGTGTATCCAGCTCTATATCCCCGAACACCGGGATGGCGTTGTTGTGCAACACGGCTGTGGCAGTTGCGACAAAGCTGAAAGGGGTCGTGATAACCTCGTCCCCTACTCCTATACCAAGGCTGGCGACAGCCGTGTGCAATGCAGCTGTTCCGTTCGAAACGGCAAGAGAGTACTTCACTCCTATGAACCTTGCGTACTCCTCCTCAAACCTATGGACGAAGGTTCCCACGCCTGAAGCTAAGCGACCGGACTCGAGAACCGAAAGCACGAGCTGTTTCTCGTAATCCGAAATCCTCGGAAAGTACTCCTTAAAGGTGTCCCGAACAGGTTTTCCCCCCTCGATAGCCGGTAGTTCCATCTGCGACCAGGGTGTTTTAGACAATGTCCAGTTATTAAAGATATCCAGGTTTTTAGAGCAATGAGATCACTCTTTCACCCTTCTCACTGTAGATATTTACCTTGACCAGACCTTTCAGCTTGCTTGACTCAAGCTTCGGCATGAGAACTCTCTCCACCTGGAAGAAGCCGGCTAGATCTTCCATGTACACGGAGACCTGAATAGGGACGTCGTCACCTTGAGACAGCTCGACACGCTTGATGCTAAGCGCCGACAGGGAGTGCATGTCCACCTTCCCCATCTTATAAGGTAAACGAGCACGACCTTCCGACATGTCCAGCCCGTCTGCGAGCTTCACTATACTGGCCTCGAGCGTCAAGGCCTTTACGTTGAACTCAGTACTATATATTGCTGAAAGAATCTCCTGCCTCAGAGTATACCTTCGGGAACCGATGCCTGGGTGCACGGTACTTATGATCCTGTCAACAATGTCCTTGGCTAGAAGGCTACCTATCAACTCGTGGTTTTCGCGGTGAACGGAGTTTCCAGTATCATGAAGGTAGCTTGCTAGCACGAGAATAGTTTTGACTTCGTCGAGGCTCTGCGCTGTCCCGTCCTTCAAGGTGGTGAAATCTACATTACGGTTAAGTAGCATGTGCATTATCTCGAGCGATGCTCCAGCCACTATCCTCGCGTGGACTGGACCATGGTCATTGTACCCGAGGCGCTTCACAGCTATCGTGTTGCTCATCTCGAGCAGAGCCTGAACCTCCTCATCGCTCTCGATGACCTTAACGAGCCTAGCTACAAACTGGTCCCGTTCAATCCACTTATTCAGAATAGACTTCGACACAACGGTGGCTTGTGAGCTCAGCATGGGAGAAAGAAAGATTCGCTTTCTCCTTAAAAACGTTTTGCCTGGACTCAGAGAGAACTTAGCCTGTAGTGCTTGAACGCTGAGAGGCCAGGGTACTTCGCACGGGACCCGAGCTCCTCCTCGATCCTTATGAGCTCGTTGTACTTGGACGTTCTCTCCCCGCGCGCAGGAGCCCCGGTCTTTATCTGCCCTGTGTTAAGGGCGACAGACAGGTGAGCTATCGTAGTGTCCTCGCTCTCACCGCTTCGATGGCTAATTATCACCGAGTAGTCGTTGTTCATAGCTAGCCTAGCCGCTTCAAGCGACTCAGAAAGGGTACCGATCTGGTTGACCTTGAGGAGCAGAGCGTTTGCGGCTCCGAGCGATATGCCTTTCGAGAGCCTTGAGGGGTTAGTGACAAAAAGATCGTCTCCCACTATCTGAACCTTTAAGTCACGGGTAACGATGGCAAACCCCTCGAAATCATCCTCGTGCAGAGGATCCTCGATCGATATTACCGGAAACTCGCCGACAAGCTCTGCGTAGTACTTAATGAGCTGCTCACGGCTGAACTCTCTTCCATCCAAGAAGTAGGTGCCTCTCTTCTCGTCGTAGAACTCGGAGGCCGCCGCGTCCAGCGCTAAAGCAACGTCCCTCCCGGGCTCATACCCGGCGAGCTTTATGGCGTCTACTAGAGCCCTTAAAGCCTCCCTCGACTCCCTCATGGGAGGCGCGAAGCCACCCTCATCCCCCACGTTTACCGCGTGGGCTCCGTAGCGCTCCCTCAGGATGCTCCTAAGCGCGTGGTACACTTCACTACCCATCTTGAGCGCCTCGGCGAAGGACTTCGCCCCTACAGGAGCGATCATGAACTCCTGGATCCTGAGCTCGTTACCGGCGTGCTTCCCCCCATTTATGATGTTCATGAGGGGGACAGGTAGAAGGTGGGCTTGAAGGCCCCCTAAGTACAGGTAGAGCGGCATACCGTAAGTGCTGGCAGCGGCGTGCGCCACCGCGAGGGAGACGGAAAGTATGGAATTCGCACCCAATCTCGACTTATTGGGAGTTCCGTCCAGCTCTATCAGCCTCCTGTCTATGTCTTCCTGCTTTCTAGCATCCATCCCTACGATTTCCCTAGCAATGACGGTGTTAACGTTCTCGACAGCTCTGGTAACTCCCTTGCCGTGGAAATCTTTCCCACCGTCTCGTAGCTCTAACGCCTCGTGAGTACCCGTAGAGGCGCCAGACGGAACGATCGCTCTCCCAGAACCGCCGCCGAGAGTATATACTTCTGTTTCGACTGTAGGGTTTGCGCGCGAGTCGAGAACCCACCTAGCTTTAGCACGCACTATATCAAAGTCCTCTTCCCAGACGCACTGCGTTGAAGGCACATTTTGTATTATCAACTTACTGACTTAACTGTTGTGGCTTTTACCGTGTGTTATTAACCAGGATGTTTTCTTAGAAACGAGGATAAAGAGTAAATTCATATACTTTTTCGAAAAACAGGTAATCGGTGTCAGCTTGACCCAAAACACTGTAGGCGTGATTCTCTGCGGGGGTGAAGGTAAAAGGCTCAGGCCGCTAACTTACTACTTCCAGAAAGCCATGATCCCTATAGGCTCTCAGCAGAAACCGCTTCTCGAGTACATTGTGCGACTGATGAAGTACCACGGCATAAACAACATCGTGATGCTCATAGGCTACAAAGGACAGCAGATCGTGAACTACTTCAACGATGGGGAAAGGTACAGCGTCAAAATATCCTACGTCTGGGACAACCCCGAGTTCGGCGGCAACGGCGGCGCTCTCTACAATGCTTACCTAAAGGGAGCTTTGGACGACGCTGAAAATATACTCGTTTACTACGGTGACATCCTGAGCGACATTAATCTCTCTGAGATGCTTAGGTTCCACGACGAGAGAGGGTTCATATCTACACTCGCCCTCTCGCCGAACTATAGGGTCGCGGTCGGCGTTGCCGAGCTTGATGGCGAAGAGGTTGTGCGGATGGTCGAAAAGCCCCCTCTCGGAAAACCGGTCACTATAGGTGTTGTCGCTCTTCGTAGAAAAGCTCTTGACGTGCTACACGAGATCGCAGAGACTAAGAGGGATATTGACATCATGGGAGATCTCATCAGGGTTTTGATAGAGCGAAGGCTTAGGGTTGGAGGATACTTAACGAGTGCTTTTTGGTTCGACCTCGGAACGACAGAGGCATACGAGAAACTGGACCCGAACGAAGTGGATCAGAGATTCGGTTTCCTCTTCTAAGAGCCGAGGAAGTAGTAAAGAGCGGTTTTTTCGCCCTTAATTATCTTCGTTATGAGGCCGGCTGGGGCTAGCTTTAGCAGCCTTGAAAATTGCCAGTGGTCAAAGACAAAGTCGACCATTTTCCTGTACTTCCTTCCAACGCTCAGTATGCTTCCGACCTCGCTCCAAGCCCTCTCAGCGTAGACTTCTGGCTTCTCCAGCCAAACGGCCTCCGCAGCCAGTATGCCGAGGGCCATCGACGTAAATATGCCGCCTCCGTTTATGGGGTTTGTTGCGCCGAGAGAGTCTCCGGCAAAAAGCACCTTTTCGCATACGGGGGGCGCGTAGAATCCTGAAACCGGTATCCACCTAGACCTTGGTGTCTCGATGCTGGAGGCGGAATCCAGGAAGCCTTCAGGGTTAAGCTCGACGAACCTCTTCAGAAGAAGTATAGGGTTTGTGCCTGCCTTCACGTAGCTGTAGCGGATTCCTATGCCTACGTTAGAGAATTCGCCCTCGTAAGGGATTATCCAGGCGTAGCCGCCCGGTGTCTGAGGAGAGGCATGCATGTAGACAACTCTCTTACTCATGTTGGGTGTCCGCATCTTCATGTTCACCCCGATTGCCAGATCTTTAGCTTCGAGCTTTGAAGCGCATCCGAGCAGCCTGCGCGTGAGCGAAGGATATCCGTCGGCAGCGATGATGTATTCGCTTTCGAGAACTTTGCCTCGACGAGTCTTGATGACGTAGCGATTCTGCAGTCTCCTAATGCATACAACGTCGTCACCTAAAACATAGTTCGCTCTTTCAACGAGCTTCTCGACCAGTTCCCGCCTGCTAACAGTAAAACCTGGAACTGCCATTCTGAATAACCTTACACCCTCAATGTTGAGGCGGATTTCATCAAAGGCGTTCAGCTTTCTGGCAAGGCTGATGTAGTTGAAAGCCATCCTTACTGAAGGCTTATGGCTGATGAACTGAATGGCCTCCGGCTCCGGTAAAAACTCCCCGCACACTGTAGGGCTCTCAAGGGCATGCTTCCTCTCTATGCCTATAGCCTCGACGCCCAGCTCGCTTAACCTTCTTAGAGCTGCCGCGCCGGCAGGGCCCAAGCCGATAACCGCAACCTTAAACATCGTTCCGTCGCTACATCAACATGTCTCTTAAGCTTTTACCCTCCGTTCTCTTAGCTATTTCTAGGTGCGTCTTGTCTCTGGATGCACACTATAAAGTATCCATGCTGTCTACTTTAAGCTCCACGGGGTGAAATTGATACTTTCTAAACATCCGATGATTAGAACTACAATGTTGATGCGTCAAAAGAGCCACACTTTAACGTGTGTTTTTCGTTAGGTAGAAATAGGGAGCCTAGGAGCTTCAGCGGTTTTAGGCGCAAAGGTTATGGAAGGCAGACTTTCTCACGGCCAAGTACTTTTACTGCTGTCTGGATGACCGTGAGGGAGCGCTCTAGGATATCTCGGACGAACTCGATGCCAGCTGGTGTCAGTTTGTAAATTTTCTTATCTCTAGAGCCAACCTCGCGCGATTCCACGAAGCCTGCTTCCTCTAGTTTCTTCAGGTACGGGTAAACCTGCGAAGGCCCTACTTGGACGCCGAGCATCTTCTCGAGAAGCCTCATGAGCTCATAGCCGTGCTTCTCGCCCTCAGCCAGCAGTATTAGCGTGTAAAGTTTTATCACCGTATTTACCCTTAGCGATTCAGCTACCGTGGGACCCTTGTCTTCAGCCATATCGTATCGCTAGAACTTTTTTCTATCTACATCTATATATAAATATTTTTGTCTTTTAGATTCCCGTGCGGTGATTTACCTTTTCTTTTCACTTTTACCATAGGAAGCAACAAAACACTGATCAGAGAAGAGAGGTTGTATCTGGAGTACAGGCTCCTTAAACGCTGAGCGTAAATCCCTAGCTAAGAATCAGCGGGTTTCAGGTGGGATGTAAATGACTGCAACTAAACCTAGTCCCTTCTTTATGAGCACTTTCCCGCCGAGTTTCGTGAAAAAATCTGCCCTGGGCATTAGCTGAAGAGTTGGGATCAAAAGCTCCCACCTGCCTCGACGACCACCGCTCACGATGAAGCCCAAGATGGGGGCGATGTACCCAAAGTACAGTACGACGGCTGGTAGCAGGAAACGGCTTATTGCGAAGAGGTCGAGGATGAAGACGCCTTTTCTCGACGCTTTACGCATGTTAAAAATGCCTAGAGCTTTGTCCATGAAGTCACGGAAGCTGAACATCGCGATAGCGAAGTCGAATGACCTGGCTCTAAAGGGTATGCACTC
Source organism: Thermofilum sp. NZ13 (assembly GCA_002855745.1). GTDB lineage: Archaea > Thermoproteota > Thermoprotei > Thermofilales > Thermofilaceae > Thermofilum. Next base: position 44,995 of record NDWX01000004.1, on the reverse strand, counting down.
TGCTGCTGCAACTACACGGTGGAAATTCGCATAATTGTGCGTGTTCTTCGTGGCTATTGGGTCGATGCATACAACCTCCTCAGCAGTCTGCACAAGCTGAGGAACGTACACTCCGTCCCCGCAACCCACATCTAGAACCCTACCGGCTACGGAGGATAGAACGATGTTCCTGAGGAGTCTGTGCACGCCCAGGCTCATCACGGTATTTGCCCGCTCGTATATGGCCGTATCAAACAGGTAGTTTAGAACGCGCTCCACCTGAAACCATAACCCTATTGGTAGTCCGGTAGCCCCCAATGACGCCACCTAGATTCCAGTTTGTCCCCTAGGATTCTCCTGGCTTGGCAAGAGCACTCGCGTAGGAATAGTTCCAACGAGTACCTAGCAAAGTATGCGAGCGAGCTGGATAGCCGAGCCGCACTCTCAAAAACTCTGTCCACTTCACCCACAAACTTTTTCTCAGCGTAATCCAGATGATTTCCCTGCGACTCTCTAAGTAGCTGTATTACACTCCCGCTGTCGCGGACACCCTTCTCTACGTCAACTAAGTCGTCTAGAATCTGGTATGCCCGACCAAGGGAGAGGCCATAAACCCTGGCGTATTCTACTGCTGACTCTCCTTGCTGTATCGCATAGATAGGTAAAACTGCTGAAGCCTCGAACACCGCGCCCGTCTTGTATGAAATAACGTCCAAGTAACTAACCCCCGGGTCGACCCCTTTTAGTATCTCCATATCCCACAGCTGCCCTAAAGCAGCTTTGTACCACGCGTCCATGCTCTCGATAACAGCCCTCGTACCCGCTTTGGCAACATACTTTATCGCGGTGGCCATCATCACGTGCGGGAAAACGATGGCTCTCTCCAATCCGTAGCGTTTCCAGAAGCTGGCCCTGCCCCTCCGCACCTCAGACTTATCGATTATATCGTCGTGGATAAGGCTGGCCGAGTGCATGAGCTCTAGGGCTAAGGCTATTGGTAACGCTGGTTCAGCATCGCCGCCCAGTGCCTTACCTACGAAGAGCGCGAGTGTCCCGCGGATCATTTTGCCGCCCTCAAGAGCGTACACGAGCTCCTCGATGAAGGGCTCTTTCTCATAGAGCTCTTCGCGGATATAGTCCCTCAGCCTCTCCCTCAGGCGCCTCGTCTCTGACTCCAGGGCTACCACTGACAGCATTAAAAACCCGAAGACTCACAGCTCGCAAACGAATATAAGGCTTTCCTGCGAACTTCGACAAGTGTTCGACGCTCACTGCCACCTGACATACCCTGGTCTTAGAGAGCTGTTACCAAAGGTGCTGGAGGAAGCGAAAGGACAGATGAGGGGCATAGTGACCTCCGCGTTCCCCTTCGATAAGGAGAAAAAGAGGGATTTCGAGGACGCGCTCGAGGCGCTGAGCTTGAGCCAGCGGTACCAAGGGCTGGTGTTCGTAACCATGGGGCTTCACCCAGTACAAGTACTTGAAATGAGCGATGATGAGATCGAGCTCTACAAGGAACTTGTGAAGCGCAATACTGGGGCGATAGTAGGGATTGGGGAAATAGGCCTCGACAGGTTCTGGGTTAAAGATGAGGAAGAGTACTCTCGATCGAGGAAAGTTTTCCTGGAAATGCTTGAGCTGGCTGAGAAGATTAGAAAACCGGTTGTAATTCATAGCCGGAAAGCCGAAGAGGAGGTCGTCGAGATGCTTTCTAGCTTCAAGCTTGAAGAAAAGGTGTTGATGCACTCCTTTACCGGAAACATGACTGCGGCAAAAAAGGCTCTGGACACGGGTTTCTACTTCTCCGTCAATTACAAAATTAGGGACACCAAGAATATGCGCAAGATAGCTAAGAGCTTTCCTCTCGAGCGCATCCTGACGGAGACAGATGCTCCTTTCCTGTCCCCGAGCGGGGGCGTGAACACTCCCCTGAACGTTAGAGCAGTCATCGAGGAGGTGGCCGAGCTGAGAGGGATGAGCTTTGAGGAGGTCGATGAGGTGACTACCCAGAACGCATTTATGTTCTTTGGCGTTAGTACTACTGGTCGGCGCTAAATGGGGGGTGTTTTCAGCAAGATACTGGTGGCTAACAGGGGGGAAATTGCCGTCAGAATAATTCGAACAGCGAAAGACATGGGGATCAAAACTGTCGCAGTGTACAGCGACGCGGATAGAGATGCGCTTCATACAAGGCTCGCCGATGAAAGAGTCCGCTTAGGTCCCCCCGAGCCTAAGCTCAGCTACCTGAACTCCAAAGCCATACTGCAAGCTGCTCTGAGCCTCGGAGCTGAGGCTATCCACCCCGGCTACGGTTTTCTCTCGCAAAACGCTCAATTCGCTCAGGAGGTTGTGGAGAGCGGCCTCACATGGATAGGTCCTCCTCCAAGCGTTTTAAAGCTGGCTGGTGACAAACTATCATCTAGAAGGCTTTTCGCCGGCAGCGGGATCCCGGTGGTTCCCGGGACGCTTGAGCCCGTCAGCCTAGAGGAGGCTCCGGAGGCCGCAGAGGAGCTAGGGTATCCCGTAGTCGTGAAGCCAGCGGGAGGTGGAGGGGGTATCGGGATGTTCGTCGCAAGTTCTCCTAGCGATCTGAGGGATAAAGTTGAGAAAGCCTCTAGGTTGGCTTCAGCCTCGTTCAGTAGAAGCGAGGTTTACCTCGAGAAGTACTTCCCCAGAGCTAAGCACATCGAGGTTCAGATCCTAGGTGACGAACACGGAAAAATAGTACACCTTTTTGAAAGGGAGTGTAGCGTTCAAAGGAGGTTCCAGAAGGTAATTGAGGAGGCCCCATCCCCTTCCATCACCTCCGAGGAGAGAAAGGAGGTGTTAAAGCTGGCCGTTAAAGCTGCCGAAAGTTGCCATTATGTGAACGCTGGGACGTTCGAGTTTCTCTTCGACCTAGACGAAAGGAAGTTCTACCTCCTCGAAGTTAACACCAGAATACAGGTAGAGCACCCCGTCACGGAGATGATCACCGGCGTCGACATCGTTGAGCAACAGATACTCATAGCCGCAGGCGAGCAGCTTTCATCAGCTTTATCATCGCTCAACTACAGCGGCCACGCTATAGAGGCGCGCATCTACGCAGAGGATCCATGGAGCAACTTTATGCCCTCCCCGGGGAGAATATCCCGTCTGGAACTACCCGCAGGACCCTGGGTCAGAGTCGACAGCGGCGTCTACGAGGGCTACACCGTTCCGGAGTTTTACGACCCTCTTCTGATGAAAATCGTCTCCTGGGGGCAGAATCGCGAGGCTGCGCGGAGCAGGCTGGTGAGGGCGCTGAAGGAGCTCGTGATCGAAGGCGTTAAACACAACCGCTCGTTCCTAGTAAACGTCCTCCAGCACCCACGCTTTGTGGATGGAACGTACACTACTCGCCTACTAGAGGAGGAGAGCCTTTACCGGGTCCGGGATGTGGAAGGTGCGGCATCACCCGCTGAGAGAAGAGAGAGAGGCGCACAGGATAGAGCGCAGAAAGTCAGCTACTGGCGTTTGCTCGCCAGGGCTCGCTTCTAACCGAGGCTTATTTCGAGGGGTCTGTCAATCGTCGATATCCACGTGTACTCTTTCATCCGCTCTTCCATGTAGCGGGGGATTTTGAATAAGTGGTAGTAGTTATCCATGTCCAAGAAGCGGAGATCGAGCCTGCTGAGCCTCTCCTGAAGCTCACTCCTTGGGATACTGAGCGGGTCGCGCCCCATTGATCCGAGGGCAAAGCCCCACTCGCTGTAGAATGCTGGGACGAATACCTTGTAGAGGCGGGAGACGGGAAAGACGGCGCCAACGGTGTTGCCTATAACTGCGAATGCTTCGAGGTAGTACCTCGTAGAGGTAGCCTGCGTGACCATAACGCCCTGCGCGTTCAGTATTTTCTTTACGCCTTCATAGAACTCCTTCGTGTAAAGTAGGACACCGGGGGTGTTTTTAAGAGGATCCGTGAGGTCAAGTATTACAACGTCGAACTTCTCGCTAGTGTTCTCGATGAACTCTTTTCCGTCTGCTATCACTAGCTCCACTCTAGGGTCGTCGAAAGAGCCCTGATGCCATTTGCAAAGGTACTTCTTCGCTAGCTCGACGAGCCCTCCGTCAATGTCAACCATCACCACGCGTTCCACTGTCTTGTGCTTCAGAACCTCCCTGATAGTCGCGCCTTCACCCCCTCCCACGACGAGTACTTTCCTCGGATTGGGATGCGTGAGCATTGCTGGGTGAACTAGGCTCTCGTGATAGATGAACTCGTCGTACTCTGTGCTCTGCGCATATCCGTCTAGGAAAAGAGCCACCCCGAAGGACCCCGTTTTCGCGATGGTTACTCTCTGGTACTTCGTCCGACCGTCGTATAGTAACTCCTCTATGCCGTGGATGTGCGCCTCGAGCGGGCTAAGCCACTCGGTGTACCAGAGTACCCCGATGTTCTTTGACTGGTTGCTTTGCATAAGCTAGCGTAGCATCCCTCCTATTTAACCATTTAATCGCTACGCAGGTTAACGGGGTCAGGTGTCCTAGCCTACATCACGCATCAGCAGTTCCAGCGGTCTTCATCCCAGAGCTCTAAAAGGCACAAAGATAAAAAAAGTTCTTTCTCAACTTAGGACGCTTAGGCTTTTATTGCCTCCCTGCCTTTGTCGGTTATTCTGTACTTACCTTCCCCGGCTTTCTCAACCAAGCCCTGATTAACTAGACCTCGGATCTTCCCAGTGACTTTTCTAACGTCTAGACCCGCTTTCTCGGCTATTTCTTTGCAGGATGCCGGCTGCGTAAATGTTGCTAGAGCTTTCAGGATGCTTACAGCCGTGTCATCAAGCTTCTTTGGACTGGAGGACATTTTCACCGCCAAGAAGTTCTAGCCAGATGGGGGTAATTTAGTTAACTCCTGGGATACCTTGAAAATTTTGTTGAGAGTGCTGTCGGGAGCAATGGGATCTGGAATTGCTATGTATGGCACGCTGTGACGGGCAGCGAGCTCTAGAGCTTTCTGAGCAACCTGCGTGGAGGTTGACCCCACTACTACTATAAGCTTGCACTCGCCACTGCTGAGGCTACTCTCTGTTCTTGCCAGGTCTTCGGGAGTGGCAGGCAGGTCCTCTTCCTTTACAAGAAGGTACTTGACCCTGATGCCAGCCCACTCAACAGCGTACTGCGCTGGCGGAGAAGTAGCTACGGCGCAAAAGTTCAGCTTTCTAGTAGCGTTCTCGATTGTGCTCACCTTCTCTATGAGGTTTTTGAGGTTCGACCTGTATGTTTCAGCACACTCCGGTCTAAGCGTCTCAAGCTTCTTTTCCACGTAGACCATGTAGATCTTGTAGTTCTCGGGGTCGTATATCGGCCAATGGTAGTTCGGCTGTCCCGTCGCAGGGTTCAACTTGATGCTTACGCCGGGAATGCTCGGGATTTCGATTAGAACAGCTTTTATCTCGCCTCTGCTGACGAGATCCCTTATCTGCGTCTCGAAAGGAGTATGAGCAGTTGAGACGATGATGTCAGCGTCCCGCAGCTTAGCAACGTCACTTGGGGTCAACTGGTACTCGTGGGGATCCACGCCCGAGGGGGTTACCGAGAAGACGGAGTCGCCGCTACAGACTAGCTGGTCGAGGTCAGGCTTAAGAGAGTAAAACGTAACAGCAACAACTATCCCCGTTTTACTTTGAGGAGGCTGTTTGGGAGCAAGAAGATAAACTGCAAAGATGGCTACCACGGTAAGCGCAAGTATTGCGGAAACGGCGAGTAACGTTTTATTTCGTGCACTATCACTCTTCGACTTTACCTGGTTTGTGCACATTAGGGTAATCACCCCGGCATAAACTACTTATATGTGCACGATTATTTAAGCTTGGTGGTTTTAACGTGCACAAGGAAGTAGAGCTACGTGTAGTAGACCTTACGTTTGCCTACAATTCGGAGTACATCTTAACAAAGGAGAACTTTTCAGTGAGCGGTGCTGGCTTAATAACCGTGCTAGGGCCAAATGGCGCGGGCAAGACTACCTTCTTCAAGGTTCTCATGGGTCTTCTCAAGCCGGTGGAGGGCAAGATTCTCGTTAACGGATCAGAGGTCACGGGAAACCCGCTAGCTGCTGGGCGTTTCATGAGTTATGTTCCTCAAATCTCGAATATCGAGTATGGTTACCCGATAACCGGCAGAGAGCTGATCGAGGCTACGCTGAGGTCAGAGAGAAGGTGCAAGGATCGCGAATGTAGAAGCAGAGCTGGAGAGTACTTAAAGGCAGTGAAAGCTGAGGAGTTCGCGGATAAAAGGCTCAGCGATCTCAGCGGGGGGCAGTTGCAGCGGATTCTCATAGCCAGGGCTTTGGCCAGAGACACTCCGATCCTTCTTCTAGATGAACCGTTCTCAGGGGTGGATCCAAGGGCTAGGGAAGATATTTTATCCTTTATTCAAAGGATCTCCAGAGAAAAGATGGTGCTCTTAACGACCCACGACCCAGTTCTCACGATCAACCTTAGCAGGTACATCATAGTGTTCAACCGCGGCATAAAGGCTGTAGGCTCGCCTCGAGACATCTTCAAGCTTGATATGCTCCGAAAGGCTTACGGAGACGGTGTGCTGCTTATCGAGAAGTGCTTGCACGTGATAGCGTAGGTGATTTATATGTACTTGGACCCGCGCTGGATTATCCTCATCGCCTCAACGTCGATTGCTTTCAGCTCACTTAGCCCGATCGTAACGGTGAGAAAGCTGAACTTCTTTGCTTCAGCCCTTCCGCACGCTTCTCTCCTCTCAATAGCCTTAGGGTACATGCTTTCAGCGATCACGGGGGTTGACCCGACAACCCTCGCTATAGTGATCAGCGTGCCGCTATCGTTTCTGCAGATGTACCTGGTTCAGAGAGGTGTAGACGAGAACATAGCCACATCGGTTTTCGTGGCCTTCACAACCTCGGCGAGCGTCGCCGCGATGTACTACATTTTGACCAAGTTCCCCGCTCAAGTCAGCCTTTGGTCGTACATTCTGGGCGACCCCCTGCTCTCGACTTGGAGTGATGTGGCTTACGCGCTCGCGGTCTCGGCCGCTGTAGCGGCTCTCAGCCTTGTACTCTACAGGAAGGAGGTCCTGATAGGGGTTGACAGGGACTACGCGATGCTTATAGGCTTGAATGTTAGGCTACACGACTACGCGGTTGTGGCGCTGCTCACCGTCGCGAGCGTGGGGCTTCTGAGAGTGGTAGGCTTCGTGCTGGAGCACGTGGTCCTGCTACTACCATCAGCCATCGCGGTCTCGATCGCCCGAAACTCGGGGGACGTGCTGTGGATTAGCATAGCGGTCTCCGTGCTTTCCGGGGTTATCGGACTTATGGTCGCTTTAGCGCTCGACATAGCCCCATCCGCCGCGTTTGGTCTTACGCTCTTCGCAGTCTACCTCGTCGCGCTCGCACGAGGTGGGAAGGGGTGAAGCGCTGCAAGGTTAGGTTCGGGGTTAGCCTTGAAAGTGATCTGGCGAGCGACGTCGAAAGGCTCGCTAACGTCATGGGGACAAACAGGTCTCATATCGTAAACATGGCTGTTAGAAGTTTCCTCGACGAGAAGTTTCACTTCACGGCCCCTCACGAGTGCGAGGGGGTGCTTATTATCAGCTACGAACCTCGACGCGGCAGTCTCATAGATTCTGAGATTGAGCGCAGGAAAGAAGCTATTCGGAGCAGGTTGCACCTCCACACGACCGAGGGTCTGTGCACCGATGTGCTTTACGTTAAAGCTTACAGCGACGAGATAGTCGGGCTCGAGAGCAGCATGAATAGATGCGGTTGCAAGGTATGCAGGTTCATCCCACTGCACTCGTAACTTTAAGCTAAAAACTTGGAAACAGAAGCCTTCTAGGCGCTACCGCACTGGGTTTAAAAAGTCTTCTTAAATGCTTCTGCGAGCTTCCCCAGCCTGCTCTTCCCGCGTAGTAGCAACTCGTTCGCGGCATCGACAAGCAAAGGGTATCTTTCTGGACTTACTATGTCCAGGCCTTTAAGCCTCAGCGGTGCTTCCAGCTTCTCCATGGACATTATCTCCACGACTATTCTTTTACCCAAGCCCTGTATGCCACTGTGCTTAAAACCGGAGTTTCTGGCAGCAATGAGCAGTCGTCTAGCCGAGGGTATATCTCGGGCCACAATGTGCATTATGGGCGGGTGGATTGAGAACCATACATTCTCCTCGCTTGTAGCGTTCAAAACAAGCAGTAGCTCCTCAGGGGCGATGGGCCTGTGCCACTTAGCCAGCACCCTCAATCTACCCTTCTCGCCAGGATGCTGCCCCGCTATTACCTGTATCCGGCCGCTACAGCTACTCGTAGTGTAGTAGCTCTCCGTGGAGTTCACGATGTCCAAGAGCCACAGGATGTCGGCGTCAACGCGTCCTTCCTTTTTGTGTAGTTCCAGCTGCTCAAGAGCCTTCCGGCGTAGGGTGAGCCATCGCTCATCAGGCGAGCGAGTCACGCCACGAGCGCCTCCAGAGCCACCTGGGTCATTTTGAGCTCGAGCTCGTCTCTGCCTCCGGAAAGCTCCTCACCAGTAACCATGTTGTCCACTACTAAAGCAAGTGCCCCAGACTTGAAGCCTCTGAGCCTGCCGAGAGCGAAGAGCGTCGCGGACTCCATTTCCAGGACGTCTACGCCCATAGCGCCCCACTCTTGCGCTCTCTTCTCTACGGTGTGGAAGGCGTCGTGGGAGAGGGCTATTCCGCGTGCATGCCTCACTCCGAGCTTTTCAGCGGCTTTTTCTAGCGCTAAGACGAGTTCCGGTGACGCGCAAGCAGGGTAGGAGACTCCAGGAAAGTAGGATCCCAGCGTGCCGCCGTAGGTATAAGCTGAAGCCTCGATAACGACGATTGTTCCAACCCCGAGCTCTTTTTTAAGAGAGCCGCAGGTGCCAGCTCTCACGATTTCTCTGGCACCGAGCATGTAGAGCTCCTCGAAGACTATAGCCGCGGAAGGCGCACCGATACCATGAGCAGCAAGCGTGATCTGGACCCCTTTGTACTCACCCGTGATCGTGAGGAATCCTCTGTTTTCGTTGACGACGCGAGGGTTCTCCAGCAGCTGTGCCGCTTTCTCGACGCGCTTAGGGTCGCCAGCGACGACGACCTTCCGGGCAATCTCGCCCGGCTTTGCTAGGATGTGGTAGGGTTTTTTGGACAAGGGGTGGTAGTAGCCCATCGAAAGTACTAGAGAAAAACCAGCCTAAAACGTTTGCCCTCGTAGAGGATTGCGCTGTTCGAGGGCCTTCTCCAGTAAGGTACACGCCCCCTCCACTCTCTGCGCCACGAACCGGGGTTTCCCAGTCTCCGTGCGGGGTCTAGTCCCGGTATGTGAGTGTGTCCCATGAAAAACCATGCGCTACTGCTGCAGATTCTCCGCTTTGTCAGCTCCTCTAGGAGCAGGCTCTTCCCAGCAAGGGCCGAGATGGCGTTGATAGCGTACGCTACAGCACCGTTGGGGACAAGCATATCTCCGTGAGTCAGGCAAAGGTTCAGGTCACCTAGGCTCGCTTTGATTACTTTGTCTACGTAGACTTTGACCCCGTTGAGCTCAAACTCGCTTTTACCCACGATTGGGTCGTGTGATGAGGAGCTCGGTGTGTAGAGAATGTGCCTGCCTCTGTACTCCTTAAAGCCGAGTTGAAGCATTTCCCGCTTCAGCGTCATGGAATCCATACGCTCGTGCAGGTCGTCAAACAGGTCTCCGAGGATGATCAAGCAATCGATGCTTTCCTTGCTAGCAACTTTTAAAAGCTTCATCAAAGGGTCGCAGACACCGCCTGTTCTGCAGTGGATGTCCGAGAAGAGTAAGGCTTTCTCACAGTTTATAGTCAAGTTGTGCCCGGTCACGGCTAACTACCGCGACGATTCAACGCTACCTGGAGATATCCTTTTCTACGCCTGCCTTTGTTGCCGCTCAGTGAAAAATCGTGGCGTCAGCTCTTCGAAAACTGTAAAAACCGTGATGAGACAGGAAGCACTGGGGTTAATGCTGCAGATAACAGCAAAAAAGCTTGGTTCTCATCCTGGACGAAAAGAGCATGAGGAATATAAGGCGGCATAGTGGGGCGTAAAGCGGGATACCTTAGCTATGAGGGAGGAGTTCAAGCGTAGTTTAACCCTGCTACTCGTTATGGCACTCACTCTTTCGGCTTTCTCAAGGGCTACACCTGTTGAGGCGCAAGGCACACCTCAGGTGAAGGTGTACATCGACGTTGAAGACAACGGGAACGCTACGGTAACTATAGTTTTCAGAGCCGCAGGTAGGGCTTCTTTCTCATTCACTCTTCCCAAGTTCGAAAACTACAGCGTGTGTTCTAGCTACGGGAACTACCGCATAGAGGATAAACCCTCGTCCGCCTACTTCTACTACAACTCGACTCTAGAACTAGTGCCGGGGGACAACGGTACTTCCACGCTATCGGTTTGCTACAAGTTCCCCTACGCAAGTCTTCTCTCGGACAACCAAGGGTGGTTCATGAGCCCCATGCTTGTCGCAAGCCCTCCCTTAGAGATCGAAGTGAGCGTTCGGATACCTAACTTAGCGTCGGTGACTCTCGAGTCTCCTCGGATGATCAGGCTCGAGGGAGCCGGCTACAGAGTCTACCGTCTATCACCGGGCGCGCAGCAGCTCATCCCTGGGAGAGTGGTTATCGAGTACCGGACTGCCGGGCGGGTGCAAACTGCTAACTTCTCGCTGACAGGAGAAACGGTGTTGACCGTGGTATCACCTGTCTACTACCGTAGCTTATCCGAGAAGATTCTCGATGTCGCATCGAAGGCCTATGGGAAGCTCAGAAACCTCACGGGAGTGACTGCTGATCAGGTGACTTTCGAGCTGTACCTTCCCATGGAGAGCATGGGAGGTATCAGCGCCCTAGGGTTTGTCATGGGCGAGGACATTAACGCAGGGGGTAGGGGACCGATAATGCTTAACTTGGCCTTGATCAGGTACGCTCCAGGATACCTGGAGACGACGGTCATACACGAGATGGTCCACGTCTTCCTGGGGAAGGCTGGCGTAGAGGCAAACGCCCAGACTAGGTGGTTCCACGAGGGGCTCGCACAGTACCTTTCGATAGTGGTCGCACAGGAGATAGGAGTTAATGTGTCCGACTACGCCGAGGAGTTGCTCAACGCTTCATCCGCTCTCTACGAGTATACGTCCGGCAACTTCTCCTTCATTCAGGTATGGCCAGCAGACCCGAACCTCGTAGGAGACGCTTACCTAGCAAGCTTTTATATAGTGTACAATGTCTCCTCCTCCTTCGGAGGCAAGAGCTACATCGCCCGGCTCTTCGCAGCTATAAGGTCCCATGGATCTGTGAAGACGACGAACGACATCGTGTCCGTGATGAGCGCGGCAGCGGGGAGCAACCTAGCACCCCTCTTCAGGAGGTTCGGGTTCACAGGCGTCCAGGACTGGGTTCAGCAAAATGACAGCGCTGCGAAAGCATCCGGTAACGTAAGGCAGAGCAACTTCTCGCTGATCGTGCTCCTCATCAGTCTGCTCATCGCCTTGATAACTTACATCGTTAACAATCGTGTCCAAAGGGAGATCGAAGTTGCCAAGGGTAGAAGCGTTTTCGAGGAGAAAGAGTATGCTTACTCTTTCAAAACCTACTCGATTTTCGTAACGTGAATTATCGAGACAGGGCACGCCTCGGCTGCGCTTTTCACGCACTCTTCTAGCTCAGCGGGGACCTCTCCCTCGCCTGGGTTGCCGCCGACCCTGTACTTAGCTACGATCTGGCTCTTTCCATCCTCCTCGTTCATCTCGAAAACCTCGGGGCAAAGACTCACGCAAGCCATGTCGCTGATGCACTGATCCCTGTCGATAGTGACCTTAAACTTGGGCATGCTTTTGCACCGCAATTCTTTTCGGCGAGCTTAATATAAATCTATCCTTACTCTTTTAGGGCGGCGATGTCCGAGCTACCGGAAAAACCCCTCATGGAGCATGTTTACGACCTACTCGAGACCATCAGGAAAATCCTGCTCACCATAGTAGCCTTTATGCTGGCCCTACTCCTTCTACCGACGCCGCACCTCTTACCGGAGCGGTACGTACCCCTAACATTCTACCTGATGGACCAGATTAGGGGAATAGTCCTATCGTATGAGAGCAACCTCGTGTTTCAACCTCTCGCCAAGACTCTGAGAGTTAACTCGTCTAGTGTTATCTTGATTTCCCATGGGTGGTTTGACTCGCTGACAGCAGCAGTAATAACCTCTGCGCTAGTAGGCATCGTCGTTCTAAGCCCGGTTGTAGCCTACTTTATCTACAGGTTCATCGAGCCTGGGCTGTACCCTCACGAGAAGAGGGTGGTCAAGCGCTATCTGGTAGTGATCCTTCTCCTGTTTGTATCAGGGGTGGTTTACGGCCTCTATGTGGTGATGCCCTTAACCTTCCTGATTGCACTGTGGTTGGCTCAGCTTGGGGGGGCCGCGCCTCTATTCTCAATCCAGGACTTCTACCAGAACGTCTTCCTAGGGTCAGTCGCAGTGGGAGTCTTTTTCATGTTTCCCGTCTTCGTGCTCACCCTGAGCAAAATCGGGGTCATCAGCTACGAAACCCTAAGGAACAATTGGCGCTATGTCTTCTTCCTAACAGTGGCGCTACTCGTTGTATTGACGCCAGACCCAACACCCACCAGCACCCTTGCCTTGGGTCTGCCTTTTCTGGGGCTCTACTTCCTCTCGATGTGGCTCATAAAAGAGAAGCGAAAGAAAAGCAAATAAACCAGTTGCGAGCGACACTCCTAAAGGGTGGGTGAGAATGCCCCGCCAAATTCCGTAAAAACGCTTAATTTAGCTTGCTCGAGATTTCGCCTTTTAGCACCCACTAGCCTTAAATTGCGGCCCACCCTTGAGGTGTTCGTATGCCCGTAGTTAGGCAGCTACCCCAGGAGTTTAACCCTAAGAGGTACGAAGTAGATGTTCTAGAGTACTGGGAGAAAGAGAGGATCTACGACCTGATACGAGAAGCGTCAAAGGGTAGAGAGAAGTTCTACTTCCTGGACGGCCCCCCGTACGCTTCCAGCGGTGTACCCCACGTTGGAACGCTTTGGAACAAAGTGCTGAAGGACGCCGTTATAAGGTTCTACAGAGCCCTAGGCTATGCTGTCCACGACCAACCTGGCTACGATTGCCACGGGCTGCCGATAGAGGTTCAGATTGAGAAAAGGCTCGGTTTTAAGACGAAGAAGGACATCGAGGACTTCGGGGTTGACAGGTTCATCGGTGAGTGTAAGAGGTTCGTCCTAGAGAACATTGAGTCGATGAGCAGGTACTTCTGGGACTTTGGCGTCTCGATGAGGTGGGAAAATCCGTACAGGACGATGGACGACGACTACATCGAAGGTGCATGGTGGCTCGTGAAGAAAGCTCACGAAAAGGGCTTGCTGGACTACGGGCTGAAGGTCGTTCACTGGTGCCCCCGCTGCGAGACTACGCTTGCCGACTATGAAGTCACGGAGTACACAGAGCTGGAGGATCCATCGATCTACGTAAAGTTCCCGTTGAAGGGAGACAAGAGACGCTTCATAGTCATTTGGACCACAACGCCGTGGACGCTGCCGGCTAACGTTGCTGTAATGGCTAATCCTGACTTAGAGTACGTGTGGGTTGACATCGGCGGGGGGGAGATCCTCGTGGCGAGGAAGAGGCTCGACAAGGTCATGGAGGATGCCGGCATTAAGGAGTACAGGGTCGTGGAGGCTGTCAAGGGCCGAGAGCTCGAGGGGCTCGAGTACGAGCACCCCCTCTTGGAGGAGGTTGATGCTCAGCGGAGCCTGGTAGATGTCCATAGAATAGTTCTTTCGAGCGAGTTCGTGTCGGCCGAGGAGGGTACAGGGCTTGTACACTCAGCACCGGGTCATGGGGAGGAGGATTTCATAGTTGCTCAAAGGTACTCTTTACCAGTCGTCGTCCTCGTGGACGAGAAGGGGAGATTGACTGAAGGGGCGGGCAAGTACGCAGGCCTGCCGGTACGCGAGGCTAACAAAGTCATCATAGAAGACCTGGATAAGAAGGGGTTCCTGCTGCACGCTGGGACGCTGAAGCACAGGTACCCCATTTGCTGGCGCTGCAAAACCCCCCTTATACTTCGCGGAACCAAGCAGTGGTTCATACGAGTAACTCACCTCAAGGACAGGATGCTAGAGGAGGCGGAGAAGGTGGAATGGGTTCCGGGGTGGGCTGGGTACGCGAGGTTCAAGAACTGGCTTGCTGGTCTTCGCGACTGGATTATATCGAGGCAGAGGTACTGGGGGACGCCGGCACCGATATGGGTTTGCGAGAAGTGCGGCGAGAGAGTGGTCGTTGGCTCCAAGCGGGAGCTTGAAGAGCTGGCAGGGGGGGTTAAGCTTCCCGACCTGCACAGGCCTTGGATCGACCAAGTTACGCTAAAATGCCCGAAATGCGGGGGGGTCATGAGGCGTGTTCCTGACGTGCTGGACGTGTGGCTTGACTCGGGCGTCGCCTTCTACGCGTCACTGGGGTTTCCGAGAAACGAGGAGATGCTTAAAGCTCTCTGGCCTGTGGACCTCATAATCGAGGGGCACGACCAGATAGCCGGCTGGTTCTTCTCGCTTCTCAGGAGTGGTATAATAGCATTCGACCAGTCGCCTTACCGCAGAGTGCTGATGCACGGGTTTGCCCTGGATGAGCAGGGGCGGGAGATGCACAAGTCGCTCGGCAACTACGTTGAGCCTAAACAGATCCTTGAATACAAGTATGGTAGCAGGGATGTTTTCCGTTGGTTTGTTCTCAGGAACACGACATGGGAAGACCTGAGGTTCTCGTGGAAGGGGCTGGAGGAGGTGTACTCAGACCTAAACATCTTCTGGAACGTCTACTACTTCGCCAGCCTTTACATGAGCATTGACAAGTTCGACCCAGAAGAGCACCCCATAGATAGCCTGTTGGGAAGGCTCCGCGTTGAGGATCTGTGGCTTCTTTCCCGCTTCGAAAGGCTTGTAGACGAGACCAGGAAAGCTTTCGAGAGCCTGAACCTTCACCGAGCGGCTAGGCTCCTCAGAGACTTCGTAGTAGAAGACCTGAGCCACTGGTACATTCGGCTCATTCGCCCTCGTGTTTGGGTCGAAGAGGAGGAGGAGTCTAAGATCACAGCTTACGCGACCCTCAGTTATGTGCTCGAGAGGCTCCTGAGGGTAGCGGCCCCGATCATCCCCTTCACCACAGAGAAAATATACCTTGAATCGTTCAGACAGGAAGGCGAGGCGCCCAGTGTTCATGCGCTTCCATGGCCGGAGGTTCGGCTCGAGTTCATAAACGAAGAGCTGGAGAAAGAGATGGAGGTAGCCCGCGAGATAGTCGAGAGAGCGCTTGCTATAAGGATGCGCAGGGGTGTTAAGATACGGCAACCTCTCCCAGCTCTGTACATACTTACCGACGACGCGCGGGTTTCAAAGGCAGCGAAAACGATGGAGCACGTGATAACCTCTCAAGTGAACGTCAAGAGGGTTGTTGTCGCCGACTCCTCCACCGTTAAAGACTTCAAGGTCTTGAAGATCGAACCCGTCTACCGCACCATAGGCCCCCTGTTCAAGTCGGAGACAAACATTGTGCTAGACCTCCTTGCTAAAAGAGAAGCCGAAATAGCGACTTCGCTGGTGGAAAAAGGCTACGCCGAGATTGAGCACAACGGCAAGACCTACCGGATCACGCGCGAGATGGTTAACGTAAGTGAGGGCTGGAAAGCGGGGTTCGATGGAGAAAGCTTGAGCTGGGGCTATGTCGTGCTAGACCTAACGTTGAGTGAGAGGGAGTTAGCGGAGGGATTTGCGCGCGACGTTCTCAGGAGAATACAGTTCATGAGAAAGCAGCTTGGGCTTGCCGTTAACGAGTACATTGACGTGACCATTTACGCTCCGGAAGAGTACGTGGGGATCTTGAGCGACTTCAAAGAGTACTTGAAAACTGAGTCTAGGTCCCTCTCGCTCAGACTCGCAGAGGAGGATGAGGTAGAGGGTGAGCTAGTGCAGGAGTGGGAGATCGGAGATGTCAGAGTGAAAATAGGAGTTAGAAGAGCGGCAGTGTAGACGACACTAGTACAACGTTTTTATGACCCCATTCTTTTGGTGATAATGAATGCAGCCGGAAACTCGGGTCACCCGAGCTTTTTCAGTAAAGCTGATTATCATAGGCTTTGTCCTTTTAGCCGTAGGTGCGATCTTGGCCGCCAGTATTGGCTATCAGCTTTCACCACGCGAGAAAATACCCATAACGGTCAGCTTGCCTCTAGATCACGAAGAAACTTACCCCCTCCCAACAGGCCTCTCACAGAAGGCTTTATTCAACTTGACGTACACGGGAGATCGCTTCGTAAACCTGACGCTCACCTTCTACGATGAAGGGCACCAGGAAACGGGGAAACTCCTCATACAGGACGCCGCTAGGACCGCATCAGGCACTGTTTACCTCAACAGCAGTCCAGTGCTCGTAAGCGTCAAGTCTGGGTGTAAAGCCTGCACTTCTACAGTCGAGATCACACTGTACTTCGCGCGGTACAACCAGCAAGCTCTCGACGCACAGGTTGCGGTCTCCAGTTTGCTGGCAGTGGCTGGGTCGGTAATTCTCGTGAAGGGAGGGTACGCTTACGTCCTAGCAGAGAGAAAGGAGAGGTTTAGCTCTGCGCAAGCTTCCCGAGAAGAACTCGAGCAGCCACGATTACGGGGTCCCAGACTGGGGCGAAGGGAGGAGCATATGCGAGATCACTGAAGAACACCTCTCTGACCGTTGCCCTCTTCGCGACGAGCACAGAAAGCGCGTTTATCCTCGCCAGAACGCCATCCCCTCCTACTACATGCGCTCCCAGGAGCTGCCCCGTAGAGCCGTCTGCTATGAGCTTAACTGTCATTCGAGTTGAACCGGGATAATAACTGGCTCTCGTGTTAGCTGTTATTGTCGCGGACACAGGTTTAAAGCCCTCTTTTACGGCCCGCTCCTCGGTTAGCCCTGTTCTCCCCACTTCTAGTCCGAAGACCTTTGTGACGGCAGTTCCCACTGCCCCCGGAAAGGTCTCTTTCAACCCGGCCAGCGACGCGCCCGCGACGTAACCCATCTTGTTCGCAACGGGGGCTAGCGGAAACCAGTCAGGCTTCCCTGTTACGAGGTTTACTGTCTCGGCGACGTCCCCGGCGGCGTAAACACCCTCCTTGTTTGTGGACATCGAGGCGTCCACGCTCACGGCGCCTGTGATGCCCTTCTTCACCCCAAGCATCTCTGCCAGCGCTGTTTCGGGGGCAACACCTGTGGCGAAGAAGACGGCGTCGACTCTGTACTCGCCTTTATCGGTAACTATCTTCTCAACTTTCCCGTTGCCGGTCACCTCCTTTACCGTTTCATTAAGGTGGAGCTCTACACCGTTTCTCACAAGCTCATTCTCAACCAGCGCAGCCATGTCGTGGTCGAGGGTAGGCATAACGTGAGGTAGAAGCTCGATCAAGATCACCTTCTTGCCGATTCTCACGAGGTTGTCAGCTAGCTCTAAGCCGATGTATCCAGCACCAACAACCGCGACTCTTTCAGCTTGAGACAATGCACGTTTGGCCTCCTCGGCGCTTTCGAGGGTTCTAAGAGTTAGGACACCCGTCAGCTCGGTCCCGGGAATCCGTGGTACCCGAGGCCGCGCTCCAGTAGCTATTAGAAGCTTATCCCACTCGTAGGTTCTCTCGGTTCCGTCCTTGAAGCGGGCTCTAACGTATCCCTCGCCCGCCTCCACGACTTCCGCTTCGGTGTGAACTTCGATGCCCCTCTCCTCGGTGAAGACTCTCACAGGGTAGTGAACCAGCTCCTCGACGCTCTTGGCGAGTCCCCCGAGAAAGTACGGAATACCGCATGGAGCGTAGCTCACATACTTGCTCCTCTCGAAGACAACAACCCTCCAGTCGGGCCTAAACCTCTTTACCCTTGAGGCGGCGGTCATGCCTGCAGGACCGCCACCCACTACTACTACATTGGCTTTCTCGGTCATCTTCATCCCGCGATAAACCTCCATCATATCTTTAAACTTTTGTGACGGCGGGTTTCGGGAGCGGGTATTTTTAGTGGCGAGTCTACTCCTGTAAGCTTGCATTAAAGAGAAGAGGTACGCTTCAGCTACGCGGCTAAAAGCAGGTGGGCAAAACGACTCGCCCTAAAACCGGGCGTCCATGAATACCTAGAGGTGCTACGATGAAGGAAGAAGTAGCCATGTAAAGGCGACTCGAAGTAGCGGTAGGGAGTCAGCAAGGCTCAGAGAGCTAGAGGCTAGGTGATCCAGCTAAAAGTGGCTTCCCGTTTTCCCAGCTTTTTCACAAGCCAGTCCATCGGGCCTGTCACAGCGAAGGTAAGAGGGGTCAACGTGGCAAAACCCTGTTTGATAAGGCATACGTCGCTGTTCGGTGTAGCGCACCTATAGGCGCTCTCCAACGTCCACCTGCTCATATCGCAGAGCCCTTCCCGACACTTATACACCTCGAATTGAGAAGCGGTCTCAAGTGTCGCGACTTGAACTCCTCTTAGAGTCCACGTTGGGACGTTCAAGTTAAGCAGTGGGGCTTCCCACGGTTCGTCGGCGAGAAGCTCGAGTAAATTGATAGCTAACCTTGCAGCAGTATAGTAGGCCTCGTACCCTAGGCTCTGGTACTCAGACCAGTCCCGGGCAACTAGCGAAACAGCAATCCCCTTGTAACCACGTGTAACCCCCTCTAGCACAGCCCCCACGGTTCCTGAGGATAGGACATCCCACAAGCCGATGTTGGGGCCGCTGTTCACGCCGCTAATCACGAAATTGAATTTCCTGCCAAGAGAGTCAAGGGCTATGCCGACAGCTGTTGCCGGAGTTGAGTCCGCAACCAGGGCATCGTACTTGTCGAAGAGCCTGGTGAGCCTGTACCTAGCTTTAAACGAGATAGACTTACTGGCTCCGCTAGAGTGGTTGCTCGTCGTCGCGATAAACACGTCGTGACCTCTCTCGGCGGCCGCGTTGGCAAGTGCCCTTAGACCAGTGCTGATGCCGTCATCGTTTGCGATCAGTAGGCTGAGCTTCACAAGTGTGTCTCCGAAACAACGCACTTTTAACGCTTTCACCTTAACCTAGCAACGTGCATGAAAGCTACGAGTTAGGTGACCTTATACTCCACAGGCTCGGCAGAGAACTTAGAATAAGCAGTGATGAGTTTGCCGCACTCAAAGCCGCTCAAGAGAAGAACACCTTCAAGGTGCTCATAGCTACGATACTATCCCAGAACACCACGGAGAAGAACACCTTCAGGGCTCTTCAAAGACTCGAAGAAGAGGTTGGGGTCAGCCCTCTTACACTCTCAAAGGTTGACGTCGAGGAACTCGCCCGAGTGATATCCCCTGCGGGCCTCCAACGACAGAAAGCTGAGGCGATCGTCTCGCTCTCAAAGCTCTTGGTCGAAAACTACGGAGGGAGTCTCGAGCGCCTGCTGGAGAAGGGTGAGAAGGAGGTGAGGGAAGAGCTAAGCAAGATAAAGGGCATCGGAGATAAAACCATAGATGTTCTTCTGGCTAATACTAGCTTCCCAGTAGTCCCTGTCGACACACACGTTAAGAGGGTAGCGCGGAGGCTGGGGCTTACGCGGTCAAACGCGTACTCTCGAATAAAGATAGACCTACACAAGGTCTTTAGGCCTGAAAGGAGGCTGGAGGCGCACCTGCTTTTAATCAAGTTGGGGCGAGAGATCTGCAAAGCTAGAAACCCCAGGTGCGAGGTGTGCCCTCTCAGAGATATTTGCGAGTACGCTAAAGCTAAACGATAGGGAAAAAAAGGCCGCTTGGGGTTTTTATGATCATGCTCTCGGGAGCCGAGATCAGGCGTCTGATAAAAGAGGGTAAGCTTGTCATCGAGCCTTTTTCAGAAGAGATCGTGCGGGAGAACGGCGTCGACCTTAGGATAGGTGAGGAGGTTGCAGTCCTGCTGAATAATCCAGAGCCTCTCGACCCTGACAGGCTTAAAGAGGTCAATATCTCGGACTACTACAAGGTCTTTAAGGCTGACACATTCGTTTTACAGCCCTACATGAAAGTCCTCGTCACAACACTCGAGTACGTTAAAATGCCTGAAGATGTGGCTGGGCTTATCGGGGTTCGCAGCACGTTCGCGAGACTGGGCGTCTCAATACCCCCGACGCTTATAGACGCCGGCTTTGAGGGAGAACTCACAATAGAGATCCACGGCGGGGCGTTCCCCATAGTCCTCAAGAAGGGAATGAGGTTCGCGCACGTTGCCTTTTACAGGATAGAGGGGCCTCCCGTGGTTTACAAGGGTAAGTACCAGGGACAGCGCGGAGTAACGCTTCCTAAGTAGATTATGTGGTTCGCAGGCGTGGACCTCTCCTCTTCGGAGAAGAAGCCCACCTATGTGGCTTTACTCGACGAGAACCTTACAGCCAGAGTTTTTGGGCTGTCAACAGACGAGGAGATACATGAAGCTCTTTCTAGCGTGAGGCCGATGTATACGGGCATCGACGCACCACTAAGCCTGCCATCCAAGAGCAGGATCCGTGGATGCGAGAAAGTACTAATCTCCCTCGGCATCAGGTTCTTCCCTCCAACAATGCCTTCCATGCTGAGCCTGACACTCCGAGGGATGAGGCTTCGCTCGCTACTGGAGGAAGCTGGCCTCAGCATTCTTGAGGTTTATCCAGGTGGAAGCCAGGATGTCCTTTGCCTCCCTAGAAGCAAGAGGTCTCTAGCCGGGCTAGAGCACGGTCTAAGAGCACTTGGGGTAAAGCTCCCCACTGGAAGGTTAACCGGTGATGCACTCGACGCTGTTACAGCCGCCTACACGGCCTTCCTGTACTGGAGCGGGGACTACCTGAGGCTAGCTTCCGAGGACTGCTCGCTTATTCTCCCTATTCCGAGGTGCCTGCCGCGAATTCCCACTCGTCGGCATTAGAGACTATGTCCACTAGAAGCTTTACCGCTACTTCTCGCGGCATTTTCAGGAAGAACTTCACCATGTGCTTGCAAAACCTCTTGCTTTCCACCTGCTTCTTCCAGTCTTCGCAGTCATGGTAGATCCGCTTGTCCTTGACGTCGATGTCTATGACGTAGTTTTTCACCCTGCCCTTCACGCTGTCACCGAGCACCTCAAGCGAGACCTCGCGGTCGTCGATTTCAAGGCCTCTGGCAAATCTCTTCTCGCCGGCTAACACCTTGAGGATTGTCTCTAGGTCTCCTGAAGCAACAGCCCTCTGAGCCCTCTCAAGTTCATTTCTAGGCGCCGAGGAGAAGTACTTATCCATGCGTTCGAGCATCTCTCTCCTCTCCCTATCCAGCATGCCGAGCAGGGCCAGCATCTGGAGGGCGTTGTGGGGCGCGAATCCCCTGAAGTGATTATTAAAGTAACCGAGCAGCAACCTAGTGTTTTCGGTAAGTTTCTGAAGCCTGGGCACCCACTCCCTCAGCTCCTCAATCGTGTAGTGGTAGTAGTACCATGGTCTTTCACCTCGGCCGTGCCACCTCACGTAGGAGAAGTCCGACGTTACCACGATTTCTGGAGGTAACAGCGGTTCATCTACTGTAGTGTAAGCGATGCTCAAGTCCGATAGAGTCCTGTAAGTCTCCTTCGTAAGCCAGCTGGTGTCCCGGAACTCGACAGCGTAGCGGTAGCCTTTGGGCAACGCTTCTAGGAAGTCGCGGAACCAGGGGATCTCTTTCACCCCTCTTGGGGGGAGCTGTATCAGGATCGCTCCTAGCTTCCCCGTGGTTCGAACAGGCTCTAGGGACTTGAAGAAGAGCTCCAGCTCCTGCTCGGCAAGCTTGGGGTTGAGGAGCTTTTTATGCGTGATCCCCCTGTACATCTTCAGTGAAAAAACGAAGTTCCTTGGAGCCGCCTGAAAGAGACTTTCCAGGAACCTGCGCGTTGGGAGCGCGTAAAAAGTAGAGTTAACTTCAGCGGTGTTAAAGACCCTAGCGTACTGGCTGAAGAGCCCTGTCTCACGGCTGTAGAAGGGACCTATCCAATCCTCGTAGTCCCAACCTGAAGTTCCAATGTACACTCTCGCAAACAGCATACTACTTTTTGATAAGCTAGCGATGGGCGCTAAAAAGCTTTTACTCTTCGAGGTTACAAATAATAGGGCGTCCCCGTTAATCATCATGACGATAAGGCGTGGCGTACCCTGAGGAGGACGAGAGCGGTCCAGTTGAGTACAAGTCGGTGCTGACCAAAGTAGATGACGAGAGGCTGGAGAGGCTCGCATCGCAGATGAAGTACCGGCTCTTCGAGGGGGGTGGTGAGGCGATCTACGTTCTGGGGCTAAACGACGACGGCACGGTTCGAGGCCTATCAGAGGAGGAGGAAAAAGAAACGATAAAGAACCTCGCTGACGCCGCTAGCCGGATAGGCGCTAGCATAAGGATACTTGACAGAAGAACAATATCCGGTAGGTCGCTAATCAGAGTGCTGGTGAGGCTCTCGCGCGAGGAGAACCCTCCAGCACAGGTGAATATAGTCGTCTTGGGGAACGTTGACGCTGGTAAGAGTACGACCGTGGGCACTCTCTGTACGGGTGTTCTCGACGACGGCAGGGGGAGCAACATGCGCCGGGTTGCAAGGTTTTCAC
This sequence comes from Thermofilum sp. NZ13, assembly GCA_002855745.1. Taxonomy (GTDB): domain Archaea; phylum Thermoproteota; class Thermoprotei; order Thermofilales; family Thermofilaceae; genus Thermofilum. Next base: position 22,431 of record NDWX01000004.1, on the reverse strand, counting down.
ACGAGATTATCACTGGGAGGACCTCCTCCGTCGCCGTCAGGATACTGGGATTCGACATGCACGGGAGGCCTGTCAACTGGAACCTCCCTAATCCGCTCGACGAGGCCCAAATCTATCTCTCGGCGAAAAAAGTCGTATCGCTGGTCGACGTGGGGGGCCATGAAAGGTACTTGAGGACGGCCCTGCGAGGCGTGATGTCTAAGTACCCTGACTACGCTATGCTCGTTGTCGCTAGTAACACTGGCCTACAGGTGATGGGCCGTGAGCACTTGGGAATCTGCGCAGCTCTCCACATACCGGTTTTCGTGGTGTTTACCAAAGTAGACATTGTCAGCCCTGAGGTGGAGGGACAGTACCTGGAGGAAACCTGTGAGATTCTGAGGAGACTTGACAAGAAGCCAGTTATCGTTAAGAGCTTGAAGGAAGCTTATGACATCGCCCCCCTGATGCCCTCAGGCCGCGTTGTCCCCATCTTCAGGCTCTCTAACACCACAGGCGCCGGCTTAGAGCTCCTCACAGAGTTCATCAACATCCTGCCACCCAGGAAGAGGTGGGTAGAGTTGGAGAGAAAGCCCCTCCTCGCCTACGTCACCGACATCTACAACGTGAGAGGCGTCGGAACCGTAATAGCCGTTGCCATTGAAAGGGGCATAGTCCGCGAGAACTCCTTCTACTACCTTGGACCGACGCGCGACGGTAAGTGGAGGAGGACCAGGGTTAAGTCTATCCACGTAAACCGCGTACCCTCATCGACGGCCAGGGCTGGCGAGGAGGCAACGCTAGCCATAACGGACTTCACAGTCGAGGAAGTCGAGAAGGGCCTCGCCCTCTCGGAGACCCCTCTCCACGCGTCGAGAGCGATCGTTGCCGATGTGCTCATACTTAAGCACCCGACCACGATCAAGGTAGGGTACCAAACCGTTCTGCACATCCACTCTATTAGAACACCTGTCGAATTCACGTGGATGGAGGTTGAACCCATGCGGACTGGAGACTCTGGGCTGGTGAAACTAAGGTTCATGACAAAGACGTGGTACGTCGAGGAGGGTGAGAGGTTCATACTCAGAGACTCGAGGACTAGGGCGATAGGCACGGTGCTTAAAGCTGAGTGAAGCCTCCCATTGGGTCTAAGCATAGAGTAGCAGATATATACTCCGACGCTCAGTTCGTAAGATGTATGAAGACGCTACCTCCCGGTAAAAACCCTCCTGAAGACATCTACGTGGTGATTGAGATTCCGATGCACAGCAATGTCAAGTACGAGGTCGACAAGGAGACTGGAGCCGTTTTCGTGGACAGGGTTCTATTCACGTCAATGGTGTTCCCGTTTAACTACGGGTTCATACCTTCCACGCTTGAGGAAGACGGGGATCCTGTGGACGTCGTGCTCTTAAGCTTCGATGCATTCGTGCCGGGAAGCGTTGTCCGAGCCAGGCCTGTTGCTTTGCTCGAAATGGAGGATGAGGCCGGGCCAGACAGCAAGGTTGTGGCGGTGCCGCACGAGAAGATAGATAACAGGTTCAGCAAGATAAGGGACGTTGACGACATAGACGAGGGGGTCAAGAGCAGGATTAAGCACTTCTTCGAGCATTACAAGGAGTTGGAGCCCGGGAAGTGGGTAAAAGTCAAAGCTTGGCATGGGCGGGAAAAAGCACTCCAGGCTATAAGTAAGGCCGTTGAACGCTACCGGAGTAGAGGGTGAATCAAAATAAGTATTTATGCTCCTTACATAGTTCTTATCACGGTGTTCGAGGATAAAGCACATAGTATTCGTTTTTGAGGTTCATCAACCTTACCGCGTTGCACGTAACATCCCGTGGAAGCTCAATGAGGCCACAGTAGCCGGCGGGAGGCTCGACCTGAATGAGCTTGAGGGCATATACTTCGACCAAGGACTCAACCGGGAGGTTTTAGAGAGAGTTGCGAAGAGGTGCTACCTTCCAGCAAACTCTGTGATTCTTCAGCATATAGACCACTTCAAGGACCACGGAAAGAAGTTCAAGGTTGCGTACAGTATCTCGGGGGTTCTCCTAGAGCAGGCCGAGAGGTGGTTCCCCGACTTGCTTGACAGCTTCAAGCAGCTAGCTGACACGGGTCTAGTCGAGTTCTTAGACCAGACGTACTTCCACAGCCTGAGCTTCCTCGTCTCCGAAGAGGAGTTCATAGACCAGATGAAGATGCACAGCGAGAAGATTCGAACCTACTTCGGCGTGACTCCAACCTCTGTTGAAAACACGGAGTTCATTTACAATAACTACATCGGAAGGGTTTTCGATAGGCTTGGCTACAAGGCTGTTTTAACGGAGGGCGTTGAGCGGGTACTAATGTGGAGAAGCCCGAACTACGTCTACAAGGCAAAGGGAGCAGGCATTCGCGTTCTCATGAGGAACTACAGGCTCTCAGACGACATAGGCTTCAGGTTCGCTAGCAGGTGGTGGAGCGAGTACCCGCTCACAGCCGAGAAGTACTCAGCGTGGCTTGCCGCCACACCCGGCGACGTGATCGTTATCGCGATAGACTATGAGACCTTCGGGGAACACTTCCCGGCAGAGACAGGAATCTTCGAGTTTCTCCGCTGGCTGCCCGGCGAAGTCTTGAAGTGGGACCACCTCCAGTTTTCCACGCCCTCTGAGGTCGCTGAAAAGGTACCACCGCGCGACGAGATAGATGTCCCAGAGGGGCAGACTATATCCTGGGCTGATCTTGAAAGAGACCTTAGCGCGTGGCTAGGCAACTTCATGCAGGACTACGCCTTTGAGAGGCACTCAAACCTCTGGTTGCAGATCAAGGCGCTGAGAGACGAGCGGTTGCTGAGGCTCTGGAGGCTCCTCTCCACAAGCGACCACTTCTACTACATGTCCACGAAGGGAGGGGGACCCGGGGACGTGCACTCGTACTTTAGCCCCTTCGAGACACCTTTCCATGCATACATGTGCTACTCCGACGCTATATCGGACTTGGAGGCGCGGGTTCGCTTCAGCCTCCAGGAGAACAGCGAGGCGAGGCTCAGGTACGTCTGGATGAGGCGAGTTAAAACGGGTTGTGAGTTCATCTTCCACCTCGCAGAGGGTAAGCCCACGGGCCACGTCGCGTGGAACGTTTTTTCACTCATTGAAGCTCTCGAGAAAGCACCTGAGGATAGCGCTCGCTTCCACATTCGAAGAGGCGATTTTTCAAGGTGGCTCGAAGTGTGTGTGGGTGAGCGGGACCTCGCCGCGAGGTTAACCGGCATCGATGATCGGGATGCAAAAAGGTCTATCCTGGAGGTCTTGTATGCGCGCAGAAAGGAGCTCTTCGGCTTTTGAGGAGGTCGAAGAGGAATTAGCCTCGTTAGTCCCGAGGAGGTCGCAGGGATACCTCAGGGTTTTCATGTTCTTCGTTAGAAAATACCTGGAGGATCCGTCACAGTCATTCAACGCCTACGCGGTTGAGAAAGAAGTTGTGAACATCTCGAGAGCGCGACCTATCCTTGAATGGCTCTCCCAGAAAGGCTTCCTAAAGGTTGTGGACTCAAGCCCCGTTCCTTACTACAAGCTTAACCCGGAGAAAAAGCTGGTCAAGCTGCTCCTAAACCTCCTCAAGCAGGCGTAACCCGGTTAACACGCGCGAGAGCTTCATAGCTGGAACAAGTAAGCTTAGGTAGGAAAACGGCTGCAGCAAGAGTATGGCTACCGGCGGGAGCTCCACAGCCACCGGCACAGCATCCATAATCAGGTGAATCATGAGAAAGAGAGCCGCAAAGAGGTGATCCCTGTCGCGGCGCCCAGGTCCAGCAATCCAGGAGAGCAACATCAAAGAATCCAGCACGAGAGTGGTGCTCGTGAGGGGCACTAGGGGGAGAACTGATAGGAGGACGGGTTTGGCTAGCATTAAACCGCCTGCCGCGATAAGAACCCGGGAGGCGAGAGACAGAACCGCCCCCGCAGTCTCAACATGCGGTATAAACCAGAACAGGGGCGCTGTGTCTGAAATGCCCAAGAGCAGTATACCAGTGCCGAGAAGCATTGGAGGCAGAGAGTTGATCTTCGCACCAAGTCGCAGTGCGGCTCTCGCATAGAAGATGCCAGACAGAAGCGAAAGAAGCGCTAAATAGGGAGCCAGAGCCTGGGCTACGTACTGCGAGTAGAGGTCGTAATTCTCCACGCTGACGACTGTCAGCGCTCCAAGCAAGATCATGATGAAGCCGGATATTGTTTCGTTGTGCCTCACCGCGGGACTTCGCGTAAGCTTCTCGCTCGCTTTCCCTGTGAGGAGCCCTAGAAGCAGAAACGGCGTATTAACGCCTCCCGCGTAAACCAGTGCCGTCAGGATGGCCTCACTTTGGCTGTTCATAGATCCGAGCCAGACGAGCGAGAAAGCTGCCACTAGGAATGTCGCCGCGCACGGGGCAGCCACCAGCGTGAAAGTAAAACCCAGCACGAGCGCGTTAAGCATGGAGATCTTTCTGAAGCGTGGTTGGACAGAGGGTAGCATCGATAAGATTCTCCGCTCAGGGGTAAGTAAAACGACTCCCAAGCTTATGAGGAGCAGACCCACGCCGACTGTGAGTGGCGCTAAGCCCGCTTGTAGGAAGGGTCTCACAAAGCTACTCCCGTAAGCGGCCAGCAAGCTGTAGAGCATGAGGCTTGCAGTCGAACCCGTAACGAAGAGCACGCTTGTCAGTAAGGCTCGCTCTCTCCCGAAGCCGGCGACGAAGTTTATGAAAACAGGCAGGACTGGGAGAAAACACGGCGTGAATGCTGTTTCGACGCCCAGCAAGTAGATCAGAGCAAGATTCGCCACGTCCATTTACGCTCCCTGCGCGAATTTCCTCCTGCCGTAGAAGACTAGGAGAAAGCTCACGAAGACCATTGAGCCCATAAGAACTATGAAGCTTAAGCCGGTTTCGTATCGAACCCAGAGCAAGAGGATACGGGTGGTGGAGACGCCGTCGGCCTCGACTGTGAACTGGAGGTTGTAGACGCCTTCACTGGCGTCGCTGGGTACAAAGACTTGGATCTCGAAGTAGCCGGTCTCCCCTGGGAGGAGCGTCAGCTTGTCGGGCTGAATAAATACTTTGAAGTTGTGAGGCGCGTCGTCTACCCTTAGAGTTACAGAGTTTAGCTGGTAAGTGCCCGTGTTGTTGATGTATATCCTGTAAAGGGCTGCTGAGCCGGGTGTGGCTACCACCAGGAAGTTGGAGTTCACGACCTCCACGCGTCTAACCCCAGTTACCTCAACGAGGAGTACCTTCTCCGCTGAGCTCGTGGTGCCGTTCGCGTAGACCCTCACCTCGTACGTTCCCGGTGTAATGTACTGTAAGGCATCAATCAGCAGGTTCACCTGCCTGGTCTCGCCTGGCAACAGGTAGAAGGAGCCTCCAGGCTGCCCCGAGACCGAGAAGGTGAGACGTAGCTCGGGTGTGCTAGTTACGGCCTTAAGCAGAACCACTGTTGGCATGTTTCCGTCATTCCTCACGATCACCGGGACAGAGCTAGATGTGCCTCCCGTCAAGTTGAGCCTTGTTGAGGCCAAAGTTAAGTTAAGAAGGTCGAACCGACTCTCGACGGAGACCTCGAGCTGGGCTATGTAGCGACTACCAGCGGAGTCGGCGTAAACATACACAGGGTACTTGCCCACCGTTGCCCCGGGAGGCACGTAAAGAATAAGGAAAAGCTGCTTTGATGCACGCGGCGGCAAAGCCAGAGCTGAGACACTTAGGCTGTTCGCGTCGATTATCGTTGCCACCCACCCTTGGGGGACGGAGGCTGATAGCAGGAAATCCATGTCCACCGAAAACGGGTTAGTGACCTGCATAGGGATCCTCAGCTGGGCTCCAGGGTAGGCGCCTATACTTACTGCGGGGAACTCAACGATATTCCACTTCTTTGGCTGAACCGTGAAAACGAACGGCAACACACTCGAGAGGTTACTCCAGCTCGCCTCAAGGCTGACTCTGACCACGCCGCTGGCGTTCAGGGGGACTCTCAGGTTGAGGAAAACTGCCCGCTCAGCCCCCGCGTCGACGACAATGTTGTCCACGCGGAGCCCCCCGCTGAGAGCGATGTACCCGACCCATGATTCAGGCTTCTCGAGCTTGAAGTAGACGGTCAGCGGGTCTAACCCCTTATTCGAAACCCGGATCGTAAAGTTTAGGAAGTCTCCCTGGTAAACCGTTAGTTGCGTGGTTTCGGCGTAAATCGAGATCGCTGGTTCGAGCACTATCGTGCCTAAGCTTCCAGCCTTCTCCTGTGTGGCCACGAGGAGTATCTGCCGCGGGGCGTAGCCCTTGAGGTATACTCTTAGGACGTACGTGCCTGCGGGAATCCTCAGGTTAAAGTTGCCGTCTTTGTCCGTAGTGACCGACGTCACTAGGAGGTTGTTGCTGAATACAGCTACCTCCGCTCCCTTTACGGGGTTCAGCTGAGTGTCGGTCACTCTGCCGAAGAAGAGCAGGCTTTGGCCATAGCCAAGCTTGGCGAAAAATACAGTTGCCAGTACCAGGGAGACTAGGATTAAGGACGATAGTTTCCCTGAAACACACATACAGTTCATGACTTTCAAACACGTTAAGCATAATTAACTGTTACGAGGCCTTTCAGAGAACGTTGAAATACCCGAGCAAAGATTGTCTATTGATGGGCCTAAAACTCTACGTGGGGACGTCGGGGTGGGTTTACGATTGGAACCCTGACGGCCTCGCATGGTACGCGCAAAAATCGGGTTTTAACGCGATCGAGCTCAACATGAGCTTTTACAGCTTTCCGAAGCGAAGCATGGTGGCGAAGTGGCTGGAGGAGTCGGGAAAACTGCGCTGGGCCGTGAAGGTCCACAGGAGTATAACGCACATAAGGAGACTGAACGAGAAGGCGGTACCTCTGTGGGAGAAGTTCCGCGAGGCGTTCGTACCGCTCGAGGAGAGGATAGACTTCTACTTGTTCCAGCTCCCACCTAGCGCCGCGTTCACCGGAGAGATGAAGGAGAGACTGAGGTGCTTCTCTGGGCTGTGCGATAAGATTGCTGTCGAGCCCAGACACCTCTCATGGTTCAGCGAGCAGGCTGTTTCCTTCTTCCAAGAGAACTGCATTTACTTTGTGACACCCGACTCGCCTCTCTTCGAGGGGTTGCCGGAGATCGGGGTAGTGAATATCTGTGGAACTGTGTACGTCAGGATGCACGGTCGGCTGACCTGGTACAACTACGGGTACCTGGACGAGGAGCTGCTTGAGGTCGCGGGAAAAATCGTGGAGTCAAAGCCCGAGAGAGCCTACATATTTTTCAACAATGACCACGACATGCTGGGGGATGGGAGGAGGATAATTGAGATTTTCGAGGAGAAGTACGGAGTCAAAATAAGCTAGGAGGTACCGGCGTAAAGCCAGCACTTAACGAAGTGCCCTGGCTCAGCCTCGAACTCGGGCGGCTCCTCACGCCTACACTTCTCCGTCGCGAAGGGGCGCCTGGGAGCAAACCTGCAACCCGGGGGCGGGTTTATGAGGCTTGGCGGCTCGCCGGCAGGCACCTCTCGGAAGCGCTTCCTGTTCTCCGGGTCGGGGTCCGGGATAGCGGCCAAAAGCGCGCGCGTGTACGGGTGCAGGGGGTTTCGGAGAAGCGTCTTCGTTGGCCCGCGCTCGATGAGGTGGCCAGCGTACATTATGAAGATCTGCTCGCTGAAGTACCTCGTTGTTGAGAGGTCGTGGGTGATGTAGATGAAGCTGATGTTCCTCTTCTCCTGCAGCTCCCTCATGAGCGTGAGGATCTCCACTCTCACCGATGCATCGAGCATCGAGACAGGCTCGTCTGCTATAACCAAGCTGGGCTTGAGGATAAGCGCTCTCGCAATGGCAACTCTCTGTAACTGCCCCCCGCTAAGCATGTGTGGGTACTTGAAGGCAAAGTCCTCGACTGGTGTGAGTCTAACCTCCTCCAGAGCCTTGAATACCATTTCCCTTCTTTCCTCCTTGCTACCTATTTTGTGTACTATGAGGGGCTCCTCGAGGATCCTGAAGATCGTCATGAAGGACGGCATCGCCCCGTACGGGTCCTGCTGCACGAGGCCGGTCTCCCTCTTGTACCACATCAGCTCCTTCTCGTCGAGGCTGGTGATGTCGCGACCCTTGAAGACGAGTTTCCCTCCAGTTGGCTTGTAAAGGCGCAGGATGGTTTTTCCAAGCGTTGTTTTTCCACTCCCAGACTCGCCGACAACAGACACCGCCTCGCCGACGCCAAGGTCAAAGGTTACACCGTCAACGGCTTTCAGGGGAACTGGTTCCGCGAACAGACCTCTACGTATCTCGAACCACATTCTCAGATCCTGAGCCCTCAGCAACACCCTGTCTTCACCCACTTCCCTCACCTCTTACCCTCATGGTACAACCAGCATTTAACATAAGAGGAGCTACCGAGAGCGTAGGGTGTTGCGCAGGGTTTCGCTGCGCGTTTGTCGAGGGTCGGAGGACTGCTGTGGCTTAGAGGCTACAGGACACTGGGGGATACTTTCCTGAAGCGAGCCTGGCTGGACCCGACCACCGGGAGGGTTTACGTTGTAGGCGCGGGGGTTTTCGACGAAGAGCAGGGGAGGGAGCCTTTCGTTTTGGTTTTAGACGAAGTGTGGGGTTGGAGCTTCAACGAGAGCGGTTTAATAATCGTTAGAGCAGAGCCTTCCCAAAGCCTTTCGGGCGTCATAAGCGAGGGCAGAGTGATCCTTCACCGGAGCGGGGGCCTCACCGTGCTGAGCCTCAGCGGCTTAGCTTTCGACTACGCGGTGAGCCCGCCCACGCTGAACGGGACTTATATCCTCGACGATAGCGGTGAGCTACCCTACTACGCAAGGAGCTTTTATGGGTGGAGAGTCCTGAGGGGAGTCGTTTCGGAGAGAGCCTGTCCTAATCTCGCTGTAGAAGAGGTGAATGCCTCTGCCTCGAGCTTGAGCATTTATATGCAGGAGATACGGGCCTCTAGAAAACTGTTCGAGAGGAGGTTCGACTTGGGGCTGGCTGTCCGCAGGTTTGTTGAAAGGAACGTGCCTATCTTCCTGCTGATGCCTGTGGCTATAGCTCTCTTAGCTATCCTGTTCTTCGCTCTGAAAGCCAAGTTACTTTCCACTTTATAGGTTCTTGAACATAATTTTATTTCTCGAATAAAGTTAACAACGAATTGTGGTTACCTTTTATTTTGTTTTGCGAGAAAAAGCGAAAGTAAAGTATAACTATTGTATCGTCAAACCTTAAGGGGGGAGTGAAAATAGAGACGGTTTTTGTAGAAGCTGACGCTAGGGCTTTGAGGCGAGCTTTGAAGCTAGTCTGGTATCCGTTCGCTAGACTGGAGCCCCTCGAAGAAGAAGGCTGGTGTGTTGGGGTTGACTGCTTTGTTGCCTCTTTAATGGGCTCTGCGTATACTCGGCTCTTGCTCTCAAGAAAAGTGGAAACATCAATGCTGAGGAAACAGCCTACGATTGAGGCACCTATTCTTGAGCCAGTTAAATGCGGACCTGAAGTACTCGATGAGCTCCGTTCAATAGGTAAGGAGCGTGGAAAAAGTGAGACTTCATCATTCTCGTCATTTGAGCCTGTTGACTACTATGCTACCAGGATGCTGGGATCTAGAATGGCTCTCAAGAGATTGGAGATGTTCTTCAGAAGCTTTACTGACGCTTCTGCACATGTGCATGCACTAGTTAATGAATTGAAGCCAGAGCGGTTAACGTATAAAGGCATTCTTTACATCCTACTGTACTTCGATGTGCAGGAGCGGGTTTTCCTGCTCATTGATAGAAGTAGTCTGCGCTCTACTCTTCACGAAAAATTCTTGAGAAGAGAGCATCTGAGAGAAAGGGGCTCTAGCTATTTTTACTTGGAGTAGAGCCAGCATGCGACGCGGTGGTTGGGCTCGATTTCGAAGAAAGGTGGCTCCTCCCTCCTGCATATATCCATTGCGTAGGGGCATCGCGGGTGAAACCTGCAACCAGGCGGTACGTTGATAGGTGATGGCGGTTCACCCTGTAGCATTTCCCTTTTCCTGTTCCTAAGCTTCGGATCTGGTATTGGAACAGCGTTTAAGAGAAACTTCGTATAGGGGTGAGCCGGACTTTCGAGAACAGCCTCCACTTTTCCCTCCTCGACGATCTTTCCAAGGTACATGACGGCAATTCTGTCGCTCATGTAGTTGACCACTGCGATGTCGTGTGAGATAAAAAGGTATGAGATCTTATGCTCAGCTTGAAGATCTTTTAACATATTAAGGATCTGCGCTTGGACGGAGACGTCTAGGGATGACGTCGGCTCGTCTAAAACAATCAGCGATGGATTGAGTAGGAGGGCCCTAAGTATCGCAATGCGTTGCTTCTGGCCTCCGCTTAACTCGTGTGGATAGCGGAATAAGTGCTCCTTGCCTAGGCCCACTGAGTTGAGCTGTTCGACTAAAAAGCTTTCAGGATCACTTGGCACCATGCCATACTCGTAAAGAGGCTCCATTAAGATTTCGTAAACAGTCATTCTTGGATTAAGAGAGGTGTTTGGATCTTGGAATACTATCTGTGCTCTTCTCCTGAACTCTTTAAGCTTTCGGTTGCTGAGCCTTGTTATATCCACCCCTTCGTATATGATGCGACCTGCGGTAGGCTCTAGTAACCGGATAGCAACTCTACCTAATGTTGACTTCCCGCAACCGCTTTCCCCTACCAATCCTAACGTTTCGCTGCTACCGATCTCCAAGGACACTCCATCGACTGCTTTAAGAGACTTGAACAATGAGCCTCTAACACGGAAGTACTTTTTAATATTCTCCAGCCTAAGCAACGCCATACCCATCACTTCTTTGAGTGAAGCCAGCAGTGAACCGTATGATTGTCACCCAGCATAACGGAAGCTGGGAACTCTTTTTTACAGATATCCATTGCGTAAGGGCAACGAGGGGCAAATGGACAGCCAGGTCCCATATCAATAAGTGTTGGGACAGTACCGGGTATTGACTCAAGTCTCTTCACTTTCCTGGTAGGATCAGGCAGTGCACGCAACAACATTTTGGTGTATGGATGTGCTGGATTTTCAAAAAGCGTGAAGACGTCCGCTGTCTCCATGATTCTCCCCCCGTACATGACATATGCTCTGTCAGCTACTTCGGCTACAACTCCTAGGTTATGAGTAATTAGTATAATGCTCATCCCATACTTAGCCTTCAGGCTCGCAAGCAAGTCGAGTATCTGAGCCTGAACGGTAACATCCAAGCTAGTTGTCGGTTCATCCGCTATGAGGAGACGGGGCCTGTTCGCGATTGCCGTTGCAATAACAACCCTCTGCCTCATACCTCCGCTCAGCTCATGTGGGTAGTTTTTCACACGTATTTCCGGGGTAGGAATAAGGACGTCCTTCAGGAGCATGACCGCCTCTTGTAGCGCTTCTCGCCGTGAAGCCTTCCGATGCTCCAGAATAGTTTCAACGATATGATGACCAGCTGTATATAGGGGATCAAGAGCACTACTAGGGTCTTGAAACACATAAGAGATCTCATCACCTCTGATTTTTCTGAGCTCTTCGCTGCTAAGTTTAAATAAGTCTACGACTGTACCGTCTCTCCTCCTGAATAGAACACTCCCGGATTCAATTCTACCAGGTGGCTCTATTAAACCTGTGAGGCTTCTAGTGAAGACACTTTTACCGCTACCGGTTTCACCAACTATGGCAACAGTCTCACCTTGAAAAACATCAAGGTATGCATCTGTTACCGCGTGCACTACACCAGCATAGGTGTAGAAACGCACCGTAACTCCGCGGGCCTTCAGCACCTGCCCGTCACTCATCTCAGCCATATACTATCACCTACAGCTTCGCTTTCAGCTCTATTGACCTCCTGGTCCTTGGATCAAACACGTCGCGCAGTGCGTCCCCCAGCATGTTCCAACCTAGAGAGATGAGTAGCAAGGCCGTACCCGCCTCAATAACTATCCACCAGCTTCTCTCAGGAAAATATTGACCAGCCATCGAGACGAGCAATCCGAGGTCGGGAACAGGGGGCTGTGCCCCTAGACCGAGGAAAGAGAGAGCGGCTGAAGAGAGAGCAGCTGTAGCTATGTCAAACGTGAGCATGACAAGTAGAGGTGAGAGGATGTTTGGCAAGATGTGTTTCCGCAGGATCCTCCAGGTGGAAAGGCCTAGGGCTTTTGCGGCTTCAACAAACCCCTGCTCCTTTATTGTCAGTACGGAGCCTCTAACAACCCTAGCATAGGGAGGCCACCAAACCAAAATCATGGCGAGGAAAAGAGAGAGGAGGTTTGCAATGTTCGGTGCATCTCCCGGGTTTAGGGCGAAAATCGCAGCGAAGAAAGAGGTAAGCGCAGGGTTTTCCGCCAACACGTTCCTCACTGATATCCTCAACGTGAGACTAAATGCGATCGCCAATACAAGGCCTGGGAAAGCGAACATCATATCAGTAAACCTCATTATCACCTCATCCACTAAACCGCCGAAGTAGCCCGCAATTAGACCGAGAATCACCCCTATTGTAGCTCCCACAAGAACTATGATGAAGCTCATGACAAGGGCTATCCTGAAGCCCCTAACTACTAACGAGAGAACATCCCGTCCATAGTTGTCGGTTCCCCATAACGGTAACCCTGAACAGGTACCGAAACATGGGGGGTAGGGCAACATTCCAGCTAAGCTCGGGTTTTGTAATAGCGGGTAAGTGTCGTAGGGCTCCCACGCTATAAAGGGACCGAATATTGCGAGGAAAGTTGTGATAAATACGAGTAGTAACCCTGCGGCTCCGGTTTTTGAAGTTGCTAAAGCATAAAGCGTGAGTTTAGTCTCCTGCAATTTAGACCTATTCTTGTCTAGCCAGCCCGGGCTTAGCCTTTCCCTTAGTGCAACGTACCCGTTCAAGATTTTTGAGAAGAGAGTGTATAGTAAATTCATGGTTTCGACACCTCAGTACCTTACCCTAGGATCTAACACCGCGTATAGTATGTCTACAATTAGGTTCATGATAATATACACCAGGGAGAATAGGAAAGTGCCGGCGATGATTATAGGAAAGTTCAAGCGCGTGATCCCTTGGTAAATGTACCTTCCTAAGCCTGGGATGTTAAAGATAGTCTCCGCGATAATAGCGCCTGTCAGCAATCCAGCAAAATCTAGGCCAAGAATAGTGATAATTGGCGCAAAGCCATTTTTAAGCGCATGCTTCCAAATTGTCCAGCTGGATAGCCCTCGGGCTTTTCCAAAAAGAATTGACTCAGAACTCAATGCATCGAGGAGACTGTTCCTCACTATCCTAGCGATGAAACCTGCCGAAAGCACACCGAGCGCGAAACCAGGCAACCACATTCTTGTAAACGTATCGGAAACTACCTGAAACTCGCCGCACATAAGCGCACCGAACATAGGAACCTGGCCAACAGCCCACGCTATCCAACCAAATACTGGGACGCCATCCTTTAGCCCAGCTAGTTGCATCGCGCAGGCATTGGAGAATGCGGGAACACCTGCCAGAAGCGTGGTCTTCACATGCACGTAGAAAACGAGTATGAGAAGATAGTACAGCACAAACGATGGCATAGAGCTACCGAAGAGCGCGAAAACTCGCACGAAGAGATCTAGAGCGCTATCCCGCTTCGCCGCAGCTGCAATTCCTAATGGAATTCCTATAACAACGGTAAAGAAGAATGCAAAGATTGCTAGCTCTACAGTCACCGGGAAACGCTGGGCTACCTGCTCGACAACTAAGTCACCTCTTGTTGGATCTCTGAGCTGCCCTGTCAGTAGCTGGGTTACGAGGAAAGCAAATTGCTCGTACCAGGGAGCATCAAATTTATACTTTCTTCTCAAGTCCTCCAGAGTCTGCGGGTTAAGTAACTTTTCGCCAACCCATGCCCTAACGGGGTCTGTCGGAATCACATAGGCGATCACGTACGTAATTAGAAGGGCACCTATAATGCTGGGAATAAACGATATCATCCGTCGCACGAGGAAGCTAGCCAACCCCATGAGCGTCACCTAACTGATCATAGTTAGAGGAAAAGAAAAAATATTAGTTTTAGGGCTTGAAGCCGTACAGTTCTTTCCACAACGTTGCGTTCCAGTAATATGGATTGTACTTCAGCAGGATGTAACTGTCCTCTTTGTAGTCGGCCACGTAGTAGGGTCCGGTTGATACAGGCTTCTTTGCTAGCAACTGGTGTATTGGATCATCCTCGCCTGGTTGCACAAACTTAGCCCATGCTGCAGGATCCTTGCCGTTTTTCGACGCTGCAATTGCGGCGCTGTATTGGTCGCCTAGCGCGTACTCCATTGGATAGATGGCGCCGACACCTGTTGGGAAGATTTGCAGTATTGGCACATATGGGAACTTCAACTTGAACTTGACCACGCCTGCTGTTGATCCACTATATCCGAAGAAGCTGAGCAGATCCTTTAAGCTGTGGACCTCGGCGCTCTTACCTTTAAATGCCGTCACTAATCCCTGGCTCCTAGCAATACTGTCCAATTCCTCCTCGCTTAGCACTGTTGAAGCATTCACATCGATGAACTCGTCAATCATCCACTGCGGTCCACCTGGCAAATTAGCTCTCACAGCTCTCCATATGCAGAAGAGTACGTCGGTAGCGTCAATCGGGTAAGTCTTGTTGTTCCACGGGTCGTAACCGACAACATTACCTCTTATGACAAAGTAGAGCTCTGTCATATCTTTGCTGAAGGCCCATGCTACGGCTAGGTCAGGTATAGGCTCGGTTTCTTCCTTCCAGAGAGTCACAAGCCTCCTGTATGTGTGTTCGAATATCTCCCAACCGAATGACTCGTAGGACTTTGCAGGATCGAAGGTGTCAGGCCAACCTATGTCGCCTATTACCATTGTCTCTGGGTTATTTTTGATGCCAAGAACTCCGGTGTCAACCACAGGAGCCTTGGGGTCTTCCCAGACAAGGTCGTAGCGGGTGGAAACTGCGCCTACTGGATAGTACATGCCGTAAACCCAGCTACCATAGTTTTCACCGGTAATGAGCTGACCAAGCATAATTAGCGAGCTCGCTTTGTTGAACTTGATGACAGCGGCTTGTATAACCGCTTCTCGGGCGTCTGGCTCTAATATTCTCTGAGAGGCCTTACAGAGTGCACTTAGAATTATATCTTTTAGGCCGCCTGTACCTAGTGTAACCATGTTTACCGGCTTCTCCCAGTTTGCGTTTGTAGCCTCCCAATCTACTTCGTAGGCCACAACTACTAGCGGCTTGCTTGTTGACCCAGTGTAGGTTGCACCTGAGCCTTTAGGTCCTACAACTACAATGAATTTTTCAGTCTCTATAGCTTCATCTACCTTGGCTAAGTACTTTCCTACATCGCCTGCGGCTACTTTACTTGCGTACTCTATGTTTTTGAACTCAGCACCTCCCCACACGAATGGCATTAAGAAGTTGTCTGCATCAAGATAGTCAGGTATCCAACCTAGTAACATCACGTCGTATTGGAAGTTGTCAACAAGCTCCAAGTACTTTGGCCAGGCATACGCCTCGACGGTAACCTTGAAACCAAGCTCGCTCCACGACTGCTGAAGGAGCGTAGCGATCTGCTGGCGAGCGGTGTTACCCTCGTTGTAGATTATTGTGATTGTGTACTTGCTCGGGTCAAAGCCCTTTGCTTTAAGGGACGCGATTAGCTCCTTAGCTTTAGTCATGTTGTATTCAAACTTAACGATTCCATACTCTGTGTAGCCAGGCATCCCGCGTGGAACTATTGTGTAGAGCCTAGTGTATAGTTTGTTGAACACTTGGTTGAGTATCACGTCGTAGGGTACAGCGTATGCTAATGCGTAGCGGACTTCCGTTATATTAAGAGGTGCTCTCATCGGGTTTAACCCGACATACTGTATTGTCAGCTGGGGCTTATCGGGTCTACGTACAAGGTGTAGGCTGAAACCATCAACTGGCGTGTTGTTTACGTCAGGCCAACGTGCAGGAGTAACAACGGCTATGTCGAAGACGCCCGTCTTGTACATATTGATCCTGGTTCCCTCGTCGTTAACGATAAGGTATAATATTTGTTTATGGAAAGGCTTCGTAGGCTGTGTAACTGGTTGTTGCTGAGGAGGAGCTCCTGGTTGCTGAGCTGGGGCAGTAGGTTGTTGAGGTGGTGGCTGCTGTAAGAATATGAATGCTACAATAGCCGCAACGAGTACTATAGCTATGACAGCTGTTACCAGCAACAAATTTCTCCTGCGGCTTTCAGCCATCTTATTTCTTCGCCATACCTAGTTTATAAATATTTTCCTTGAGGAGTTGAAAAGTCTTCCGCTGAAAGAACTCATCTTCTGAAAAATTTAGTATTGCATCGAAAAAGCAATCCGAAACTCTTTCCTATTCTGTTATTTTAAACTATATTCCATAAAGAATACTAGTCATTGTCATCAAACAACAATTGACATGACTACTAAGTCTTCTAAAACTTATTATATCTCCGTCTAAGATTAAAGAAGGCTTGCCTTCTCGAGGTTTAAGAGGAAGAGTTTCGCGTCAACCCCCAAGGAGTAGCCTCCTATCCACCCGGACGCTGAGATGACCCGGTGGCAAGGGACGACTATGAGTATGTTGTTCAAGCTGAGGGCTGCAGCGACGGAGCGAGGGGTTGTTGAGAGCCTTCGGGCAATCTCCTTGTAGGTCGTGGTCGCCCCGTAGGGCACTTTGAGGAGTTCTTCGAGGACACTTCGCTTGAAGCTGGATCCCGAGAGCGCGGGTTTGAAGGTGAAGCTGGTTCTTGATCCGTGGAGGTACTCCTGAAGCTCCTTCTCGAAAGCCTCTGCTTCGGCTCCGCCTCTCTGGGCCCCGGCTGGCTTGACGCGCTCCTTCGAGTGCAGGGCCAGCACCATCCTGCCCTCCACGATGAAGCAGAGCTCGCCTATAGGCGTGCTGAGGCACTTGTACTGCCTCATGGCTTCTCCCGGAAGTAAACCTTTATCACATCTCCGATGACCGCAACTTTATGCTTGGACTTCAAGCTTTCTATGGCGGCCGTCACCTCTTCGCGCGTGAAGCCTTGGGCCTCCAGCTCGGTTATGAAGACGCGTCCCACGCCGTTGTAGGCGTCGCGCTTGGCTAGAGCTAGTATGATCCCCTGAAGGTCCTCCGTTGCGTGTTCGCCGTACATCGCTTGTTTAATCGCGTAAACGATTTATTAATGGCGGCGTTCCCCTAAGCGTGTCGTCTGACGAAGTGCCTGCCGTGGTCGTTGAGAGCCGTCAGGAGCTCAAGTCGGTTAGCGTTGTGATCCCCTCGTTCCGCGGGAGCGACAGGCTTGTCAGGCTTGTGAGCGCGCTGGCCGGGAGTAAGTACCCGAGCCTCGAGATCATCGTAGTTGTGGACGAGCCGTCTGAGGAGGTTGCTTCGGCGCTCTCGCGGATCGAGGGTGTTCGGGTTGTCTTCAACGCTAGAAGAGCGGGGAAGGTTAGCGCCCTTAACACGGCCTTGAGGCTCTCGCGGGGGGAGGTTGTGGTTTTCCTCGATGACGACGTTGAGGTTCTGGACCCCCTTTTCATCGAGAAAGTCGTGGATGGGATTAAGGGGTTCGATATAGCTGATATAAAGAAGGTTGTCGTTGGCGGGGGGCTTCTTGGGAAAATGGTCTACATAGAGTACGTGGCCACGAACTTCGCGAGCAAGCTCATGGCCCGTTTTGCTGGGAGGACTGTAGCGATCAACGGAGCTGCCTTCGCCGCCACGCGGAGGGCCTTGGAGGAGGTTGGGTTCTTCAAGCCGATAATCTCGGAGGACTTCGACCTGGCGGTCAGGAGCTTCCTGAAGGGCCATAGGTTCACGTACATCGGCGCCACCGAGGTTTATAACTACGCCCCAGAGTCGTGGAGGAAGTGGTACAAACAGAGGAAAAGGTGGGCGGTTGGTTTAGCGGACTGGTTGCAGAGGTACTACAGGGTGGGGTTTAGGGCTCTCGCCAGGATGCCTCACGTGCTGCTACCGGGCCTGCTGATCTCCCTGCCGTCGCTCGTGTCGACCCTCCTGCCTTTCCTACTCTACAACCACACATTCGCGAAGACTCTCTACCTAGCACTGCTCTCTCTTTCCTCCGTGACGGCCCAGTTCATACCGCTAGCCGCGATTCTCTCCATTAACCTGCAAATCGTCTACATCATCCCCTTGCTGGCCGTGCTCCTCGCCTTCTCGTCCTGGCATTTCATAGCATCGCGGTACGTCGGCATGAAGTCGTACCTATACCTTTACCCGTTATACTTCCTAGTGTACCAGCCCTTGTGGTTTACGATCCTTCTGGCCGGCTTCATTCGAGTTCTAGTAATGAGGGATAGAAACATCGAGGACTGGGTGGTATAGTCCGGAGCTTTCGACGAGCGTCGAAGCTATTATCGGCAAGCCTTAAATACCACATGACGTGTAAGGCACCCTAAGCGGTGTATGGCTGTATGACGTTGGTAGTACGAAAGGCATACAGGGTTTTCCTTTCGCCTAACCCCCTGGGTTCGCAGGATAAGTTCGCCCACGCCGTGTCAAACCTGCTTTCACTTAACAGCCTCACAGCCCCAGCCATCGAGCTCCAGGCCGGGGAGTTTGAGGCCGTTTTGAACGGTAAAACCTTGATGGCCGTGGCAGGGGATGCGGAGGTTATTGCCGATGGGAGAAGGGTGGAGCCCTGGACCGCTTTCTTCGCCAGCGAGGGCGTGATGATCAGGTCCGGGGCAACAGCGTACCTCTCCGTCAGAGGTCTAAGCGCCGCGGCTAGCGGCAAGCTCCCAGTTAGGGAGGGCGATGCTTTCAGCGTTCAAGAGCTCAACGGCATCGCCGACAGCGACCTTCGCGCCTTGAGAGTCCCTCACACCCTGCGCGTCGCCAACGGGGACTGGCTTGAATCTGTAGCCAGGGTTCAGAGGCATATCGGCATGGTTCTCGAGGCTGTGAGAAGGGGGGCTGAGCAGGTTAGAGTGAGGCTGAACGGGGGCGAGTTCGAAGTCTGGGTACTCGAGCTCTCCTAGGCGCGAGG
Source organism: Thermofilum sp. NZ13 (assembly GCA_002855745.1). Classification (GTDB taxonomy): domain Archaea; phylum Thermoproteota; class Thermoprotei; order Thermofilales; family Thermofilaceae; genus Thermofilum. The sequence continues at coordinate 3,460 of NDWX01000004.1, read as the reverse complement.
GTGCCTGTTGGATGGATGACAGAAAGATTGCCGAGCTGATTGAGCGGAGAAGAGCGACCGACAGCCTGAGCGAGGAGCTCGTGAGAAAGCTCCACGAGCAGGGGAGGCTCACAGTGCATGAAAGGCTTAGCCTCCTGCTTGACCCAGACTCCTTCATCCCTATCGGGCGGTACGTCCAGCACAGAGCCACGGGCTTCGGCATGGAGTCGAAGAAAGCTTACGGCGACGGCGTTGTCGCAGGCCTCGGGACCGTCGACGGGAGACGCGTAGCAGTCTACGCTCAGGACTTCACTTTCATGGGCGGGAGCGTCGGGGAAATGCACGCGGCTAAGATCGCCAGGACGATCGAGCTGGCCTTAAAGCTGGGTGTTCCTGTCATAGGGCTTAACGACAGCGGGGGTGCGAGGATCCAGGAGGGCGTCGACTCACTCAAGGGTTACGGGGAGATATTCTACAGGAACGTCATGGCGAGCGGCGTGGTACCGCAGATCGTAGCCATAATGGGTCCCTGCGCTGGCGGAGCTGTTTACAGCCCTGCCTTGGCCGACTTCATTGTGATGACTAGGAAAAGCTACATGTTCATAACAGGCCCTAAGGTCGTGAAGGCATCCATAGGAGAGGATGTGACGTTCGAGGAGCTTGGGGGCGCGGAGATCCACGCGTCTAGAAGCGGCGTCGCGCACTTCATAGCGGAGGACGACCGAGAGGCGATTGCCCTCGTTAGGAGGTTGCTGAGCTACCTGCCGAGCAACAACACCGAGGATCCTCCTTTCGTCGAGACGGGCGACGACCCGCTCCGCGAGGACAGCTCGCTGGAGAGCGTAGTGCCGGACGACCCAGTGAAGCCCTACGATGTCAGAGAAGTGATCTACCGGGTGTTCGACGCAGGAAGCTTCCTCGAAGTCCACCAGCACTTCGCTCAAAGCGCGGTGGTTGGCTTCGCCAGGCTTGGCGGGCACGCGGTCTGCGTTGTGGCGAACCAGCCCGCCGTGATGGCCGGGAGCCTCGACATAGATTCTTCAGACAAGATAAGCAGGTTCGTGCAGTTTTGCGACGCGTTCAACTTCCCCATCGTAACGTTCGTCGACGTCCCGGGATTCCTGCCGGGCACCTACCAGGAGCACCACGGAGTGATCAGGCACGGCGCAAAGATAATCTACGCCTACGCTGACGCCACAGTACCGAAGATCACCGTCGTACTGAGGAAGGCATACGGCGGGGCGTACATCGCGATGGGGAGCAAGCACCTGGGAGCGGACTTCGTACTAGCTTGGCCGACAGCTGAAATAGCGGTCATGGGACCCGAGGGGGCTATTGAGATAATATACAAGAGGGAGCTCGAGAAGGCCGAGAACCCTGAGGAGCTCGCTAAGGTCTTCGCCGAGAAGTACAGGAGCGAGATAGCGAACCCTTACGTGCCAGCAGCCAGGGGGTACGTTGACGACGTGATACTCCCCAGGGAGACGAGGCCCTACCTCTACAAGTTGCTCCAGTTCCTCATGGACAAGCGTGAGAGGCAACCCAGACCACCTCGCAAGCACGGAGTCCCACCGGTGTGAGGCCGCGCCTGGCTCATCTACCCCTTCACTGATCCGGGGCCCCTCTTCGGGCTCATGGGCTCCGCGCCTTCGGCCTGCCCCGCCAGCTTGCTTGGGCTGTGCGGCGGGGTGTTGCCTCGGCGCCTCTTCGCCTCTTCGCGCCGCGCGCGGCACCCGCTAGTCCCCCGGGGGTGGGGGAGCTGCGGGAACTGGGGCCGGGGCCTGAGCCTCTTGGGTCTTCGGTCGTGGCATGTAGTACCTTTTCGCCAGCGCCCTGGGGTGCTGGCTGAGCCACCTGCTCAGCACCTCTAGCTGCCTCTCGGCTTTGCAGGCCTTCAGGAAGAGCTTCGCAGTGTTGAAGGCCGCGGCCCAATCCCTCCCATAGATCAGGCCGCAGCGCGTGCACTTGTAGTACCTTCTCTGGATCTCCACCCCCTCTCGCCCGCAGAGGGGGCACTGCTTCCCGCTGACGTTGTTCTCCGGCTGGAACCACTTGGCGCCCTCGTACCAGGCCATGTTCTCAAGCCTCTCCGCCACTCTTAGCAGCGTTCTCTGTAGCTTCGTTCCCCTTAGGGACTCGGCTTGGGGGATGTCAGCGACGATGACGACGAGGTAGCCCTGGTCCCGTAGCTTTCTCGCCAGCTCTCTCATCTCCCTGAGCACGCCTCTGACCCAGTCTTCGTTCACCTTCTTCACCTTCCTCAATGCCTGCCCCGCTACTCTCTCGGTGCGCTCCGGCGTCACGTTTAGCCTCGCTCTCAGCTTCCCTGCAAGCCTCAGCGCCTCCTCCACAACGAAGCCTCTCCCCTCTCTCTGCAGCCTCCTGACGCTCCTCCTCTCCCTGAACCTCTTTACGGCGAGCTCACAGCTCTTAACTTCGGAGTAGCTATGCAAAATGGTGGCTAGTAGCCTCAGCATGGTGGTGTTCGGAGGCTTAAACACGCGCTGTGCCACCAGCCTCACCTCACTGTCGAACGCGAAGGCAAGGAGGTAGAGGCCGTAAGAGCTGTTCACATCCACAGCCATTACTGCCAGCTTGCGGTCACCGCCCCACCACGCCTGCTTGACCTTGCGGTGCGCCGCTAGGCGAGGCCTACCCCTTGCGGTGAGCTGCAGCGTCAGCTTTACGTCCCCGAACCTCTGGACGTCCTCCAGCACAGCCCTGACAAGCGAGGGCCTCAGCCTCACCGCGACACCTGCGCTGGGAACGCGAAGCTCGCCCCTCGAGGCGTCGAGGACTGCGGTAGCATTGGCGTTGCCGTAAAGCCTATCGCTATTGCTGACCACCTTAATGAGTAGCGGTACCGGTGGCGAAGTGAACCTGCCGCGAAGCTTCGACTTCCCCCTGGCCTCCGCAATCATGTTCCACCACTCCACGGCGTACCAGAACAGCCCCTTCGGTAGCCCAGCCAGCTTCGAGGCCTCCTCGATCAACTCCTCGCTGAACCTCTCCGGCTCCCTCCTGAACGCGTCGCCGTATTTCCTCTCGAGCTCCTCGCTGGCCCGCTCAACCGCGGAGGCAAGGCTGAAGTAGAGGCTCCGAAGCCTCAGCCCCTGCTCCCTGTTCGTCTTCACTCGCCAAACCCTGTAGGCGTCGACGAGCCCCTTGCCGTTTTTATTACTCTTACTTTCCCCGCTCATGCTATCATCCCCCTTTCCTCTTTGGGGACCGGGCTTTCAGCGCGCGAGGGGGTTCAGATGCATGAGGTGCGGGGGCCGGGATTCGAACCCGGGTAGGCCGACGCCAGCGGATCTTGAGTCCGCCCCCTTTGACCTAGCTCGGGCACCCCCGCTCCTCGAGCATTTCTTAAACCAAGGAGGGTTAAAAACATTACAGCCTAGGTCAGGTTGCCGGGAGCTTGGTGTAAAGGCTCAGGAAAGCCTTATATTGGTTGTCGGGACAGATAACGTGATGGGTTCGT
>NDWX01000030.1 GCA_002855745.1 Thermofilum sp. NZ13 | reverse complement strand
CGCTGTCGCGGTAGTTGAGCGCCTCGATGTCGATCTTGTACCTGGGGGCTCCGAGCGTGTAGAAGCGCACGGTGACGCCCTGGGGGACCTCGACGGCCTCCTCCCAGGCTGTGAGGGCCTTCTTGAGCGCGGGTAGCCCTCCGTCGACGCACTGCAGCGTGATCAGGTAGCTCATCTTCACCCTCGGGAGCTTGATGTTCTGCCTGGCGATCTCGGCTACCGCCTTGGCCCACCTCTCGTCCACGCCGGCCTCGAGGAGGGCCTCCTCGCCCCTCAGGCTGGCCTCCTCCAGCCCCTTGAATATCTCGCCGTAGTGGTCCTCGAGCCTCCAGCCGACCTTCTCGTAGGCCTCGTCCAGAGTCTTCCTGAGCTTCTGGGCCGCGAGCTCGAGGATCTTCTCAGCCCTCTGGGCCCTCTTCCACTCGATGAGCTTCTCCCTCCGCTCGGCGTCCGAGACCCTTCGGAGCGACAGGTCGACGAGCCTCCTGGCGGGGTCGACGCGTATCACCTTGAAGACGGCTTTCTGCCCGACCCTCAGCACCTCGCGGATGCTCCTGAACCAGGTGTGGCTCACCTCCCCCAGCGGGACGTAGGCCCTGAGGCCGCCGTACTCGTCGAGTGTCACGAAGGCCCCGTGGTCGTGGATCTCCGCCACCGTTCCGATGACGAGGTCGTTGAGGCTCGGCACGCTCTCCCTCTTCCTGACCATCCACATCGCCGTCGGGGAAAAGAGCCCGGGTCTAGATATTTCTTCCGATAGACCACCCAGTCTCACTATTCTGTTTCTTCGGACTACACACAATCGGCAGGAGACCGGTATTTTCTGGCCTCTGCAGGCCATAGCTCTCGGTTATCGCAACGCGCGCAGTATCTCTTACACCGCGGTTCCCGGCTATGTACGAGATAAGCAGGGTTGAAAAATGCCGCGGGGGTGTCATGCTCGCTAAAGAGAAGCCTAGAGGCACGGCTAGTTATGCAGGAACACTTCAGAGGAAAGCTTTAGGGCGTTGAAGTTTTCCTACGAGAGGAACTCGAGTATCTCCGCCAGTATCAGCGCCTTGCCGCCTGTGGGCTGGACGAGGGCGCGGCCGCACTTGAGGCACTTCGCCTCGAGGGAGGAGTGGCTGAAGACGATCTGCGTGTTCCCGCAGTCGGGGCACCTGACTTTCACGAACCTGCTTCTGGGCCTTGGGATGAGCTTCTCGACGTCGACCATGCTACTTCACCTTCTCGACTATCTCGAGCTTCTTGAGCCTGATGCCCTCCTTGTGGATCGTGTAGCCGCAGACCTTGCACTTGAGCTTCAAGACCTGCTTCTTGGTGACCTTGGCTGTCCGCTTCTGCTCGGGCTTCCTCTTGGACCCGTAGCCCTTCTGCTTCCTGAGGTACCTCCGCTGCCCCTCGGCGAGCGTCCTCCTCTTCCCAGCCTTGTAGAGCGTGACCTCGTGCTCCGTGTGTGTCTTGCAACGCGGGCAGTAGGTTCTAATCACGTTGGGAACCTTCATCCCAGCGACACCTTCCCCTACAACACCACGTGGCTAATTTAAAGCTTTTTTCGTTGTAGTCCCTCTCAGCTGCTGTGTGGCGGGCTTTTCGCCGTTACGCTCCGCAACTTCTTCGCGTCAAAGACACGGCAACCGCCGCTCCCCTGCGGGGATAGGCGGGAGGTGAAGCGTTGCTAACTCCTCGTTTTTCGATGTTTGTCCGCTCCTCACGTTAACGCTGAAAGCAGAGGCACGTAAAACATTACGAAAGGTTTATAGAGCCCCGTGGGTGGATAGCCCTCTAGGCGTCGCTATGGAATTTTGCCCTAAGTGCGGGGGCCTGATGGTACCAGCGGTGGTGAACGGCAAGAAGGTTTTGAAGTGCCAGAGCTGCGGCTACGTGAAGGAGCCCGCGAACCCTGGGAAAACCTACAGGGTCGAGGAGAAGATTGAGCGGCACCCGCTGGATAAGGTAGTGGTTTTCGACGTGGACGTCGCCACGCTCCCAGTGGTCCAGTTCAAGTGCGAGAACTGCGGCAACGACAAGGCGTATGTCTACGAGGTTCAGACTAGGGCCGGTGACGAGCCCGCGACGAGGTTCTACATCTGCACGAAGTGCCGCAAAGTTTACAGGGAGTACACGTAGCAATGCTACTTTTTAGTTTTTCCCTGTTTTCTTCCCGTGTTCAACTCATTGATCCCCTCGCTTCCATCGGGCTGGGGAGGGGTTGCTGGGTGTTCGGGCTCGGGCGTGCGTTCACGGTGGCCGTGAAAGGTTCCGGCCGGGGCGCTAGGAAAGGGAGAAAAAAGAGGGTAAAAAGGGGGGCTTTACTCGTCCGTCTCCGGCGCTTCGAGCATCTCTGCTAGCCTCGAGCGCAGCGCCTCTAGCACGGTCGAGAGAACCTCGAACTTCCTTGAATCCCGGCCCAGCTTCATCTCCGCCAACCCCAGCGCGTACTCCAGCTCACCGTACGCTCGGAGCATCCTGCGCCTAGTACACCACCCGGGATCCGCGAAGACCCTGTAGGCGTCCAGCCCCAGGAAGCTCGGGTCAACCCAGCTCTTCAGGAGGCGGGATGCGTAGCTCGCGAGGAACGCTGGCGGGCTGCTCAGCTCGACCCAGCTCTCGAAGCGCTCCCCCCGCGCCGTGGCCTCAGCCCACCGGTCGAATGCCTGCAGCGCGCCACCTCTCCCCGCCCAGCCTCACAACCCTCGCGCCCGGCGCCTCCTCCTCGGCGCCCTCAACCTCCAGACCGCAGCACTCATACCGCTCGCCCATACCCATCACCCCTAGCCCAGCAGCTTGATGCGGAGGTACTCAGAGAGTCTCAGGCCCCTCTCCGAGGCCTCCTTCCTCAGCCTCTCCTTCTCGGCCGGCGTGACCCGCACGCAGATTACCTCGGTGCGTTCGGTCTGCTCCAGCACTACGTGGTAGTCCGTCACCTCCACCACCCTGGCGCCGCTCACCGTCCTCAGGACCTCGCCCACAACGCGCACCTTGAACTCGCCCCTCAGCGCGTCCACGACAGTCCTCTTCCGCAGCATGGCCTCGAGCGCGCTCGCGGCGTAGTCCTCAAAGCCGATGCTCAGCTCCCCCGCGAGCTCGAAGCACCACCTCGCCGAGCCCTCCACCTGCCAGTACCTCTTGACCCTTCCTTCGGCCGCCAGCCTCTCCAGCATCACCCTACCCCTGTCGCTCACGTTCACTATACAGGCCCGCACCAGGCCCCCGTCATTGCTCCTCACCGTGTTTTACACTGCTTTTCACGCTGAGCCCCTCGCCTCGGAAGACTGGGCGGGCACAGCCTGTGTGAAGGCTTAAAACCCCCTCTTTCGCGTTTAGCCGTGATGGTCGAGGCCAGCGCCGAGGTGTGGGAGAGCGCCGCCAGGTGGCTCGAGCTGACAGGCCTCACAAAAACCCTGTGGCGCCTGCGGGAGCCCAAACCGCTCAGGAGGGCGCTCGGCACGAGGAACTCGAGGCACATAGCCAGCGCGCTGGAGAGGCTCCGCTCAGCGGCCTCGTGAGGGAGGCAGTAGTGGGCAACGTGCGCTACGTCTACTTGACGGAGCGTGCCTGCGGCCTCCTCGCGTTGCTCGGCTACAGCCCGGAGGATGTGGTGTGCAGCGATGCCGCCATGAGGTTTATTCGGCGCGGAGCCTCAGCTGCCTCCTGTGGAGCATGACCGTCGCTACGTGGCTGCATATCCTCGCCCTGCGCACGTAGCCGTAAGTCTTGAAGAGGCAGC
>NDWX01000029.1 GCA_002855745.1 Thermofilum sp. NZ13 | reverse complement strand
GCGCCACGCCCTGGCTCCGCGTTGGGGGTGCGCGGGGCTGTGGGGTGTGGCGCGGGGGCCGCTCTCAGCAACGAACCCCCCACCTTGGGCCGCCTGCTGGCCCCTGGTGCCTCGGGGTGTCTGGGGAGGGGTTGGGCCGGGTCACAGGCTGTGTGCTGCGGCTTGCGCGGCTGAGGGCGCTTGGAATGTGCGCGGCAGCGCTGAAGCATGTAGCGTTGCACGCTATCATCGAGCCACATCGGGGTTGGCCGTGCTGCTCCTCCCCCGCACCCCGCCTCTCCGGGGGTGGGGGCGGATGGGGGGAGTGGCATGGCTGACCCCCGTAACGGCAAATTAGCGGTCGAGGGATACAGAGTGCTCAAGTTCAGGGCGGAGCTACCAGCGGAGCTCAAGGACTTCATCGAACGAGTTTATCAGCCGAGGGCCTCGATGCGCTACTGGCAGAGGCTGCTTGGCTTGGACAGCGAGGAGCTCGAAGTTGCGTGGAAGGCTGTGCCGTGGGCTTACAGGGACGCCTTTGATGACATTGTGGCGCCGAGGATGCCGAAGAGGAAGAGCTACGTAAGGTTCCCACTACTATCGTGGATGCTGAAGCGCACAGGGGCGAACCTGCAGGGTGACGTGCTGGTCGTCAGGCTCTGCAGGAGGAGCTTCAGCATCCCGCTGCCCGAGCGCGGTATTAAATGGCTTCAGAGTCAGGAGGATGCCTGCCGAGACAGCGGTGGCAAGCTGACGAGGTACGTCGCCGTCAAGGTAGACGGGCAGGTGAGCGTCGTGCTCCACTGCTCCCACAGCTTGAGCGTGGAGGAGTTGCTCGAAAACCTGGAAGCGATCGCGGTCGTAGATATAAACAGCAGCCACGGCTTCTACTTCCTCGCCTACGACCTCAGAAACGGGAGCTTCACAATCCGGCGCTTCAAGGTGCCGGAGGTTAACTGGGGGAGAATCAAGGAGCTCCAGCAGAAGGCCGCGAAGTCCAGGAAGCCGGGCGCGTGGGCCACTGCGAGGTGCGCGCTGAGGAAGGCTTACAGGCGCCGCAGGGCCGCATTGCTGAGCGCGGTCGCAAAGGCAGCGGGGGAGCTTAAGGGTAGAAAAGCTATAGTCTTCGTGGACGTCCCATTCGACGAGTCTCTGCGGAGCAACGGCTTGCAGCGAACACTGAGGAGCTTCGCAAAGAGGCTGGAAAACGTGCTCGGCTTCCACGGCATTCCAGTGATCGAGAGGACGCTGCCCTCGAAGCGCTGCCCCCTCTGCGGAGGCAAGCTGGAGGGGGTCGAAAGGAGAGGGAGGACGAGGGTGATGAGGTGCATGGAGTGTAACATGGAGTTCGAGAGGGACAGCGTTCCAGCGCTTCATGCATTAAGGCTGTTCATCGACAAAGCCGAGGTCGAAGAATTGGCAGGGAAGCTGGCGAGGCACTACCGCCTACAGAGCAGCCAGTGATTACAGGGCGTCTAGAGGCCCCGGCCCGCGGTTGGCCGCCGCTGCCGCTGAGGCGTGGCGGCCGCCGGCTGCTCCTCCCCGGAGGCCCCGCTAGGGGCAGGCCCGAAGAGGGCGATGCGGCGCCCCCGTGGGGCAACCCCGAGACCGACCAAGGATGACGACAACCTTAAGGGGGGCCAGCAGGGGGCAGAAAAGGAGGAGCAATGCCGACAAACCTCCCCGCTGAGGCCAAGAGTAAGTGGAAGAAAGCAGTCGAGGCCAGAACGCCCGAGGAGAAGCTCCAAGCGCTGCAGGAGTTCCTATCAGCAGTGCCGAAACACAAAGGCACCGAGAAGCTTAGGATGCAGGTGACACGGCAAATAGCCGCTTTAAGGCGGGAGATCGAGGCTAAAAAAAGGAGAAAGACTGGAGGCGGGGAGCAGTTCTTCGTAGAGAAGGAGGGGGACATACAGGTCGTTTTACTCGGACTTCCTGCTTCTGGCAAAACTACGCTTTTTCGGTGCTTAACGGGTTTAGAGGTCACAGAGGCCCGGAAACCCCTCCCTGGAATGAGAGTCTGGGAGGGAGTCTACTTCCAGATCGTCGATACGCCGCCATTCCTCGGAGATGTGTCAGCTCAGGCCAAGCTGTTGGCGCTAGCGAGGAACGCTGACGCCCTTATACTCGTGGTCGACTCCCTCGGCGATGCGGAGTACCAGGTCTCAACGCTTCTCAGCGCGTTAGAGGAGGCCCGCATTGTCGTGAGGAGGCCCGAGACCAAGGTGGAGATCGAGAGAAAGGCGACCGGTGGAATCGTCGTCGTAGGCGAGCTAAAGGATGCCACTCTCCAGGATGTTGTTGCGCTTCTGAGGGACTACGGTATCTACCACGCAGTGGTGAAGATCCAAGGCAAAGCTACACTCGATGACATCGAGGAGAGCGTATTCGGAGAGGTTTCCTACAAACCGTGTGTTATTGTTCTTATGAAGTCCTCAAGCCTCGATAAAAAGGTAGAGCATTACCTTCAATCCCTATCCGTACCCGTGCTAAGTTTTACCTCATGTGATGATTTCGAGTTCGGCAAAGTCGCTGAGTACTTTTTCAGGGAGCTCGACTTAATCAGGGTTTATACGCGAAACCCTAAGTCTGGCGAAGTTGAGGAAAGGCCTGTGGTTACAAAAAGGGGAACAAGGGTTATAGAACTCGCTAGACTCATACACTCGCAACTCCACGAGAATTTCAAATACGCATTAGTTTGGAGCAACAGATTCTCATTTAGCCCTAGACGCGTGGGGAGAGAGTTTGTGCTAGAGGACGGCGATATCGTTCAGATTGTCGGTGGTTAGAAGATAACGCGGATGGCTAGGCCAATGCCCATACCTATGGTGAACATTATTTTAAACCCCTGCAACGACACACCCTTGAGAAAAGCTGTTATCTTCAGAGCTAAGGCAACCCCGGAGAAGATCACTAACAAAACCACATCATCAATGCTCAGCAGCAGGTACAATGCTGAGGCCAAAGCTATACCAGCGGGGTGCAATACAGTGAATGATGCCGGGATGAACAACCAGGAGCCTCTGTTGAACAAGGACTTTGAAAAACGCTGCTGTACTAGCGTTACGAGGAGGGCGAGAGCTGGTAACAGTAGACTTGCCTGAGTACTCTGAAGGGGTTGCTGGGGGAGCTGTATTGAGCTAGCTTCAGCCTGGAGAAGCGCGAAAGCGAGAGGCTGCGAGAGTAGAGCTACGGCAGCTACCGGAGTATACGTGCACTCATCGCTTTCATAGCGAGGTTTGACCATGTTTAAGTAAAGGCCCGCGAGAATCCCTGGAATGGCGGCTATAATGAAGGGGGCAACAGGTAGGCTTAACTGCCTAAGTTGCTCTGGGAGAGAATACGAGACGAGTAGAACTACATAGGATACTATAAAAGGACTTAAAATAAAGCTTCTCCCTTCCACCTGCACGACAAAGGCAGAGGCCAAAAGAACGTATAACAGGAAAGAGGCTATGTAGATCGGGAAGCCCGTTCCGAACACTATGAAGAATGCCAGCGTCATTATTAAGAGAAAGGATGAAGTCATAAGTAGAGTTGCGCTCGCCTCGCTCTCCTTTTTTCCCGAGTTCACAGCCAACGAATAGAGAAGTAAAGCCATAAGGGCTCCAACCATCCCCAAAGGAACACCGAGGAAATACTCAAGGGAAATATAGAACATCAAAGAGGCTTGAATAGATATTGAACTAAGCATGATTAAAACACTCAGTGGTGCTGTTACGAACATGTGAGGCTCACTGGGGATGAGCGTAGCAACCAAAACCCCCGCGAGTACGCCTATCGCTGACCAACGTTGAATACCCGGCTTCTCGCTTAACATGAACATCGGGTTTGAAGGCGACTCAAGCTGAACACTCCCTAGCAGGTTTCTCACCAGAATGCTTCCGAGCAACATAGCCGCCAAAAAGACTGCGAAGGTCAAAACATAAGGAACTGTTAAACCTTCACCCCTAGCCATGAAATCGTTTAGGAACGGGGACGCGATCTGACCACTTCTGATGTCTTCCTCGAGCATTTTAGCCGATAGAAGCACGTATGGAGATGCCAGCACTGCAACCAAGGAAGAGGCCAGCAAAGCAACGCCACCGTCTATGCCGCGCCTCTCAGCCACGGCGTGAAGAATGTACATGATCGGGAAGACCAGGAGCAGTGAGGGCGCTTCTAATCTCGGTCCCAGCCACGTGTAAAGCCTCGCAACTAGACCAGTTACCAGCAAAAGCACACCGAGGGCGAAAACGTAGTCAATCTTCCTTAAACAAGGCACTGGACGCACCCTTTTTAAAGTTGTTTCCTAGTGCCAGCTTCTTGCTTACCGAGGCTAGCACAGGGCAACCCGACCCTCCAGACTTACAGTAGCTCAGGTACTTCTCGCCCAAGGCTCTCCACTCAGCCACACCAATAAAAACACAGCGAAGTCCCCGTGCAGTTTGCCGAAAGTACCTACACGTGTTTCCCTCTCCGCTCATTGCGGATCACTTGACTATGCTGGGGTTATTGTAGGTTACCTAATGTTTTGCGATAAACCAAGCTTGCGGCTCGCTTATAACCCCCTCTCGCGCCCAGCGGTGGTGGTCGAGGCCAGCGCCGAGGTGTGGGAGAGCGCCGCCAGGTGGCTCGAGCTGACAGGCCTCACAAAAACCCTGTGGCGCCTGCGGGAGCCCAAACCGCTCAGGAGGGCGCTCGGCACGAGGAACTCGAGGTACATCGCCGGCGCGCTGGAGAGGCTCCGCTCAGCGGGCCTCATCAAAGAGGCAGTAGTGGGCAACGTGCGCTACGTCTACTTGACGGAGCGTGCCTGCGGCCTCCTCGCGTTGCTCGGCTACAGCCCGGAGGATGTGGTGTGCAGCGATGCCGCCATGAGGTTTATTCGGCGCGGAGCCTCAGCTGCCTCCTGTGGAGCATGACCGTCGCTACGTGGCTGCATATCCTCGCCCTGCGCACGTAGCCGTAAGTCTTGAAGAGGCAGC
>NDWX01000028.1 GCA_002855745.1 Thermofilum sp. NZ13 | reverse complement strand
TGAGCGTCTTGAGGGTGTTGTGGTGATTGCGGCCACTAACAGGCCTGACATCATCGACCCTGCTCTGCTCAGGCCTGGGAGGTTCGACAGGCTGGTCTACGTCCCGCCGCCCGACGAGAAGGCCAGGCTCGAGATCTTCAAAGTGCACACGAGGAGAATGCCCCTAGCCGAGGACGTAGACCTCGCAGAGCTCGCAAAGAGGACAGAAGGCTACACGGGAGCAGACATTGAAGTTTTAGTACGTGAAGCTGGGTTAATAGCCCTGAGAGAAAACATAAACACCGATAAGGTTCATATGAGACACTTTGAAGAGGCTTTGAAAAAAGTCCGGCCTTCCCTAACGCCAGACATAATTAAGTTCTATGAATCTTGGAACGAGAGAGCGAGAAAGGTCTCAAAGCAGCAATTAACGGTAACGGGATTCTACGTGTGAGCGCGATGAGCGTCGTTATATCCCTCATACTTTCCGAGCTACAGCGAAGAGGCGGGCAAGCAAGTGATAAAGAGTTATTTGAAAGCGTCTCTAAGCTTCTCAGGTCTGAGGATGGCTTAGAGATCACTCCAAAGGAGTTTAACAAGTTGCTTTTAATTCTAGAAACTCGTGGGATGGTGAGAGTCACATTCGTGAGGAGAAACCTGAGATCTGTCCAATTAATTCAGGGCGGTACAAATAGAAATTATCGGGGCGAGGATAATGGGAGTTGACCTTAAGGAACTTGTTGAGCCGGTTGCCAAGGAAGTTGAATTGAGCTCACTTTCGGGTAAGGTTGTTGCTATTGATGCTTACAACAGCCTTTACCAGTTCCTGGCTACTATAAGGCAGAAGGACGGGACTCCTCTCATGGATGCTCACGGGAACATAACGAGTCATCTTAACGGTCTCTTCTACAGGACGATCAACTTCATTGAAAACGGGATCAGGCCCGTGTATGTTTTCGACGGCAGACCACCGGAGGTAAAGCTAAAGGAGCTGGAGAGGCGGCAGCAGATAAAGGTTGAAGCTGAGAGGAAGTACCTTGAGGCTATCGAGAGAGGCGATTTAGAGGAGGCGCGTATTTACGCCCAGCAGACAAGCCGGCTAACAAGCGGTATGATTGAGGACGCAAAAAGGCTTCTGACATACATGGGGGTGCCCTTTGTCCAGGCACCAAGCGAAGGTGAAGCACAGGCTGCGTACATGACGCAAAGAGGCGACGCATGGGCGTCAGGTAGCCAAGACTATGACTCGCTCTTATTCGGTGCGGTGAGGCTCGTCCGTAATCTAGCCATTACGGGAAGGAGGAAGTTGCCTAGAAAGGAAGTGTACGTAGAGGTCAAACCGGAGATTATAGAGCTTATAGAGCTCCTATCATTCCACAGCATTACTCGCGAACAGCTAGTGGTTTTAGGCATCCTAGTAGGTACGGATTACAACCCAGGAGGAGTCAAGGGCTATGGGGTCAAAAAAGCCTTAAAGCTTGTAAAGGAGCTTCAAGATCCTGAGAAGGTTTTTAGGGCTGTGCAGTGGGATTTCGACACTCCTCCTGATGTGATTATGCAGATTTTCCTTAAACCCGAAGTATCAGATAAATACGTCTTGCAGTGGAGGGAACCTGACCGAGAAAAGGTGATAAAGCTCCTCGTGGACGAGCATCAATTCTCCGTTGAGAGAGTCGAGAACGCGCTTGAAAGACTCGAGAAAGCGTACAAGACTTACTTTAAGCAGACATCCCTTGAAAGCTGGTTTGGGTTCTAGGTCTTTGATTTTGATGCAGTCAATAGTTGCTGTTGAAAAACTGAAAGCGTTCGGGCACCCTAACGTAAAAGCTTTTCATGCAACTACGCTGGAGATCACAAGAGATAATGATCTTACTCCTCGGGGGGACTGCATATTAGCAGTTTCAGCGACTAAAGCAGCTTTCGATCTGTCTAATGATCTTAAGGACTCGCTTCGTAGAGGAGACTGGTTGGTGATGATATTGGCAATTCCGGGCACAAATCTGTACGACTACGTGATTGCTAGGGGGTCATGCAACTTAACGTTCACCGATAGGAGGTCTCTAGTTGTTAGGAAGAGTGACTATATTGACGGCAGAACAATAGCTGTGAAATCCACTAAAGCTGCGAAAGACATCAAAAGAGAGATTATTAGCATGCTTAGAAACCCCTATGTGCAGCTTGATGTAATTTTAATCACAATGTCAAGCCAGATTGAATTAAATGATTCTATAATCAGACTCCTCCTAGCAAAATTTCTGTAAAATCGCCGTCTAAGCCCTAACTCCTAAAAAGGGGAGTGGTGGGCCGGGAGGGACTTGAACCCCCGACCTACGGGTCTGGAGCCTCGGCCTGTTCTGAGCGACCGCCGCTCTACCTAGCTGAGCTACCGGCCCCCACACAAACAGGGGATAAAGGTATCATAAATCTTTCTCTCCGGGAAGAAGTTGGCCGAAAGGGAGTTGTTAGGCTGAGCTTCCTTAGGGTAAAAATTTAATAACCCCTTTTAGGTAACTGCGATTAGCCCCGGTCGTCTAGTGGCCCAGGAAGACCCTGTCCTGGAGTGGCGGCCTGTCGCCGGTAGCTCCGGCAGAGAGCCGCAGAACCCGGGTTCGAATCCCGGCCGGGGCGCCTTAAACAGTATATTTATTGCCTGAACCTAAAGCGCGAGTAAGGCTTGCTCAATCTTCTCGTAAAGGAAAAACTAATTCACGTGCGGACCAAAAGGTTAAATAGCTGAGCTAGGTAATTGAATTAGTCGCAGCGTCTAGGGCCGGTGGCTCAGCCAGGTAGAGCATCCGGCTGATAACCGGGGGGTCCCGGGTTCAAATCCCGGCCGGCCCACTTCTCGTGTTGAGAACATTTTGGAACTACGTTCTATAGCCCGATGATCAGTCTTCAGCGGGGTTAAAGCAGTTAAAGTTACTGATCGTTGAAGGTATATACGGGTATAGCCTGGCAGTTTGGCTCATCCTCTGTTTTCCCGAGAAAAAGCTGGTTTGTGCCGGGTGTGGGTTGCCGCTTTTCATCGCATGCGCGAAGCGCCTCGAGCGGCGACCTTATTACCACCCGGCCTGTATGGAATATTAGTGCAAGCATTATATTGTTAACCTTATTGAGAAAGGAGGGGAGGCAGGATGAGTGGAGATATAGATCTCGAGATCATCAAACGAAGAATGCTCCAAAGAATGCAGAAAGAGTTGCTGGGAAAAAAAGACGCTAAGAAAGCTGAACCTGATTACTACGCAGTATTCCTGGAGCATCTAACAGAGGACGGTAAGATGATGTTCGAAAAGGCAGTTGAGCAATATGGAGATACAGCTAGAAAAATAGGAGAGAAGTTAGGGAGACTGTATTACTCTGGAAGACTAAAAGGCGACATGAATGCAGAGACAGTATACTGGGTTTTCAGTGAGATAGGTCTCCCTATAAGACTTGAGACAAAAATCGTTTACAAGAAAGGGGGAGAGGTGAAAAGCATCAGCGACATGCTGAAAGAAGAGTAGTAACTCATACCACGTTGCTGACGGAGAAGGTTCTGCGGGTGCCCTCGCTTGAGGGCTAGGAGCAGCGAGAGCAAAGTGCCCTGGGTGCTGATGACGTTCGCCTTCTACGGCCACTGCGGCGATAGGATAGTCGAGGAGCGCGGGGGGAACCTGCTCGAGGTCTTAGGGGAGCTGCAGTTCTATTTCCTCGATAAGCTCGTGAAGTGGATTTACGGGGCCATGTGCAGGCTTCTTGCTGGGAAAGTGGAGAGGGTTGGCGGGGAGCACTGGCTCGTCGAGAGGTCCCCAATTTACGCCACACCTACCCCTGGTGCAGCGTCTGGATCTATAATGAGAAGTACGGTTGCGACTGCTTCTCCTGCGCATACGGCAATGTGAGGAAGGCAAGGATATGTAGCCACATTGCCACGGTCATACTCTATCAGGGGCAGATGAAGCTAAGCGCATAAGCATGAAATAAACAAAGAAAAAGTGAGGGAAATCAAATAGTAACATTACCGCTGAAAATTAAAAATTCCTGTGAGTATTAGCGGAGAATATAAATAGAGGATTGTAGAGCCTTTCTGTGCTTGCGGTGAGCCGCGATGGGAAAACCTGTGAAAATAGTGTTTGTTGGAGCTTCTTGGGCTAGCTTTAATGACAAGCTGAAGAAGATATGTCAGGAGATTGCTGCGAGCAAGGGACTAGAGTTTGAGGAAAGGGAAGAAGACTATGTTTTTCTGACTAAGTACGGTGAGAAGGACGAGTTGGGGGGCGCAGATATTCCTCAAGTCTTCGTGGTATACGATGATGGGCAAGTAAGGCATATATTAACGAAGGTTCCAGTGATCGGGACTCAGCCCGATTTTGAGGCGGCTAGGAAGAAAATAGAGGAAACTGTTTCAGCATAGAGCATTTCTTTTCTCATTGTTTGATTTTTAGGAATTCATCGATGGAAGAGACTCCGAGTAGTTCGTCGAAGCTTATTTCAAGTGCGTCCAGGACTTGTTCCAGCGTGGTTTTCATCACTTCCAAGTATTTTTCAGTGTCTACTTCGTCGATTCTTGCCAGCTGGAGATGTTTCACACCATGTTTATCCCTTGTTTTAACGTAACTGACTATGCTACCACGTGTAATGTTCACCGGGACGCTTCCGTAGAGCTTACGGTACTCTGACAAAAGTTGCTGAGCGGCTTTCTTGTGCTGAGGTGTTGTCTTGTTGTACTCCTGGATGTCTTTCGTTAGCACGACATTGAAAGCAAGCTGGTCGAGCGGTACTTCACCATTTTTAAGCTCCTTTATAGCCTGCCTGATGATCTCCCTAACCTTCTCTATGCTTTCCTCGAAAGAGGTTATGTTCTCGGCCTTAGAGAGTAGTGAAATGATCTCTGTAAAGAGGTTCTTTACAAAATCCGGAGTGTTTCGCTTCTTGCCAACAAGTCCCTTCACATCCACTTTCCCGTCTTTGAGTGCTCCTAGGTAGTTCTTCTTTCTCTCGCTGAACACGACCCACTTGTACTCTTTATCTATACTTAGGTCGATTTTCAGCTCGTCTAAAACTGATTGGAGAAGTTTATCGAGCTGTTCACGTGAGGGGTTCCACAGAAAGAGGCTGTCTGTGTCACCATAAAGAACAGGGATACCTAGATCAACGGCTTTGCGCATAGTCTTTAGAATCGCGTACCTACCCAAAGCCGTCGTGCCCTCGGCCACAGGGGGGCAATACAATGGGAAGGCCTCGGAGCCGAAGACTCCGTAGCTTGCATTCAGGAAGACCTTGAGAGCAGATTGGATAACTTCGTACTGCTGTTTTTCAGCGCTGTCCTTGCTTTCTTTTGCCACTTTCTTGTACACGTAGACGCGCAGGTCTCTCAGAACGCCTATGAGCGACGACATCATACCTCGTTTCCTTGTACACACCCAGTGTGTTGTGCCGGGTATAATGTTCTTCTTGCACTCCTCGTGCGGGCAGCGGACAGTCTCATAGCTAAGATTACCCGTCTTTATCACGCTGGGATACAGGCTGGCAAAGTCCACTACGAGCACGTTAAAGTAGACTCCAGGTATGGGGTCTATGACTATCGCTCCAAGGTATTTCTTGCCTTTTATTATAGCTCTAGTCGAAGTTTCTCCCTTTAGCTGTACGATCTCCTCTGGGTTAGGGATTAGCCACCCTCGTTGCCTGTGCTCAAAGTAGAACATGTTCCGAATCCATGCAGAGATATTGTGGCGCGTAAGGTCCTCCATAGGCAGCTTCGAGATCCTCATCATGAGTATAATCAGCTTCATTACAAGGTCGTCGTTGAAGGCGGTGAGCTCATAAGTCAGCTCTGCGTCACGGAAACTGTACTCAGCCAGTCTTTCGTAGCTCATCTCTGATATCAGGTCCTCGTGTTTAACTTTTCCCTTACCTATTAGCGCTGAAGCTATCTCGTCTAGGGTCTGCCCCTCCCTGTATTTGTTGCCAAAGGCGTAGACTTTCATTGATTTATTAGTGAAGAACTTGTACAGGTCTATGTGAATCGAGTTGCGGAGATCAGCGTACTCCGACTTCTCACTCCACACTATAGGGATGTTTTCTTTCCTAAAGCCGATCTTGAGAGCCCTGTTGTATAGGTAAGGGAGGTCGAAGTTATCGCCGTTAAAAGTAAGAACGACCGGGTAGCTGTCGAGTAGTGAGAAAACAGCCTGAAGGAGATCTTTCTCGTCTTCAAAAAACCTGACATCAGCATTCGGTATTTTTGGAGCCTCCCTTACATCAATGTTCTGCCTCTTTAGGAGGAAGACGCCTTTCCGACCGTCGGAGGAATAAAAGGAGACTGCGATTACTCTGTCTTCTGCCAATTTAGGGCTGGGTACGCGGAGTGCCTCAGACTCAACTTCAATGTCGATCGCTATTCGTCGAATCTTCGGGATAGGAGCGTTGAGAAGTTTAGCCCACTCAAGCATCTCAGTTTCCTGCACTTTATCCTCGCTTAAGGTCTTAACGAGCTCTCTTATGCCCTGCGGAACCTCCACTTCAGCCAGTTTAGGTTCACCGTTGGTCAAAGTGTAGGGCATACCAGGGATCAAATGCTTGTCATAGATGTAGCAGTGATGGTACTTTATCTTAGCCTCCCAGGCGTGCCCCTTGAGAACTTCCCTTATGCTCTTAGACGAACCTCCGATCGACAATGGGTCAAGCGCCTCGACCTTAGTCATAATAACCCACCGGTCGTTGAGAGCGTCGTACTTCTCGACAACTTCAATTTTGTTAAAACCTGGGTGCCGTAAAACTTCCGGGAACTTCTCAATAAGCTCTTCAGGCGTGTAATCTGTAAGCAGATAAGGCTTGTGACCGCTGTAGTCCGGCACTGCTTTGAGAGTGCCGGTCTCATCGTCGTAGAAGTACATCACGGCTTTTCCGTCGGGACCGGAGTACCTGACAGAGAAAAGATAAAGCACGGATGTCACCAGTTAAAGCGCTCAATCCTCCAAACATTTTTTCGATAGCTCTTCTTGTATTCCTTATAGTGTTCTCGACAGAGGTACACCCGTCTCACACCTTCCTTTAGCTTAAGGGAAACACCACTCTTCTTGAAATTCTCTAGCGATATGGATCTAATAGCGTCTCTTTCGCACCCCTCTACGGAGCACTTGGCCCCCTTATCTACGCGTCCCATAGTTCTGCACAAAGATTATCACAGTAAAAGCTTGATAAATAGAAAACGTTTCTACTTCTTGTACCTCTTAGGCCGAAGATCCCTGCTGTGGCACCTACGGCACCTGTCGGCCTCCCAAGGATTACGGGCATTACACCTTCTGCAGATCTTCACTTTAAAGTGGTGATCTAGGGCCAGTTGCAGTTTTTCAGGGTCCCTAATGGGCATAGATATCCCCACTCCTCATGGAAAAGAACGATTATAACTTTTTTGCCTCACGGGTGTCCTTTGAGCTTATTATATCTGATAACAAAATATTAATCAATATGATATATGCCAAATAATCGTTGAAGAATTATAAGTATCACCATTTTTAAAAAGCTAGATTTTTCAACACTGACCGTGCAGGCGAATCAATCCAGCCAAAGAAAAAGCGTCAGAGCCGCGATAAAAATCTCCGCTGCTTTGATAGTGGGCCTGCTTCTTGGGGCAGCTCTGGGGCTTTCTTACTTCACGTCACTACAGCAAAATACAACTCGTGTGCAGGCAGTTGTGGTCCCCATAGGAGCATTAGTCGAACTCACAGGAGACTTGGAATCGTACGGTAAGCGAGACATGCACGCGCTTGAGCTTGCTGTGGAGGACATTAATGCCTTCGCGGAGCAGGTTGGGTCGCCTTTCAGGTTCAAGCTCCTCGTCGAGGACACCGGCACGAACCCCGAGCAGGCTAGAGCCAAGATACAGGCCCTCGCAGCCCAAGGAGTACAAGCCGTCATAGGGCTTGAGGCGAGCAGCGAAGTAAGCCAAGTCAAGCAGTTCGCAGATGCAAACAAAGTCGTAGTAGTAAGCGTAGGCTCCACAGCACCCTCGCTTGCTGTTGCTGGCGACTACGTGTTCAGGGTTGTGCCTAACGACGTGTACCAGGGGCGGGCGCTGGCTAGGCTGGTGTTCGGCAGCGGCTTCCGGGGGGCTGCGGTGATCTACAGGAACGACGCGTGGGGCAAGGGGCTCTTCGAGGCCTTCGCCGCCAGGTTCCGGGAGCTCGGCGGCAGCGTCGAGGCCGTCGCCTTCGACCCCAACGCCCAGGACGTCTCGGGCGAGGTCGCTAGGCTCGCCGAAGCCGCCTCCAAGCTCGGCCCCTCCACCGCGGTGGTGCTCATCAGCTTCGAGGACGACGGCATAAGAGTAATCCAGGCAGCCGCCCA
>NDWX01000027.1 GCA_002855745.1 Thermofilum sp. NZ13 | reverse complement strand
GGGACGTCGTAGGCTACTTCCTGAGGGAGAAGGGCCTCGCCGTCGAGCTCGCCTCGCTGCAGCTGGACAGGGAGTACGAGTTCGGCATCTACGGCACAGCCCCCGGCATCAACGTCATCGGGGAGGCGAAGGTCAGGGCCGGCGCCGCACAGCTGGACAGGTTCGCCCAAAGAGCAGAGGAGGCGGCGAGGCGCTGGCCCGAAAAGTTCCAGGGCAAAGTGGTCAAAGTATTCTACTGCATGCAGGGAGCCCCAGGCCTCGAGGAGGCGGCCAGGAGGCTAGGCGTCTGGCTCATCGTAGCGAACAGGCAGGCCACCCAACCCGGAATCTAGCACCCGCACGAGTTGATGGTAGCGTTTGACTCCTGCTTAGCCTCTGAGGGATCAGTAGAAAGCCTAGCCCGGGAGCCCCGCTCCAGCCCGTAGGAGCTTGCGGAAGCGTCTTCAGAAAGCCCCCGGTGAATTGGGGCCCATTGGTTCACTTTAGTACTCGGAGCCCGCGATTCGTCCCAACTGGTACCCCTTAGTACTCACAGGGTAAAGGCTGGGGCACTGGGAAGGTTTACATGTGGAGCCAGGTCAAGCATAGTCTGAACGAGAGGCTCGCCCGGCGGTTTAGCTGAAGGGAGAACGCGAGTCCAAAGCCTCGACACAAAATTTCATATGACAGTAACCAAGTGCTCGTGGAGGTGAGGGGCAAAGCCCTCTTCGAGACCCCTGCCAGCCCGGTCGGGGTTCTCTTCACGAGATTCATCAACGTGGATCCCTAGCGGGCCTCAGACAACTTCCCGCCGCAGTACGGGCAGAGGGCGAACCCGGCGGGGGTCGGGGCATCGGCTAGGCTGGCTGGCCTCCGCGCGCGTGGTCTTCGCCCAGCGAGAGGTAAACCAGGTAGAGAGGAAGCAGCGCGCCCAGGAGTAGGAACAGGGTCACGAGCAGCACGAGCCACGAGGCGAGGCCCTGAAGGTACATTGCGGCGACGAGAAAGCACCCCGCAACCTGCTGGAGCACTATCGCCGTCTTCACTCCCGAGGCGCGCTGGGCAGGCGAGAGGGGCCGCTCAGGCGACTTCCGGTACACCGAGAAAGCATAAAGAGCGCCAAGAAGAGCGCCAAACATTACCTTCCAACAGCAGTATGGCTGCATAGTTAATTGGATGAAAGTACAATGCTCCTACGGCGAAGACTACTGAGAAAAGCGAGTACGCGAACAATACCGCGCGAGCACGCGTCCAGGCGTCCCGGCCAGCCGGCTTGCCAGCGTCCGCCTCCGCGTCTTCTCGAGGAGCGCTCCCCTGCACGCCATGAATCCGCAGCGCCGCTATTTTAGCCTTTCCGCCCGCCAGATTGCAAGGGGGTTTCAGACCGAGAAGAGGTTATCTTCTCCCGTTTTCTGCTATATAAAGGGTTGGGTCATGGATAACAGCAGGGTTTAGGGTGTCTTCGTGAGGCCCTCGGATCTAGCTGGAAAGTTGGTGATATCCGCAAGCCGTAGCATGAGCCTTTACTGTTACTCGATTCTCAGGTTAGACCCGTACGTAAGGTGCGGGCATGGTTGCATCTACTGCTACACGAGGCTTCTTCCCGGCTACCAAAGCATACCCAAGCCTCTGTGGGGGTATCCGGAGGCTCTGGATAAAGTCTTGGAGGCATCGTCCGAGACACCCGTAATTCAGATGCCGTTTAGGATGTCTGCCCTAACGGATCCGTTACAGCCTATTGAAAGGAAGGCTAAGCTGGGGCTCGATACGCTCAAGATTGCGCTGAAGCACAAAATACCAGTCCTCCTCTCTACCAAGTCGACCCTGCTTGCTGAACCCCCCTGGCTCGACGTCGTAAAGGAGATTGCCGGGGAAAAGAAGATTGTGGCCCAGCTAACATTGACAACGACAGACAATGCAATATCCAAAGCCTTAGAGCCAGGTGCTCCGCGGCCTGAAGAGAGGTTGAAGGCTGTTGAGAAGCTTTCCTCAGAGGGGGTCCCGGTAGTAGTTAGGCTTCAGCCGTTGATCCCTGGAGTCAACGATGACCCTGAATCGCTGGAAAACCTCATAGATCAGGTAAAGGCGGCCGGAGCACTGCAGGTGATCGCAGAGTACTACAGGTTTTCCTCGTGGAATGACGTCGACGCTTTATCTAAAGCGCTTGCCCCCCGCTTGCTCATCTACCTGAAGAGCAAGTCCCTCTGGGAAAAGTACCCCTCGGGGTCCCACAAGCGGCCCCGGAAGAGTTACAGGCTCGCGAAGTACAGGCTCATCCGCGATCTAGCCTCGCGGAAGGGTCTGCTGTTCTCGCTTTGCCGCGAGGAGTTTCTGAACCTTGATACGGCTTCAAATTGCTGTGGTATTAACTTCATGCACGGGTACAGGCTTAGACCCACTTTGCGCGAGCTACTCGGCAATGTGAAAGGAAGCATGTACGTGGCTAAGGAGGAGCTACTATCCATACCCTTCTCATCGTTGCGAAAGGGGTTGCTTGAACACTACGAATACTTGGAAAAATACCATAGACCCGGGAAGACTTCAGAGGAGGAGCGAGATTTCAAGAACTTTCCTTAGCGCGGATTTTGACCTCTCGAGGCAGCCTTCCTGGGGGTCAACGTAAACCAGAGCGAGCATCTTGCCGTTATCGTCGATTTTGATAATCGATCCGCTGTACTCCCTAGCGGTGAGGTAGAAGCCTCTCTGCTCGTAGGCTTCCTCGTCCGAGTATAAGCCATTCGTAGGCGTCGGTGCAACTAGTATCGCGGCGTCAGCGTTAAACTCGTTCAGGTAGGAGTAAACCTTAAACCGCGACTGCACTAGGTAGCTCAAATCCCGCGTGTACTTGTAGTCTATAACGACCAGCTTCCTCTTATCGTCCCTACGCCTAACCGCTATCGTATCCGGGAGGCCTCCCAAGCCGTCTACCTTGATTTCTCCGTCGAGAATACCGTAGTATCTGGCGGTCTTCAGCCTCGACTCCACGCTCTGAGGTAGAGCGTTGTAGGAGATGTCTATCCTCTCGCCATTCCTGTAGATCGAGAGAACTCTTCCACTGCTATCCACCTTTACATCATGAACCCCTCCAAAAATGCTAAAAATGCACTCAAGAACAAGAGTAAACCCGAAGAGCTCGTACAGCTTCTCCCTTGATATTTTAAGAGTAGGGAGAAGCTCACTAATGGTCTTGACGTCTTCTTCGATGACCCTCAAATTCTCGTGCAATTCTCTGCGGAGGCGTAAAAACTTATCATAAGCACGGTATTCCCGGGGCCTTCGCAATGAATCCTCACGGACTTGTTCCTCAAGCTTGGCAACGCGCCGTTCATCGTCTACAAACCTCACTGCTTTAATCGTTAAAGGCTTAAGCGTGGGTTCTGACAGCAGCCTGTCGCACCGCTGGACAAGACCCTCGAGCCTCTCAACGACCACCCTCCTTAAGGGATCGATTTCGGGAGACACCTCCTTCGGGATTCTCTCCAGTAGCCCGGTGACCCTTTTCTTCACCTCGAGAAGTGTAACCACGAGAAGCAGGTTAGCTGGTGTTTCCAGACTCACTTTGGTAGCAACTACGGGCAGCGCTACTGGCCAGTACTTTGCGGAGAGACCAGTTAGAACTCTCCCTCTTATGGCCCCCTGCTCAACATCAACCTCCTCCACTGTTACAACCTGTAGTCTCCTGAGAACCTCGTTTACGGCATCCGAAAGTTCACCGAGTATCGCTACAGTCTTCAGCGCCTCAGCAGGTACCCCACTAACCACGATGTCGCTGTCTACGTTTCTAAGCCGAAGGTTCTCGCTTATATGGAGGCGCTCGTAGAGAGCAAGCAGTGTCTGCCACGTGTACTCAACCATGAACCTGATTTCCTCCTCACTGCTCGAGGGCTTCGGGGTACAGTCGCTTGAAAGCCCCGAGGGACGATCCATAATCCCCATCTTCCAAAACCTCTCTTATTGCCCTCAAGTGAGCTGAGGGAAGCCCCTCCAGCTGAGGCATGATAATAGCCTTAAACGCCCTGTCAACAGCCTCTTTGGGGTTTCCACCGTAGACACTTTCGGCGAATTTCACGAGATCCGCGAGAAGTGCAGTACCGACTTCGAACTCATTCCTTGTTCCTTCCCTTATCTTGTTGTACAGCTCCATAACCTCTCTCACAATTTCTACACGAGAGCTATACCTGGCTAGAATTTTCTCAAGCTCTTCCACCTCGGGGTTCTGAACCTCGACCACCGCGAAGCGCCTGAGGAAAGCATAGCCCAGCGTGAAAAGGTACCTCCTGTCATAGGTGTTCATAGTGGCGATAACCCTGAAGCCCCTCGGAACCTCGAGCCGATCCCCTCCGTTCTCCTCCCACTTCTTAAGGAGGTATTCTCCGCACGAGTCGATGGCCCCATCTTCCCTGTACTCTTGGATTTCCTCTAGAATTGAGCCCGGTATAAACCACTCATTAGGATCCGAGCCGCTGAAAATCGTTAGGAATTCTCCGAAGGCTCTCTCCAGGTTTGCCCTGTTTATCTCGTCTATCAACAGGATGGTGCCAGACTCTTTGCCCCTCTCCAACCTACTGTAGTCCCTTGCGACAGCCTCGAGCAGCGCTCCACACCTCCACTTAACCCTACCACCGACGAAAACCGGTCCCCCCACGACATCTACCCTAGACCACTCGGCCGTAGCCGTTTTCTCGACAATGTCAAAGCCGTAAGCTTCGGCTATCGCCCTAGCCAGCGTAGTCTTACCGGTACCCGGTACACCCCACAGCAACAGGTGCTTCCCAGAGGCTAAAGCGGAAACGCACTCTTTAACGATGTCACTAGGGATAACGACGTTACGGCGTAGTAGCTCCTCCTCAACAGGCTTAGGATCCCACACCCCTGTTGGCGAGGGAACAACGCTACGGAATCCCAAGCGACGCGCTAAAAACATTATTTGATCGAATACACTTTCTTCTATTTCGGCGAGAGAGCCCTGCGTCAAATTACCCGGAACTAGAGGTATAATGCTTGGACCCCACTTCGAGAATACTTCCGATAAAAGCGGCGAAGGATACTTAAAATCTTCGGGCCTGAGCCCCTCAAGCCTTTTAAGGGTCTCGTAAAGCCCGGCGGCAACCTGCTCCACCCTAACGAAGAACTTGTAGTCCCAAGGCTTCTTCTCATCACTCTCGGGCCAGTATTCCCACCTAATCTGACCCTTCAGGTCTTGAGGAAGCACTCTCCCAATGGCCACAACCCCCCTTGTAAACCCTTGCCCGAGACCCCCAGGCTTTGAAGATACAAGAGCAACCCGAACCTCCCCCTTTGAAGTAGTGAGGTTCTCATACACATCAGGATCGTTAAAAGCCCAAAGGATTGAGTACTTTTCTTTTCTTCCCAGACCATTTGGGGGCGGTGAACCATCCCTAGCTGATGAGCTTAAACTCTCTTTAAGCAGGTCGCGGAAGCTCCAAGCCCAGTTGACCGCCCTACCCTGTATGGCGAAATACCTCTTCCTTTGAGAGTTTTCTGACATTTTCTCTCAAAAATGTAAGAATTCCATTAAAATAAATTTTTGCAAGGAGTACCCAAACTCAAGCCTAGATGTAATTCATCAACTCGTTGTATATCTCTCCAGCGTACCTTTGCAACACACTTAAAGGTAGCTTTGTTCGATATCTTGCCGGATTATCCCCTATTTTTTCGAGTACGCCCATATCGCAAAGCTTGCCTAAAGTTGGGGCGAGAGATATAATACTGAATTCGCGTAGGAATGTAGGCTTAGAGCTGAGCTTCTTAAGTAAGTTGTTTTGGATGTAATTATACACCTCATTGAGGTCAAAATAGCTCTTTCCCTGCTGGGCTAAAGCCGTTACTGCTAGAAACGTTAGTGCTGTTACTCCCTGCTTAGCACCCGACCGGAAGTCGCTAACGAGATTCTCGAGAGGCTCGTATTTGCGATCGGTCATGTTTTCCGAGGAAAATTGTTCTAACTGAGTAAATAAATGCATTTCGCTAAACGTTAGCTTCAAGCACGAATTATGAATAATTACTTTTTTGCGGAGTCTTTTAAGGAAAAGGAGAGTCTCTTAGTTTCTTCGATTCAAGTGAGCAGGAGAGGCGCATTGGGACCTCTGCGGGTTCTCGGGACAAGGAGCTTAGTTCTTGCGGATGAGGATCACGTGGACACCTGATTCTATGCTGATGCACTAAGTTCAGAGGTCTCGGCCTTAAAGCTATCGGGCTTTGTTGGAAAATGTGTGGCTTCTAAACTATTTATATTGGGGAATGATTGCGTAGCCGTGAAGAGTTTGAAGGATCTGGAGGAACTGGCAGGGCTTGCTGGGGATCCCGGCGTAATCGAAAGGCTAGAGGTCTACCTGGGCAAGCTGAGGGAGCTTCTGTCCTCGCCAAAGCTGGCCTTCAGCCCGGAGGCTCCCGTGCCCAGCAAGCCGGGTGTTTACATTGTGTGGCGTGGCCGCGAGGTGATTTACGTCGGCTCATCGAGCGACCTTAGGCGCAGGATCCTTGGGGACCACCTGCAGGGCAACGTGAGAGGTAGCCGGCTCAGGAGAGCCCTGTCGTGGGATCTGGGGCTCGCCGACCCAGCCGAAGGGAAGGCTAGGCTAAGCCGCGAGCAGGAGGAGAAGATTAGCGGGCACTTGAGGGAGCGGTGCGCCTTACAGTTCATCGTGGAGGAGGACGAGCGCAGGCGCGCGATGCTCGAGCACTTCGCGATAGCTCTGCTGAGCCCCAGGCTTGTCTCCCCGATGGAGCTACCCGGGGCCGGTCGTCAAATTAAATAGCTGGCTGCGTGCTGTTGTGCGGGTGGGTGGCGTGGTCAGCCTGGAGGAGTTTGAGAGGGTTGTCGGGGGGTACGAGTGGTACTTCGAGCTTACCGAGGAGGTCTACCTCAAGGCCGTTGAGGAGCTGGGGCGCCGCGACCCAGCTGGGATAAGCGAGGTGGACGTGAGGCGCTACATCCTGCAATTCCTGGCCGCTTGGGGTGGGATGAAGCAAGTGCTGGTGCGTGTGGACCCGGGGGGCTGGCTGGGGCGATTAGGGGTCTCTCCCGCGAGGTCTCGGCGCTGAGGAGGCTAAGCCTTCTGGACGCCGACTTGGAGGGCGGGGACGTTGCGCAGGGCGTCGGGGAGGTCTTCGATAGGCTCAGGAGGGTCAGGCGCTTGGGCCCGGTAGGCGCGTCGAAGGTGGCGCACCTCCTCTGCCCAGACCTGTTCGTAATGTGGGATTATAAGATCGCCAAGAGCTACGGCTTTAACCCCGATAGGGATGGCTACTTCGAGTTCCTCGAGTTCCTGAGGAAGATGCAGGGGCTCGCCCGCGGGGTGGTGGAGCAGAAGGCGAGGGTGCTCGGGTGCAGCGTGAGCGAGGCGACGCGGAGGCTTTCGGAGGAGCACGGCGGCAGGACGCTGGCCAAACTGGTCGACGAGTACAACTGGTGGAAGACCTACAGATCCGTGGTGCTGGGTCCGCAGTGGCGGGAGCCAAGCCCCTAGGGGCAGGAGCGGGGTCTTCTTCGCGGCTCTACAGCGCCAGCATCTGCCCAGTGAACTCGGATAGGTCGAGCCTCCTCCTGGCTGGGTCGAGCTTGATCCTGTAAGCCTCCATGTCCAGAGCCCCGAAGACCTTGGGGACCGGTAGGTCGTCTACGAGGAAGGCCTCGATGCCTACCCTCTTTCCCGCGATCTCCACGGCCAGGTCGCAGAGGTGCCTGCATGCGAGCTTGCGGCCGTCTGCCACCGTGAGCCATCTCGGGGCTAGGAGCTCCTTGGGCGTGGATATCTCCCTGGCGACGTCGCTCCTGATGAGCGACCTGGAAGCCCCTGTGTCGAACAGCACGTCGAGAAGCTTCTCCCCCTTGTCCCCCCTCACGAGCAGCTTCTCCCGTACTAAGCCCATTTTTATTCACCTTAACATCAGCTCTCTGGCATCAGTTATAACTGTATCCCTACGTAGCGCCGCTTCTTAGCTTCGACCTCTGGCGACAGATGAGAGAAGTGGAAAGCAAAGGGTACAGAAGCGTGCCCCGGGCAGGCTCACCTGAAGAACTGTTGGTCGTAAAAGTCGCCTGCGAAATCGCCTTGCAGACTGTGCTGTGGGAAAGGCGTGGCCAGATGTGGAAAAAGCTTAAGCGCTTTTGCGCTTTAGGGCTGGGTAGAGCAGGAGGGTCACTGCTAGTGCAATGAGAGCCAGAGCGGCAATAGGCGCCACGTTAATTGGGGTAAAGCTAGGCTGAGGTTGAGACGGTTGTGTTGCGGGTTGCGTGCTCCCAGCGGTGCTCAGCTCCTGCTTGCAACGCTGGGAGCACGCAACCCGCAACACAACCGTCTCAACCTCAGCCTAGCTTTACCCCAATTAACGTGGCGCCTATTGCCGCTCTGGCTCTCATTGCACTAGCAGTGACCCTCCTGCTCTACCCAGCCCTAAAGCGCAAAAGCGCTTAAGCTTTTTCCACATCTGGCCACGCCTTTCCCA
>NDWX01000026.1 GCA_002855745.1 Thermofilum sp. NZ13 | reverse complement strand
TACGTGCCTGCGTGCCGCGTGCTCTGCGACGGCACAGCATGCTGTCCTCGAGCCGCTACGGGGCTGCCCGTGCGCTCCTCCCCCGCACCCCGCCTCTCCGGGGGTGGGGGCGGATGGGGGGAGCGTATGGGTAGCCCCCATAGTAACAGCAAATTAGCGGTCGAAGGGTTCAGGGTGCTGAAATTCGAGGCGGAGCTGCCTGAGGAGCTCAAGGAGTTCATCGAACGAGTTTACCAGCCGAAAGCCTCGATGCGCTACTGGCAGAAACTGCTCGGCCTCGGCAGCGAGGAGCTGGAGGAGGCTTGGAGGGCTCTTCCGTGGGCCTACCGGGACGCGTTCGACAAGGTGGTGGCGCAGAGGATACCGAAGAAGAGGAGCTACATACGGTTCCCGCTGTTCTCGTGGACGCTGAAACAGCAGGGAGCGGATCTTCGGGGAAAAGAGCTTATTATAAGGCTCTACAGGAGGGTCTACAGCATTCCGTTACCCGAGCGCGGAGCGGAGTGGCTGGGGAGGCAGGAGGATGCTTGTAAAGAGAGCGGTGGCAGGCTGTCGAGGTACATCGCCGTGAAGGGAGATAGAGAGATAAACGTCGTGCTCCACTGCTCTCACAGCCTGAGCGTGGAGGAGTTGCTCGAAAACCTGGAAGCGATCGCGGTCGTAGATATAAACAGCAGTCACGGCTTCTACTTCCTCGCCTACGACCTCAGAAACGGGAGCTTCACAATCCGGCGCTTCAAGGTGCCTGAGGTGAACTGGAGGAGGATTAAGGTGCTGCAGCGAGCCGCGGCTAAGTCCAGGAGCCCTGGCGCTTGGGCAACCGCGAGGTGCACGCTGAAAAAAGCCTACAGGCGACGCAGGGCCGCATTGCTGAGCGCCGTCGCAAAGATAGCGGGGGAGCTTAAGGGTAGAGGGGCGTTAGTCTTCGTGGACGTCCCATTCGACGAGTCTTTGAGGAACAACGGCCTGCAGAGGACTCTGCGTAGCTTCGCAAAGAGGCTGGAGAACGCCCTCGGCTTTGAAGGTATAGTGACAGTAGAGAGGACACTGCCCTCCAAGAGGTGCCCACTGTGCGGCGCGAAGCTGGAGGAGGTCAGAAAGAGGGCCAGGACGAGGGTGATGCGCTGCACGGATTGCGGCAGGGAGTTCGAGAGGGACAGCGTTCCAGCCCTGCACGCGCTGAAGCTGCTCCTCGAAGAAGCCGAGGTCGAGGAGCTAGCCGAAAAGCTGGCGAGGCACTACCGCCTGAGCGCCCAGCGACGCTAGGCCCCGGCCCGCGGTTGGCCGCCGCTGCCCGCAGTGGGCGCCGCGGCCGCCGGCTGCTCCTCCCCGGAAGCCCCCTCGAGGGGCAGGCCCACTAGGGCGATGCGACACCCCCGTGGGGCAACCCCGAGGCCGACCAAAGATGACGAACTTTAAGGGGGCCAGTGGGGGCAGTTAAAGGGGGAGCTCCAGCACAAGGCTGATAGGGTGGTAGAGCTCCAGGATCACGCGACTGTCCCTCCTGGCGGCAAGGGCCCTGTGGGTGTAGTAGACCCCGAGCACGCGCTCGCCGAAGCTCCTGCTCCCGTCCCAGTAGTTTATGAAGAGGGAGCCCAGGCCCCGGGACGCCCTGTCCACGGCTAGAGCTAGGAGCGACGCCACGAGCCCCCACCGCGACCTGTAGTCGAGCTGGAACGCGTGGAAGACGCGGGGGACGCTGTCCAGGACGACCAGCCCCTCCTCCGCTCCGGCGAAGGCTGAGAGGAGCTCGAGCGGGCCGTCGGGGGTCTCGAACGAGACTCCGCGCCACCCCCCGCCAGACCTCCACGCTGCCCCCGAGTAGTCCAGGTACAGGGCGCGCCCGCCTAGCCTTGAAACGAGCCCATAGGCCGCGTAGCGCCGCCCGGAGCCCGGCCTCCCCGCGAGCTCGAGCACGAAGCCGCCGCGCAGGATCTGCTCCGGGTTAGGGCTCCTCGACACCGCCCTCACCTATCCTGAACGTAGCCGAGGCTCTGCTCCATGGGCTCGAGAGGGCTACGGCGTCCCTGAGCTCGCCTCGGCGCTTCAGCATGACCGAGAGGCAGGCGTAGGTGTCCAGGTGGGCCCCCCCAGCCGGGGAGAGGCCGTCGGCTGAGACAACGTCCCTCGTCGCCACGACCACGCATCCCGCCTTCGCCACGCGCCAGAGGGCCCTCACGACGCTCGAGTACGCCTCTGCCCTCTCCCTTGCATCCAAAGCCTCGGAGCGCAGAAGCCCCGTGAGCTCGTCGATCACGAGGAGCCCGGCGTCCCCCGCGACGACCTCCTGGAGGGACTTGTCCAGGAGGACGAGGAGGTGCTGCAGGCTCAGGGCGCGCGCGTAGGTTATGCCGCCGAGGGCTTCAGAGGGCTCGAGGCCGCGGGCGAGGGCCATGGCGACGACTCTCTCGGGGGAAAAGTCGCCCCGAGTGTCAATGTACACCGCCCTCTTACCCAGGCCGCCGGAGTCGGGCGGGAGCTGGACGTTAACCGAGAGCTGCATGCACAGCTGGGTCTTGCCGCTGCCGGCCTCCCCGGAGAAGTCGTAGACGCAGCCCGGCTCGAGCCCCCCGGCCAGGAGCGAGTCCAGGGACGAGACGCCTACTCTGAGGCGGGGGCCCTGGGGCTGCCTAACGAAACCCCTCCTACTGTAGGGTGGGAGGTTGAGAATGCCGAGTACGTCTGAGGCGGACACGCTAAAAGGAGAAGAGAAAGGTAAAAAAGGTTATTTTTTAGCTTAAAGGTTCTATCGGGTCTGCGTTCCTGCCTCGGCGGGTGCGATGACTTTGGCGAGCCTGCGGCGCCTGTAGATGCTGTACTCGTGGGCGATGATGAAGATCACGAGGACGAGGAGTATCAGGAGCAGTATGAGGCCGAGGAACTCGCTGCTGCTCATCTCCCAGCCGGCGATGGTCAGGAAGATGTCGAGCTTGAGTTCAGCTGTTGCCTCCTTGCCTCCGGCGACGTTAGCGGTGGTGCTCGCGGTCCTGCCGCCCTTACTGGCCGTTATGGCGTAGCTGCCCTGCGGGAGCTCTATGGTCACCACTCCGCTGGCGTCGGTGGTGAAGGTGCCGACCTTCTCGATGGCCACGGTGGCGCCCTCGATGCCCTGGCCTCTGGCACCGAGGACCTTGACGGTGAGCTTGCCGATAGTGGGCACGGTTACTCCGATAGCGGGCTGCCTAGCGGCAGAGCCGGTGTAGCCGACGGCGAGGCCCTTCCAGCTGTCGACGCTGAAGCTTATGCTACCTGGAGGCACCTCCTTCACGGCGATGCTGCCGCTGCTGTCGAGGGTGTCGGTTATCTTCCTCCCGTCGGGCGTGGTGATGGTGACAGTGGCTCCGGCCATCGGGGTGCCGAACGGCGTGGTGAAGGTGAGCTGCACGTCGTAGATGTCGAGCTTGACCTGGAAGACCTGGAGGCTGGTCTCGAACCTGCCCTTCTCGATCTTGATGGACTGCTTCGCGACAGTCCCCACGCCAGCGAGGTCGACGACGACCTGGTAGGCGCCGTGAGGAGCCTGGCCGTGGTCAGCGGGCGTCTCGGGGCTGTACTTGCTGCTCGCGTCGAACGGCCAGCTCTTCACGGTGTCCTTGGCGAGGCGCAGAATGACGCTTCCGTCGGTCGCAGGCTTGTGCTGCGTGACGACGCTGTCGGGCCAAGTCACGGTGACAGTGATCTTGTCGAGTATGCTCTGGCTAAGCGCGCCGCCCTGCGCGTTGGTCAGGACGAGCTTAGCCACGTAGACGAAGGTCTCGAGCGTTGTACCGGCGCCAGGGGCGTAGGTCCTCGGCGCGTCGTAGTCGGTCACGGTGTCGAAGATCACGATCTCCTTGGGTATCTTGCCCGCGGCGCGGAGCAGGTAGCTGTCGCGCCAGTAGACGAGGAGCTGGTACCTCTGCGGGTTATTCGGGTCCTTGGGCGGTGGCACGAGGAGCACGACGTTGCCGTTGGGGTCGGTGAAGCCTATGACGCTGGGTATGGCTTTGGCCCTGGGCTCCCTGAGTATGGCGGCGACCATCATGTTCTGCAGCGGCTTGCCGCTCCAGTCGAAGACAGTCACCTTGATAACATCCCACTCGAGCGGCACGCAGTTCGCGGGAGGTGCACCTTTCTGAATGTTGTTTGAAAGGTTAAAGACCACAGTTCTGGAGAGAGTATCGGGATCCAGCACCTTTGTGATGTTCTTACCGCTCAAGCCGTATGGCTTGAGCACGTCGCTGAGGTTAAGCTGTGTTGACAGCGTGTAGTTGAGGTCGGTGTACGAAACGTGGTACTTCTTCATTAGAAAGGCGCCTGCGCCTATAAAGGCGACGTCATCTTTGTAGACTGGCTTGCTCCCAATGGGCGTAGAGGCAGTGGTGCCCTCGACCGGGGAGAATATCGCGACTCCGTCGCTACCTGTGTACTTGATAGTCCTAAACGGTGAAGTCTTACCCGTGCGGCCGTTGGCTACTACGGTGACGGGCTGGTTGGCGAGCGGGGTCCTGTTGTCCCTGAGGTCCCTGCCATAGACTTGGACGCAGAAGCCCTCCATGGCAGAGGTGTAGACGACCTTAGCGACTCCGCTCCAGTACGTTACGTTCCAGGCGCCGCCGAGCATGTAGTCGCTGTTATTGCCGCGGAAGCTCACCCAATTGCCGCCGTAGAGCTTGTACCAGGTCGGGCTGGGAGAACTGATATCAGCCTTACCGGCAGTGTAGGTAAAGAAGTCAAAAGAGTCTGTAGTAGCGTTGTACGGACCTATTATGTATCCGTAAAACGGACTATTCGGGATTTGCGGGGTATCGGGAACATTGGGCGTGCCGTACTTGTCACCTGCAAGAACAAACACGCCGAGAATGCTCGCGCCGAACTTCACGGGAGCATTCTTGACCTTGTGGCCGGGCATCCACACGGCCACGGGAACGCTGATGACGCCGTTCTTGTCATCGTCGACTGCGCTCCAGGCTACCAATCCTCCTGGGAACATGATGGCCGCGAAGTTGGGCTTGGTGATGCTCAGGTAGCTTGTCGAGTAGTCGTCATTCAGCGCGGCTTCAAGGAGCTTGGTCCAGTTGGCGGCGTCGTTCCTGAACAGGGTGGCGTTGAGGCCGGGTATGAGGCCTGCTCCGAGCTTGCTGACGGTGTAGAGGTCGAGGTTGACGACCCATGTGACGAGCCTGATCTTGGTTTCGTACCTGTTGCCTCCAGCGAGGTGTGACTTAGCGCCGTAGAATATCGCTATTGGGTGCTCGGTTCTACCCTTTGCGTCTAGGAGCCACGTGTAGCTCGTGTCCTTGCCACTGACGTAGGTCATCTTCCCGCTGGTCTCGTTGAACTTGAGCGTCTGGACGCCGCCGAAGAAGTCGAGGCCGTTTTTAAGCTCCTCGTAGTCCAGCGGGGCGCTGGGTGCGGGCACTCTGAACGTGTAGTTGTAGACCATCACTCCGCTGTGCCAGACGAGGAAGCTGTAGGTGGCGCCGGCCATGTAGAGGTGCGGGTACTTGGAGTTTTCGAACTGCGAGCCGGTGAACCTGAATACGGCCTCGCTCCGGCCGTTGCCCCAAGCCTGGTCGGCGTTGCCGGTCGCGTTGAAGATCTTGTAGGTGACACGCACGTTGGGCCAGCAGAGGCAGCCTGGGCCCTTCTGGCAGAGCAGGGTGATGTTCTGGGCCATGGCCTCGTAGGTGTCGTTGAGCGCCACTATCACGGGAGCTTTGCCGTTGCTCGTCGGCAACTCGCTCAGGACGTTCTCACCCGTGTGGTCCACGGCTTCCAGCGTGAAGCTGAACACCCAAGCGGGTACGGTGATCTCGTTGGTTGCGCAAGTCAGTTGGAACTCATGGTGGGTGAGGTCGTACCAGCCGATCACCAGGCCCGCGTCCTGTGGCCTGATGTACGGCGTGTCTTGTCTTGTAGTCACCTTGAGGATGATGCGGTTGCGCGTCGCGTCGACCTTGAGCGGGACCTTGGTGAACTTGACCTCGCCGTAGCAATCAGTTGTATTGGTGGCTGCGAAGGTCTTAGTATCATTCTTGTAGTACTCGAGGGTTACGTCCACCTTGTAGATGGCCTTGTAGATGGGGGTCTTCGAGTCCCACTCCGTGATCCTGAAGGTAACGTCGCCTACTGGGAATCGGAAGGTGGCGTTGTCCACGTTACCGGTTACATTTAGGGTGTCCGGTGTCCCCTCAACTGGTGAGAGGAGGGCGCCCTTGAAGAACAGCTGGACCTTGAACGTACCTCCTGGCACCTGGCCGAGGGAGACTGTGCCGTCTTTGCCTAGGCCGGCCTTGAAGGTAACTGAGTTGCCACCTGTCGGCGGCGTGTACGTGATAATTAGCGCGGCGTTGGGGTCGTAGAGCGGGGTCAGAGGCTGGTCACACAGATCTATGACCTTCATGTCTACGTTGTAGACAGGGGCGATGAAGTCCTTGGACTGCTCTGTGCAGTTGCTAACAAAGAACTTGGTCAGGTTGAGGCTGAGCACGTTGTCCTTGGGTCTGACCTCGACGAAGACCTCGCTACCTGGATGTGCGTAGAACACCTTAATTCTGTAGGTGTAGAGCTCGCTCGTGTTGAGGAGACCGAAAGGCACGGGCAAGTAGCCTGGACTGCTGCCCTGCCTGACGATTATGGGTGTGCCGCCCTGCGTTGAGCCTCCTCCGCTTATGTTGAACGGCGGGAACCGTATGTAGCCGGCGCCGTCAGTGTACGTGTTGATGGGGTCGCCGCCGGGGGCCTCTATTATTACCATCGCGCCCTCGAGCGGCTGCACTAATGTGCCGCCGCTGTCCTTAACGATCGCCCGCACCTTGACCAGCGACAGCCTCACGGTAAAGTTCCAGACGTTTGTGTCGAGCTTCGTGGCGTTGAAGATGGGCTTCGTCGTGTTGCCTACCTTGAGGCTCTCGTTTGCAAGATTAATGGTGTTGAAGGTCCACGTGAAGACCTGAATGTCGTTAACCTCGACGTTGATGGTCTGGTTCTCGTTGTAGAAGAGCGTCGTGTTAGGCAACCAGAAGAACATCCTCCCTGTTCCGCCGGCTACGAACTTCAGGCCCTCCTTAGGGGCTGTGGCGCTCCCAGGGGTAACCCCGCCGCGTCTGAGCCACCCGAGGCTGGGGCTCTTGATTTCGACGCTTATGGGAGGCCACTGCCAGTACGGAAGCATGTTGCCGCAAAGATCCCTGACGCTCACTATCGCGAGGTACGTGTACGCAGTGTCCTGCACAGTTCTCTCCTGGCCAGGCAGAGCTAACTGGACTTGTTGTTGCGGCTTGCCGGGTATGTTCTCAGTGATAACGAGGCTGGCACCGGTTGCGCTGCCGTTGTTTTTGAGCTGGAAGCCTACTACAGAGAAGTTGAGGGTCTCGCTGCCAACCTTAACCTTTAGCGGCTGGTCGCGCGGCGGGTCGTCGGTGATGAGCATCCAGTAGATGTCCTTGTAGAAGGTGGTGTTCCAGTAGCTCTCAATGTGGTAGCACGTCGGCGGCGCGCCTGGTGGCGTATTTATGTTGACCTGGATGGCGCCGACTAGGAAGGCCTTGCTCGTCGTGCCCGTGTTGTCTCCGTAGCCGTGGAAGACTATGGGGCCATTGGGGTCGAGCCTGACCTCAAAGTAGGCCTTGTCCTCGCGCCCGCTCTCATTGTCCTTGAGCCAGAGCGGCTTCTGCTGTCCGCCGATTTGCGTTATAGCTTGGAAGCTGAAGTTGTAGATGTACGCCAGGTGGACTGTCTGGTTGAAGAGCGCGGTCACGTTGTACCGGTTGTTTGGGTTAGCGGTGTTGTACCTTTTTGAGTTCAAAAGGAAGGTCTTGCCGTACTCCCTCCAGAACACAGACATGTTGTAGCTACCGGTGTACAGTTTTGAGGTGTCTAGTGCTACGGGACTTGAGAGCGTGAGCCATATCTGCCCGTTGGAGTCTGTCTTACCGACGGCGTAGGCGATTATGCACCCCTTAGAGATGAGATTCCCGCTGGCGTCCCTAAGCTCGTAGCTCTCGTTGAAGAAGACTATCACCACTTCCTTGTTCGCGAACGGCTGGTTCCAGGGCAGCGTGAGGTTCAGGTAGGCCGATGTTACTGGCTTAGCCTGGGCTGTTGTCACCAGTGCTAGTGCGAGTACTGCTAGTGCCAGTATTCCTAACAGGTATTTGTTACTCATACTTTCTCATCCACCCCTTTTCGGGGTTCAACCGGGCTGTGCCCCGCGGGGTATTTATAGGCGTCCTTTTCTGATAATTAGAATCAGGCTTCCGACTAATATTGATTCGACGCAAATCGATCGTACCTGCTGGGTGCTATTATGTATCTCTCGGTGCCTAGGGGCCCCACGAGATTCTGCTCCCGCTTGCAACCGCTTAGCGTTCGCGACAGTTGCACACTTCTATGGCGAATGTCTCACTAATATTTCACTGTAGCTAGCCCGGGTGATGATCGGCATCTTGTGTCTGCGCCTCATCCGGCCACTCGCCCTTATTTTAAGCCATCTTCTTCCGGCACCGGCCGCGCCTGGCACATCCTGCCCTTCACTGGTCTAAAGCCCCCTCTTCGGGGTACTCATGGGCTCCGCGCCTTCGGCCCACCCCGCCACCTTGCTTAGAGCTGTGCGGCGGGCTCTGCCTCGGCGCCTCTCAGCCTCCTCTTGCCACGCGCGGCACCCCCGGACCACCCCTGTTTGAGGAGCCGGGGGACTGGGGGTTATAAACGCTCACATAAGCTGTGCTAGATCTGCGAGGTTGAGGTCTGGCTGAGGATTTCGGCTAGCTTGGCTTTCCTCCTGTACTCTCCGTAGGGGTCCTCTGGGGAGAACTTCGCCGGGTGTGCTGCGCCGGGGGTGCCGCCGCAGTAGGGACACTTGTCGCGGCGGCACCCCCGGCGCAGCACACCCGGCGAAGTTCTCCCCAGAGGACCCCTACGGAGAGTACAGGAGGAAAGCCAAGCTAGCCGAAATCCTCAGCCAGACCTCAACCTCGCAGATCTAGCACAGCTTATGTGAGCGTTTATAACCCCCAGTCCCCCGGCTCCTCAAACAGGGGTGGTCCGGGGGTGCCGCGCGTGGCAAGAGGAGGC
>NDWX01000025.1 GCA_002855745.1 Thermofilum sp. NZ13 | reverse complement strand
GGCGGGGGCCGCCTCCTTGATTTTCTCCACGGTCCCTGAGACGGCCCCACCGGTTGCGCACCACTGCCAGTCAGGGGGCTGCGGAGCCTTCTGGGCGTAGAGCGAGACGAAGGGGGCGGCGCACGCCATGCCCACCAGGGCGCCCAAAACCCCGGCGGCGATGTAGCGGGCTTTAGGCACCGGGGTGAACACCAAGGCTGTGGTCAGGGCAGCGGTCGCGATGCTGGCCAGAAGCCGGTAGAGGAACGACGTGTAGTCCAAAACCACAATAGACCACATGACCTCGTTCACCGCCCACTCTACCTCGCGGGCCTTCGCGAAGCCCCAGCCCAACGGGTTCAGGCTTGCAACCGCGTACCACGCGCTGTAGCAGCTCATCCAGCCCCGGCCCCGGTCGGCTGCGAGCGCAGTTGTGTTCGCGGCGCGGGAGTACAAGTTCTCGACGCCGTTGTAGCTGAAGCCCGCGAGCTCGCCGGCGGCGCCCAGCTGCTTCGCCACCTCCATCACGAGCGCCGGCAGCGCCTCGACCACGAGAACGAGGGCGAGGACGTTGACGAAGCCCTCCAAGGCCGCGTTCGTCCTGGCCCGGTCCCGCAGCAGGAACCACAGGGCCGCGAGCGCTAGGTAGAGCGCTGCGGCCGCGCCAGCCCACTTGTAGTCCTGGTTGACCGCTAACGGAGGGGAGGGAGAAAAAGCGGGTTGCATTAAGTGTGCACCTGGAGGCTAGAAGGGGTGCGGTGCTCCGATTAAGTCGGCTGCGCTGTTGAGGGCCTCCTTAATGGCCCAGGTGACGATCTTGAGGGCTGGGACGTTTGCGTCGATCCAGCTCACGAGAAAGTACATGGCCAGCCAGAAGAGCAGCACGCCCACGAGGC
Source organism: Thermofilum sp. NZ13 (assembly GCA_002855745.1). GTDB lineage: Archaea > Thermoproteota > Thermoprotei > Thermofilales > Thermofilaceae > Thermofilum. The sequence continues at coordinate 8,394 of NDWX01000025.1, read as the reverse complement.
CTATTAACGCGGCTATACCCCTCTTAGGGCCGACGAGGAACTCCACGATCGCGTACACGAGGTAGCCCACGATGCCGCTGAGCACCAGCAGCAGGATGAGGCCCAGCACCCGGATAACCGCGTCGCGGATGTCCTCGAATGCCAGCAGTGGAATAGGCGGAGGCAGAGGCACCGCGCCCAGCAGCATCAGTATAGTGTTTTTCCGATGCATGTGATAGAAGGCGAAAAACCGAAATAATAATTTTACTCTAGGTCGGCCTCCTCCAGCCCCTCGAGCCCAAGCCTAAAAGCCGTAGCCCCAGCCTCCCTGCCCTTAGCGGCCACGCTGGCAACCTTCGCCGCTCTACCCGCCTCGCTCTTAGGCTGCTCCACTCTGACCTGTGCTTGACTAGGCCTGACCAGCCGGGGGGGCCTGGGTAAAACGCCCCTGAGGGGCTGGAGGAGCCGCTCGGCGTAGCCGAGCAGGCGCCAGTAGTACCACCGCCACCTCGACACTCCTAGCTCCCTCCACGACATCGAGAAAAACAATTACATAGAAAGAGAAAAAGCTTTCGCTTCAGGGGCCGCAACTCGCAGAGCGCAGGAGGGTGCCGTTAGGGTAGATGCGGTAGGTGTAGGCGCAGAGCCTAGCCGTGCTGCAGGTCCCCCTCCACAGGCTGGTCCCGTTGGGGTACACTTAGAGCAGGCACTCGCCTTTCGCCTCGGCCCTCCTCCACGAGTCCAGCGGGTTCACGGTAGCGGCTGAGGCCAGGTAATAGACGTAGAGCGCCGCCACCAGGCCAGCGATCAGGGCTAGAGCCACGCTCGCCTTGTCCATCACCTCAACCACCGACGAGCGAGGGCGCCAGCTGCAAGCCGAGCAGCCACGAGGCGTAGTGCGCGATGGCGTAGAGCGGCAGGTATAGGGTGAAGTAGAGGGGGTTGCCGTGCCTCACCTCCGCCACAACTAAAGAAAGGGCTAGGCTGTTCACGGCCATCGCCAGCGTTAGCACACTGTCGATGTTTTGGGCCACGAAGCCCACGAGCACCCCGGCGCCCGGCACAGCCACGCCGGGGCCAACCGCGCCAGCGAGGAACTGGGCCACGTAGGCCAGTATCGCGTAGCTCACGCCGCAGATCAAGGCGTTGACAAGGGCCAGCGCGGCGTACGCCCACGCCTTGCCTCTCAGCGAGGTGAACGCCTTGTGAAGCGTGCTGGCGAGCTGCCACAGCTTCGAGAACTCCTCTGCATCGCCTCCGAACCGCTCGATTAAATGAAGCCCTTTCGAAAACACACCTGGCAACCCCTCCTGAGGCATCTCCCCCGGCTTCCTCCCGATGGCCTCCCACACGGCGAACGGGGTGGCCGCGGCCCTCTCTATCGCCTTGACGGAGAACTCCAGGTCACGAGTATATACTCTGTCCTCGAGGAAAGCTATCACCGCGCCAGGTATTGAGAGGGCAGCGAGCAGCGGGAGGAGCGGCAGGCTCAAGGCCAGCCCTAGGAAGGCGAGGGCCGGCAAGGCGGCGAGGTATAGCAGCCTGCGCGAAGCCGGGACCCGTAGCTCGGGAGGGTAGATGGCGAGGATTATGGGAGTGAAGGCTAGGCCCACCAGGGGCGGGAGCAGGGCCCCCTCGGCCCCACCCCTCGCTATCAGAGAGACTCCCGCTATCATCAGCGTTAAGGTGGTGGAGAACGTAAGCATCGCGTTCATCACGTTCTCCACGTGCAGCTTCCCGCGCTCCAGGGCCATCTGAAGTGCAGCTATCCGCCTCTCCACCCAGCCCTGCAGGGGCTCAGCGCCCCCGCTTCGAGACGACTCCCTTACCACTGCCAGGAGCTCCGCGTCGCGCACCCTGACGCCCATGCGCGCGAGCTCAGTCAAGGTCTGGTCTGGCAGGTAGACCTCGAAGCCCGCTAAAGCCACTACGGCAGCGGGCAAAGCGTAGGGGTCGCTCCTCGTTGCACGCCTTAGCCTCGGCAGGGGTAGCTTGAGGCGCCCGGCTAGCTTGTTAAGGGGGGAGAGAAAGGCTTTCATTTTCGCTCGCCGGGAGGCTCAGCCGCCTATAACTATGAGCTTGGTGGGTATCTGCGTCGAGCCGGTGGTCGTGGTGACCGTTATGACCGCGTCGACCTGCGCAACGCCGCTCAGCGAGCCGCTGACAGTCGTCGTTGCGCTGTCGCACCAGCTGCCGCCGGCCGGAACAGTGCCTGGAGTGAAGGTGGCGCTCGCTATCTTGTTGCCGCCGCTGTACACGTCCACCACGGCCTTTGTGATCGTGGCGTTCACGGGGCCGTCGTTGTAGAGGCAGATGTAGACCACGCCGCCGGCGGTGATGGTGTTGGTGGTGCCCGCCCTGATGTTCGGCCTGCCCGTAAGCGAGCGGGCCGTGCCGATGTACCAGTAGGCCACGAGAGCCGCGACGGCTAACACTACTATGATGACGATGGCTGTCGCCAACTCGGTTTGCGCTCTGCGCCTCCTCAGCTTAATCTGTAATAATTTCTGCATACCAATGAAATGTATAGTCCAGAATAATAAAAACGTTGCGCTACTCCTCGACGGGCTTCAGCCTCCCGCTGCGCAAAGCGAGCTTCACGGGCTCGAGCCAGCCGTCCAGCTTCGAGGGGTCTGCGCCGAGCCTCTGCAGCAGGAGCTCGTAGATCTTAGCAGTCTCCCACTCCCTCTGGCCGAGCTGGACCTTGCGCGGCAGGTAGAGCCTGAAGGCAGCCTCTGGGGCGTGCCTGCCCTCCGAGTACAGGGGGTATAGGAACTGGCCGTCGCTGACGTAGGCGGCCTGGGGCCTGTAGGCGAGAACCTCCACGTATACTCTGAAATGCTGTAGCGTAACGCCCTCAGCGCTGCCAGGCACAGCGTGCCTTATCCTCTCGTCGAGGGCCACCAGTAACTCCTCTATACTGCCGGCGTGCGTCGTCGTGATAGAGCGGGTGCGCGAGACGTTGATCCACACAGATATGTCCTCGCTCCACAGCTCGCCGAGCGCCAAGAGGTCGGGGCGCCACTTCGTGAACGCCTCGGTGAGCAGCTCGGAGATGGGCACGGTGTTGCCCGAGGCGGCGTGCGTCACCATCCCGCCCCTCACCACGGTCTCCGGCTCCCTCTCCACTATCACCAGGTGCAGGGTGGGGAACGTGTCCCTGATGAGCTGGAGGAGCGAGGAGAGGAAAGTTGTCTTCCCCGAGCCGGGAGGGCCGTATATGACGGTTGTCTTCCCCGAGAGCAGGAGGGTGGCCAGCCTGGCTACGAGGAGGGGGTCGTAGCTCTCGGCGGGGGGTATGACGCTCAGGTGCACTGCCGTGACCTGCGGCTCCCGCACTGCGGGCGGGATTTTGAACGCTATCCTCCACTCACCGACCCACCCGGTCCCGATTGGCCTCTTCCTCGAGACGTACACGCGGCTGTGGATCCGGAGGTTGTCGAACCAGTCGAGGAAGTTCACGCCGACCACCACGGGCAGCCGGCCGTAGTCCACGTGCGTGGCCACGACCTCCGAGGGCGAGGCGAAGACCTCCTTGATCTTTGAGGAATAGAACAGGGGTGCGAGGGGGCCGAAGGCCTCGTGCTGCCTCTGCGTCAGGACGTAGAGCTTCGAGTTTTGAACCTGCAGGCAGCCGTACTCGCTGCAGTCGGTGGTTGGAGGCAAGGTCTTCTCGCCGCGGGACCTGACTAGCTCTGAAAGCGATGCGCCGTTGCCGTCCCTCCGCGGGGGCTTCCTCAGCGCCTTCACGGCCTCCTCTAGACCATTTCTCCTGATCATCCTAAACGGACACCTTCTTGAGTATCGAGAGTATTCGGTCGCGGCGGGCTTCGAGCTTCCTCCTTTCCTCGCGCAGCCTCTGCTCCTCCTGCATGATGCGCTCGATCTCCTCGTTGACTTTATCGAGCTCGTTGAGGTAGGACTGTATCCACGTGGTGTCAAGCCCCAGAGACTTGAGCTCCTGTATGAACTTCTCGACGGCCTCCCTGCTCACGTAGCCCTCCGGGACCTGAGGCGAGGGCTGGGGTTGCGGCTGGGGCAGCACCACGGTTGGCTGGAGCACGGTGGTGCCCTGGGGCTGCGCCGCTGGGGCCTGAGGCTGGGCTGCGGGCTGGTCCAGGCGCCTATCCTTGAACGGCCTCCCCGTGATGCTCATGCCGTAGCCACCTCAGCCCTGCTCAGAACGGCGTTGAGCATCGAGACTAGCTGCGAGTGGGTCTCCCTGTGGAGGGACGCTAGCTTCTTGCCGACGTTGCTGGGCGCGAGGTCCTCTAAGCCCCTGTCGTACTGGACGGGGAAGCAGGCGCCGAAGAACTGCCTGAGTGACGAGAGGTAGTGCCGCAATTCTGGGCGGTACTTGTTCAGCACGGGTACTGTGAAGGCTGGGAGCCGGTTAGAGGTGACCACCTTCACGCTGCTGTACTCCGGGGTGGCAACGACTGCCGCGAAGTCCAGGCGTGAGACGAGGGGCATGAAGACACCCAGCGGGTCTGACGGCAGGTCGAACACCACCAGGTCCACGGCGCCCATGCTGCGGAGCTCGGAGAGCATCTCGAAGAGCGGCTCAAAGCCAGGCTGCGCTGGGAGCTTGCCGTTAGAGGGGATTATATAGAAGCTTGCGTCGAGGTTGCCTACCCGCAGCTTGGCCTCCGCCACCGCGTCCTGCCAGCTGGCTGCGCCGCTGAGCACGTCGCCGGTGAAGGGCGGCTCGAGCGAGCTGAGCAGCCTCGTCGCCGAGCTGTTGTTGGCGTCCCCTATGTCGATTAGGAGGGTGCGCCAGCCCGCCAGGGAGGCGAGCACGGTCGAGGCCACGGCCAGTGTGGTCTTGCCTGTCCCACCTCTGCCAAACGAGTAAAAGCCCAGGCTTATCATCGCAGTAAATAATTTAACCATGCTAATATGCTTTATGTTGGTGGAAGCATGGGCTTAGTAGAGGTACCAATGCCCGAGGAGCGGAGGTGGTACAAAGACCCCGTCAACTGGCTGACCATAGCGGTGCTCGCCGTCTTCTTCACGCTCGTGGTCACCTCGCCGACATTCCAGTCCTGGCTCCACAGCCTCTGGGGCGCCCAGCCGCAGCAGACGCAGCAGCCAGTCCAGCAGCAGCTCCAGCAGCAGCAGGCTCAGCCCAGGCTATTCACCGTCAGGATCGAGGCCGACGCCTCGAACGCAACCGCGCTGGTGAACGGCTCGCTGCGCGCGCTGCCCGCCACGGTGAGGGCGATGGAGGGCTCTCTGCTCGTCATCGAGCCCCAGCCGACCGAGCTCCACGAGCCCCTGAACACCACCGTGACGGTAAGGGTTACCGGCAACGCAACGGTGGCTTTGAGGTACAGGAGGGTCTACACGCTTGTCAGGGTCTCTATCTTCGGAGCGGGTCAGCTACTAGTCAACGGCACCCTTGCTGGCAACGGGACGCTGAGGGTGAGGCCGGGCGCGTTGTTGCTGGTGCGGGCAGTCCCGGATTTGGGGAAGGAAGCGGAGGTCTACGTGAACGGCTCCAAGCTGAGCCTCTGCGCGACGTGCTCCCCCAACCCTCTCGTTCCGATTGAGGTCAGGGGTGACACCGAGCTTGTGGCTGTTTTCGGCTCGAAGCGCATCGTCCTGCACGTAGACACGGGCAACATGTCAGTTCTCCTCAAGGCGAGGGATTGGGAGCGGTGGGTGAACGGTACTGCGATTATAGGGCTCTTCGCCGGTGAGCCCGTGAACGTGACGACGTTCTGCGTGCCCTTCGGTGATGCGATGAAGTGTGTTGTCGCCTGGGCTGTAAGCGAGCACACGCCTAGGGGTTTGCTGAACAGCACGGCGCCTCCGAACTTCACCCTGCGGAGCTTCAACGACGTCGAGCTGAGGGCGGTTGTGTCCAAGGTGAAGAGCGGCCTGCCGAGTCCCGTCACGGGCGGAGTGCTGATGAACGGCTCGGAGGTTCCCGCCACGATGATGCCCACCTCCTTCGCGATGGACATCAGACCCTGGACGGCGAGGTACGAGTACCTTGGCAACGGGACGTGGCTCATCGACAGCACGGGTAGCAATCAGGTAGTCCTCGACATCGGCGCCAGCTGGTCGAAGGCTGTGGTCGAGATGTGGGTCGAGGCTAACTACCCTGGCGAGGCTTTTGCGAGAGTGACTGTCGTTACTTCACCGCAACACTTCTCTGGGTGTGCGTGGTCCATGCCTAGCTCTATACCAGTCGGCTCTTACCACCGCGTAGTTCTCTCTAGGGAGGGAAAAATCTTGGAAATGCCCTATGGGTGGAGTATCGTTACCGTGCGAAGGGAATCTCCAGATCCTGCTTTCGACGTTCCCGGCAGGCTGAACTTCTGGCTGATTGGAGTCAGGGTCAGGGTTAGGGTGGAGGTGACTCCCTGAGATGAGGCTTCTCCCGTTTCTCGTTTTAGCGGTCTTCGCCGCGCTCCTTCTCTCTGCAATTGTTTCGGCGAATCCTGACTACGTCCTATTGCAGTGCAAGAGGCAGGACGGCTCAACCTACGGTGGCTTCATACTCAACCCGACCGGTCCTATACTTAACTGCCACGCAGATAGAGGGGAATTTGCGGATTGCTCTTACGTTGAGCCCTTCGGTGTCGCTACGTTCAACCAGACGTGGAACCCGAACCTCTGGCACGCGTTCGCGCGTGTCTACAGCTTCGGCGCGAACTACGAGCTGGGCTCCTCGCAGGACTCCTGGTTCAGGGTTTACGAGATGAGGATGGAGTTCTCCTACAACCTCTCCCTGGGGAACCCGAGCCCCAGCTTCACCCCGGCGCCCTGGTACGTGAACCGCACCCGCGCCAACTACACCGTCTACTGGAACTGGGGGGGCACGTCCATGTATGGAGAAAGCTGGTCGATCGAACCCAATTACCTTGTCAAGGCTAGCTGGGCTTACATCTCCTTTGCCCGCAAGGCTAAGGACTTTCCCGGGAGCGCCATGATCAGCATCACCCTCTACGGCGGGCAGAGCGGTGCGACGGTCATGGGTGATGCAACCTACTATTTCAATGTCGTTTGCTTCAACGAGACGGGCGGAGGCGGGAGTCCTGGTGGGGGCGGTGGCGGGGGCACCGTCATCTTGAAGACGGGTGTTGAGGGTGACGCCGAGATAGACCCATCTCCCGGCACCTACACGTACTCCAAGGGCTCTACAGTCACGGTGAAGGGGAGGCCTAAGAGCGGCGCGACGTGGGGCGATATGATCTACCGGGACCTCAGCACCAACTATTGGGATGTGCTGAGATGCACGTGGCAGGACGGCTGGTGCGTGGCTAGCCTCACGATGGACAAGAGCTACGAGGTGTTGGCCCGCGCATCCACGATCCCCACCAGTGTGAGCGGCACGCTAAACTACACGGCCCCCTCCTTCCAGATCGCATATGCCGTCGTGACTGATCCCGAGGGTCGCGTCACTAGGTCGTTGGTTCCTTTGGATCCGAAGGGGTGGGTTGTGAGCTACACGAGGGACTTTCCGCCCCCGGGCGGTCCTTGGCAAGAGACCTGCAAGTACTGGAGTGTGAACCTCACGACGTACGCCAGCTCAACCTTCTACGTCTACAAGTACTCGAGCTGGTACGGGCGCTACATCGGCAGGGATGTGTACGAGAACCTGGCGGGCAACCTGACGGGCCCGTGGATATACGCGAAGGTTGGTCTGTGCAAGTACAGGTCGGCAGACATCTGGCACACTACTTACGCTTACACGACCTTCACCTTCACGAACGGAACCAAGACGGTTAGCTGGAAGACGGGCTCAGACACGTACGGAAACCTGCCCATATCCAGGGTGCAGGTGGTGACGCCGCAACCGGCCTACCCTCTGACCGTGAAGGCGAACGTGACTGGTGTGCCGAGCGGCTTGAGCGTCTTCGGCAACGTCTCCATCTCGGGGACTGTGAGCGGGAACGCCACGTTCACAGGATCATTTTCCAGCTCCCAGCTCTCGCGGGTCGTGGACGCCGGCTCGCGGTACGCGGAGTCCGCTCCTACCAGCGCGACGCTCTACGTCTCCAACCTCACGTCTCCGGGTGTGACGGCGGTGAGTGGTAAATGGGGGTGTTACTGGGATTTTGATATAGCGCAATATGTCTGCACTATAGGCAACTTCACGAGCCGGAAGAGCTACGCGGGCGCCTACGCCGTAAGGTTCAGGTGGAGCTTCGGAGACTACTGGTGTTCCGCCTGCAGGTACGAGGTTTGGCTGTACGCCTGCAAGGGTAGCTCGTGCAGGATTCTCTACCACCTGTACAGGGAGGGTAGAGGGCCAGACTACTACATACCGATGTTCGGGAGCGCTCAGCTAGCTGCAGTGTTAGACGACGAGTATCTGCGCGCCGTTGTGGTTGGATGGTACTACAACGAACCGCTGGGCGGTAGTCTCTCCGTCACCCTGTGGAACGCCACGCCCTTGGAGCT
>NDWX01000024.1 GCA_002855745.1 Thermofilum sp. NZ13 | reverse complement strand
GCTGGCCCGAGTACCGGCGCGCCGCCTCGGAGGGCTACACCGCGGTGATGTTCGCCGCGCCGTTCGCCACCATCCTCGGCGGGACGGTGGTCAACGTCTCAGGGATCCTCGTCCAGTTCAGCCCGTTCACCGTGATATACGGCGACGGGCCCTTCGCCGTCCTCCAGGGCGTAGCCGATCCCTGGGGGCTCTACGTCCACGAGACCAGCCACCTGCTCGTAGAACTTGACTATGCCTATCGGGTCGAGGATGTAGTCGCCGACGGCGCCGTCGGGGGACGTCGGCGTGAAGGCGGGGCCCCACTCTGGGCCGTAGCCGCGCGACGTGGAGAAGCCGAGCAGGTGGCTGGTCTCGTGGACGTAGAGCCCCCAGGGATCGGCTACGCCCTGGAGGACGGCGAAGGGCCCGTCGCCGTATATCACGGTGAACGGGCTGAACTGGACGAGGATCCCTGAGACGTTGACCACCGTCCCGCCGAGGATGGTGGCGAACGGCGCGGCGAACATCACCGCGGTGTAGCCCTCCGAGGCGGCGCGCCGGTACTCGGGCCAGCCCGGCGCCTCGCGCCGGAGCCAGGCCTCCATGCTCTTCTGCGTAACCCAGCCCCCGCTGGCCAGCGAGGCGATGGAGTAGGGCAGGCGCTTCACCCCGAGGATCCTGTACTCGAGGAGGTCTACGCCGCCGGATGCGTCGCGCCAGAACGCGACCGTCCTGTTCATCCTCTCGGAGACCATCCGCTCCCACCCCGGAGGGAGGCGCAAGTCCTCCCACTCGAGGCCGAAGACGGCCACCCTCTGCTTCCCCACCCTGCCCCCGTAGGGGTAGGTTGAGTAGTGCGGCAGGTAGGTCGAGATCAATCCATACATGTCGGTGACGCCTGGGCTCGGCGCGGGCAGGGCTGGTTGCAACTGGGCAACGATCATTAATACAAAGATTATGATGGATAAGTGCCGCCTGTCCAGTCCGGTCATCGTTTGCAATACGGTAAAACAGTCAAATAAAGCCTCCTCAGCGCCTCCTTCCCGCCCTGAGGCGCCACGTTGCCAGAACACCTACAGGACGCCCCCGGTTGACGGGAGCTCTCTGGGTTGTACGCTCGGCCTGGGCCCCGATCTCATATAATGTGATGCTCCCCGAGGTTTAAGATCCCTCTGCGCGGCCGTTGCCGCGGGGCGCGATCCCCGCTGCTCTCACAGAGTGTGAACATACACGGGACTCTGGAGGGTAGACCCAGGGGCCCGTGGGGGTTGCGCATCCGGGTTGCTGGATCGCATGGGTCCCGGAATCTCATAAAGTGTGACGGCTCTCCCCGGTGCTGCGTGGGGGAGTGTATAATGCGTGACAGGGTTACTTGAACCGCTCGTTTTCTCAGACGTTGTGACGGCACACCCAGTGAGGCTGAGGCTCAGGCTCGGCTAGAGGGGAGAACTCCTTTCTCATCTCACACTCTGTGAGGCTCGTGAAACGAGCCTCCGCTCAAACCGCCGTAGCGCTTCGCATGCTATGAGCTCCCAGCTCGGCACCGATACGAGGCTCTCCGAGTCAGCGATGTAGACCCTGGGTCTCGTCGCTAGGTTGAGCATGGTCAGGAGGCCGTAGAGAGATGCCTGGGCCCTCTCCCTCGCCTTGGCCTCGTAGCTCTTATACTCCACCACCGAGACCATGTAGCCGCTGCCGTCGCGCTCGAAGACCACCTCGTCAGGTACCCCGTACACCCAGCCGAAGCGGAACCTCCAAGCCAGCGGCAGCGGGCTTGCCCAGCTCTCCTGCTCGAAGAGGCCGTAGGGATCCAGGTTCAACAGCCTCGCGTGCAAATCCCTGCCGGCCTGAACGCCGCGCCCCTTGCCCGCGCGCATGCCGCTGACGACCTGCGTCACGCTGAACCTCGGCTCCTTGCTGCTTACTGCGCGGAGGTAGCGCTCAACCGCCGCGGTTATCAGGCTAGGCTTCAGGGCACTCACTGCCGTCCACCACGCCCACGGAGGTGATGCAGAACTCCGCCTCAGCGCTCTTCGGCAGGTAGGGCGAGTCGAGCACCTGCAGGACGTGCTTGCCCTGCCCGGCCTTCCTTAAGATAAACCTGTGGGTGGAGGCGTGCGCCACTATATTCCCGCCTGCGGGTATCTTGATGGCCATCAAACCAGGCATCGGGCTACTCATCACCTGGTTGGTTATCACCGTGAAGAGGGGCTGGTAGATGCGGCCCAGCCTCTTCAGCCAGTCCAGCACGTAGTTGAGGCGCTGCTGCCTCTCCGCCAGCCACTCCCGGCCCCGGAACTGCGCCCTGTACAAGGCTATGACCGAGTCGACGATGATCAGCCTCACCCCCTTCTCCTCTATAAACATCGGCGCCTTGGACCTAACGGCGTGCTCCATAGCCACCACCGATTCAACCCTCTCCACGTACACGCTCCTCAAGGCCTCCCCCGCGTCGAGACCGAAGCGCTGCGCAACCTCCCTGATCCTTTGCGGGCTGAAGGTCCCCTCGGTGTCGATGTACAAGGCTTTGCCGGAGAAGCCCCCCTTCTCTGGGGGTAGCTGCACAGTCACCGCCAGCTGGTGGCAGAGCTGCGTCTTCCCCGTCCCGAACTCGCCCGCGAACTCGTAAATAGCACCCGACTCCAGCCCACCGCCCAGCAGCTCGTCGATCGAAGCCACGTGCGTCTTGAGCCGCGGGACCTGCATCAGCGCGCGCTCGTAGTCCTCCGCAGTAACCTCAGACTGGCTCATCAAACCGAGGATCCTGCGGGCCTCGACGATCAATTCGTAGGCGCGCGAGGGCTCAATGCCAGCCATCTCCTCCAATTCTTCGGGGTTCATGACCGCGATCTGGTGCAGCGTCCTTATCCCCGCCTCCTCAAGCTTCTTCAAAGTAACCCTCCCCACACCCTTCAAATCCTCGAGGCTCATCAACAACAGTTTCGGTAAACTATAATAAATAGTTTAGCGCCACCTCTAGTAGGATGAGCGAGTCGAAGCCAAGGTGCCCCATGTGCGGCGGGGAGCTTAGCCTGGTCTCCGAGAGGGAGCACTACGCCGCCTACAAGTGCGCGGAGCACGGCATCCTCTACGTGTGCAGGCACTGCGGCTACACCACCCGCACCCCCAAGGGGATCGCAGGCCACGTCAAGCTACACCTCAGGCGCCCCGAGAGACAGGCAGCATCGCCTGATATCAGGCAAAATCAAGAGGTATCACAGGCTGATATCAGGCGGGATCAGCCGATATCAGGCGATACCGGCAGATATCAAGTGATATCACGTGGTGATATCACGCGAAATCAGCTGATATCATCTGATATCAGGAGAAATCAAGAGGTGTCGCCTGATTCTGCGCGGCGTCAAGGGGGGCTCGGCGCGGGCAAGACCTCCCAGGAGGAGGCGAGGAGGGTCGCGGAGCTCGCCGAGAGAGCGGCCCGGGGGGAGGATGTGGGCTTGGAGGAGCTCGCCTCCCTCGACCCCGCGCAGCTGAACCTGCTTAACTCGCTCCTGCTCTCCAGGCTCCTCGCCCTCATGCGCCGCGCCAGCCCGGCGGCCGAGCAGCCGAAGCCCGGCGGAGCCGCCGAGCAGCCCAGCGCCCCCGCGGAGCTACCGAGCTTCGCCAGAGACAACCCCTGGCTCAGGGTGCTCGCCGAGAGGGGGAGGGGCCAGTGAGGCTTGATGTCCTGAGCGAGGCCTACCTGCCTCCCAGGCTCGCCGCGCGGGAGGACAGGCTCCGCGCCCTCAGGGCGGCTGAGGGCCTAGTTGCGATCGTCGGGCCAGCGGGCGCCGGGAAGACGACGCTGGCGAGGCTCGCCTTCCCAAACGCTCTCTGGGTGGACTGCGGCTCCACGCCCAGCTACGCCTCGATCAGGGCCTCGCTACGCGGCTTCACGGGGGGCCGGGCGGTCGTGCTGGACGACTTCACCCTCGCGCAACGCACGCCCCAGCTATGGGAGCATGTGCTGAGGCTCTCCCGAAGCGGCAGGGTCGTGCTCGTAGCCCACCCCAGCATAAGGGGCGAGCTGAGAGGCGCGCAGCTCGTCGAGATGCCACCCTACAGCGCAGAGGAGCTCTACCAGATACTCGAGGACAGGGCGCTGCAGGGCAACCTGCCCGTAACGGATAAAGTGCTGAGATTCATCGCGGAGAAAGTGGGCTACCCCAAGGGCAGCGGCAGCGCTAGGCTTGCTCTGCGTGCCCTGCGCTACGCCCTGCAGACCGCCCAGGGCCCCGTCTCCCTGAGGCACGCCGAGCTCGCCTTCTCGCTGCTCGAGCTCTAGCCCTGGCCCTCTCCACAGCCCTCCAGAAGCCCTCGCTGTACACGCCCTCGAGGTCCCGGAGCCTCACGAGGAAGCCCCTGATTGCTAGCACCCCCTCAGCCATCGCCAACGTAAAGCGCACCGCTTAAAAGGCCGCTAAAGCGGGGTATAAAGGGTTCCGCGATAAAACCCCGAAAGTGAAACGATGTTACTGATGGATGCAACGGCGCTACGGTTGCTGGGCGCCCTTCTCCCTTGAGAGCTCGCGGGCCAGCCTGTCCAGGACCTCGGCCACCTCCCTCCCCTTCTCGGTCAGCCGGAAGACCCTCACCCTCCTGCCCACGCGCTCCTCCTCGATCAGCCCCCTCTCCTCCAGGTCCATGATCACCCTCTCGACGTACGCCGCCTGCTTGGAGCCGAGCACCCTCCCGATGTCGCTCTTGATCGCCTTGCCGGCGTGGTAGAGGAGCAGGAGGGTGAGGATGTGCCTCCTCTCAAGCCAGACCTCCGGCCTCTCCTCACCCAACCAGCCCCACCCTGAGCTTGATTATCCAGAATCACATATAGGGCTTGCGAAACGCTGATAAGGCGTTCCCCCCACCAACAGTAGAGCAGCGGCACCGTTTTATAGCAGCCTAGCCGTTACCTAAAGCGTGAGCTTCGAGGTCACCTTCGTGCCGCTCGAGCGGCTGGAGTTCAGCGAGGAGTACAACGCGAGGCGCATATTGCCGGAGGAGGAGGTCAAGAAGCTTAAGGAGAACATCAGGCTCAACGGCCTCCTGCAACCGCTAGTGGTGACTCCGCCCGAGGAGGGCGGGGAGAAGCTCTACGTGGTGTGCGGCCGCCTGCGCCTCGAGGCCCTCAAGCGCCTCAGCCAGGAGGACCCCGAGGCATTCAAAAAGCTCTTCCCCAACGGCGTCCCCGTCGTTGTGAGGAAGATGTCGAGGCGCGAGGCCTTGCTGCTCTCGCTGAGCGAGAACATCAGGAGGGGCAGCATGGGGAGGGACGAGATAGGGGAGGTCGTCACGGTTCTGCAGGAGCGGTTCGGGCTCACGAGGGAGGAGGTGGAGCGCCGCCTCCAGTTAGCCGCCATGGAGCTAGACCACATCCTCCAGGTCTACAGGGCCCTGAGGCAGCCCATGCCCACGAGCGTGAAGCCCGGCAGGCCGCCTAGGGAGGGGAGGCCCGAGTCCTCCAAAACCGCTAAGGCCGTTCTGCGGCTGGCGGTGAAGAGGCTCGCCTCGAGGGGCTACGTTAAGGACGAGAACACGGCCATCAAGAAGCTGGACGAGCTGGCCAAGGGGCTGAGCATCGCGGAGTCTAGGATCCTTGCCCAGAGGATCAGGCAGGAGCCCCAAATCCTCACCAACGAGAACAAGCTGAAGAGGGTCGTCGAGGAGATCAGGGCGCAGAACTTCATGGACCGCGTCGTCTCTCTGCGTGCCGACATCATCGAGCGCATAGAGAGGCTCGCGAGGAGGCAGGGGAAGCGCTTCGACGAAGTGGTGAACGAGCTCCTGGAGAGGGCGCTGAGCCAGATGGGCGAGTGATGGAGCATAAATGATACTTCTGAAGCCCCAATACCTCATCTGAAGCAGAAATGCCTCTGGTAAAGCCCCAATAACTCTTGCGGATCACAGAGGATGCTAACCCCCAGATAAGATCACGCGCATCCCGTTGCTCCACAGCTTCACCCTGACGACGCCCCCGAGCACGGCGTTGCCCGTCAGGTTGCCTACGAGCAACGTCGAGTTGACCTGCCTCAGGTAGGGGCACCTGAAGGCCTCCGCCACCCAAACCGGCTCCCCGAGCAGGATGTAGCCCTCCCCCACGACAACCGGCTTCTCGAAGCTGTAGGCCCGCGTTATGGTCTGCCCCGGCCTCAGCGCGCAGATGTCCCTGACCAGCGTTGACGCCTGCTCCGCGTAGACCCTCGCTTTAAGCGCGCTCGCGGCGTAGCCAAGCGCCACGGTGAGCGCTATCAGTATGGCCAGCGCGGCCACCGCGTCGTCAACCACCCGCCACCACCCTAACTCCGTACTCGTCCTCCAATATGCAACTGGAGTTCAGGGGCACGCCCAGCACCCACAGCCCCTCACCCGCCCGACGTAGGTCGCACTCCCCGCTGACGCTGATCGAGGGGCGTAGCGTCATGTTCGCCAGCGTCGAGAAGAGGTAGCGGTGCTCGTAGAGCATTGTGTAGTTGGCGTAGGTGAGGTCGCCCGCCGCGGTGCGCTTCACGTACCGGTTCCTGAAGGTGGCAACCCACTCCACCGCGAAGCGGCCTCTAACCGAGCCGTCCCTCGAGTAGAACGTCACGTTGTAGAAGCCAATGGGCCAAGTGGGGCTTGAGTAGTCTGCCCAGCCCCCGTGCGGCACGAACCTGCTCACGTTCACCAGGTAGGGATAGCGGTAGAGCCTCCCCACCGTGCTCTCGAGCGTCACAGAGGCATTGGGGTGCAGCGGGTCTGCGTAGCGCAGCGTGACGTAGTAGCGAGCCCAGACGGCGAGGTGGGCGTCCTCGTTCGGCCCGGCGATCTCCGTCAAAATGGGCCCCGGTATCCGCACGCGCAGCGCCGCCAGAAGGAACTGCAGGAAGATGACATACGCTAGGAGCGCTATCTGTCCTTTCCTCTTCCTGAGCCTAGAGCTAGGGCTTGAACCCCACGTATAGCACCACCTCTCCCCCGCCCGAGGGGATAACCGCAACGTAGGCGTGCGTCGCCGATACGTTAGCCGGCAGCCTGTCCACGCAGTAAGCCGCGTCGGGCAGGCGCGTGACGAGCACCCTGAACTCGCTGGAGTTGTGGCTCACAACCAAAGCCCACGCTACGGCCCTGCCGCCGGTCGCGCTCCACGCAGGCCTGTCGCTCGGCGCGTAGGTGGCCACCGCCGCGAGGAAGAGCACGAATGCTACGGCGATAAACACTCCCTCAAGAGCCCTCGCAGGCTGTGACACGCACACCACCCCTCCTGTACAGCCTCAGGCACGTCACACCCGTGATGACGCCACTTGAGGTGGCGTTGATTGGCTTGCAGCTCAGCGCGTGGCACACCACGCCGCCCTTGACCACCACCGGCATCGGCAGCTCGATCACGGCCTCCTCGCCAGGCCTGAGGCTCAGGGCCGTCGCGTTCACCAGGGCTGCAACCCTCCAAACGTACTCGTCAGCGGCCGAGGCGATGGAGCCCCTGTAGAGGCTGTAGCCGTAGCCCGCGAGCATCGCCAGCACGACGAAGCTCGACAGGACGAGCAGGCTGTCCCCCAAGTCCACGAGCAGAACAGCGTGAGAGAAATAATTAAGCTTTACGGGACGGGCCTCGCGAGCACGCTGACCTCCCTCACGCCGCCCAGGAAGTACGTGTAGGTCCCCCAGGGCGCTGTGACGACGACGGTGTCCGCGGTGGCCACGAGCTGGCTCTGAGCGTAGCCTATCGTCACCTTGCTCACTCTCCCCGTCCTGCTGCAGTTCGCGTACTCCACAACGTAGCCGCTACCGCTGGGCCTGACGAGGACGTTGCTCACAAGCCCTCCAGCCCTGCCGTTACCCCACACGACGAGTAGCCTTGAGGCGTTCTCGAAGAACGGGGGCAGTGGCTGGTAGACAGTGAGGTTGAGCACCTGGATGGCGTAGCGCACCCCCCTAGCGCCGGTGCGCAGCTCCACGACGACGGGCGTGCACGTGGCGTAGAGCTCGACGTTGCTGAGGTAGGCTCCCCCCTCAAGCTGGTCCCTCAGGTTGAGCAGTGTCTCAAGGCTCACCGCCGGCCGCCGAGGGGGCCAGAACACTCCCATGGCGAATCCCAGCGCTATCGCCGCAACGGCGAAGCCCACCAGCACAGCCAAGGCTAGCTGGAGCGAGTCCACGTAGAAGAGAGGGGAGAAAGAGGGTAAAAAATTTACTGTTTTTAGAGCCGGTTGAGGTAGAATACCACTACCGCGTCCGGGAGCGGGGGCGGGAAGTAGTAGAACTCCACCGCGCCGTAGCCGGGAGCCCTGCTCGGGCTCAGGGCGCTGCCGAGCGTCCACTCGAAGGCCTGGAGCGCGGGGTTCCACGTACCGCGAACCAGAGTGCCGTCTGGGAGCTTCGCGTACGCCAGGCCTGCGGAGGCGCCGGGGAGGGGCGGCGGGTCGGGCTTGCCGAGGTCGCCCGCGTAGACTGGGCGCAACGCAATGTAGCCCCTTGCCTGGTCGACGTCGACCCAGTACCAGGTCGCCTGCACCAGTGTGACGTTCCTCCAGGCCACCACTGTGCCGAACCACTTCCAGCGCAGGCTAACCCTGCACGAGGTGCGGTTCCAGCTCCAGCCGTATTTGTCGGTGAAGGCCTTTAGCGGCAGCGAGAGCAAGGCGGAGCCGTTGCGCTGGTCTGCCTTGGCGTCGAGGCACTCCAGCTGGAAGTAGGCGTCCTGGATGTAGCTGGGCGTGGCGTTCTGGGGCTTGAACGCGTAGTCCCAGCGCAGCGAGACGTAGACGGGGTACTGGTAGTAGCTCGTCAGCGAGCGGAGCGCCCGCTCCGCCTCCGAGGGGCTGGGCAGGGCGTTGGAGGCGTTGAAGACGGGCGGGCTTACGTATACCGTCAGCGCGAGCCTGGTCCCGTTCGCGAGGAGGTACGTCACGTTGTAGGCCAGCAGGTTGCCGTGGCTCGCGCACACGCCGCCCAGCCTCGCCGCGCATCCTCCAGCCTCCCTGGCCACGCTCCTCGGGTCTGAGAGGCTGAAGCCCGCGAGTGTCCAGTTCGCGTAGCTCCCGTTGACGACGAGCGGGTCTCCCAGCGTCAGCTCCACCCACTCCGCGCTGGGCACGACTTCCTTGCGGCTGAGCGCGCACAGCACGTCGCTCTGCCAGTACGCCAGGTCGATGCCGCTGGGCCTGCTCGCGTTCCCGCGAACCACCATGAAGCTCAGCGCCGGGCTCTGCTGCGGGCGGCTCACCGCAATGCAGTTCACGCCAGGCGCCAGCCAGAACGGCAGAGACTCGCCCGGCCACGCAGTCCACGCCCCCAGGCTCCTCGGCGTCGCGGCGTAGACGGCCGTTAGCTGAACGTTCGAGCTGAGGGTGCCGGTGACCGTTGTGC
>NDWX01000023.1 GCA_002855745.1 Thermofilum sp. NZ13 | reverse complement strand
TGAGCGTCTTGAGGGTGTTGTGGTGATTGCGGCCACTAACAGGCCTGACATCATCGACCCTGCTCTGCTCAGGCCTGGGAGGTTCGACAGGCTGGTCTACGTCCCGCCGCCCGACGAGAAGGCCAGGCTCGAGATCTTCAAAGTGCACACGAGGAGAATGCCCCTAGCCGAGGACGTAGACCTCGCAGAGCTCGCAAAGAGGACAGAAGGCTACACGGGGGCAGACATCGCCGCTGTTTGTAGGGAGGCTGCTATTACTGCGCTCCGCGAGGCCGGGAAGCCCACGAAGGTGACGATGAACCACTTTTTAAGGGCTCTTGAGACCGTTAAGCCCAGCGTGACCAGAGAAGACCTCGAGAGATACAAGAGGATCGCGGAGGAGTTTAGGAGAATGCTGAGCTAGAATATTCAGCCGAGAGTTCTCAATTCATCATATCGTATTTGGTACTCCTCATCATCAGTAAAATAGAACCCGAAAAGCTCTAAAAGCGTAGTGGCTGATGAGCCTGACGCGGCACCACGAGACTTCAGCCTCAATCTCTCTAGTTTTTTCACGATCCACGGGAAGCTTGATAGGGCCTTAGTAGATTGTGAAGGAAACGGGGGAGAGTTATAAAGCGCACTGCTATGCTAATGAGAGATGAGACGTGGGACAGACTTTTAAGTAGTTTTGCTGTTCATGATCCTGCGAGGCGATTGTGGCTAAAGCTTACTACTTCGCCGGTCTGCCACTTAGAGCACGTAGGGGCCTAAGTAGCGATGATGTTGTACTCTACAAGTTACTGGAGTCAAATACCGAAAAACTAGATGATATCGCTATCTTTTTCCTCCCAACAGTATCATCAGATATCAGAGTTGAAGAGGACTCGAGAGCTAGGATTTGGGTGCATCAGTTTAATTCTTGGAACGACTATATGATCATGACGAGGCCCCTTGCTTTCTCGCTGGAAGAAGCTGAAAGGTTAGCTCAAACCTTAAAGTTGCGCAGTGACGCTAAGGTTGTAGCATCGTTTGCCTCCTCGCGCCTCTCATCACTCAGGGCGCTTGCTGAGCGCTTTGCCGATAAGGTTGACGGCTTTGAAATAGACCTTGGACTGACGTACATCTTATCTGGAGGCCGCAGGGGATTTGAATCGTATGTTATCGATATGTTAGAGGAGTTCGTCTCGGAGTCGGCACGACCTGTCATTGTCAAACTGAGCCCAGCTGCCCCTCCGACGCAGGAGTTTTTGCGGCATCTGAAGACAATAGGTGTCGGGGCCGTGATTTTCTCACCGCATGTGGTTTACTCGTTAGGGAATGAGTTTTTTAGAGTGCACTCGACCTACCTCTCGAAGGTTTATGCACTTATATGGGCGAAGCTCGCCACTACCAGCGATGTCCCCTCTGCTTATATAAGCGACATTCCAGAACATCTACTAGGGGACTTTGCGGTTGAAAGATCCTTTGACATTATCCTGTACGATACCGCATTACTGCATCGCGTCGCGAGTTTTCCGCAGGTAAAAAGGCTCGGCGACGAGTTTCTAGTTAGATGGAGCAGTATACATGAGAGAATGAGACCAGCCTTCAACCTGCGGGAGGAACCACCGTGCGTTGACGTCTGTCCATTTAGAGCATTTACCCGTGAGGGTGAAGCAACAGGCATCACGGGAGACTT
Source organism: Thermofilum sp. NZ13 (assembly GCA_002855745.1). GTDB lineage: Archaea > Thermoproteota > Thermoprotei > Thermofilales > Thermofilaceae > Thermofilum. The sequence goes on along the minus strand of NDWX01000023.1, from coordinate 9,404 downwards.
TCTCGTGGCATCAGAAAAATGTGACAGGTGTGGTTTATGCCTCTCCTGCTGTAAAAGCGCGAGACTTGTAGCTTTTATCAGTCCGGAGGAGTAAACGTTACGTCGCTTAAAGTCAGGTAAAAGTATCTCATCGCGTCGTCCAGGCTATTCACGCCAAGGAACGCCTTAGAGAATATTCTCGCTACCTCTTTTAGCTCAGACGTCGCTTGGGGCATTGTTATCTTCAGATCTTCTAGAGTGGCGTGCCAACTCTTAGCCTGCAATACCTTTGATACTAAGCAGAGCTTCTGCAAACGAGTAAGCTCCGGGGGATCAATGCACTTGAAGTAATGTTTAGCCAGCCTGTTCATCACGTCCATGCAGTTCTCGATAGTCATGTCGCTCCACGCGTACATGAGGAATCTTGCCTTCTTCAGAATCGTTAGGTCGAGTTTAGCCGGGAAGCGGGGAGTGGCTTCAAGGAGTAGGAGGGCCGTCTCTGGCTCGAGGTCGTAGTAGGGGGAGGGGAGAGAGTCGAGGAGCTTTTCTTTAAATTCGCGGGCTATGACCTCTACCACCTTCCGGGCTCTTTCGCTTAAGGGTTTAATTACGATGACTGTATACTCGCCGCTCACGGGGTTTTTCTCCGGGCTTAGGTGCACCGGTGTGTAACCATTCTTAACCCAGAATCTCAGCAGCTCCTCCGTAACACCGAATCCGGCGCCTACCCAGTCGTAGCCTTTGGTTAAGGCCTCCCTTTCTAGTTCAGCTAGGGCGAAGCTGCCGAGCCCTTTGTTCATAACCTGCGGGTGCGTGGCTATCCGGACGATTCTAACTCCTTTCAGATCTCCGAAGTCGAGGAGCTTGTAGTGTTTAATAATCCTATCAGGTATTATGTTACCCATAAGCCAGGCCCCTTTTGCGGACTCCCGCGACAGCTCAGGCCCTAGGGAACCCTCCACGGCGAGCTCCAGCGAAGTAACGACCTTCCCGGTTGACGTTTTGACCATCCGGATAAAGTGGTGAGGCGCTTCCATCATTATTCCAAGATCATTGGGGTTGTTACGGTAGTGAGCCATAACGTAGATTCCGAAGAACTCACGAAGCTCTTTCTCGTTTCTCAAGAACAGCTCTGCCTCGTCGGGAGCATGGTACGTGATTTCTCTGTTTTCGACAGCCCGCAGGTCTTCCTCGGTGAGGGTGGCTGGCTCTGCGTCCAATAACAGGGTATCAAACGTCCAAGCCTCGATGGGGTCTTGAGGCGCGTAGCGTATCGGTTCCTCCATTTCGTACTCAAGAACCTCAACATCCTCACGCGACCTCAACCGCCTCAGAAACCTTATTGAAAAGCCTCGGCCAGACCCCTCGTACCCATGAATAGTGGAGGAGAACACCAACTTATCGTATCTATCCAGTAACTTGAAAAGTAGCGGTACAGGTATCGCGGCGGCCTCGTCGACCACCAAGACATCAGCCTTGGTTTTCATGGCGTCAATTGGTGTCATGTAAACAACCTCGATGCCCTTAGACTCTATTCTGACAGTATAGTCATTAACGAAGTGAATGTTGATCGGGTGCTTGTACATTTCGAGCACTCTTCGAGCGAAGCGGAAAACTTCCTGAATGTTTGTCTCACTGGGCGCCGTCAAAACCGCCCGGCATCTCCCCTTGGCTCTGCGTAACCTGTGAACCAGCCATCCTAAACCAATTCCAACAGCCGAAGATTTTCCTCTTCCACGGTCTGCGGTCAGCACGAGAACCTTTTTCTTCTCAGACTTTTTGTAGAGCTCTTCAAACCTCTTAAGTACCTCGACCTGATCCTGCGTTAAAGCGAGCTTGTAAACCTTTACCGGTATTCTCGATTTTTCAGGGTAAGTTACTGCTCTCTGAGCATATGGCGATGTCTGTAGCCTAGCGAACTTCTTCACAAAGTACCTGGCGTCGGCATCGTATATCGCTATCCCGCCGTGCTCGTAGAGCTTGTTTAGGAATCTTCTCACGAAAAACCTTTTCAAATCATTAGCCGTATAGCCTGGGACAATTAGGTTACTTTGGAACCTCGTGACCAGCTCCATTAACTTACTAGGCGAGGGCAGAAGCAGAATGTATAAGCCTCCTCCTCCAACAACGCCCATAAGCCTGCCAAGGTCGTTCGGCTCTAGGTTATTTATGAGGTCTGCGATGCATGAGCTGTAAGTCTTGCCGAGTATGACATCAAGGTTCTGGTATGAAACGTAATCAATGTCAAGGTCCTTCGGTGCCCCCCTGGCAAAGAGGTCTCGCCTCATGGAGCCGTCGGAGTAAAAGGAATGATATGTGTAAAGGACTTCGCCTTCTCTAACGAGGTCTCGAATCTCATAGAGGAAATCTAAGGCAGCAGTGATGAGCCTCGAGTCGTCATCACTGTATATCACTAACAAGCGCCTGTGATTAGCCTTTTTAGCAATAATCAGCTCTTCTCGCACTTCGTCCAAGTGCTCTTGCGGGATCAGCGGCATAACTAAGCCCCTATTGCTCCACTATAGGTCGTAACTTAAATACCACGCACTACCTTGACTCGCTTAGCACAACCGACCCTCTGAGGCTTCCAGTCTGAGACCCTTTTCTAGGAGTAGTCATGGGCGTCCACAACGAGTTCACCGTCACGCAAGACGGCTTATGGCATCTCAACATTTTTCGCACAGTCTGTGCCCGGTAAGCAACTTTATGACCGTCACAAGTCCAATTTTCATATCACTGAGGACATTCCTTTTAAAACCTGGCTGTTGTTAGCCTCCTTATCGCCTTAGCGGTGTGCCCCTACGTAATCTGCAGTAAACCGGGAAGTTTCCGATAGGACGCGGAAGAAATCGAGGGATAAGGCCAAAATAGCATCGCTCACAAGAGGAGGATGAGGGCTAGAACCCCTGTTCGACAGGATTATTCGGTTTTATGAACTCGCGGAGGAGTGTTGTAGCGTACATTCCTTTCTTTAGCATGAAGGAGAACGTTGCGTAATCCTGGCCAACCTCTACACGCAAGTTCAGTGGCGATAGACTAGCTGGACGATATGTTCCTGCTGACGAAGCCTCTGGGATGCTCTTTATATAAAAGCTGCCAATGTCTAGACCCTCCTCTTTCAAGACCTCTCTTTCAACTTCCCCTTGTACTCCCTGCGACAGGTGAGTGTTGTAGCCGAAGACGGGAAGTAATAGGGTCGCTTTACCTTCAAGGATGAGTTTGTTGACTTTTTCGATGTTTGCGTCATTGGCGACGAGGACAGGCGTGTGACCGGAGCCCGGAGAACCCAGCGTTATTCCTACGTAGTCGCCCGGCGACGCGTAAACCCATGAAAGCCCATGCTCAATTCTCCTGCTGAGTACCTTGTTGAAGAGGTAGGCTTGATAGGCACCCACGAACAATTTTCTCACATAGCCAGATATTTTACGGATAGCCCCCACGTAGTCTCCTGGTCTTCGTGCTAGATGCGCTATCACGGCGCGCTCGCTCCTCATGCTCTTAGGGAATATTTCAAGCGTCCCTTTATAGTCGCCAGTTGATGCGAGGTACTCTCTAGCCATCTTCGCTTTAGGGGACTCGTAGGGGAAGATTCTCAGCAACAGCTCTTCTACGGCTTCTTTGAACCTTCCTTGAATAATGTACCGTCCAACTATGTGCGTTATGGGACGTATACTTCCGAACCTCTGGTATCCAAAGTAGTTGGGTACACCCCCTACCTCTGTAATCTTGTTCAGCATGGCCTCCAAGCTATCCGTCTTGCAACCTCTAACCTTCACGATGAAATGGTTCCCGAAAAGAAGCCCGGGCCTCAGGTGGAACGGCCTCTTGACAGGGCAGTGGATCTTGACGCGTTGGCTCGAACTGTTGAATGCGATTACAGCGTCGAGCGATATATCTCCCTTAATGGATACAAATTGGAAGGTCACAGCGTTAGTATCTTTCAGGCCTGCAATTCCTATGTCTGACTTTTTAACCCCGAAGTACTTACGGACCTTGTTTAAAGCCGTTATAGAGTCAACACCCTTTTTTTCAACAACGACCCATGTGTACTCTCCTGCGCCTTGCGGTATCTCTGAGCAGTTTGAAGACGCTTTTACGCCCTCAACGCTTATCTCGTAAACCACGAAGTCCTCGATTGTTTGTCTAATAGACCCTCCAATGCCGTTTCCCTCCAAGCCATAATACCTCATCTCTAAGAGAATATCGAGCTCAACGTTGGATTCAACCACCATACTTGTTCGAATGTAAAGCACGCTGGGTTATGTTTTTCTGCGCATGTATAGGGTCCTCGAAGATCTACCAAACCGGTAGTAGGGAACTTCACGGTCCACCGAGAAGTACAAGGGTGTAAGACAGCAAAACCTCCTAGCCCGGGCTGATACGAACGCTGTGCTCCTAATGGGCTTTGACTAAGTATGTGAACGAAAAATCCACATGGCATGACCTCTAAGATGAAATCCATTTACATGTATATGACAATATAGAAGGTTTTTACTAAAACGTCCTGTGGCACGTTGGACTGTTAGTAAGTTTATAGTCTTGATGAAATGAGTCTGACCGATTATTAAGTATGTTACGGGGAAGCTACGAGGAGTAAGCTTTTTCAACCTTGCTGTGGGTCTCTATGTAATGATGAACTCCGTCAAAATACATGTTGTGGAGATGCTTCTGCCCGAAAAGTCTAACATTATAATCGGTCAGACTCATTTCATCAAGAGTGTAGAAGACATAGCTGAGGCAGTTATTACAAGCGTTCCTAACGCAAAGTTCGGACTTGCCTTTAACGAGGCCAGTGGAGATAGGCTCGTGAGGTGGGATGGCAATGACAAGGAGCTCATCGACGCAGCTATAGAAAACGCGCGGCGCATAGGTGCTGGCCACATTTTCGTCTTGCTGATAAGAGACGCATGGCCTATAAACGTGCTTAACCAGCTGAAGATGGTGCAGGAAGTCGCCTCGATATTCTGTGCTACAGCAAACCCTGTTCAAGTCATAATAGCAGAGACCAGTCAAGGTAGAGGCATCTTGGGCGTCGTTGATGGTTACAACGTCATAGGGGTCGAGAGTGAGGAGGAGAAGCGCAAACGTGTTGAGTTCCTCAGGAAAATAGGGTATAAGCGTGCGTGAGCACGAAACTTGTGTGAGAGCACTTGGCGGAAGAACTGAAACAGGTTATTGTTATTAGACGAGACTTAGGGATGGGAAAGGGTAAGCTTGTTGCGCAGGGGGCGCACGCCTCACTTAGTGCGTTTCTGGAGGCCGAGAAGTCGCGTCCAGAGTGGGCGCGTCTTTGGTTAGCTACAGGTCAGAAGAAAATAGTCGTTCGAGTTGATAGCTTGGAAGAGCTTCTGCAGGTGTACAGTGAGGCGAAAAAATCAGGCCTACCGGTGGCGCTCATAACGGACATGGGTCTTACGCAGTTGGAGCCCGGAACTATTACAGCCGTTGCCATTGGGCCAGCTCCATCCTACCTTATTGACCCGATAACTAGGCGGCTCAAGCTTCTTTAGGCGTGTCTTACATGAGGAGACCACGAGATGGCCAGAATACGATTACAGGAAAAAATGTAACTAATGTAACTTAAAACATCTACCGAAAAAGTGGGTGTACGTAAGATGACGACCGCGCCCAGCACATCCATTCTTCTCGCTAGTCCGAGGCTCGCCCCTGAGGGACGAGCTTAGATAACCCCTTATTTGGAACAGGTCGCTGTGCTAGGCAACCTACGAGGAAAAGCTAAAAATAGCATTTCTATCCATAATACTGGTATCGAGTGATTAGGATGGCGGATGATACGCAAAACTGCATGTTAGAGGGATGCACACATCAAGCAGAAATAATTCTTGAGGTTGGAGGACAGGCTATCTATCTTTGCAGACCTCACTTCACACAGCTTGTGGCGAGGATGGCCAAGGCAGCCGAGCGTAGAGGGTCAATATCCGCCAAAAGTATAAAAGTGGAGAAGGTTGGCGATGGTAAAATAAAGTTGTCTATCAAAAGAGTCAGAAAAGTAGATGTCAGCGAAAAAGATTAAGTTTCCTCGAACTATTGCTCGATGCTGACTCGATAATGGCTTTCAGAGGCTGTCTCATGAGAAGTAATGAGGTCTAATTACGATAACTATATTAAACTCAGTTGCTCATCTAGAAGTCGTTTAAGCTCATCGAATACATCTTTAGAACCTATTATTCCACGTTTAAAACTGCTCTCCAGATCCTTCAACTTACTTTCGATGTCCTCCTTTGAGATGTCTGGAGGGAGACCGATTCTTCGCGTGTGAAGTATAGCCTTATATACGTTTCTCTCAAAGGTCAGCCATGTTGTTTCCAGTTCACGTATCATATTGGCTGTTTCCTCGGAAAGTGTGTCGATCTTCCTCTGCGCCTTTTCCTCGTCGATAATCCCTAGATCTGCTTTCACCCTCAGCTCCTCAATCTCCTTCAAGTTAGAGCCTATTCGGGCTTTCAGCACGGCTATTTTCTCAGACAGGAGGGGTCTGCGCCTCTCCCACTCGAGCAGGCACCTCTTCGCAGCCTCAGTGTACTCGTTCCAAGCCCTGTCGGCTTCCTCGAAAAATTGCTCCAGATTCTCGTAGCTGAACGAACTCACTGCTCCTCCACCTCTTCACGTATTTTCTCGAGCCTTTTCAGCTTAGCCTCGAGCTCCGTTTTAACGCTCTTGTAAGCCTCTTCACTTATGCTACCCTCTCTATACTTCTGCTCGAGCTTGCTCAAAGCCAACCTGAGCTTGGCTATCTCGGGTTTAACCTCCGCGGCCTTCACGCGCTTGTAATGAGGTATAACTAACCTGTCGAGCTCGTCGAGCTTTTTGCGAACCTCTTCCTTCTCAGCAGTTTTCTCGGCGATTTTCTTGTCGAGCTCAGACTTAAGCTCCTCGAACTGGCTGTCATCTAAGACACCCAGCTTGTGCTTGAGCTCAATGCGCTCCAGCTCAGATGTGTACGCTTCGAGAGAGCTATCGATCTCCAAAAGCTCTTTTTCGAGAGTATCCCGTAGCTCTTCCCAGCTCTCAATGACCTCGCGTGCCGCTTTCTCGTACTCTTCCCAGGCTCTAGATAGCTCGGAAGCACGATTAATCAGGCTTTCCAGCCTACTTGAGAGCTCCGCGTAGCGCGGCGCCCCAGCTAAGGGCTCGGCCGATACTAAAAGCTGTTGCGGTGGTGCTGTAACCGGCTCGCTAACGCTGGGAGCAGGCTTTACCTCCTCTCTCTCAGCTTTCTCTCTCTTAGTCCATTGCACGTAGTAGGGGCAGTCCCAGTACTCCATTAAGCATGGCATAAAAGCTGGATCTACCTCAGCGCCGCCCGCGTACTTACAGTAGAATTTTCCCCTTGCATCTTTGTAAAGACCTGGACACACTCCACTCGAAGCCATTCAAACTCGAATTTACACGCAATAAGGGGCGATATATTAGTATGCCCGCGCCTGGCACATTCACCCCTTCACTGATCCGGGGCCCCGTTAAGGGTTTTCATGGGCTCCGCGCCTTCGGCCTGCCCCGCCGATTCGCGCCCATTGATGTGCGGCGGGGGCTCAGCCTCGGCGCCTCCTTGCCTCTTCGCGCCGCGCGCGGCACCCGCCAGACGGCTCTCCGCCGGGGCGGGAACTAGGGCCGGGGCATTTCTCTCCGCCTGCTTTGGGAAGCTCCGCGAGCCGTGTATTAGTGCTCGTGGGTGGCTCTGGAGCCACTGGTTCAACGCCTCGAATTGCCTCTCGGCTCTGCAGGCCTTTAAAAAGAGCTTGGCGGCGTTGAAAGCTGCGGCCCAGTCCCTTCCCCAGACCAGGCCACAGCGCGTGCACTTGTAGTACCTTCTCTGAACCTCCACTCCCTCTTTCCCGCAGAGGGGGCACCGCTTCCCGCTGACATTGTTCTCCGGCTCGAACCACTTGGCGCCCTCGTACCATGCTATGTTCTCAAGCCGCTTTGTGACTCTTAGCAGCGTCCTCTGTAGCTTCGTCCCCCTCAGGGACTCGGCCTGGGGCACGTCCGCAACGATGACGACGAGGTAGCCCTGATCCCGTAGCTTTCTCACCAGGGCCCTCATCTCCCTGAGCACGCTCCTGATCCAGTCCTCGTTGACTTTCCTCACTTTCCTCGATACCTGCCTAGCTATGCGCTCAGCCTTCTCCGGGGTCATGTTCATCTTCGCCCTTAGGCGCTCAGCGAGCCTCGGCGCCTCCTCCACCGCGGAGCCCTTTCCCGCTCTCCGTAGCCTCCTCACGTCTCTCCTCTCCTCGAATCTATGGACGGCCTCACTCCAGTTGCCCAGCTCGGAGTAGCTGCTCATAATTGCTGCTAGTAGCCTCAGCACCGTCGTGTTCGGAGGCTTGAAGACTCTCTGCGCCACCAGCTTGGCTTCGCCGTTGAACGCGACGGCCACCACGTAGAGCCCATGGCTCGAGTTCACGTCCACCGCTATCACCGCGAGCTTGCCCTCACCGTCCCACCACACCTGCTTCACCTTGCGGTGAGTCACTAGCCTCAGCCTGCCCCTGCTTGTTAGTTGTAGCGTGAGCTTAACGTCGCTAAACCTCTCGACATCCTCTAGCACCGCTTTGACCAGCGATGGCCTCAGCCTTATCGCAATGTTAGCACTGGGCACGCGTAGCATGCCCCTGGAGGCGTCAAGCACCACCGCCGCTGCGGTATTGCCATGAAGTACCTCGCCGTTGCCGACCACCCTGACGAGTAGCGGTATCGGAGGCGGGGTGAACCTAGTGCGCCTCCTAGACTTCCCCCTGGCTTCAGCGAGCATCTTGCACCACTCCCCCGCGTAGCAGAGCAACCTCTTAGGCAGCCCAGCCAGCTTCGAAGCCTCCTCGATTAACTCCTCCCTGAACCTCTCCGGCTCCCTCCTGAAGGTCTCGCCGTGCTTTCTCTCGAGCTCTTCGCTGGCCCGCTCTGCGGCAAGGGCGATGGCGGAGTAGAGCCTCCGGAGCCGAAGCCTCAGCTCCCTGCTAGCCTTGACTTCCCAGACCCTGTAGGCTTCGAAGAGCTTCTCGCCGCTTCTCTTGCCCCTATTTCCTTCACCCATACTACCACCCCCTTTACTGGGGGACCGGGCGTGAGCCGCGGCCCCCATCCGCCCCCACGCCCAGAGGCGTGAGGTGCGGGGGAGCCGCAGCACAGCCCAGCCCCCAGGGGTGCTGCACGGCGCAGTGTCTCACACCCTGTGAGCTAGCGGTGGCTGAGCTCAGCGCGAAGTAGTAGCGAGCCTCGAAGCAGCCTGCAGAGCTCCATGCTTGATTGTCAACGCCTCCTGCAGTGCACTCTCACAGCCTGTGACCCGCTACCCCGGCCCACGTGCCGCGCGCGGCCCCAGGCGCGTGGGCCGGGGTAGCGGGTCACAGGCTGTGAGAGTGCACTGCAGGAGGCGTTGACAATCAAGCATGGAGCTCTGCAGG
>NDWX01000022.1 GCA_002855745.1 Thermofilum sp. NZ13 | reverse complement strand
AGGGAGGCCACCGTAGCCGTTACGCTGGCCACGCTTCTGGGGGCCGCGCTGGGAGCAGGCTTAGGGGTGGCCCTAGGAGGCGTGTACATCCACCTCAAGGTGTAGCCTGAGAGGGGTGGTGTTATGGATCTGATAGACTACGCGGCCGCCATCTCCATAACAGCCGTTGTTGCCGTTGCCATCTCAGACTTTGTGAGGGGGCTCGGCGTCAGGAGGGCACTTGTCGAGGCGGTGGGGGTGGCGCTTGGCTACATGCTGGGCAAGGCCGTTGCGTCACCCGGGGCTGTTGCCGCGTTCGCTGGGGTGAGCGCGGGGCTGTTCTCGCTGCCCCAGGCCATCGCTCGGTTGCAGTGGCTCAGGGGCCAGGCCGAGGCGATGCTTTCTAACTTGGCCGCTAGGGCGGTTGTTGTTTCAACGCTCGACACGGCGTTCGCGGTCTTCGCGGCTCTGGGTACGGGCGGGCCGCTGGCCGCGCTGGCTGTGTTCTTCTTGCCGGTGCTGCGCAGGGTCTTCCAGCCTCTCTTAATTGCGGAGAACATGGTGTACTCGGCAATGGACCTCGTGACGCAGATGCTCGTGCTCACCGACTACCTCTTAGCGCTGGCTCAGCTCGCCGCTGTCTTGGCGCCGCTTTTGTTGCTGGGCGCGGGGGCGTGCTTGGCGACGCCCAGGCTGAGGGGGCTGGGAGTAACTCTACTCATCTTCGGGGTGGCCTTAGGGTACGCTCTGCCCTTCGCCGTCAACACCGCCCAGCTGCCCCAGGCCCCGATCGCGGAGGCGATTAACGCGACGTTCGTCCAGGTTAACGTCACGGCCTACGACTACCACTCTCAGCAATTGAGGGGCGTGCTCACGCTCTGCGGGCCCTCTGGCGCGTGGACGCTCCCCACACCTGTTGTGAACGCCACCCTCCTGCCCGGGACCTACACGCTGTACCCTGACAACCGGACGGGCTGCAGGCCCGGCCTAGTGGTGTGGTGGGTTCGCTTGACGTACGCCGACGTGCCGCCGGCTGGCTGGGAGGCTAACAGGTCCCTGCTTGCGTGGAGCGTGGGTAACCGCACCGCTGTGGAGCTGCACTTTCTCTGGGACTCTGGCAACAGCGGCATATACAGGGCGCTGTGGTACGCGGAGGGCCAGCCGGGCTACTCGCAGCTAGCCCCCTCACCCCTGCCGGATGCGCTGGGAGACGGCTTCGAGCTCGACATACCGCCCTACAACGCCACGAAGAGGGTGTTCGAGATACGCGGCTGCACCGTAGCGCAGCCTGCGTGGCAGGCTAACGGCACGCTGGACGTCACACAGGTTGAGAACGCTAAGCAGAGCGACGTAGTCAGCTCGGGGGAGTGGAACAGGACTTTCGACGCGGCTCGGAGGTGGATAACGCGGAACCCCTGGGTTTACCAGGTGGCCCAGGAGGGGGTAACCCTGGTCCTGGAGAACCGCACAGTGACTGTGAGGTTCCCCCAGTTGCCGCCGCAGAACGCCACCGCGCCCCCCGTTAAGTGCTGGGGCTACCGCTTCACCAACCCCGGAAACCACACCGTGCACCTTCGGTTTGTTGTCGTGAACAGCGCAGGCATCACGTGGCCGCCCGAGTACTACCGCTACGCGATGAGCAACCCCCTGTGGGCCGCTTACGACCGCGCGCTGGAGCCCCTCGCGAGGGCTGTCAGCGAGCTCGTGCTGAAGAAGGGGCCGCTGCTGCTCCTGTACGTCCAGGCTGGTCCCAGTGCATTAGTGACTCCCGAGGGCTTCAAGCTGGCCTTCTACGCCGTGACGGGCATGGACCTCGATGCAATCATGTCGTTCTGGAGCGTGGCAACGAAGGTCAGGGACATCATTGTACCAGCTCTTCTGCTTGCGGGCGTAAGCGTGGTCGGCGTGATGTGGGGGTGGCAGATCGGCCTCAACCTAGGGATATGGAGCGTGGTGTGGGGGCAGATTTCAAGGATCATAGGCTACAACCCCCGCTGGAACCCCTCGTGGGTTGAGGGGTGGCGTGAGAGGCTGCGGGCGGCTTACCTGCGCGGCGGCTTGCTCTACGCGGGGCTGGAGGGCCTCAGGCTGGCGATAAACGCGTTTCTGGGCCACTACTCCCGGTGGAAGGCCAACCCGCTAGCCGGCATAGCCTACACGCTACGAACCTCCCTAGAAACCACCAGGGGTTTGAGGGCGAGCATGGGGCCCGTGAGGTCCGACGCTGGCGGGGCTACGACTCAGAGGCTCAGGGAGATGCAGGGCGCGAGGCAGCTGTACTCGCTGGAGCGCTACCTCTACAGGCTGGAGCGCATAGCCTACCTCCTCGACAGCCCGCACCGCGCGTTAGTGTACTACGGTGTGCAGAAGGCTAGGGAGCTGGAGCGCCTCATCGGGGCATCGAGGGAGGCCCAGGCGATCCTCTCTCAGCTGCCGGGCAGCGCCACGGTGGACAAGCTGCTCTACTACCTAAAGACGCTGCACCTGCGCCCGGAGAGGGTGCCCACTCACGGGGCTGCGGGGGTGGCGTACGCGCGCCTGGTGCTCGAGAAGGGGCAGGCGGCCGAGGCGGCCGTGGAGGCCAGGAGGTACGGCCACCCCGACGCGGCGACGGCGAGGAGGATGTTCGAGCTCCTGCTCAGGGACAGGCTGGAGGAGCTCGGCGCGCCGCAGTGGCTGAAGGACCTCGCCGGCAGGGAGCCCGACACGGTGCTCAAGGTGCTCGTGGCGGACAGGCTGAGTGCGATCCTTGGCGGGGAGTTCAGGCTCAGCAGCCTGAGGAGCGAGGAGGAGGCGAGGAGCGTGGCCGCGAAGGTGTGGCCACTCCTGTGGGCGGAGGTGGACAGGGACAAGTTCAAGCTGTCTAGGCTCGCGGAGGCGGTCGAGGCCAGCGAGAGGGTGCGCGAGCGGAGGGGCGAGCCCACGCTGAGCCAGGTCCTCGGCGCGCAGCCTGGGGGCGAGCGGCTGGAGAAGCCCGCGGTGGAGGAGAAGAGGGCTGAGCTGGTGGCGGAGGTGGTGAAGTGGGCCGCGATCGCGGAGGCTCTCGGGGCTGGCTTCAACACGATCCTGCCCGTCGAGGCCGGGTGGGAGTACGTGTTCGTGCCCGCGCCCGTGAACCCCAGGGAGCTGAGGGGGCTGGTGGAGAGGATAGAGAGCGTGCTGGACGCCGCGGCCGCGAAGCTGGGGGACGTGCTGCGCGAGACAGAGGGGCTTAGCTTCGGCAAGACGAGCGAGGAGCACGTGAAGCAGGTCGTCGCGATAGCTAAGACGGGCATCGAGCAGCTCGTGGACCTGAGGGAGTGGGCCGCCAAGGCCGGGCTGCCCGAGGACGTGATCGACGAGTGGATAGCCGCGCTGAGGGCGATACAGAGGGCCGCCAAGGGGGTCAAGCTGGACAAGGACATACTGAGGGAGATTGAGAGGAGGCAGGGTGGGGGCGGGTGAGGCTCGCCGCGGAGGAGGGCTACGCATCGCTCAGGCTGGCCGCGGGGGAGGAGGGGGCCCTGGGGGCGTTGCTGGCCGCCCTGGAGTTGCTCTCGCTGTTCGCATCGGTGGAGGACAGGGAGCTCGAGGCCATCCGGCTGATAGTGCCCAGGGAGGCGGCCGAGCTGCTGAGGCGGAGGAGGCTGCTGAAGGCCGCCAGGAGGCGCGAGGCCGCGGCCGAGCTCCTGAAGCGGGCGAGAGGCTCCGGCCGCGCGCTCCAGCTGGAGTTGAAGCTGCGGGGGCCGGTGGAGCTGCCCAGGGGGCTGGCCAGGGCGCTGGAGCCGGCTGTGCGGGGGGCCTTGAAGCTGGGCAGCTGGAGCCGCATCCACGAGGCGGGCGGCCACGGAGAAGAGCTGTACGCCTACACCAGGGAGTGGGCTGGGGTGGAGGGGGGCAGGGTGGCCTACAGGCTCCTCTTCGAGTACAGGGGGCCGAGTGGCGGGCTCGAAGAGGCGCTGCGGGGCCTCCGAGTTATCGACGTTGACGGCGGCTGGCTCGTGGAGGCTAAGCTGGAGGTGGAGCTCAGGCTGGTGATCCGGTAATGATGCTGGAGTTGCTCATGCTCTTCGGAGGAGCTGTGTTAGAGGCTGTGGGACTTGGGCCGCTGGCGACGCCGCTCGTGGCTTACGGCGCGTGGAAGCTGGCTGTGCAGTTGGTGGTTCCGGAGCTGGAGCGCGTAACAGGCTTCGGGGTGCCGGAGGTCGTGGAGGAGGCTAAGTGGCGGGCGCTTGACGTGAAGGAGAGGAAGAACAAGAAGACGGGCAGGCTTGCCGGCTACGTGCGCGTCTTCGGCCCCTTGGCCTCGCCGGCCGAGCTGGACGTTCTCACCGGGTGGGCTAGGCAGAAGGGGTTGCTCGAGCACCTGCGCCCCGACGTCTTATGGACGTTTCTGATCCTACGCGAGAACGGGGAGACGAGGTACTACGTGGGGGCGAGCTGCGAGGGGGAGCTACAGACCTGCGCGCAGGCCATCAAGCTCGCGCTGAGCGGCTTCAAGAGGGCCGCTGAGAGCATGGGTATGCGCGTGGAGGTGAGCGACCCACCCAAGCTCCCGTTACGAGAGGCGCCTAAAGGGTGGAAAAGCTGGCTGCCCAGCCTGAGTGTCGTTACTGCCCTGCTGCTCGTGACCAGGAGGCTTACGCTGGGATGGAGCTGGAGCGGCCTTGGCCTGGCTCTGGCTCTTGTAGGGCTACTGCCTCTCATATTGCCCCTCGGGAGGAGAGTGTTGGGGGACGTTGGCGTGGCTAGGCCCAAGCCGTACAGCGACATGTCAAGGGTGACGGCCACGAGCACCCTGTCGTACAGCTTCGAGGCACTAAACTGGTCCCCTTACGACTTCTTCGTCAAGGTTGTCTTCAGGCGCGCAGATGCGGACATCGCCAAGCTTAGAGAGCTGTACTCCAGAAGAGAGGCGACATCGCAAGCGCTCTTCCTGCCCGGCATGGCCCTTGAAGCCCAGCACTTATGGCGTTTACTGCAGCGAATAGACCAGGACCAGGAGAGGCTTTTCGAGGCTGTGGTAGTTTACAGCAAGAGCGTCGAGCCCGTGTTGCGGAGTCTGGGCTGGGAGCCCCTCAGGGCACCGTTAGCTGGCGTTGCGACTCTGATTTTACTTTAGGTTAACGTAAACGATAATAGTCTCTTATGGATTAACCCTCAAAGAGTTGCGTGTTCGCTCTCTCTCCAAGAAAGAGCGATTATGAAGAGCCGGAGGAGCTAGAGGAGCTTAGTATAGAGGAGCTAAAGGAACTTACTGTAGGTTTCTTTTCGCTTCTGCTCATCCTGCTGAGCGTGTTCCTTGCACCCGCGCTTATCAATTACGCCTCAGAGCAGGTACATGAAATGATCGAGCGCGCCACTGCCCAGTGCCCCGTCGCTAACAGCTCCACATCATTCTGCGTGATGAGGGACGGAAAGCCCTACTACTTTGCCGTCATCGGGTGGGAGCTACCCTCAGTGGAGGATTTAAGGAAGTCCATCCCGAGAGACTACCCCTTTTTTGCGGGAGATATAAGAGTTGAACCCCCCTACGTGTGGCTTAGGGTGAAGACAAACCTCGAGTTGGAGATCGGTGCGAGTGAAAAGGGCTACGCGGGGTTTGGCGAGCTGTTTAGGGAAGTGTTGTCGCTGGGCATGCTGGAACCTATAAAAAGCGGAGATGAGCTACTCCTACCATACACCCTACCCGAGAGCTACGAGACGATGGGACTCCTCAAGAGCGCTAGGGTTCTGAGGCTACACTTCGCTACAGAAACGCACCTGTTGCCCAGCGAGGGCTGCATCGGGGGCGTGTGCTTCGCGGGGGAAGGCTTCTACGTGAACGTGTCCCCTCCGCCGGTTGAGCTCAAAGTGCTGGATCTTCAGGGCGGCTACTGCCGCTTCGAAGACCGGTGGCACGTTCTGTGCCTATACAACGTCACTCTCCAGCTTGAAGGCGGGTATCTCCTCCTGTACTTCTTTTACGACGAGCACACAGGCGCGAAAAGCGAGGCTCACTTCCCCGTGGAGATAAGCTCCTACTCGGAGAGGGGTGGGAAGACTGTCTTCCTCGGCGCACCCCTAAGTACCGTTATACCACCTCTGCCATCCTCGGCCACAGATGTCTGGGAAGAGCCGGAGCACAACTACCTAGCGGCGATTCTGCCTCCGGGTCGCTTCACGCTTGTGTTTAGGACGTGGGACGCCTTTTACCCGGAGACGCTTCTCAGTTGCAGGTCTGCGACTGTGGGGACTCCCTGGGGTGGCGTGGATCTGCCTCCGCAACCGCTGGAGGTTCTGGGGGTTACGGGTGTGGGGGTGAGGGAGAGCGACGGCGGCATAGCTGTGGAGGGCGTAAACGTTACTCTGAGAAACAGCGGAACCATACCTGTGCCTATACCAGAAGCAATGGAATTCTACGAGATACCGCCTAACTACACTCTGCTAAGAGGTTTCTTCGACTCCACCCCTCTCGTGCTAACCGCCCTCAGTGGGAGGGGGGAGTACCACGGCGGTCTAGCCTTTGTGATTAATCCCGGTGAGGTCGCTGTGGTTCCCATGGAGCTGTGGAGGCTACCCGACCGCTCGCTTGGAGTCGAGCTCCCCATCACCGCGCTAGGCTCCGAGCATACATTGCTTATCGGTACCTGCTCCGGCAACTTCACGGTGGAGATCCCGCCGCTCAAGCCAAAGATAACCCTGGTGAACGCAACGCTGCACAGAGATGCAACGCGAGACTGGGAAGTCGACCTCGACGTCGTGGTCAATGTGACGAACACTTGGCTGTGGCGCGTGAGGACTGAGTGGCTTCGAGCGTACATCGGCGGGAGGCCCCTGGAAAGCCTCTTCTACGAGCGCCCCTATGAGGAAATCGAGCCGAACGCGTCGAAAGTCCTCAGATTGTCCTTCACTCTCACAAGGGACAGGCTGCAAGAGTATCTTCTCAACTCAGAGAGCCTAAGCCTATGCATGGGGGCTACTTGCGTAAGCATTCCTCTTTGCGAGCTCACTCAGGCTTCACAGCGTGCATAGATGCTGCAAGGTTATTCGCAAAGCAAATAATAATGCGCTAGCGCTCTGATAACATGTGGAGCGAGCACTACAAAGGATTTTCGGAATTTTCGGCTACCAGCTCTCGACGGAATTGTCCTGGCTCAGCCCCTTAATAGCCCTCCCTGGCGAGGAGGAGGGCGGGGTTCTGCTTGGGGAGGACAGGTTCGGCAGGCAAGTATATCTCAATTTCGCGACGCTCAAGAACGCGCACGGCTTGGTTGCGGGGCCGAGCGGCTCTGGCAAGAGCACCCTCCTGCGCGACATCGGCTTGAAGTGGCTCCAGCTGGGTGGCCGGGCCGTGTACGTTGACCCCTCGGGGGAGCACGCGGAGTGGTGGGGCAGGAGGGGAGGCCACGTGATCGACCTGCGCCGGGGTATAGACGCGCTCGCGCCTCTCTCAAGCCTTGGGGAGGAGTGGATGCACCGCCTGGCGCGGATTGTTGGCACATGCTTGAACTGGTCCCCCCATACAACCACTCTCTTCGAGTACCTACTAAACAAATACGACAGCATCTCAGGTGCTGTGAAGGAGGCCGCAGAGCTCACGGCCAGCGGGGACCTGGTTGCCAGGCCCATCGCGATAGCCTCTAGCGCGCTGCAACTGCTGGAGGGAGGGAGCAACCCGCTCGACGCCTGGAGGGCTACTGTCACTGTCCTGAGCATGGGGGAGATGAGCGAGGACTTGGCGAGGCTGCTGGCTTCTGTAGCTATAGACGCGGTGTGGAGGGAGGGGATAAGGAGGGGGATGCGCCACGCCCCCGAGCTCCTGATCATGCTCGACGAGGCTCATAGGTTTGTGGATTTGCGCCCGTTCACCGAGCAGAGCTACGTGGAGGGGATAGCGAGGGTGGTGCGCAAGTACGCGGTCGGCGTCGTATTCGCCTCTCAGCGCTTCTACGACATCCCGCCCGCTGTCCGCGAGCAGGTGGCGTTCAAGCTGGCTCTGCCGGGCTCCAGCTCCAGCTACCTGCAGTCGGTCAGGGATGTTTTGGGTGCATCTGACGACCAGATAGGCTGGCTGGCCTCAGCGCAGCGCGGCAGGGCCCTCGTCTACAAGGAGGGTGCGCCTAGGCCCAGCGCCGTCAACCTTAGGCTCGCCGACGGGGTGCTGGGGTAGCGAAATAATAATAAGGGGGTTTCCCGGCTCCGAGCGTATGGACCGCGAGGCCTTGAGCTTCGCCTTGAAGGTGGCGCTGGGGGACCTCGCGCTCGTGCTGGCGATGCTGGGGGGCCTCTCGCTCCCGCAAGGCGACCCGCTCTCGCCTGTGGAGCTCGCGAGGGCGCTCCCGCTCGCGGCGGCGTACTTCCTCACGCGGTGGCAGCTGGCCGAGAGCAGGGCCTTCGCGCGGGTGGAGCGCGCCGAGGGCTCGGTGCTCGTGGGGAGCGCGGGGCCTTACGCCCTGGCCGCGGCCGCCGGCTTCTCCCCTAAGCCCCTCCCCGTGAGCCTGCCGGCCGCCGACAAGCTGGCCGTCAGCGCGACGGGGAGGGGGGTGCTGGTGGTGTGCGCGTACTACTCGCTGCTCAAGCCCCCAGTCGAGAAAGCGGCTGCGGCCAGCAGGGAGCTGGAGGCTCAGGGCTACCTGCCCGTGCTCGTGGAGCCGCGCGTCCCCGCCGGCAGGCCTCTGCCCCCAGAGCTGGGCAGGGGCTACGGGACGCTCGTGGCCGAGACGGACTGGCTGGGCAGGCCCAGGGCGAGCTTCTACCCGGCTGAGGGCGCTGAGGTAAACCCCCTGAGCCTCAGGGCGAGGCACAGGGCCAAGACCACGCTCCTGGAGGTGACGGTCAGCCCGTAGCAGGCAAGGCGGCGAAAACAATAATTATTTCTGTTTCCACCTTCAAGTTATGCGGAGGCCAGTTAGAGTTCTGCTGCTGGTGCTGCCTCCCACCATAGCCTGGCTCTACGTCACTAACCTGCTATCGACCGCGGCTAACCCGCTGATGTGGGCTTTAAGGGCCGTCTGGGGCGCCCTCGTAATGGCCGGCGCGACCGCGCTGAGCGTTGCCCTGGCGCTCTGGAGCAGGAACTTCGTCACACCCGTGAAAGCTGAGGACGGCGTCATCACCGGCAACGCAGGCGTCTACGCGTTCGCGATGGCTGTTGGCTACGCGGCCTCGCCAATCCCCTTAGCGTCGCTCCCCGTTGCCGACAGGCTCGCCGTATCGGTTGCGCACAAGGGAGCGTTTGTCAGCTGCGTGTACTTCTCACTGCTCAAGCCGCCTGTTGAGAGGGCTAGGGCCGCTGCGAGGGCTCTGGAGGCCCTGGGCTTCAAGGTTATCGACACGAATGTGCCGACCATCACCGCTGGCCGGGCAATGCCCGTGGAGTATGCTGACGGCTACGGGACAATCGTCGTCGAGCGGGACTGGCGCGGGAGGGAGAAGGCAAGCTTCTACCCCGTAACGGGTAAGGGGAAGAGGGTGTATAACGTGTCCCTCTCAGCGAGGCACTTCGCCGACCCGAGAACGGTGAGGGAGGCGGTGAACAGGCTCCTCTCGCTCACCAGGCCGCCGGCACCGAAGGAGGGCATAGAGATAGGTGAGTACGAGGGCGGCGGCGCCCTATTCCTGCCCTTCAACACGCACGTCGGCGTGTTCGGGATTACTGGCGCAGGCAAGTCCTCTTTGCTGGCGCTCATAGCGAGGGACCTGCCCGAGGACGTCCTAGTGATAGACTTCTGGGGCGAGTACACCGGCTTGTACGGCTTCGAGGTGGTGAAGCCCATAGACCCGGTTGCCGAGCTGAGCCCCGAGGAGGCGGCGGAAATCCTCGACAACTCAGCGGAGCTGGTCTGGGGGGAGGACGGGAAGTTCACCCCGATTGTCTACAACGTCGTTGTTACGGCGCTCGGGAGGCTCTGGGAGAGGTCTGGGATGGCGAGCGTGGCGATGCTGGCCTCGGAGCTTGAGGAGTGGAGGCGCCGGGAGCAGCGCCTCGACGTGCAGTCAGCAATCGACGCCGCGCTGCGCCGCATATCGCTGCTGAGGAGGCCGGACTACGCCTACAGGATACCCGGGGGCCGCGCCGTCCTCGACTTATCGGGGCTGAGCGACTACTCCAAGGTGGCTGCTGCAAACGCGGTCATCTACAGGCTGCTGAAGGAAAGGAGGCCGAGGAGGCTCACCATCATAATCGACGAGGTACATAGGCTCGCGCCCCTCAAGGGCTACTCGAGGCCCCTCGAGAACCTGCTGAGGGAGGGGAGGGCCCTGAACATACGAGTAGTCATGGCCGACCAGACCCTCACCGCCGTCAACTCCGCCGCCGTAAGCCAGTGCGGAATGTTAGTGCTGTTCCAGCACAACCCCGCAGACCTGCCCATCTTGCAGAGGATGCTCGGAAACCTGGCCAGCGTCGTGACCTCGCTCCAGCCACGGGAGGTATTGGTGTGGCACGCCGGGGGCTGGAGGCGCGGCACAATACACGAGGCGCCCCGCCTGGCGCCCAAGGGAGTGGCTACAATGCAGGCCAGGATCGAGGAGGCCGCGAGGGCTGTGGCTCAGAGGTACAGGGTGAGGGCCGAGGACGTCCTCGCGCTCTACGACCTCAAGGTGAGGCCCGAGGCACTGGAGGAGCCCCTCAGGAGCGCCTACAGGGAGTTCCTAGCCAGGATAGGCGAGCTCGGTGAGCAGGGCGAAGCCTAGCACACACTTTGTGCTCGTCCTAGTGGCGGGGAGGGATGGCGTGCTCCAGCTGGCGGAGCCGCCCAACGGGGAGGCCGAGAGGCTGTCCGCAACGGCGAGCATGGCGCTACAGACGCTGGAGGCGCTCGCGGACCTCTATCTGACGAGGGTCAGGCTGGTGGACGTCGAGCTCGAAAACGGCCTCAGGGTGCTGGCTTCACCCTTGAACGGCCACATCCTCGTAGCAGTGACAGAGGCACCGCCAGGAGAGGCCCACGTGGAGTTCAAGCTGCTCGAGGAAAGAGTCTCAAGGATTGTGAGGCTCGAGCAGAAAAGTGGTAAAAAACTATAAATACAACTTTTTTCAGAATTATTGTTAAGACCGCGTAGAGCCCAAACTAGGCCGGTGAGGGGTGAGCCGGCTCGGGGGCTCCGCGGCCTACACGGTGCTTCCCCGAGAAAACTGGCGCCGGCCGCTGAGGGGGCGCCTGCACTCTCGGGGAAAAGAGAGTGGGAGGGGGAGGCAGGCTCAAGCCTGTGCTGCAGGCTAAGCCGCGCCCAAGCCACCCGCGGCCCTGCCTTAGCCGGGCAGAGGGGACCGCAGCGGCGGTGGGTTGTGGGGGTAAAAAGGGGTTGCCCAGGCTCCGGCCGCGCAGCTACCACCCCTTTCCTCCTGGGGACCGGGCCTCGCGCCGCGAGCCGCTGCGG
>NDWX01000021.1 GCA_002855745.1 Thermofilum sp. NZ13 | reverse complement strand
CGGCCAATTCTTACGGCTACGGGCCTCAGTTGCATTCTAGCAGAGGGGGTTAATATTTGCTCCGATGTTAACGCTGAAAGTATAACATCGTTACACTAGTTATTGTTACTACAGGGATTTTCAGCAGGTCCTCTGCAATTACTTCTTCCGCGCCTACGGTTACATGAGAAAGGCGAGGATATGCGGCCATGTCGCCGCGTTCATATTCCACAGGAGGTAGTACAGCCCTGTAAAGTATGGGAGCCGTGGTTTAAATGGCTTTCAAAACGATATAGATGTCTCGCGAGCTATAGCATCCTACCTAGTACATTTTATAGGGGTCGTACTCCTCTCCACGCCTAGCCTCCTCCTTGACCGTCTCAAGGTGTTTCCTCCAGGCGTCCACAGCATTGATGTCGCTGCCCGCTGTCTTGTTTTCCGCTTTATCGATCTTCACTAGTGCCGGTATCAGCGTCATCAAGCCTAGTACTACTGCCTCACCGACATCTAGGCTGGCCAGCATCCCAAGCATTTCCTCGCTCAGGGTTTCACTAGCCTGCTGAACATACTTTTGATCACTCGGTTCAACAAGCCTTAGTATTATTTTGTTATTCGTCTGGCTCAAGGCATCCTCATCAACGTTCCTAGGCCTCTGGCTAACCAGGCACAAGCCTACACCGAACTTCCTGCCCTCGCGGGCGATCCTTGCCACAATACTCTTGGTTAGCGTGCTCCTTCCACGGGGTATAAGTACATGGGCCTCCTCAATTGCAACTAGAACCGGTACCGGGTAGCCCTCCTTCCCCGTGGAGGACCTCTTCCTCTCCCTTAGCAGCCTCTCGAGGTAGTGTGAGACAACCACATCGGCGACTTCCTCGTCAACACTACCCAGCTTCAATACGTTGGCTTTACCGGGTTCTACTACCTCCCTAATATCCATTGGTGCATCAACAGCTAGCACAGTGCCCTCATACCTCTCTCTGAGCTCCTGGAGCTTGTTGAGGAGGTCGGCTATACTGGCTCGATCCCTTTTGAATTGATCAGATTCCAGTAGGGCTTCAAGCTCTGACTCCAGGTTATCTAGGAACCCATCCGGCTCCCTAGCTATCTTCCCTTCCTTCTCTAGTTCACTGTAGATTTTACGCAGGTACATCCTCTGCTTGCTGGCTTTCTCATCTAGGCTCAAGAGCCGGTAGAGCTCGTACAGCGTTAGCTTGGCTGGGTGTATCTTGGGCGTTACATCACGGGTTTTCCCGCCTGCTATCCCCCCGTACTCGTTGTGCATATCGATGAGTAGTACTGTGCCGTTGAGCTCGTTGACGATCCTATCTACGAGGACGCCCACGGTATTAGACTTACCGGCACCAGTTACTGCCAGTATTGCGAGATGCCTCGAGATAATAGCGTTAGCATTAACATAGACAGGTACGTCAGGGTGGTTCGCTAAACATCCAATCCTAATCCAGCCGTCCTCCTTCTTATTGAAGACCTTGCTGAGGGCATCAGCTGTAGCTTCATATACTACTGCACTCGGCTTAGGCGGGTACTTAGGCGTGTAGAGCCTGCCTTTCTCGAGGGGCTCAACCCAGCCGATTAGCCTAGCGTATCCAATAGAGTACTCTGTCTTCTCTACTCCTAGATCCACTGCTTTCTCCACGTATTCCGGGGTAATAATCCTGAATTGCAGTGCTGGGTTGCCTATGATGGAGCGTTCAACCATGCCCAGCACGTATCTTGAAGCAATGCCGTCAATTATTGTCTCCGGGTACTCTACTAGAACATACTCGCCGACACGTGGAGGTCTTTTAGCTGTAAATACCACGTTGCTGTGGCTGGTCTCCCCTATGATTCTGCCTAACTGATCCATTCAAGCAGCACCTCCCTACCGGTTGACCCGGGCAGGAGCCCGAGAATCATAGCCATGTTTTCTATGTCATCTCTAGTTATTAACGAGCCTCTATGGGCCTCTATTAATGGGTACGGGTAGCCATTATAGGCTAGGCTGTTCAAGTACCTTAATACGTGTTCAACTACATCACCATAGCGGTCCTCACCCACTACATCTCTATCCACCGGGATCTCGAGCATTAGGACGGGGCCGTTCTCCACGAGCCTCACATAGCTCAGTATGAAGTCTAGGCGTTCATAGAACTCAGCTATTAAACCTGCTAAGTCGCCATGACTGGGCATGGCCCCCTTAACCTCCTCGATTGTTGCTTTCATGGGCCTACTGAACCCGGGCTTCGTTGATGCGTAACTAAAGATTACTATGTCTGGCGGTAGCATACGGTTCAGCTTGTTCTCGAACTCGGTGAAGTGATCCCTGCTCCTACTAGTCTTAGATACGAATACAAGGCCCGGAGTACCGCGTCCAATAACACGTTGCTCGAGCAGGATCCTTGTAGCAAGTAGCTTCTCCAAGTATTCGAGTAGCACGATGAGCTCTACCTGATCGCTGAGCAGTAGGCTGTGATCCCTAGCCACCTGGTGTGACACGAGGTGATCGTAGAGGAAGTAGCTGGTAGCTCTAAGCTGGGTTCTCAGCCCGCTCCAGAGCACGTGTGCAACGTCTCGCCCAGCTTTCTCCCATAGCTTCTCCACAGCATACTTCAACCGGGGTTCAGCCGCTAGGGGCCTCGGCCTGAGCAGTAGTGAGATAATGCTCCCGTCTACCATGAGGAGCTCGGTTTCAGGGAGTAGCGCGGCTACCTTGACCTCTGATATCTCGCGTAACAGCCTGACATGTTCGCCTGCATCGCTGTGTAGTAGTATATCCATATCGCCGACACTGCGTTCCACAACGCTACCGCCTACCTTGCCTATTGCGTAGCCCAGTACAGCGTAGAACGTTAAGCCCTTGAACTCGATGCTGTTATTACTACCGTCGACAGCACCATACCTAGTAGGCTTCGACACTGCTGGAGCATGCTCGACCCAGAGCTCTCTAGCTCTAGCTAAAACCTCTTCAAGACCGGTTTTCTCAATCCGGCTTCTCAGCAACTCCCTCTTCTTCGCGAGGATCTCTAGCAGGAACTCGTTCACCCGGATCCACCCATTGATGCCTCCTCTACCCTGGAGTAGCCATCAATCTTCCTGACTACGAAAACCCTGTCAGCAGCCTCTCTAACTTCCTCGTCATGGGTTATCACGATGAGCTGAGGTATGATAGAGCCTCCCTGGAACTCCTTGAGTAGCTCGACTAGCTCTCTCCTCCGGTCGTCATCTAGGTGGACTGTCGGCTCATCTAGAGCTATGAACCCGATCCTCCCGCCGGCAACTATCTTGAATAGCGATAGTAGTGCCGCTAGGCATACAGCTATCTGCTCGCCGCCGCTAATGCTGCTTAGGCTGACCTCGGCATCGTAGTTGACGCTTTTCAAGATAATGTTGTAGTCCTCGTCAACGCTCGCCTCCCTATACTCTATGTTAAACCTGCCTAGAAGCTCCTCCATGAACATGCTTAATAGCCTTGTGTAACGGGTTCTAAGCATCCTGGGGACAGCGTTATCGCTGAATATGTTTTCCCTAATCCACTTAATCATGTGGACCTTGTAGATGGCCTTATTTATCTCCTCAACCTCCATCTTTAACTTGTTAAGCTCCTCATTCTTTTTATTTAGATCTTCTCTTCTGTTACTTAATTCATTTTCAAGCTCATTGACTCTATTTTGCACTTCTTCCAGGTTTTTGATCTTTTCCTTAAGCTCTTTCTTCTTTCTTTCTACCTTTTCCTTCTCATCTTCTAACTCCTTGATTTGCCCTAGTAGTTCCTTAAGCTCTTCTTTCCTCTTTTCAAGTAGCTTACTCTGCTCCTCCAGCTCCTTCATAAGATACTTTATTTCATTCTCCACTATGGAGCCCTTATGCTTTTTTTCTTCTGCTTCATTCAGCATATTCTTCAGCTTTCCAATGTCTATCTCAGCTAGGTTGAGCTTCTCCCTAATAGTATTATTGAGCTCGCCTATCCTCTTCTCAAGTAGGCTTTTCTCCTTCCTAAGCTTTTCGAGTTCGTCTAGTAGTTTTGAATACTTTTCTTCATCGTATTGTTCCTTAAGGATTTTGAGCTGCCCAACGACCTGCTTCAACTCGTTGACTACGCTTGTAGTCCTTTCAAGATTACTCTTGATTCCTCTGAGCTCTACCTCTAACTTGGCTTTGTCGCTAAGTATCTTCTTCTCTTGCTCTTCTAGTTGGGCTTTGAGCTCCCTTTTCCTGTTTTCAAACTTCTGTAGTACGTGCTCTCTCTGCTCACTTGTGAGTTGTTGACCACATAGTGGGCACGAGGGCTCACTAGTACTGTTTAGCATCTTGATCTTCTCATCGATATCGCTGATCTCGCTCTCAATACGTTGTCTCATCTCATCAAGCCTAGTCTCTATCCCGGTTAATTTACTCATAAGCTCCTTTTCCCTATCCTCTAGCTCCTTCAGTTCCCCTTCCTTCTTGTTAAGCAATTTAACCGGGTCTTCACCATACTGTTGCATGATATCGCTGATCTCACGACGGGTTTTCTCGAGGAGTTCTACAGGGTCTTGAATGCTGGAGAGAGATTTCTCCAAGGTATCGAGTCTATTTCTCTTTTCTTCGAGCTCTTCGATGAGGCCCTTTGCTTCAAGTACCCTAGTAGCTTCAGCTAGCTCCTTTAATTCTTTTTCCTTTCCCTCAAGCTTATTGCTTAAATTGCTTTTTTCCTTCTCCAGCTTATTAATCTCATCCTCTACTTTCCTAAGTCTTTCTCTGTGATAATTTATATTTCCAGAAATCTCTCCTAGCTTCCTTTCTAATTGAAGAAGTTCATCCTTGAGCTTCTCGAGGTTTTCTTCTTGGAGGATCCTCTGCTTCTCCTGGAGTTCTTTCTTTAGTTTAATGATCTCTTGTTCCAGTCTCTGCATCTCACTTACTAGATTATTGTACCTGTCAGTAATCTTCTCCCTAGTGCTTTCTAGTATTGCCTGGAGGCTTCCACGCCCCTCTACATGCGGGTATAAGGATAGTGTGAAGTGTTCTGTATTAACGGATACTGGTGTATCCTTAAGCTTATTGAAGACTTCCCGGTAGTCGCTAATGCCGAGTATAGTGTCTATAGCCTCTCTCCTCTTGCTAGGCTCGAGGTCCCTGAATAACTCTGTAACCCCACCCTGCATCACTAGTACGATGTTCTCGATCTGCTTCGGGTTTAGATGTAGCAGGTCTCTTAGCGCCCTGTCGACGCCCTCTTTATCCCTAGCTACAGGCTTACCGTTCTTTAGGAGGACTGTGCCGGGCCCACTGATCGATCTCCTTAAAACATATACGTCGCCACCAATGCTGAACTCCAGCTCTACCTCACCACTACTAGCCCTCCAGTTCACTAGATCCCCCGTTCTCCGGGTGCGCCAAGCTTCACCGGTTAGGGCGAAGTATATTGCTTCGAGTATGCTTGATTTACCGGCTCCATTGGGGCCTACAAACACGTTGACTCCATGCATGGGCTGGATCTCTGTTTCGCGATGGCTGAGGAAGTTTCTCAGCTTAATCTTTCTGAGGATGAGCTGGTCTACCATAGCTATCCTGCCTCTCGGATGTTTGAGGATGCCTTCCTACCTGAGTCACTGGAGCTTGGTGTCCGACTGGTTGGCGATTCCCGGGTTTCCGGCAACATGATCACTGGTGGCTTTAATACCTTGCTCCAGTAACTATGGCCCGCGATCTCCTCGATGAGCCTATCGATGTTGTCTCTATCATCCTCGAGGACTGCCTGCTTGAGCAAGTATATTTTCTCAGCTAATTCACGGTACTGGCTACCTCCAAGTCTACTGGCTATGGCTTCAACCTCTTCTACCGGCCCGGATGCGTGTGCTCTACCTACATCCTTCTCCTCTATGTACTTCTTCTCGATTCTAACACTGATGTTCTGCGAGAACATTGATATAATGCTCCTTACCCGGCTGGATACATCTGTTTTCTCACTGGGCTTCAGCCATATGATTGCGTGGAGTATGGATCTCTTGCCCCTCGGGAGCCTTGCTACGGCTTCCTTGACGTCTTTCTCGAGTCTCTGGAGGTTTGTCTCAACGACTTCCTGTGGTATAACCTCCACGTTGACCTCGTGGACTACTGCCTCATCACCGCTGAGGTCTACGAGATAGAATCCCTTGCCTCTCTGCTTCCACTCCTCGATCTCGTCCCTCTTAATGATGTCGAGGCTACCTGGATACGCTACTATCTGCCCATTACTCTGCCTATGCTTGACCCTGCGGTGCAAGTGGCCCATAGCTATGTACATCGGCTTATCCGGGAGCTCGCTTATTTCGAGGCCTGGCTCGAACTCCATGAAGTTGGCTATGCTCTGGTGTAACATGAGTACTCCGCGCCAGCCGGTCCTCGATGTTGCGTTTTTCACGTTGTCGAGTAGCCTCTGCTTCAAGCTACTACTGTACTTTATGGGCACGTGGTTGACCCCGCTAATACAGTATTCAACTCCGCTGACCGTGAGGCAGTCCGTGAGAACCTCATCCCTGAACGGCACCCGTAGGCCCGGTATAAGGTGCTGTGGAGGGATATCGGATACTTTAGGGAGGTCGTGCTCCCCTAGAATACTGTAGACTCTAACACCCTTATCCACAGCGCGGTGAACAGCCTCAATCACTGTTTTCAAAGCCTTGTTAGGCGGATGCGGCTTGTCGAAGAGATCTCCGGAGAAGACTATTGCATCAACACCCTCCTTTAGAGCCTCCTCAACAGAGCTCTTGAAGTGCTCGAGGATCTCCTCGAGACACCATTCAAGCCCGTAAGGCCTAACACCCACATGAGTATCAGCAAAGTGGGCTATTAGCGTAGAGTACACCTCTACTTAGAGATCCTATGCATTGAAACATAATAAGTCTTTAGCTCGCTATAATAGCTTACGGTTCCTTCAGCTCCTATCCCTTAAACCTTGGCAGGATGTTGACCCCCCTACAGCCACTACTCAGGCATCTCCATCATTCAGTCAGACAAAGCAAAGTACGCGGTCAAACACACTCCATGTAGTGTAGGAGCTATAGTTGTGGTATTCTCGCTTAGGAAGCGAAAACACCCCACCCCTGAAACCAGTTTTTACAGAACATAATCTCCTGCGAATCCGCTGTAACTCGGCTTTATGCCGCTCTTACTAACCTAAGCCTCTTGTCGGAAGCAGGTATGGGTTCCTAGGTTGAAAACAGTAAAACCTCTTTCGCCCCAGCTCCACACTGGAGTCCTTCACAGCCGCCGTGACCGCACAGCACCGAGCCCGCGCCCGAACACACACCAGCAACCCCTCACCAAGCCACCCAAGAGGCGGGGGAAAGCGCAGTCGAACACGGGAAGAATCGAGGGAGAAGCTAAAAAGCGCCATTGCTACGTCTCACCGCCCTGGGTTGCAGCCTGATGAAGTCCCACGGGTGAGGGGGTTGTTGCTCTCCTAGGTACTTCCTCAGATCGAGACCGGCACCGGCTACAGCCTTGCGCCATGATCCAAGCCCCCCACCTATCTTAGCCCACTCGGCTAGCGCCTTCCCGACGTGCGCATCGCCACGCGAGATGACCGTTTGAATCAGGGCAAGCCTCGGGTCGTAGGCTCTCACGTCTGCGAGCCCGGCAAGCCTCCTCCTGAGGTACTGTATCCGCCTCCTAGCTTCCTCCAGGCCCACGAATGCCTGGTCTTGTAGGGGTGTGTGGGGTTTAGGCACGAATGGGCTAACCGTGATCTTGAGCTCTCTCTCACCCTTAAAGCCGCTGGCGCCGGAAAGCCTGAGTATGTAGGAGACAGTCTCGTCGAGGCTGCCCTCGTCCTCCCCCGGCAGGCCCACCATTAGGTAGACCTTGAGCCCTGTGAAGCCCAACTTTCTAGCCGTTTGCGCAACCTCGGTGACCCTTTCTAGGCTAAGGTACTTGCCTATCCGCATGGCGAGCTCCTTAGACCCTGTCTCCGGAGCTACCGTCAAGGTCTTCTGGCCCCCAAGCCTTATCATCTCCAGCCGCTTCTCGTTAAGCGTCTCCGCCCGCAGGCTCGGCACTGAGAATTCGAAGCCCTCTTCGACGAGAGCCTCGAGTATATCGTCTGCCCTGCTGTGGTCGAAGAAGGAGAGGCTCACAAGCTTCACAAAGGACGACCCGTTAGCCTCGCGGCCCTCGAGCGCTATGCCGATAACATCTCCCATACCTCTCTCCCTCACCACGTTGAATATCCTACCCTCGAGGCA
The DNA here is from genome assembly GCA_002855745.1 of Thermofilum sp. NZ13. Taxonomy (GTDB): domain Archaea; phylum Thermoproteota; class Thermoprotei; order Thermofilales; family Thermofilaceae; genus Thermofilum. Next base: position 3,362 of record NDWX01000021.1, on the reverse strand, counting down.
GAACCTGCAGCCTCTGAAGCAGCCCCGGCTTGCCTCGATCGCCGTGCGCCTCCTCCAGTTACGGTCCTGAGCGGGCTGGAATTGAGCGGCTGGGTGGAACTGCCGTGGGAGGCTTCGAGCGAAGGTAAACGAGACCTCCTCACCTTCGTGGAGCTCGGGGACGTAGAAACCCCTATCAGGAGCAAGGCTCTCTAGAAGTGCCCTCTTCTCGTCTCGCGCGCTCCTGAGAGCGTCTAGGAAGGAAGGCAGAATCTCCTCTATCTCCCCGACTGCGAGGACGTCGATGTATTCGGACAGGGGTGTGGGGTTCGCGATAACGGGAGGACCTCCAGCCATGAAGAGCGGCTTATCTCTTTCGCGGGATCTTAGAGGTAGCGCTGAGGCTAACATGAAGCGTAAGATGTTGACAAAGTCTAGCTCGTAGTGCACGGAGATGAGCACCACGTCGAATGACCTCAGGGGGGATTGGCTCTCGAGGCTAACCACCCGGGGTGATCCGTCGTCGTTAAGCACGAATCGCTCGGCGATGACGTCCTCCTGCGAGTTGAGGTAGTAGTACAGCATCTGGAAAGCCAGCGAGTCGGCTGCTACGCGGTAGAAAGAAGGGTAAATCAACCCCACTTTAAGCATCCCTCTCCGGTACCGCTTGCGCACGGCGTTGATCTCTGCTACGTCCAAGCCCGATTCACTTATTAACGTGTAAGGACGCAGAAGAATTAATGCTTAACCGTAAGAAGCAAGTTCAACCACCCGTAGAGGAGGAGCAGGTTGAGCCTGTTCCGGTCCAGGAGGAGATAGTGCAGGAGCAACATGTAGGCCTTGCGCGAGGCAGGGCGGGTTACGAGCTCGTGAAAACAGGGATTGAGGGCCTCGACGAGAGGGTTGGCGGGCTCCTGCGGGGGAGGTCTTACCTTGTCACGGGCGAGACGGGCACGGGCAAGACGCTCTTCTCGATGACTTTCTTGGTAAAAGGCGCTATGATGGGTGAGCCGGGAATCTACGTTCTGGTCGACGAGGACTACGAGGATTTCGCAAAAGGAGCCCACGATTTCGGCTGGGACATCGAGTCGCTCATAAGCCAGGGGCTCCTCAGCGTCCTCACCCTCATGCCCGATTTCGTCGAGAGGCTAAGGAACAAGCCTGCAAGCGTCGTAGTGGATTCCATAGTGAGCGGCATCCTAAGCGAGGCCGCGAGAATAAAGGCTAGGAGGCTCGTCATCGATCCGATAGCTCCGCTTATGGTGAATGAGGGAGACGTCGCGTGGGCGCGCGAGTATATCAAGAGCCTTATCATAAACCTCGAAAAGAGGATCGGAACAACCAACATCATAGTCTCAGAGATACCCACTGGAAGCACAGCCCTAAGCCGCTTCGGCGTGGAGGAGTTTCTGGCCGCAGGCGTCTTCGTGCTGGGGCTCGAGAGAGTCAAGAACACTTTCTACCGCACCCTCTTCATAAGGAAGATGAGATGGCGCCCAGTACCCCCCGATATCTTCGTTTTCGATATAGTGCAGGGTAAAGGAATTGTCGTGAGGGACAAGCTATCCAAAATAGCAGCGAGTCAGCCCTGATGTCACAACTCACCAGTCGTAAATACCAACCCTCATCATCCGCGAACGATAGGCTGCTCGGTTTTTAAACATTTACTGGTCAACCCCTTTCTAGCCTCCGCCCCCGTCGCTCTCTGGCTGGTCAAGGGGTAGAGGTACGAGGAGGAAATGTTAAGGTTTTTATCATTACTACTCGAAACTCCTCACGAGGCTCCTCCTTTACTGCCCCCTGCTGGCCCCCTTAAAGTTGTCGTCATCCTTTGGTCGGCCTCGGGGTGGCCCCACGGGGGTGTCGCATCGCCCTCCCCGGGCCTGCCCCTCGAGGGGGCCTCCGGGGAGGAGCGCCCGGCGGCCGCCGCGATGCGCGGCGGCCAACCGCGGGCCGGGGCCTCTAGCCGCTCTGCAGTCGCTGGACGCCTTGGAGGCCGTAGCGCTTCGCCAGCCTTTCGGCGAGCTCCTCGACCTCGGCTTCCTCTATGAACAGCTTTAATGCATGAAGCGCTGGCACGCTGTCGCGCTCGAACTCCACGCCGCAACCCGTGCAGTGCATCACCCTCGTCCTCCCTCTCTTTCTGACCTCCTCAAGCTTACCTCCGCAGAGCGGGCAGCGCCTCGAAGGTAGTGTTCTCTCGATTACTGGAATGCCGTGGAAGCCGAGCACGTTTTCCAGCCTCTTTGCGAAGCTCCTCAGCGTCCTCTGCAGGCCGCTGTTGCGGAGTGACTCGTCGAATGGGACGTCTATGAACACTATCGCATTTCTACCCTTAAGCCTCTTAACCACCTCCGCGACTGCCCTGAGCAATGCAGCCCTGCGGCGCCTGTAAGCCTTCCTCAGCGCGCACCTCGCAGCGGCCCACGCGCCCGGCTTCCTGGACTTCGCGGCCTTCTGCTGGAGCTCCTTGATTCTCCCCCAGTTAACCTCCGGCACCTTGAAGCGCCGGATTGTGAAGCTCCCGTTTCTGAGGTCGTAGGCGAGGAAGTAGAAGCCGTGGCTGCTGTTTATATCTACGACCGCGATCGCTTCTAGGTTCTCGAGCAGCTCCTCCGCGCTCAGGCTGTGGGAGCAGTGGAGCACGACGCTCACCTGCCCATCGCTCTTCACGGCGACGTACCTCGTCAGCTTCCCTCCAGACTCCCTGCACGCATCCTCCTGCATGCGAAGCCACCCCAAGCCGCGCTCGGGCAACGGAATACTGTAGGCCCTCCTGAAGAGCCTTATAATCAGCTCTTTTCCCTGAAGGCCTGCTCCATGATGCTTCAGCGTATACGACATCAACGGGAACCGCAGGTAGGATTTCCTCTTCGGCATAGTGCTAGGCACTATCATGTCGTTAAAGGCCTTCCTGTAAGCCCACGGCACAGCCTTCCATGCAACTTCGAGCTCCTCGCCGACGAGGCCGAGCAGCCTCTGCCAGAACCTCAGCGAGGCCCTCGGCTGGTACACTTCTTTGATGAACTCCCTCAGCTCCTCCGGCAGCTCCGCCTCGAATTTCAGCACCCTGAACCCTTCGACCGCTAATTTGCCGTTACCACGGGGGCTGGCCATGCCACTCCCCCCATCCGCCCCCACCCCCGGAGGAGCAGGGTGCGGGGGAGGAGCAGCACAGCCAACCCCGCCGTTGCTTGAGCGCAGCGCGGAGAGCGCCGAGCAGGCCTATGGGCCACGCCACGTATCACGCGCAAGCCGTAGCACAGAGCCTGTGACCGGCCCAACCCCTCCCCGGACACCCCCGAGGCACCCAGGGGGCCAGCAGCGGGCCAGTGGTGGGGGGCTCAGCGATGAGAGCGGCCCCCGCGCCACACCCCATGCCC
>NDWX01000003.1 GCA_002855745.1 Thermofilum sp. NZ13 | reverse complement strand
ACGCACATCGCCACGGTTATGCTGTACCGGAGGCAGCTCCGGCTGCGCGTCGAATAAGCCTCAATGCTGCCTCGCCGCACGCCACCTCATCGAGGCTATAGCCGAGCAGAGCGAGGAGGCTGCAGGCCCTCCCCGTCAGGTAGACGTACCTCACGTCGCCGACCACAGCCTCCCTCACGAGACCGGCTGAGCGCAATTTATCGAGGGCGCTGGCTATGTACCTCGTGTTGCGCGTGCCGAAGGCTCTGCTTAGCGGCTTCGGCTTGCGCATGCGCCAGAGCGTCCTTGCGTGGCCCGTCAGCTCGAGCCACCTGGCTACGCTCTCCCAGACCTCCCCGTCAACCTCGACCATTAAGGCTACAGGCGGGGATAGGGTTATAAGCGCTCACACATGCTGTGTCCGTTAAAGCTACACATACGGTGCTCGAACACCCTCCCACAACCCTCTCTCCAATCCCTCGGGGCAGGGGAAAGCGCGGGTTGAACACGGGAGAAAGCCGGGGAAAGGCTAAAAAGTACCATTCTGGGCGAAAGCGGAAGTAATCTTTATTCTCCATACAGCCGTATCGTTGCTTAAGCCTTAAAGGGCTGTAACCTTAAATATTGGAGAGGAGCATTACATCTGGCTATGATCGAAAACTCGGGTTCTGAAGGATGAGGAGCAGGGCTAGGTGGAGAGCCGTATCCTCCGAGTGGAGCAGTAGAGAAGTTCAAGAGTAGTGTTGTGCTCTCACCGCGATTTTGTGATGGGCTCTATTAGATCCTTTATAGCCTTTTCCCAGTCTTTTGCCTTCACGACGCCGGATGCCAGGAGGACTCCTACTGTTCCGAGGCGTAATGCCGCGGCGACGTCTTCTCCCGTCGTTATTCCGGCTCCGCAGAGAACCCTGACGGAGGGGTTTACCCTACTGACCAGGTCCACAGACGAGGTTACTACCTCTGGTTTGGCCTTGGAGACCGGAATGCCCGTACCTATGAGCTCGGGTGGCTCAATAGCCACCATGTCTGGACCCAGAGCGGCCATGGCCGCGGTGACCTCCGGGGTGTTGGTGCACACAACTGTAACTAAGCCCAGGCTTCTGGCCTTCTTCACGATAACGTCTACCTGGTCTGCACGCACCCTTTTCTCCGAGTGGTTAAGCATCGTGCCGACAGCGCCCGCGTCCTTCACGGCTTCGAGCGTCACATGGCCTGTGTGGCTACCCGGCTCAACGTCGTCGACATGTTGCGAGAATACGGGGATTTCGACGTTAGCGGCTACGAAGTGCAGGTCCGTAAGCTGGGGGGCCACAGCGATGGTAACGCCAGTCTCTTTGCTGACCTTCTCGGCAACTTTCGCCAGCTCAAGGCCCCGCTTTCCGCTAGCTTCTCGGTACGCTTTGAAGTTTATCAAAATAATAGGGTACTCGATACGCACAATTTTTCCACGTGGGCCATAGCTAAAGCTCATTTGTATCAAGAAACGTTATTAACGCCCTCTACGTACGGTACCCTAGGGATGAACTGGCTGGAGCTCTTGAGGCCCGACGCCATCAGTGTCTGGAAAAGCGAGGAGGTAAAGAGCAGGCTCAGCCATTACTACTCCATTCTCAAGGGGGACAGGCCACCGAAGTACCGGGTTGTGAAACGCCTCGAGGTAGAGTTTAACCCTAACGCGTCCCTAGAAGAGTTGCTCCAGGCACACCGTGAAGCCTCAAAGGCTTTCGAGGACCTCTACCGCGACGTCGTTAGCGGCGGGGTTGATCTCGCGAAGATGAGGATTCCTGAGAGATCTTACCTCGACTTGAAGATAGAGATCGTGAAGAGAATCCTAACGAAGTGCAGCCTCTGCGAGTGGCGCTGCGGTGTCGACAGAACCCGAGGGGGGAGAGGAGTTTGCGGCCTTGACTCAAAGGTGAGGGTTGCCTCAGCCTTTCTTCACATGGGTGAGGAGGCGCCGCTCGTCCCTTCTGGCACGATCTTCTTCACGGGCTGTAGCTTCAAGTGTGTCTTCTGCCAGAACTGGGACATATCAACTAAACCCCTTAACGGCGTCGAGGTTTCACCACAGGACCTCGCGGGGATAGCTACGGAGCTATACGTCAAGGGCGCTAGGAACATCAACTACGTGGGAGGCAACCCGGACCAGCAGTCCCACGTTGTGGTGGAGTCGCTGAAGTACATGGACGTCGACGTTCCGCTGCTGTGGAACACCAATATGTACATGAGCAGCGAGCTCCTTGAGGTGCTTTTCGACGTAGTGGACATATGGCTCCCGGACTTCAAATACGGGAATGATGCCTGTGCGAGGAGGCTTTCTGGAGCACCCAGCTACTTTGAGGTGGTGGCGAGGAACCACAGGTATGTGTGCGATAGAGGAGCAGACGTGATAATAAGGCATCTTGTCCTACCCAACCACGTTGAGTGCTGCACGAAGCCAGTCCTTAAGTGGATTTCAGAGAACTGCCCAAGAGCCCTTGTGAACATCATGGATCAGTACAGGCCCGAGCACCTAGTTGCGAAGTACCCGGATAGGTGGCCCGACATTGCCAGGAGACCTACCAGCGAGGAAATGGAGGAGGCATACGAATACGCCGACAAGCTAGGGATTTGCTGGAGGCCAGTCAGCTAGCATCCTGAGACTAGCCTATTACCTTTGAAAAGCGTAATAACCCACTAGCGGCACTACTGCTTCGTGATCGTGGATAGCTACGAGATCAACGAAGAGGACATCTTTACCTGGGTGAAGAGCAACGGTGCGAGGAAGGTCCTAATCCAGGCACCTGACGGTCTAAAGAAAATCGCGCTCGCAGTCTCAGAGCTCCTGGAGGAAAGGGATGTGCGTGCTTTCATCTCCGCAAGCCACGCCTGGGGTGGATGCGATGTGGCTTACGACGAGGCGAGAAGCATCGGGGTCGACGCGATCATTCACATAGGGCACCACGGACCAGTGTGGTTCAAGCCCCCCGGTAAACCGAGGGTTCTATTCCTGCCGGCTTTCTCCACTCTCAACCCAACCCGCCTCGTCGCCCAAGCTGCACGCGAAGCCAAAGACGCTGGAGCGAGCTCGCTAGCTATCGTGACGACAATCCAGCACGCGAAGTGGCTTCCCGCGCTGAAGGAAGCTGTGGCAAGCGAAGGTCTCGAGCCCATAACAGGCTCTCTCTCAGGCGTGGAGGGACTGATAGTAGGCTGCAACTACGCATCCATCCGGCAGGCTGACGACGTTGTGGTGGTTGCCGGAGGCCTTTTTCATGCGCTCGGAGCAGCCATTTGGTCTGAGCGCCCCACGTGGAGCGCCGACCCCTATCAGGAGAAAGTTTCGCGTGTCGAGCTGAGAAACGTGGTTGCCCGGAGACTTTACGCCATCTCGAAGGCGATAGACGCCCGGAGCTTCCTCATAGTCGTTTCCTCAAAGCCAGGTCAGAACAGGGTGAGTCTGGCTACTAGAGTGAAGCGGACACTGGAGGAGAGAGGTCGAAGAGTCCTGATAGCTGTGTTCAACGAGGTGACGCGAGAGCTTTTAGAAAACATACAAGGGTTCGAAGCCTTTGTGAACACGGCCTGCCCCCGCCTGGCCCTGGACGATGAAGGGGTTTTCCCCGGTCCGGTCCTGAACCCCGGAGAGTTGAAGTACGTGCTAAGCGGTAGCGTTGAAGGCTACTCGCCTCGCGATGCCCTTGTTTTCGACCTACGCCTCCTCGATGGCCCGTAGAAGAGCTCCTTCAGCAGCATTGCGTCGCCCTCCAGGTTGGGGCTCTCCGAGATGACGACACCTTTGATGTCGAACTCTCTAAGGGCTTTCACGAGGAGCTGGTAGTCCAAGTCAGCCTCGGCGAGGTTGAGGTGTCTAATCTCTCCCTTCTCGCTGTACTCTATACCTGACACGTGGATGTGCATATTGTCGAGGCCGTACCTCCCGACCTTCTCCTCTATCAAGCTGAGGACCCTGACAAAATCATCGTAGCTCTTGAGGGCCCCTGCCCCCCTAGCGTGGAGGTGAGCGAAGTCCACCACGGGCAACACCATGTCGATTTCGGAGCTGAGTTCGAGGATCTCCTCGAGAGCACCGTACTGGGACGGTTTACCTGTTGTTTCAGGCCTAATCCAAATCTCAATGCCCTCGTTCTCCAGTGTTCTCACGATCTCCAGGATCCTGGACTTGATGGTGTTGTGGACCTTGTGGGGGTCTTCGCTCCCGTAGTAGCCGGCGTGGAAGCACACGCTCCATGCTCCAGCGCTGTAGCCGACACGAGCGGACTCGAGTATCCTCTCGATGCTAGCCTTGACCTTGTCCCCCTCGCTGCTGTTGAGGTTTATGTAGTAGGGGGCGTGTACTGTGAGCACGACACCCAGCTGGCTAGCCACGCTCTTGACCTCCCTAGCGCCCTCCGCGTCAAGGAAGATCTTCCTAACAAACTCTATCTCCATAGCGTCGAGGCCAAGCCTCTTCACCTCCAGTATGCCCTCCACAACGCCCCCTTTCTTCACTGTCGTCGGCACACCTGCTGGACCGAAGTAGACTCCCTGCGGACGCCAGAGAGCCGTCGATACCACCCTGTTAACGGACTCACAGGGTTTATATTTCCTTAATGATTTCGTTGAAGGGGTGGAGGCGGTGAAGGAGTTCCAGCCTGCCACGCAGAAGCAGAAGCTACTCTACAATGCGCTCGACAACAAAGAGGTGGAGCTAATCGGGGTGTTTGGGCCGAGCGGCACCGGGAAGAGCTTCGTCGTACTGCTGTACGGCTTGAAGGCGCTAAAGGAGGGTAAGTTCAGCAGGCTCGTTGTTGCGAGGCCGCTGGTGAGCCTACTCCAGTCCAGGATTTACAACTCTGTTGAGCTGGGAAACCTCTACTTCGAATTAGCCTCTTCCTACCTCATGGACATAGCTTCAGGTTACGTGGAAGAGGGAACGATAAAGGAGTACACCGCAAGCGGCAAGCTGGTGTTCATTGATCCGAGCTTCCTAACCGGCAGGACATTCGACGACTCTCTGGTTTTTCTCGACGACATTCAGTTCCTGGAGCCCTCGATTCTACCGGAGGTCATAATACGCGTAGGGTCGAATTCGAAGCTTGTCGTGGCAGGCGACCCCGTGCTTCAGGTGCTCGCCGGCAACCAGACCAACACGGCAGTGATCGCGAGAGAGCTCCTCCTCGGCGAGGAGAAAGCTCTAGTCGTGGACATGGGCATGGAGGACATCGTGAGGCCGGGATCGAAGAGGGGCTTCAAGCTCGCCTTAGAGACCAGGTTGCGGAGGAGGCCTCTGACCGAGGACGAGCAGCGTGTCAAGAGCGTGATACTCACCCATGCGCCCGATGCAGAGATAGTCAGCGTTGTGTGGCTGAAAGACCTGAAAGAGAAGTACGGTGCCAAGAACGCGCCCGACGTGCTGGTTGTGTCTAAGGAAAGGGCTCTGAGCAGGTTAATAGGCAAGAAAGGCGAGAGGATCAACAAAGCGCAGGAGGAGGCAGGGGTGCAGATTAGGGCCATCGAACTCACAAGCGACCTTTCGGAGGTCGTGAAGGCGATACACCCGGTTGGCTGGATTAGGAAGCACATCGTGAAGGCTGAGCTCGTGGGGGCTGAGCTAGAGGTTCACGTCAACGCTGACGAGTACGGCGCCTTCGTGGGGAAAGGGGGATCCTACATCCGCTTCTTGGATGAGGCTATGCGGAGAATGCTTGGAATAGGCGTGAGAGGAAGGCACGCTGAGACGCCGAAGGTTGAGGAGAAAAGGAGAAAGTGATGCCATACGACGCGGTGATCGTTGCCGAGAAGCCCGCCGTGGCGCTGGCTTTCGCCAGGTTTCTGGGAGAAGGTGGATACAGGAAAGTTTTGGTCGAAGGCGTACCCGCCTACGTTTTCCAGTACAGGCGTGAGAACCACCTTTCCATAGGGCTCATCGGACACATACTGGACTTCGACTTCCCGAAAGAGTACAACAAGTGGAACTCAATCGACCCTAAGCAGCTTTTCTTCGTAACCCCCATCCAGGTCGTAAGGGAAGGAGCCTACAAGTACGTTAGAGCGCTCAGGAAGCTCGCCCTCCAAACCTCGAAGGTTATCCTGGCCCTCGACGCCGACGTCGAAGGAGAGGGTATAGCGTTCGAAGTTATGAAGGTGATGGGCCAGGTAAACCCGAGCCTCGAGTTTAAACGCGCCTGGTTCTCAGCCGTGACGAAGTGGGACATCCTCAACGCGATGAACAACCTCCGCGAGCCGAAGGAGCTGTGGGCGAAGAAGGTTTTCGCGAGGATGGTTGTAGACTTAACGGTGGGCGCCTCCTTCACGAGGCTGCTGACTCTCGCTGTTCAAAAGCAGAAATCCCGTCTCCCCCTGGGAAGGTTCCTCAGCTACGGCCCCTGCCAGACGCCAGTCCTTTACCTCGTGGTGAAGCGCGAGCTCGAGAGGGAGCAGTTCAAGAAGAAGAAGTACTACGTTCTCGTCGCTGAGCTTGAGTCCGACGGCGGTACGTTCTCTGCATCCGCAAGCCTTGGAGAAGACAAGGAGAGGGCGCAGGCTGTTTTCAGCAACCTTAAAGGCTTGGACCACGCGACTGTGGTGCTCTCTGAGGCAAGCATCGTTGAAGTAAGCCCCCCGATACCCCTCGCCACTGTGGACTTCGAGAGCCGTGCGTCGACATTCCTCAACATCAGGCCGAAGGAGGCTCTAGCGATAGCAGAGAAGCTCTACCAGTACGGCTACATCTCGTACCCGAGGACAGAGACAACGATCTACCCGCCAACCCTCAACCTACCGCAGCTGGCCTCCATGTTCACGTCATGGGAGGACGTAGGTTGGTACGTCGAAAAGCTCCTAACGAAGGGCTTCACGCCGACGAGGGGGCGCGACGACGATAAAGCCCACCCTCCGATACACCCAACTAGGCAGGCCTTAAAGGCCGCCATCGTAAAAGCCCTCGGCGAGAAGGCCTGGAGGGTGTACGAGCTCGTCGCCCGTCACTTCCTTGCCACGCTGAGCGAGAAAGCTCAGGTCGAAAGGCAGAAAGTCGTGGTCAAGTTAGGGGAGCTGGAGCTGACCGCTGAGGGCAGAAGGATCGTTTACCCCGGCTTCTACTACGTCTACTACTACGCCCGACCCCAGGAGAACCCTCTGCCCTACCTGGTTGAAGGAGACACTCTCAAGGTGAGGAGCCTGAAGCTGGAGGAAAGGTCAACTCAGCCCCCACCTTACCTCAGCGAAAGCGAGTTGCTGGCCCTCATGAAGAGGTACGGTATAGGCACAGACGCTACGATGCAGGACCATATACACACCAATATAGAGAGGAGGTACTTCGTAGTCCGCGAGAAAAGGTGCATTCCGACCCCCCTCGGTAAGACGCTTATTCTCTCACTACTCGAGGTTGAGCCCCGCCTCGTCCTCCCGGAAGTCAGGGGCCGGATGGAGTCCCAGCTGGCGAAGATAGCCACGGGGGACCGTGAAGCGGAGGAGGTGGTGGCTGAGATCAAGGAGACTTTTCTAGAGTACTATGAGAACCTCGCGTCGAGGATCGAAGCGGTTTCCCAAAAGCTAGCAGCAGTCGTAGCCGAGGTTTATGGCCCTGAAGGGAACAAGAAAGCTTACCATAAGGGATTGTCTAGAAAATCAAGAAATAAATCTAGGGCTAAGTAGAAGAGCAAGGAGTGTATGATCATCGTTGTCGATGACCGTGAACGCAGGTCACCGGTCATACCTGAGCTTGCCAGGCTCGGAGCAAGGTTTGAGTTCAGGAGACTAGACGTGGCAGACTACGATGTTGCCGGCGTTTACGGCATAGAGAGGAAGGCCCCTAGCGACTTTCTTAACTCCATTCTCGACAAACGGCTTTTCGAGCAGTCTCGGTACCTAAAGCAGGCATATGAGGTTCCAATCATCCTGATAGAGGGAGATCTGTCTGCCGAAACGAGGTTCAGAGAGGTCTCGCTAAACCAGGCGTACGGCGCGATGCTCGCCCTCGTCGAGAACGGGGTTTCCGTCGTGCACACAGGAAGCCCCCGGGAAACGGCCCTGTTCATATACATCGCCGCTAAGAGGGCTGAAAAGAAGGATAGCCGCTACGCACCACCCGTTAAGAAGAAAGTACTGAAAGTGAACACGAGCATCCCCGTAGTCCAGCTAAACCTGATAGCAACCTTACCGGGAATCAGCTACGAGCTAGCCGAGAGAATCCTCTCAGAGTTTAAAACGCCGAGGAGATTCTTCACTGCCTCCGCTGCCGAGCTCCGTAGAATCCCGGGCCTGGGGCCTAAGAAGATCCAGAGGATTCTCGACGTACTGGATACCATATACGTGTCGGCTAAAAAGCTCTCAGCAGATGGAAAAGTATTTAGGCCGAACGGGGATATGACAGGGGGATATAATGAGCGAGGTGACGAAGGAGGCAGTCCTTGAAGCGCTTAAGGAAGTTTACGACCCGGAAATTCCCTTCAACGTAGTGGATCTAGGACTAATCTACGATGTGCAAGTGGATGGCGGAAAAGTGAAGATAAAAATGACGCTGACGGCTGTAGGTTGCCCAATGTCCTACTTCCTGCTCGAAATGGTTAAGGATGTTGTGAAGGAGAAGGTGAAGGGTGTGGAAGACGTGGAGGTTGAGCTGGTGTTCGACCCGCCATGGACACCCGACAGGATGAACCCCGAAGTAAGGAGGCTCCTTGGGCTATAGGGCAGGTCTACACACCCTCCGAGGACACCTTCTTCTTGGCTGACTACGTTGAGGAGACCATCAACTGCTCCTCTGCGCTGGAAGTTGGCGTCGGCTCCGGCTACGTCACGAGAGTTCTAGCGTCGAGGTCGGAGTACGCTGTCGGGACAGACGTCTCGGTTGAGGCCGTCTACTCGGCAAAGGATTACCTGCGCAACGTAGGGGTTGAGAACGTGGACCTGGTGGTAGCCAATCAAGCGGATCCATTTAGAGAAGCGTCCTTCCAGATCGTTGTATCGAACCCGCCCTACCTGCCGTGCGAGTACGAGGAAGAACCCCTTTGGTGCGGGGGGCCACGGGGGGTAGAGTTCACACTAAGCCTAGCTCGTACGGCAAGGAGTCTTTTGAGGGGAGGGGGAAAGCTTGTGCTCATAGCGTCCTCTCTCTCGGACGTGAACACGCTGGTGCTCCAGCTAAAGAACCTATACTCAAATGTTTACGTTGTTCAGGAAAAGGGCGTGTCCCTCTTTGAAAAACTTTTTATCCTAGAGTGCGAGGTGTAGGCAGTCCAAAGGATATGATAATACCGAGGAAGTACTTCGTTACCAAGGGGAAAGGGCTCAGCAAGGTATCGCCTCTAATGGCGTTTAACAACGCTCTCAGAGAGGCTGGCATACACAACGTGAACCTCGTCCCAGTTTCCTCGATACTCCCGCCTGGAGTTGAGGAGGAGCCCATCCACCCGCTCCCCCCAGGCGCCGTCGTGTTCGTTGTGATGAGCGAGAAGAGAGTCAAGGGTCCAGCTAAGATCAGCACAGGGATCTCGTGGGCGAGAGGCAGGCCTCACGGATACGTCATAGAGTTCCACGACGGCGACTCGGAGTCCCACACGCACTCTCAGCTTGAAGCAATGTGGGATGAAATCCGGCGCGAGAAAAACCTTCAGATAGAGCCTCCCAGGTACCTGACGGAGGAGCTCGAAGTACCCGAGGGCTACTACGGTAGCGTCGTCGTTGCCCTCGTTTTCAGCTCGATCGAGCTTACCCCGTGAATTTGATTCAAAGCTTCAAGGCAAATTTTTTATAACTCCTTAGGAATACTCACTACTGGTTTTCGGGGATGAGCGAGAAGATAACCGTCTACATACTGGTAAACACCCACGTCGGCAGGGAAGACGAGGTTTTGAAAGCAATTCGCAACATGAGCTTTGTGGAGGAGGCGCACATAGTCTATGGTGAATACGATATCATCGTGAAGCTCAATCTTCCAGCCCTCGAGCTCCTCGACCAGACGGTGACCAGCATCAGGAAAATGGACGGCGTTACGAAGACTTCAACCTTAATTACCTCCTCAAGGTAAACATTCTGGGGATGAGGAGCGCGTTGGTGCACGAAGATGGATGAGTGAAGATGGGCGTCCTGACCCCTCTTTTTCTCTAAGGGTTAGCTAGCGCCAGGTATGCGACGTACGTCGCGATCGAGAGGAAGACAGGCAAAGGTAGAGCGGGCATGAATCTTTTCTTTTTAAGCATTCTGAGAGTAAGCAAGAAGCCAGCAGCAAGCGCTGCTGCGCACAGAGCCCACCTGACTATCGACGGGCTCGGGTAGAGGTAGTAAAGAGGCGACAGCATCGAGTATATCAGGATATCACCCATACCAAGGGCTAGATCGCCCACGTAGACAACCGCTCCTCTCAAATGGCTCGTTGCCTTAGGTTGCCCGCCCCTTCCCCCGACGGTACCCTCAAGTATGCGGCGCAGCGGGCCTCGAAACACTGAGTAAAGGTCGTAGACCGCAAGCACGGCAGCTATAGTGGCAACGCTCCAGGGCGGGAGAACCGAGTAGAACAGAGCACCAGCCATAGTGCCGTATATTAGCAGCAGCGCATCTAGAAGAAGCACGCTTACAGGCTTAATAATGAGCGCGGCCGTTGTTGCGGCAACGGCAAGGCTTAGTGGCTCGTAGAGAGGATAGAGCCACCCCGGGATTTCAACAGCGTATGCGAACACCTCCAAGATACCCCAGAAGGAAAAGAAAACGGCAAAAGCCATGACGAACGGGAGGAAGAAAGCCCTCCTTGCTCGCACGATTAAGAGCATGAAAAGAGTGCCAACTAGCACCAAACCCAGGAAAACCAAGCTATTCAAGAAAGCCGACTCCGCGGTGTTTTCCCTGGCGAAGGGAAACCCCAGGGCGGCGATTTCAGTCGCTGAGAGCTTAGCACCGAAAAAAGCTGAAAGAGCCGATGCTATCACGACGAGAGCAATGCTACCTAATACAACCTTCCCGCCTATCGTCCTCTCAGCCAAAGTGAACGCCAGAAGCAAACGGGGCAATGCTACTTTTTAGCTTTTCCCATGCTTCTTCCAGCACTTGACCTACAGTTTTCCCATAATCTTGCACGTCGGGAAGTTGTGGGAGGGTGTTAGGGTAATCCTACACACCCCTCTGTTTTGGCAATCGCAGCATGTATGAGTTTTATAACCCTCCACTGGTACCTCTCAATGAGTAGGTTCGCTAGGGCGACACGTCACTCGTGTGGCGGCCGTGAGGCCGTAGAAAGGCGACGAGGAGTTAAGGAGGTCAGAGGGAGCAGAAGGAGGAGCGATAAGGATAATAAGCGTCTCCCGTACCACTGCAACTAGTGAAGAGTGAGCCCCTCACTGACTAGTGATGAGCTGGCTTCTCCAAGCGGACTAGAGCTGCCCCACTCTTTTTCTGACCTCGACGTAGACAGCCCACGCTGTTGCGAAGCTGAGCGCGGCGTGGAGGAGGTTGAACAGGCCTGTGAAGGCGTACAGCAGGAGCAGCCCCCCGGCCATCCTCACAGCGTAGTCGAGGAGGCTCGGGTAAAGCAGGGTGAAGTAGACCCAGTTCATGGCGGTCATCACGGCAACCCGCAGGGCGGCTCCCCCGGCGAACTCGAGGGCAGCAGCTCTGGAGACCTTCCTTGCAGCGCTGGCGCCTGCGAGCATCGAGGCAACAGCCAGGAGCTTCGTCAGGGCCCCGAGGGGGTCGGCCCCCCTCGCGACGAGGCCGGTGAAGTGCAGGGCCTCGGTGAGGAGCCCGCAGGAGAGCCCGCACATGAAGTAGACGAGGGTTACGGGTATTTCGGCTGAGTCGAACTTCAAGTACGGTAGGACGGGGTACGGTAGCTCCACTTTGAGGATTGAGAGCGCGAGCGCCAAGGAAGCCATCAGAGCGGTGACGGCGAGCTTCTGGGTCCTGTGCACGGAAGCCCCTAGAGAGCTAAAACATATTAACTTTGCCTGCTGAAATCATACTCGTGAAAACAATATTTTATGTTGAGAAAATCTCAAGTATACCAACACCGCCGCGAGGCTGAAGATATCCGAGGCTAGGAGCAGGGAAATCGTCGTCGTGTTAAGGGCGAGGAAGTATAAAGTGGCGGCTAAGTTGTAGGTAGCGTGGAAGAGGCTTGACCCCTCAAACCCTTTTCTATCTGCTATGAGTCCAGCGGTAAGCCCGAAAACAAAGTAGTGTGGGGCTAGGAGAGATGAGTTCACGAGAAACAGAGGGTCGGTTACTGAGAGATGCGAGTACATGAAGACAAGCGCCTGGATCGGGAGGCCAAGGCGCTTCATGAGAAAACCCCTGAAGAATATCTCCTCGGTAATAGCCGAAATCACGGTGAAAATGATAGCAAGGAGGCTCACACTACCCGTAGCGAAAACGGGTATCAGGAAGATATGGGGCAGAATACCGATGAACGGTAAGGCTAAGCAGTCAAGTAGGGTTAAGCCAGGCGGATCCTGTATTTCCGCAACGACTGCAAGCGCCCCGTAGAGTAAGAGTATAGCATACCCAGCTAGAACGTGCCCCACGTTCACTAGGACAAAGTAGGCTAGGAAGACAGCCATCCACACCTCTCCAACATTCACGCTAGCTGAGCGGAGCACTCTCCCCGGCGTTAAACAAATAACCGGCATAAAAAGAGTAAGCATCATGGATGAGTACACTAGGGAGTTAAGGTCGAGAGAGGATAAAGGCTCCCGGCTTCAGCTGGACATCCTGAGAGCGCTCGTGGTGTTCGGCGGCTCACTGTGGCTCTCGGAGGTACCTTCAGCCATCGAGAGGCTGTACCTAGGAAGGCTCCCGGCCCTACAACTAGACACGGAATCTGTGGAAAGAGCAGTGTCAAGCCTTGCAGCAAAAGGGCTGGTTAAGGCTGAAGAGAGGATCCGTGCCACTGAAAGGGAAGGGGGCGAGCGGGACAGGCTGATCATATTAGCGGATGAAAAGGTGAGGGTCAGCCTTACCTCGGATGAAGTTATCAACGAGTACTACCTCAGCCTGAGTAGCGAGCTAAACACGCTGAGAAAAAGTTAAGTCTATTTCCTGTCAGCCTCACCTTCCTTGGACAGCTTAGCCACGAGTTCCTGAGCGTAGGCGAAGTTTATCTTGTTCTCGCTCACCATTATCTCAACGACCTTGTCTATCAGGTCTCCAGTAGCGCCGGCCATTATGGCAAGGTTCCTCGCGTGCAGTCTCATGTGCCCCCTCTGGATCCCCTCCGTCGCCAATGCCTTCAGCGCCGCAAAGTTCTGAGCGAGGCCCACCGCGCCCATGACCTCGGCGAGCTCGGTGGCCGTTTTCACCCCGAGGATTTTCAGCGCCACTCTTGCCACCGGGTGAACCTTCGTGGCGCCTCCGATGATGCCGACAGCCATGGGCATCTCCAGGCTACCCACCAGGTTCCCGTCAGCGTCCTTTTCCCACCTCGACAGCGGCTCGTACCTGCCGTTCCTAGCGGCGTAGGCGTGAGCCCCAGCCTCTATTGCCCTGTGGTCCTGCGCGGTCGCTAGAGCTACGGCGATGACCCCGTTCATGATGCCCTTATTGTGGGTCGCGGCCCGGTAGGGGTCGGCCGCGGCGAAAGCCCAGGCGTTAACGATAGCGTCCACCACCTCCTCTCCTCCAATGTCCTCCTTGTACACTTTCACGTAGCTCCTGACGAGCCTCTTGTCCGCGAGGTTCGAGATTATCCTGAGGAGTACCCTCCCCCCGGTTATCCTCTCGATGAGGGGCGCGACTCTCTCGGCCATGGTGTTGACGGCGTTCGCGCCCATAGCGTCCCTGACGTCGACGATCAGGTGGACGACGAGCATGGGCCCGTGCGGCCCCTCAACTACCCGGGCCTCCACGTCTCTCGCCCCCCCGCCGAGCTTCACGAGAACAGGGTCGACCTCGTTGGCCCGCTGCAGGATCTCGTCCTTGTGCTCGAGCACCAGCATGCGCTTATACCAGGGATCTTTGAGCCCTACAACCTGCACCTGCCCTATCATGAGCGGGCCGGTTGTGATAGACTTTATACCGCCGTCCCTTCTCATCACCCTAGCCGCGTTGCTGGCCGCTGCGACGACGCTCGCCTCCTCTATCACCATGGGCACGAGGTAATCCTTGCCGTTAATCAGGAAGTTGACCGCCACGGCGAACGGGTAGCTCATAGCCCCTATCACGTTCTCGATCATGGAGTCGGCGATCTTAGGGTCGAGGTTGCCGAAGTTTCTCAGAAGCTTAACCTCCTCCTCAGTCAGACCCGCGAACTCAGCGACTATCTTCAGCCTCTCTTCGATGCTCTTCTTGTAGAACTCCGGGATGCGGGAAGTTCTCCCCTCGCTCATCGCCTACACCAAGCAGAGCTATAATATAAATCTGTCCGGTTTGCGAGGAATGGCAGAGGGTAATCCGCTTGCTGCCGTCACTCAGCATATCCAAGGGTATCGAGATAGTCGGCCTAGGCGTGTACATATCCAAGCTCGGAGTGCTGGCGGTCGCAGACCTCCACATAGGCTACGAGGAGGCGCTCGCCGAAGAGGGTGTCTACATACCCCCTGTTCAGAGCACCGAGATCAGGAGTGTTCTGGAGTCGATGGTTAGAGAGACCGGAGCCTCGCGAGTCGTCATCCTCGGGGACGTTAAGCACGAATTCGGAGACGTTACGCGCCAGGAGTGGCGGGAGACAGGCGAGCTCTTGAGCTTCCTGCGGGAGGGTCTCGGCGTGGGCGTGGAGGTTGTGAGAGGCAACCACGACAACTACCTGATCGCTCTGCTGAAGAAAATGAACATACCCCTCAGAGACCCCTACCTCCTTGAGGAAGGAATCATGTTCATTCACGGCCACAAGCCCCTCCCGGTCGAGGGCTTTGCTGAGGGTGTAGAGGTGATTCTCATGGGGCACGAGCACCCGGCCATCGCGCTGAGAGACGAGGTAGGTGCCAGGCTGAAGCTCAAGGCCCTCCTAGAGGGCCAGTACATGGGCAAGAGGGTCATAGTTCTACCCGCTCTCAGCCCCCTCATGCCCGGCACAGAGGTGAACGTCGAGAGAAACCTGCTGTCGCCGATCCTGAGAGAGGCCGACATCGAGAGCTTCAAAGCCTACGCCGTCGACCCGGAAGCCGGGATCTTCGACTTCGGCCTCATAAAGTACCTGAGGCTGGCGAGCAGCCCATCGCTCTACTAGAGCCCGCGCCCCTTGAGCTTCCTCCTCTTCTTCCTCAAAGCTATCACGTATCCCCTGATGCCCACGACCTCGGCTCCCAGCCTCTGCGAGAGGATCACAGCCACGTCCTCCCTCGTGTACCCGTACGTATCGCGGAAGTTTTTGAGGAGCCTGACCTTCACGATGCCCCTAGAATCCAAGACGTTGCTGATCTCCGCGAGGACCTCCTCGCTGAGTCCCTTTTTGCCGATGTTAACTGTGGCTACAGTGGGGTCCTGGAACACGCTCGACAAGCCTCACACCTGCCACTCCTCACACCCGAGGACATCTTTAACCTTTGCGGCTCTGGAAAAGTTTTTAGCATAGAAAGCGGGAAGTAGCCGGAGCGCTCGATGAGTAGAGAAGCGCCCTGCACCCGGGGCTTCAGCGTCCTAGTCGACAAGTTCGGCCGCGAGAGCATTGGGGTGTGCGTCGAAGAGGGCTCCACGGTCAGGGACCTGCTCGGCCAGCTGGGGTTGCGTGCCAGCGAGGTTGTGGTCGCCGTGGACGGGGAAGTCGTGGCGGAGGACGAGCCCCTCAAGCCCGGCTCGCGCGTCAAGATACACTCGGTTGTTTCGGGTGGGTAGAACGGCGAGGTGCTTTGTCTGCGGCTCGAAGGCGGTGGCGTACGTCCCGTACCTGGGCGATTACCTCTGCAGGGAGCACTTCGTCGAGTACTTCGAGAGAAGGGTCCTCGAGACGCTGAAGACCTTCAGGCTCGTCGAGCCCGGGGATCGAGTGGCCGTTGCCGTGAGCGGGGGGAAGGACAGCTTAACCACCCTCTACTTGCTCAAAAAGTTCTCGGGAGAGCTCGGCATCGAGGTCATAGGCGTGGCCGTGGACGAGGGGATCGCGGGCTACAGGGAGTACAAGCTAAAAGCCCTAGCGGACCTGGCTGAAAGGCTCGGAGTCAGGATCTTCATCGGAAGGTTCGAGGACTACTTCGGACTCACCTTGGACGAGGCCGTGGAGGTCCTCAAGGAGAAGGGCTTCGAGTACAAGCCCTGCAGCGTGTGCGGAGTCTTCAGAAGGTACGTGATGAACAAGCTCGCCCGCGAGCTCGGCGCGACCAAGCTGGCGACAGGCCACAACCTGGACGACGAGGTGCAGGTCTTCATAATGAACGCCCTCAAAGCGCACATCGAGGGGGTAGTGCGCGAGGGGATAGCATCGGCAACCGGGGGCGAGGGGCTCGTCCCGAGGATAAAGCCGCTGTACTTCGTGACGGAGAAGGAGGTCCTGACGTACACGCTGCTCAAGGGGATCCAGACCCCCTTCGTGGAGTGCCCCTACATCGTGTACGCCCTGAGGCACCCCGTACGGCGCTGGGTAAACGAGGTCGAAGACGAGGCGCCCGGCTTCAAGTACAGGATTCTAGCGGTCAAGGAGCTTGCCCGGAAAGCCCTACCCGAGCCTCCCGGCGGCGCGCGGAAGTGCGTAATCTGCGGCGAGCCCTCCTCGAAGCCCGTCTGCAAGGCGTGCCTCTTCAGAGCCTACCTGGATCCGGAGTTCGCCGCCAAGCTCGGCGGGCTCAAGCTTATATCTCGCTTGCGGGATGAGGACGAGTAGGTATGCGTCTTAGGAAAGGGATATCGCCGGTCATCGCGGCTACGATAATGACTGGGATCATGCTGACTATAGTCGCCGTAGCCCTCTACTACTCAACGTCCCTCATCGACCTCAACAGGCAGATGATGGAGTACCAGTACGCTAAGGACAACTTGGCCTACGCCGCCACAGCCCTCGAGCAGGTGGCTCTGGGCACCGGCGGCTCAAGGTACATCCGCTTCTCCCTCACTAGCACGAGGATAAACTTCGAGCGCTATGACAGCAGCGTAACCATAACCATAACTGACGGCAGGGCGACGAACACCACGTCCATCCAGTCCGGCAGGATATCGGTCTGCGGGGGTAGCCTGGTGACGACGACGAGCCAGCTAATCGTACCTGAGTCCGGCGACTTCGCCGCGGAGGTGAGTAAGCTGATCGTGACGCCCGGCGAGCCGATAGTCCTCGTTTACGAGGACTTCCAGGGAGCAGCCTGCGCCCACCTTGAGACCTACCGTGTCAGAGCCTTCTACAACGGCGCAATCAACGTGACCGAGAACAACGCTGTCAAGCGATACAACTTCTACACGGTCCACGTGATAAGCTTGAGGTTCGGCCAGCTCGGAGGCTCCGGCACCATACCCGTAGTGCTCCGCAACACCAACTCGAGCCTGAAGGAGTACAGGTTCTCGAGCCCCAGCGTGACTATAACGGTCAACTTCGGCCAGAGGAGCGAAAGCAGGCTTCTAATGGGGCCGCCAGCCGACGGGTCAGTCGTTGTGGTCAAAGTAGCCGAAGTCACCATAAGCACCGGGTGATGCAGCTTGCCGACTCCCGTCCTATCGCACCTCATCGGCACGCTGACGCTCCTAGCTGTCGCGCTGATACTGGTGGAGGTCTTCTCCTTCGTGGCGTTCCTGTACAACATGGAGACCGTTAACACCATGCTCGCCGAGGTCGCCGAGAGCTGCGCCAGGGAGATCGTGGAGCTCGTATCCGTGCACACACTGGGAGGGGGCAATTACACCGTGATGCTCCTCACAGTCCCCAGCGACCTCGGAGGCCAGCCCTACGCGCTGCAAGTGGCCGACGTGGGGGAAAACAAGCTCCTCGTCAACGCGAGCCTGCAGATATACCAGCAGGTGCGCGTAGTGGTGACACCCAACTTCGGCTCAAACCCCGTCCACGCCACACCCTCAGAAACACAGGTCGCAGGCCTCACAGTTAAGCCCACTATCATGCTACCCCTCCCCCAAGGCTACAGGCCCGCCCTAGTCGCGTACAGGCAGGGCGGGTACGTCTACATAGGCTTCACGCAGTTGCAGCAGAAACCTTAATATTTGGAAAATCCGCTTAAAAGCCCAGTGGTGTGTTTTGGAGACTGTGCTCGAGTACATCGCCGTGGCACTGCTGGTCGTCATCCTGGTCCTGGCAGCCAACCAGATGATATCGGCCTCCACCGGGACGCTCACCACGGTGCGGGAAGAGCAGCTCTACACAGTTGCCCAGAGGGTCATGGACAAGATTCTCCTCACCCCCGGCTACCCCCCTGACTGGGGCACGAACGTGACCGTGTCCGCCGGAGACATGCAGGACTTCGGGCTCGCCCTCTACGGCACGAGGGAGCCCTACGTAGTGGACCCGGACAAGGTGATGAGGCTCGCGAACCTCTCCACCCTTCCGAACCCCCTGCTTCTGAACGCCAGCAGGCTTGCGGAGCTCCTCGGCCTTAGCCAGGGCTACGGCTTCAGGCTCGTCATGAAGCCCATGATAGGGCACAGTGTCTCCGTTCTGTCTTGGAACACTACTAAGGACGGCAGTCAGTCCTTTCCGACGAAGTTCGCGGTGAGCGTCTACAACTGGTACGGGATGGGCTTGCCCAACGCCAACGTCACGGGGATATACGCGATCTTCAAGGTGGATCCAGGTGATGGGAACAATCGCCAGCCTGATCTGGAGGAGAAGGCGGTCTTCACGGTCTCCTCTACTACGGACGCTCTGGGCTACACGACCCTCGATTTTACCAGTCAGGTGCAAAACTATCTGCAGTCGCAGAAGAACTTGAACAAGTGGTGGTTCTGGTTCCTGTTGTTGCACACGAGCTGGCACGGCTTCGTTGCCGTCTACGGATACAGCGCGACGCCTTCGGGAGGCGCTCCGGTTCAGGGCTACATCATAGGTGACACGATAATCATCTCTAGGGACGTGGAAGTCCCCGACATACGCTCCCAAGGTACTTCCAAGAAGTCGGGGGCTGTGCACTGCAAGGACGAGGTCGTCCAGGTCGTTCCGCAGTACGAGGAGCTCCTGAACGTGACGAGCATCGACTGGTGCAGGGGTCGATCAGACGACCCGCTCTGGTGCCATGAGGTAGCTGGGAAGGTGCTCCCATCCTCCCAGAACTTCTACCTCGTGGGGAAGATTAAATACTTGGAGAAGCTCTCCTCGCACGTCTTCGTCTTCGCGAAGTGGAGGAGCCAAACCATAGTCATCGTGATAAACAGGATCCCTGAGATAGACGTGACGTTCGGCCCGAGGCAGGCGTCGCCGGCGAACTCCGTGACGCTCACGAGGTTCGCCACAATATACAACTACCCCTACGTGATCCAGCTGACCTTGTGGAGGAGCGTCGAGGGCTAGCGATGCGCAGGAAGGGTCAAGTCCGGGTCGTCGAGGCCGTCCTCGCCGCCTTCATAGTGGTGACGGTCATACTTATGGTGATGGCGTTCACACGCCCCCTTAAGAGCGTCTACATACGCGAGACCACCGACCTGCGGCGGCTAGCCTACAACCTGCTAAACGACATGGCGACGGCAGGCGTCTACGAGAGGACGGTGGGCAGGGCCCTTGTGAACCCCGGCGACAGGAGCTGGGTCAACGACCTGC
This sequence comes from Thermofilum sp. NZ13, assembly GCA_002855745.1. Taxonomy (GTDB): domain Archaea; phylum Thermoproteota; class Thermoprotei; order Thermofilales; family Thermofilaceae; genus Thermofilum. The sequence goes on along the minus strand of NDWX01000003.1, from coordinate 171,097 downwards.
GCCTGCTCATCTCCTCCAGCCTTCCCCCCGACCTCGTCTACAACATGACGGTCTACAGGCTCGACTTCGACCTTCAAACAGGTAAAGCGGTGTTCAGCTACCTCGGGTCCGTGGCGAACGCCAACTTCTCAAGCATCAGGCTGTACGAGTCCGAGTCCGTCACGTACACCTACGTGGCCACGGGCGACCCGGACCGCGTGAGGGGCTCCGTGATCTACATCGTGCTCACCGTGGGCTTCGCGGGGTGATTTTATTGAAGCGGAGGGCGCAGGTTGTGGTAGCGGCGGTCCTGCTGATAGCTCTCTACGTCATGTCGATCCTCGTCATGGTCTACCAGGCCCACGCGGTCTTCCTGCAGACGAGGTCGCCCGTCGCCCGGGAGGTCGTCGCGTCGATAACGGGTGACTTCCAGAGGGCGCTGGCGGCGATGCTGGCCGTTGCCACGAGGGCGTACTTCAACTACTCCCGCTTCTCGGACCTCACGGGGCGCTTCAGCAACTTCGGCATGAGCTACTACAACAGGCACAACTTCACCGTGGCCAGGCAGGTTGCGAAGACCTTCCTCGAGTACTGGAGGCAGTCCGTGACGAAGGCTTACGCCGAGTACGGGATACAGGTGTCGTACAGCCTCGAGAGGCTCGACGTCTCCCAGTACCTCAACAGGTCCCGGGCCGTGTACGACCTGATGAAGGGGTACTGGTACCTCCCCGCTTCCGGGTCCTACGCCTACGCCAAGCTCAGGATGAACCTGACGCGCCTCGGCCTCTACAACTGGGAGTCCGACGTCTTCGTCGGGCTCACGGTCAGGGTCTACAGGACCCCCATCAGATACTACAATAGCACAAATGGGAACGTGTCGTTGACGATCAACGTCCTGTTCGACAGGGGGGAGTACTACGGGAACCTCCTCGCCAAGGGCTGGGTCGAGATATACTACCCTGAGAAGGTCGGGAGCACCTACACGGGCAGGTGGCTCAAGGCTACGATCAAGGACGTCCGCTACGACGGCATGGGCAACTACACCGTCACGTTCGAGCCCTACGTCGACGTTCTCACGGATCCTCTGACTGGACAGCAGTACGTCCCCGTGATGGTCGTCGTCTCGGATGAGAGGGGCATACTCGTCGAGGCGTCGGCGTACAACTACATCGGCTTCGCCGTCCAGAAGAAGACTCCCAGCACCCTCTACTACTACGACTCCAGCGGTAAGCTGCAGAGCGTCGGCAGACCGACCCAGACCCCGTTTGAGGTTTACACGCTGGAGATGAGCTCCAACCTTTCCCTCTACTGGCTGGGCAACAAGTTGCAGAGCACGGTGAACTTGCCGCCGTTTCCCGTCATGCCTATCAAGCAGATCAGGGTGAACGTGTCTAGCGACGGGAAGAAGGGCACTCTCCAGCTTAGACCGATACAGTACGAGAACTGGACCGCGGTCAGCTGGCACAATTTGCAGATCCGCCTCCCCGTGGGGCTGTCAGATCCCCAGATGGACTTCGTAGCGGGCACGCTCTTCAACACGACGCTCGTCTTCCAAGTGCAGTTCTCCGCTAGAAATATCATTAAACAAATATCATTAAACAGTACGTGTTGCTGTGGTGGAGCGACGACTTGGACGCCGGTCCGGTCAACTTCTCAACGAGGATAAGGTACATTTCACCGGACCAGAACCCCTCTTACAAGGATGTCGTCCATCCCCTCTTTGATTTGGAGTTCCTCGACGCCCAGCACAGGGTTGCCCGCGGGTTTGAGAGCGTGCTTCCGAGCACGAACCCCTGCGACAGCAGCTTCGCTCCCGACTACCACCTTCACTACTGGGGCATCGCGGCGATAAACCTTCGCAGCCCCGACGGCAGTGTCGTCTACGGTACAATCAACCTGCACGGCTTCGACACCGACCATCTTTGTGAACGCACTTACAACGCCAGCTACCGTCCCTACGGGAACTGGAGCGTGTTCTACAAGTACCTCAGGTACGGCTACCCCGCACCCGTGAGGATCTTCGCTCTCCTCAACACGACGCTGGTAGCCGACATCTACGCGGTGACTCAGCGGGGCGGGAACGCTCAGGGACTGCTCAGGAGCGATTACTACCACATAGTCACGCTGGTTGAGGTAATCAACGGCACGAACTACCTTCCCATAATAAGCTACGTGTACTGGAACGGGACTCAGAGCGGCAACGGATACTGGGCTATTCAGGTCTCGGGCGTGGCTCAGCCCAACATCCCGAATTGGGGCTCAGCGTACGGGTACTTCTCCTACCTCACTTATCCCGCTGGAAACTACAGGGAGAACTCGACGGACAGCACTCCGGTCTCCGGCGCTCAAGCGCAGACGTTCACAGGGAGCTACCCGGGGATCTTCATCTCCCAGTGGGGTAGCCAGTCCGGGAAGGCAATAGTTTTCAACAGGGGGGCGCTCAGCTACTGGTACACGCAGGTCCCCGGTCAGGAGGCGACGTCGTCCTTCATGTGCGGCGGTATCCCTCTGTGCTCCGCCGACATACATTTCACTCGCTTGGATAGTCAGAATCGGGAGTTGCCGATTAATATTACAAAATCGTTGACCTTTAGCTACCAGACCGTGATCCTCTTTTACAACCTTACTGGGACGGGTTGGCTCGGAGCTACGGGTTTGAACGGGTGGCAGAACGGCTACGCATACGCGCCGATGTTCCTTGAAAGGTACGCGCCTGTAGTAGTGCCGCCGTAGCAGTTGAAGAAGACCTCCACCTCGTGCTAGAAGCCCTCAGAAGCTTTTGATATCCGGGTACTGGGGCCGGGCCGCGGGGCTTGCGGCGCTACTTTTCCCGCTACCCCGGGTGAGGTTGCCGCAGCCCCGAACGGCCCCATCTACGGCATTCAGTTGAGGTATTTATGCTCTCCTCAAGCTAGGTAACATACCTTTCATGAAGCACTCTTTCAATCATGTAAACTTTTCAGCAAGAAGTCGGCCAGGGCTTTAGCGGCCCGCGCCCTGTGCGAGTAAGCGTTCTTTTCCTCGACGGTCATCTCCGCGAAGGTCCTGCTGGAGCCGAGGGGCTGGAAGATCGGGTCGAAGCCGAAGCCTCTCTCGCCGCGGGGCTCGCTGGTTATCGTGCCTTCAACCTCGCCCCTGAACGCCAGCGTCTTCCCGTCAGGCATCTTAACGGCGATCACCGAGACGAAGGAGGCCCTGCGGTCGCTCACCCCCTCCAGGAGCCTGAGCACACCGCGTATGCCTATCGTCTCGTAGACGTAGTGGCTGTAGGGGCCCGGGAAACCCCGTAGCGCGCGGATGAAGAGGCCGGCGTCCTCGACCGCCACGGGGGCGTCCATCTCCCTTAAACTACGGGCCGCCGTGAGGGCGATCTCCTCCAGACTGCTCGACTGTATCTCGAGCTTCGGCAGAGGGACCTGCACCACTCTTATCCCGTAGGGGGCCAGCGCGAGCTCGATCTCCTCCACCTTGTGCCTGTTCGATGTCGCGATGTACAGCCTCATACCTCGTGCCTGCGGGGGCAGGCCTCTGATATAGTTTGCCTGCGCACGAAAAGAATATTATCCATTCGACATATCCTTTTAGCAGTATGTACACCCTCCCCAAGGTTCAGCACCGCGACGCCCCCTCGCTGCGCGAGGCCCTCTGGTGCCTGGCGAACGGCGCGCCACTGGAGTGCTCACCATGCGACGTGCGGGGCGTGGCCCGCATTCTGTTCCACGTCCAGGGCTGCAGGGACGGCAGGTTCAGGACCGTCCCCTCGGCCGGTGCAACCTACCCGCTGGAGCTGTACGTTTACTCGAGGAACGTGCTCCTCCCCCTGGACCAGGGCGTCTACAGGTACAGGCCCTGCAGCTCAGCCCTCGAACCCGTGGGGGGTGTCGGCGCGGCCTTCGAGGGCTTCGCCTTAAGTAGCGTGAGCGAGAGGACGACCAGCTTCTACGGGCTGCGGGGCTACAGGTACGTGAGGCAGGAGGTCGGCCACGCCCTCCAGAACCTCTACCTCTCACTAGTCAGCCACGGCTTCTCCTTCGCGACCCGCCTCCAGGGCCTGAAGCTAGAGGAGCTCGTGGGGGAGACCCGGGTCGCGGAGGTGGAGGTGCAGAGGGCTACCAGCTACTGCAGGGGCTTCCTCCTGGAGCGCGGCGAACCGCTGGACAAGGTCATAGCCTCGAGGAGCAGCGTCCGCACCTACAGGAAGGAGGGGATCTCGGAGGAGCAGCTGCTCACCCTGCTCAAGTGGTCAGCGGGGAATATCATCGAGGGCGGCAGGCCGTACCCCAAGCTCTTCTCGGACTACCTCGTGGAAACCTACGTCTTCGCCAGGAGCGTGAAGGGCCTGGAGCGGGGGGTCTACTTCTTCAAGCCCAGCACATCGGAGCTAGAGCCGGTCAAGCTGGGTGACTTCTCCGAGGAGCTGTGGAGGCACTCCCTGCGGCAGCCCAGCGTGCTGAAAGCACCTGCGGTTGTGATCCTGGCCGGCGAAGGGGTTGAGGCGGAGGTGGAGTGCGGGCTTGTGGGGCAGAACATCTACCTAAACGCCACCCACGACGGCCTCGGCACGGTCGCTATAGGGGCGTTCGACGACGAGGAGGTAGCTAGAGTCACGGGGGTTGAGAACCCGCTCTACCTGATGCCCGTCGGCAGGCCCTCTTAGCCCAACACTCGGTTACGCCCAGTGCGCTCACGCCTCTCGCTCGCTCCAGGCACTCCTCCAGGCCTTATGGGCTTCGCGTCGCTGAAGCTCTCTAAACCCCCTCCTCGGCCCTACCGAGAACAGAGGGGGATCTGCTGGGCGCGGGGAACTTGTTAACGTTAAAATATAGGTTCTGGAACGTAATAAGTGTGGAAGTCTGGAAACTGCCGCCCCGCGTCAAAGTTTTAGAGGCCCTCGGGTGCATAGGCGACGGTAGGATCGAGTTCACCGGCGAGCGAGAGGCCCGGGTTGTCGGCTCCGACGGTCAGAGGGTGTACAGGGTCGTGTGGGACGGGAAGCTGGGCATCGCCTCGAACGACAACGGCTCCGTTTACCGGGGCTACCTGGGATACCCCTCGATAGCCTTCCTCATGCTCAAGGGGGTTCTACCCTTCGATGCTAAGCTGGCGGAGGCGCTGAAGGGTATCCCGTGGAGAGAGCTGAACGAGAAGTTCAAGAGCTACAGGGACACCGAGAACTACGTTAAGGATGTTTTGCGCCAGCGGGGCGTGAGCTGGGCCTACGTCGAGGCGTTCGTGTCGAAGGTTTTGGGCGAGATCGAGAGGCTAAGGCCCTACAGAATCCAGTTGTGAGAGCAATCTTCAACGATACGTTTTTAAGCGCAGCGCTTATGTCCCCTGCAGAGAGATGGCTAAGGGAGTTAGCGTTAGGGTTGATAACGTAAGCAAAGTGTACAGGGACAGGGGCACCACCACAGCGCTACGGGGAGTGACGCTCGAGGTGAACGCGGGCGAGCTCTTCAGCATTCTCGGGCCAAGCGGCTGCGGTAAGACGACCCTCTTAAGGATCATCGCCGGCCTTCTCAGCCCCGACAGCGGTAGGGTGTACTTCGACGGCGAGGACGTCACAGGCAAGCCTGCATATGAGAGGCCAATAGGTATGGTGTTCCAGGACCTCGCGCTCTTCCCACACCTGACAGTCTTCAAGAACGTTTCCTTCGGCCTAGAGGTCGCCGGGTGGCCGCAGGACAGGATCGAGAGGCGCGTGAGGGAGGTTTTGGAGCTGGTGCGCCTCCCGCCCGACGTGTTCGCCGGGAGGAAGATAAGCCAGCTCAGCGGCGGTCAGCAGCAGAGAGTGGCGCTGACGAGGGCGCTCGCGAGGGAGCCCAGAGTCCTGCTACTCGACGAGCCGTTCAGCCACCTGGACTACAAGATAAGGGTGGAGCTGATACGCGAGCTTAAGAGGCTCCAGCGCGAGACCGGGGTCACGATGATCTATGTCACTCACGACCAGAACGAGGCGATGATGCTCTCCGACCGCCTAGCCTTGATGCGCGACGGCACTGTGCAGCAGGTCGGCACACCCTTCGAGGTCTACACGAGCCCGGCAAACGAATTCGTCGCCTCTTTCCTCGGGGAGGCGAACGCGATCACTGCTGAGGCTCGTGAGGGGATAGTCGAGTTCAAGGGGGTGAGCTTCGACCTCTCGCTTGTGTCCCCGGGACTCCGCGGCTACTCTGGGCCAGTGCTACTGCTCTTCAGGCCTGAAGACGTGAGGCTCTCCAAGGGCGAAGAGCCCGGCGTGGAGCTGGAGGCGGTCGTCGTCGAGAAACTCTTCCTGGGCCCCCTCGTGAAAGTCCTGCTTGACGGCTGGGGCGATTTGAAGATCGAGGCTTTAGCCACCACGAGGGAGGCGCTCGGCGTCACGGCAGGCGACAAGGTGAAGGTGTACGTTAGCTACTCCTCGCTGAAGGTGTTCACAGGGTAGCCTCTGGAATGAAGAAGGGCGCTCTCTCCCTCCTCTCATCGCTACCGCTCCTCTACGTCCTCGTAACGTTCTACCTCCCGCTGATACTGATGTTCGCCGAGAGCTTGAGAAGCGGGGGCCCGGCCCTCTACGCGAGTGTTCTGGCGAACACGGACTATGTCTCGATCATGCTCTACTCGGCAGGGGTCGCGCTGGCCACAACCCTGGCCACCCTCCTCGTGGCCGCTCCCGCCGCGTACTATATAGCCTTCATGGTTGAAGGGGACGAGGCTAAAAACAGGCTTCTGGTCGCGTTTACGGTGCCTATGCTCGTAAACTTCCTGTTAAGGGCCTACGCTCTGATGAACATATTCTCCCTCATAGGTCTCGCCAACACGCTTACAGGGATGGTAATAGGCATGGTCTACGAGTACCTACCCTACATGCTGCTACCGATATACTCCACCTTCGAGCGGATCGAGAAGAGGCTGCTGGAGGCCGCTGAAACACTCGGCGCAAGGCCTTGGCAGACCACCATCAGGATTACCCTGCCTCTTGCGGCTCCGGGGATAGCGGCGGGCGTTATCCTCGTGTTCCTGATGTCCCTGACAGAGTTCGTTGTTCCAGCTATGCTCGGGGGTGTTTACGGCTACACGGTAGGTTACCTCATATGGGACCTCTTCCTGAAGTACAGGAACTGGGCCGTGGGATCGGCGCTGGCTTTCCTCGTTACTTTAACAAGCCTAGCCGCGGTCTATGTCTACGTGAAGTACGGTGGTGGCGGTGCTTAAGGCGGCGCTTAAGGTCTACACGGCCCTCCTCCTTGTAGCCGTTTACACGCCGATACTCTTCGTGGTCGCGCAGTCCTTCAACGCTGCGAAGTACCCTGGAGAGTTTAGGGGTTTTACCCTGCAGTGGTACCTTGAGCTCGCAAGGGACACGGAGGTAGTCAACGCGGCGGTGAACGGCCTGGCGGTTGCGTTGCTCTCGTCGCTCCTCTCCACAGCCCTTGGGGGTATCGCCGCCTACTACTTCGCGCGCCGCGGGAGCTCATCCATCGTGGACAACTTCTTCTACACCCCTATAGTGATACCCGAGATCGTCGAGTCAGTGAGCCTGCTAATGCTCTACTACTACGTGGGAGCGGAGCTCGGCTTCTGGACCGTGCTGATAGGCCACACAGCGTACAACATCTCCTACTCCTACGTGGCGCTCAAGCCTCAGTTCAGGATGACTTCGAGTAGCGTGGAGGACGCCGCTTACACGCTGGGAGCAAAGCCCTTCGACGTATTCGTGAGGGTTTACTTCCCGATGGCTCTACCGGGTATAATCTCCTCAATCCTCATAACCTTCTCCATGTCGTTCGACGACTTCGTGAAGACCGCCTTCACGACGGGGCCGGGCTTCAAGACCCTCCCGCTGGTGATATGGGCACGCGCCGCACGCGGAAGGGCCACGTCCGAGCTCAACGCGCTTGCGACCATACTCATAGCTATTTCACTGGTCACGAGCTACGTTTACACGAAGCAGGTTTTCGCAAAGAGAAAAGACTAAAATTTAAACTCTCTTGACTGCGGTGCTTATCCTCTCGACTACGGCCAGGGCATTCTCGTCGACGGGGCTTGTGAAGACCAGTTTGGCGCCTGAAGGTGGGTAGACAGCAGGGTTGCTGAGGACTTCTTCGGGGACAAGCCCCTTCAAGAAGTCCTTCCTAACGGGGCTCGGGTAGTAGGTGTAGCTGACGTTTTTAGCGGCCACCTCCTTCTCCAGCAGGAAGTTGATCCACGCGTACGCCAGGTCCACCTCCCGCGCGTTGCGAGGGATGACCATGAAGTCTATCCAGATGAACGTGCCCTCCTTCGGGAGAACGTAGCCAACCGAGCTCTCCTCGCTCTGAGCCTGGATCACATCGCCGCTCCACGCTTGGGCCGCGTGCAGGTCCCCTTTAGCCAGCTGGGGGATGTAGACGCTGGCGCCGTAGTACCCGGCCAGGAAGTCTCTCTGGCTCCTGAGGAGCTCGATGATCCTGTTAACGGAGTCCTCCGACCAGTCGTCGAGCGGAATACCCAGGTAAAGCTTCGCCGCGTTCACCACCTCTAGGAACTCCTCTAGCATGGACACCTTGCCCTTGTGCCTAGGCAGGAAGCCTTTGGTGTCGAACAGTTGTTCGTAGCCCTCGATCTCCCCCTCTTCCACGAATTTGCCGTTGTAGCCGATCCCCGTGGTTCCCCACGCGTAGGGCACCGCGTAGCTCAAACCTGGGTCGAACTTGTTGTTGAGGAAGAACGGGTCTATGTTGGCGAGGTTCGGGATCCTTGACTTGTCCAGCGGGGCTATCAGGCCCTTCCTGGCGGCATGAGGCACGAACTGGTCAGTCAGCACGACGACGTCGTACCCCCCGCCTCCAGGCTGAATCTTGGCGTAGGCCTCCTCCGCGGACTCGTACTCGTCGCAAACAACGCTTACACCGTACCTGGCCTCGAACTCGCGTATAAGGTCAGGGTTTATGTAGGAGCTGTAGTTGTAGACCCTCAACGTCCTACTACGGGGGGCGAGCGCAAAGTAGTAGCCGAGGCCCGCGAGAGCCGCTGCCGCAGCTGCGCCGACTATAAACTGCCTCCTGGTTATCTTCACGAGAGTGCAAAGTTATGTTGTAGCGTTATAAAGCTATCCCGGCCGTGCCCAACTGCTTTCTCCCAGCACCATCTTTTGGATAACCGGGAAGTCTCCGCAAAGCGCCTAGACCGAGACCCCAGTTGATGTGCTTCAAGAAGCGCGGAAAGCGAGAAGAGGCGAGCGGAAGCGGGCTCGCCATTAATGGAGAAACATATATTCATGTGCACTGCATGCTGTTTCTGTGCTACGAGAGGTGTTCTACCCGCGCGAGGTTCAGGAGCTGACGCTCGCAACCATAGCGGTGTTCGCGGTTCTAGCAGGCCAGTACCTCTACTCATTAAGCACCTTGCAGATTTTGAGGCTGCTAACACTGGCGTTCCTGATCTACGTCCCGCACGAGCTCGCCCACAAGTTTGTCGCGCAGTACTACGGCTACCCCGCAAGGTACTCCATCGTGTGGGAGTTCCTACTCCTCACGCTCCTGTCCGCGATCCCCGTAATTCCCATAAAGTTCATAGCCCCGGGGACGGTCTACATCTACGCAGGCCCAGGCATTGACAGGAAAACAAACGGAGTGATCTCGGCCGCAGGGCCTGCAACCAACATACTCCTAGGCCTCGTCGGCCTCCTCGCCGGTGGTCCATTTGCAAGGACGGTTGTGAACTTCAGCGGCTGGATAGCGTTTTTCAATTTGCTCCCCATCGGCCCGCTCGACGGCAGGAAGGTCCTAAGCTGGAACGCCGCCGTGTGGCTCGCTCTGACTCTAACCGCGCTCATCATGGCGTTTTACTAATAATTAAGCGTAGAGCAACCACTCTCTAAGCCCTGCTCGGCTGCAGCGTTTAGGAAGTGGTGTGCGCACGGACACGTGTAAGTTTATTCGACGCGAAGCTTCAGTTGCCTTCGGTACAGCATGATGGTGGCGATGTGCGTGCAGATCCTCGTCTTCCTCACGTAGCCATCTCGGGAGAAGCAGTCACAGCGGTACTTTCTCTAGCCCCCCACACGTTGTACCAGGGGGTGCATACCGTTTAGCTCAGCGAGGCCCCTCACGAGCCACTGCTCGCTCCCCACTCTCTCCACCCTCCCGGCCAGAAGCCTGTACGCGGCGCGGTAGAGCCACTCCGCAGGCTTATCCGGAAACGAGGAATGTAGTTCGCCCAACGCGTAGAGCAGGTCCCCGCGCTCCTCGACTGCCTTATCGCAGTAGTCGAATACGGCGCATCTCGCCAGGGCCCAGGCCAGCCTGCTCTCCTCCCTCCTAGCCCTCAAGCGAGAGCACCCACAGCGCCTTCTCGGTCAGCGAGACCGTAACCTCGGCGGGAGTGCGGGGTCCTCCTCAGGGAGCCTAGTCGATCAGCCTCAGGTAATCACCCAGCTTAGCCGCTCTGAGCCGGCGGTTGCCCCCTGTTTGCTGTGTTTTCAGTTTCGGCGTTTATTTTCGGCGCAGGGATATAAGGCCGCGTAGCTCAGTGTAATGTGGGGCTGAAGCGCAGAAAGGGCTCGGGGCCGCAACAGTTCCCTGGAGGTGGGAGCGTGAGCTGGGAGGGCAGGGGAAACGGCAAGGGGCGCGTCGACGCCTACAGGGTCTGGGAGGTCAAGACCAACAGGGAAAAGAGGCTGAGGCTGCAGCAACTGTACGTGAGGCTGTCCAGCGCAATCAGGCAGGCCTGCAGGGCCCTCGAAGAGAAGCACGTCGACACGTTCAGAAAAGACCCGGAGAGATTCGGCGAAGAGTTGATCGAGGAGGCCTCGAAGACGGCTGGGCTGCCTAAGGGCCTCTTCTGCTACGCCGCAGAGTGGTGCAAGATGCTCGCGGAGGCTAGGGGGAAGTCGAAGAGGCGGAGCAGGTTCACTCCGCCTCCAGTACCGCTACTGGTCAGGGTGGTCAGTGGTGGCGAGAGGCTTTACGGCAACGCTAACGCTGCCGCAGTCCTCGACGCCTACAGGGGCGAGTTCCGCATTAGTAGCGCTGGAGTCGCGGTGAGGCTGAAGCCCTCGCTGGTCAGGGCTGTGCTCGGGGATATCCAGCGGTTCGGCGACGTTAAGCTGACGCTGCAACTCACCGCAAAGGGGAGGCTCCGCCTAGTGGCTCACCGCGTGGTGAAGCAGGTATGGTGGGGCGGCGGCAAATTGGCTATCGTAGCGGTGGACGTGAACAGCTCCTACGGCCTCTACCTCGCTGCCTTCGCCTTCGACAGCGAAGTCAGGCTTGTAGCGCAGCGAGTGTTTAAGCCTCCCAACGCCACCATGCTGAGGCTCCTCGTGGCCATTATGCGTAGCTACTCCAAGGTTAAGAGCTGGGATGAAGCTGTCCAGAGGTTCGAGGAGAGGAAGGGCGTCGAAAAGCTGCGGAGAGAGGGTAGGGGCTCCGCTGTCGAGGACGCGCTGAGGCTCGCTGAGAGGCTGAGAGCGGAGTTAAACCTGACCCCCGAGAGAGCGGATAGAATAGCGGGGCAGGCGTCAAGGAAGGTGAAGAAGCTCAACGAGGACTGGGTCAGAGGCGTGCTCAAGGAGCTGAGAAGCCTGATCAGAAAACTTAGGGACCAGGGCTACACAGTCATCATCGTCGCGGACGTGCCCCAGGCCGAGTCCCTCAGAGGCTCGCAACTGCAGAGGACGCTACTAAGAATATCAAAGCGGCTTGAGAACATGGCCTGGTACGAGGAGGCTAGGTGGTTCCAGCTGGAGAACAACGTCTCGGGCAGGCGGTGCCCCCTCTGCGGGAAAGAGGGGGTGGAGATCCAGAGAAGGTACTACAAGTGCCCGAAGTGCGGCCTGGTCTACGGCAGGGACTGGGCCGCGGTCTTCAACACTGCGAAGCTCTTTTTAAAGGCCTGCAAAGCGGAAAAGCATGTCGAGGCGTTGCAGAGCTGGCTCCAGAGCCACCCACGAGTGCTGGCTAAGAGCTACTACATGTCCCGACTCACGGAACTAGAGAAAGGCCAGCAGGCCCCGGCCCCAGTTCCCTCCCATCCCCTCTAGGGGAGTGGAGGGTGCCTCGCGCGGCGCGATGAGGCGAAGAGGCGCCGAGGCAGAGCCCCGCCGTACAGCCCTTAGCGGGCGTGAATCGGCAGGGCGGGCCGAAGGCGCTGAGCCCATGAAAACCCTTAAAAGGGGGCCTTGGAGCAGTGAAAGGGTGAATGTGACAGGCGCGGTTGAGAAGGAGCGCCAAATGAAAATAGAGTCTCTCAAGAAGATCCGAGAGCAGGAGGAGGAGGCCAGGAAAAGGCTAAGCCAGATAAAGTACAAGCTCGTTGTTTTGAGCGGGAAGGGAGGTGTAGGGAAGAGCTTCATAACCGCTAACCTGGCGGCGGCTTTGGCGAAGAAGGGCTTCGAGGTGGGTGTTCTCGACGCCGACATCCACGGGCCGTCCATACCCAAGATGTTCGGGATACACGGGCAGGCGATCTACGCCGGGCCCGCTGGGCTACTGCCCATAGCGGGAGTGGGCGGGGTTCGCGTCGTTTCAGCGGACCTCATGCTACCGGACGAGGACACAGCTCTAATATGGCGCGGCCCACTCAAAACGGGCTTCATCCGTGAGCTCCTATCGATGGTCGCCTGGGGCCCGCTGGACTTCCTCCTCGTCGACCTGCCTCCAGGCACGGGGGACGAGCCCCTCACGATAGCGCAGCTCATCAAGGACCTGAACGGGGCCATCGTCGTCACGACCCCCAGCGACCTGACCAGAATCGTCGTGAAGAAGGCTATAACCTTCTGCAAGCAGCTCAACGTCCCACTCCTAGGCGTCGTCAACAACATGAGCCACTTCACGTGCCCCGTCTGCGGCACTAAGCACTACATCTTCGGCCAGGCTGGGACGTCCCGCTTGACGGAGGAAACAGGGGTCAGGGTGCTCGCCGACATCCCCATCGACCCCAGGATCAACGAGTCCGTGGACAACGGCGTCCCGTTCGTTCTAGCGTACCCGGAGAGCGAGACCGCTAGAAGCCTGATGGACCTCGCAGAGAGGGTAGTGGAGGCGCTGAAAGCCACGCCCGAGGCCGTTAGAGAAGGGACTTCAAGCTCAGGACAAGGTCCCTGATGATGCTGTACGCTCTGGGGGCTTCCTCGGAGCTCAGGACGAAAACCACGTCCCGGTAGCTCGACACAACCTCTGTGAGGTTAATTCCACGCACAGAGAGAGCCATGGACGCTATTGAGACGACGCCAGGAGTAGCGAGAATCTCAGGCGGGCCCGTCAGTATTATTGCAGACTGGTTTCTCAGGTACTGCTTGACGCCGCCCTTAACTAGGGCGCGGTAGATCTCCTCGATAAGTTTCTCGTCACCTATCAGCGTCACAGCGCTCGAGCCCTGCACAAACTGCACGTACTTGTTTGCGGTAGCCGCCCTCTTCAAGACCTCAAGCACTGTCTGGGCATTAGAAGGGTCCAGCGAGAGCACGCTCAGCTTGTCAACCAACTTTATTTCGCTTCCAACGAGCGCTACGGCAAGCTTCCGCGCACTTGCTCCTTCTTCCATCAGCTCTCTCGCTGCCCTGAGAACGGCCATCTTGATCACTGTCTGCGTGAGCTTTCTGCCGGCCAGCTTTTCAACTTCACCGTGTAGTAGCCGGGCAAGCGCCGAGTAGTTTACAATGCCCAGTCGCATGGACTCCAGTATGTAGGGCCTGCTCATTAGAGCGAGCTTAACGTACTTCACCACGTTGTCTCTAGGCATTCGAGAGTAGCATAGGGTAAGCTTTTTAAGTTTTTCTAAGAAATGTTAAAATATCAATTATTTTAACTGATCGAAGATTGTTTAATGAAAAGAAATGCTTATAAAGGGAGGAATGTTAAAGGTTTGATGCAGAGCCAGGCAAAAGGAATAAACGTTATAGCAATAATTGCTGCACTGATCATCGGAATTTTAATCGGAGTGGGGATAGGATACCCCCTATGGCACTCGGCTACACCCCAGCAGACGAGCTACATCAACAAGACGGCTACACCCCAGCAGACGAGCTACATCAACAAGACGGCTACACCCCAGCAGACGAGCTACATCGACAATATCAAGGCCCGGGGAAAACTAATCCTGGGCACATCGGCTGACTGGCCGCCCTTCGAGTATGTGGACAAAAACGGCAACTTCGCGGGAATAGACATTGAAATCGCCAGGAGGATCGCTCAGGCTATAGGCGTCCCCCTCGAGGTGAAGGACATGCAGTTCTCCGCGCTCATAGAGGCCGTGAAAAACGGAGACGTCGACATCGTACTGGCCGACATGACACCTACCTCCGAGCGCGAGAAAGTCGTGGACTTCTCCTTCCCCTACTACTTTGCAAGCAAGGGAGTAGTCGTAACCCTCAAAACCTCCCAGATCTCTAAGCTAGAGGATCTCTACGGCAAGAAAGTTGGTGTCCAGCTAGGCACGATACAGGAGGACTACGCCAACCAGAACCTTAATGGGAAGGCAGAGATCAAAACCTACGATAAAGTCTACCCCGACATGGTCATGGTTCTGCAGCGCGGCGACGTAGACGCTATAATCATCGGGGAGAAGATCGCAGCAGCCCTCGTGACGAAGAACCCCGACCTAAAGATCGCGTTCACCATCGGTAAACCCACAGCGGGGGCAGCGGTTGCCATGCCGAAGGGGGCGGTCGACCTGAAGATACTGGTGGACAAGGTCATAGAGGACCTCATAAACTCCGGTGAGATGGACCAAATATTCTTAAACGAAACCCTGAAGTGGCTTGGAGGAAGCTAAAAACACCTCTGTCTTCCGAGCAAACTTTATAAAATCACCTTTTTTGTGGTGAGGGGTTCAGACCTTGAACTTCGCAGAATTCCTGGTAGAGTACGCACCGTTTATAGCGACTGGTCTGGCGACAACCCTGGAAATCTCGATCCTAGCGTTCTCCATGGGGCTAGCTGTCGGAGCTCTCATGCTTAGCCTCTCCCTGTCCCCACTTAGGCCGGTAGCCAGAGCATACATCGAGCCGATAAGGGGTACACCGCTACTCGTGCAGCTCTTCGTTCTGTACTTCGGCCTCCCATCAGTAGGAATAAAGCTCGACGCCTTCACGGCCAGCGTGCTGGCACTGGGGCTTAACAGCGGCGCCTACCAGGCCGAGATCTTCAGATCCGCTGTGAAGAGCATACCAGACAGCCAGATCCTCTCGGCGGAATCCCTGGGCTTCTCAACCCCCCAGATCCTCAGGTACGTCATCCTACCACAGGCGCTGAGGATCTCGATCCCGTCTCTCGTGAACGAGTTCGTCACCGTGATAAAGGAGAGCTCGCTCGCCGCGGTCATAGGTATCGTGGAGCTCATGCGCCGCGGCCAGTACGTGGCTGCGTACACGTACAGGGCCTTCGAGGCATACATTATTGTCGCGCTCCTCTACTTTGCGGTGTGCTACGCCTTCTCGCATGGCTCCAGGGTCATCGAGAGGAGGCTCAGGATTCCGGGTTACACGGGTGCTTGAAGATGGGGGAAGTCGTCCTCGAGATGCATGACGTGTGGTCAGGATACGAGGACACAGAGGTGGTGAAGGGCGTCTCGCTGAAAGTGCACAGGGGGGAGAAGGTCGTAATAATGGGGCCCAGCGGGAGCGGGAAAAGCACCCTCCTGAAGACAGCGGTCCTTTTAGTGAAGCCGAAGCGCGGCAGGATATTCCTCGACGGAGAAGAGCTCACCTCTGGCCGAGTCAACATTAGGGCTGCTAGGGCGAAGACCGGGTTCGTGTTCCAGAGCTACAACCTGTTCCCCCACATGAAAGTTATTGAAAACATAACTCTTCCCCTAAGGATCGTGAAGGGGTACAGCGCCGCGGAGGCCGAGAGAAAAGCCCGCGAGGTACTAGCCCAGCTCGGCCTAAGGGGGCTTGAAGAGAAGTACCCTCTCCAGCTTAGCGGCGGTCAGCAACAGCGAGTAGCCATCGCGAGGGCCCTGGCCATGGACCCGATATTACTGCTCCTCGATGAGCCGACTTCCGCACTGGACCCCGAGCTCAAAGCTGAAGTCCTCGACACGCTCCGCGAAGTTGCTAGGCGCGGCATAGCCATGCTTGCGGTGACGCACGAGCTGGACTTCACGCGGGATATAGCAGACCGAGTGATAATAATGGAGGATGGGAGGATCGTGGAAGAGGGCGATGCAAGGAGGATCCTCGAGAACCCCTCGACAGAGCGCACCCGCCAGTTCTTGAAGCTCATCGGGAGAACAGGGTAGAGTACAGGCTGTAAAGCTCTCTCCGCGACTCCACGCCCCACTGCACGAGAAACCTCATGTAAAACGACCACGAGTGCTCAACAAGGTGGTCTATCTTCCTCCTCACCAGCAGCGCGACCTTTTCGGCGACCTTTGCATCTGCACACGCCTCACCTCGTGAGGCGGAAGCCACGCACCTCAACGCCTCGCTTATACCGGTGTTGCCGAGCGCCGCTATCGTTAACGACAGGATGAACTCCACGCTTAGGCCGGCGGGGGCGCGACTGCGGCAGAACCGCAAGTACTCCTCGAAAGTCGACCCCTCGAGGGTAGGGCTGAGGTCCCGCAGGCTGTCCTTCGTTTCCTCAAAACGGGTTTTGTACAAGTCGATAGGTACGATCACCTTCTCCGGCTCTATGAACAAGACGCAGTACACAGGGACGCCTGGGTCGTAGACAACTGTAAGGGACGTGATGTCGGTGCAGAAGGCGGGTGCCACTGGGATGAGCGTAAGTGGGCGCGAAGGCGCTGAGCTCTCGAAAAGAGCCTGCTTTATTCCGCCCTTTTTCAGCCGCTTAACAGACAACGCCTTAGCCGCGTTAACCGCGTTAAAGCCACCGAAACCCACGAGACCCAACGACGGTCTACTCCTCAACTCTGAGTGAATTTTATCCAACTCTTGGAAGCTGACACTGCTCACGTTAAACGAGTCTCCAGGTAGCAGGATCGGCGAGTACTCATCCCTTATGATTATCGAAGGTTGAGGAACTCGCAGCTGAAATGAGGTGATCAGTTCAACTTCGCTCATCTACCCACCTTTACTCATGTAGCAATACGTCTTCTCCTTGCTTAGGAATTTTTCCACGGGATCCCTGGAGGTTATTGCCTGCGGTGCTAAGCTTGAGGAAAGTATAATAATGTTCTTGCGACCTTTCTCATCCGCCGGTGAAAGACAATTGTGTTGCAAGTCTACAACACCCTGAGTAGAAACCTCGAGGTTTTCGAGCCTGTGAACCCTGGAAGGGTGCTTATCTACGTTTGCGGGCCAACGGTCTACGACTTCTCCCATGTAGGCCATGCTAGGACATACGTAGCGTTCGACGTCATCAAGAGGTACCTGAGGCTCAAGGGGTACGACGTTTTTCACGTGCAGAACATAACCGATATTGACGATAAGATCATCAACAGGGCGGCGGAGGAGGGGAGGGACTGGAGGGAAGTCGTCGACGAGTACAGCAAGGACTACCTGGAAGCCCTGAAGAAGCTCCGCGTCTTCGTGGACGTGCATCCGCGCGTTACGGAACACATCGGCGAGATAATCGAGTTTATACAGAAGCTGATAGACAAGGGTCATGCTTACGTTGCTCCCAGCGGTAGCGTGTACTTTGACGTAGACACCTACGATGACTATGGCAGGCTGAGTGGGAGGCTTGACAAGAAGATGTGGAGCCAGGAGGAGTTCGCCACTGAGAAGAAGAACCCGTACGACTTCGCCCTCTGGAAGGCCAGGAAACCGGGGGAACCTTACTGGGACTCGCCGTGGGGGCCGGGGAGGCCGGGCTGGCACATAGAGTGCAGTGTCATGTCGTCCCGCTACCTCGGCAAAAGGTTCGATATCCACGGAGGAGGGTCTGATCTGATCTTCCCACACCACGAGAACGAGCGGGCCCAGAGCGAGTCGCTGTTCGGCGAGAGGCCGTGGGTCAAGTACTGGATGCACACAGGGATGCTTCAAGTCGGCGGCGAGAAGATGAGCAAGAGCCTGAAGAACATCGTGCCACTGAAGGACCTCTTCAAAGAATACGACCCTCTGGTCGTCAGACTGTGGCTCGCCAGCGCGCACTACAGGACCGTGCTGAGCTTCAGCGACGACTCCCTCCAACAGGCTCAAGCTAACCTGCAGAGGCTCAGAGGGGCAGCTCAGCTCGTCTACAGACTGACACGCGAGGTTGAGCCCCCAGGCCGGCTATCCGACGCCGAGCTCAGCGTGCTAGCAGAGCTTTCTGATATCAGGAAGAGCTTTTACGAGAGCATGGACCAGGACTTCAACGCCAGCTCAGCGTTTGCCTCAGCGATGAGGCTGGCTTCCATCATTTACTCGCAGATCGCAGCTAAGCCCTCCTACACCACGGTGCTCTACGCCTACAAGCTCCTAGACGAGTTTAACAAAGTATTGGGCGTTATGGATGACGTCCTCGCCGAGCTCCCGAAGGAGCTGGTTCCTGTTGACGAGCTGATAAACCTCCTCGTGGAGGTGAGGAGCGCGCTGCGTTCGCAGAAAAACTGGGAGCTGAGCGACTACATTAGAGCTAGGCTCAATGAGCTCGGAGTAATTCTGATGGACGAGAAGGATAAGACTAGGTGGATAATCAGCCCGCGACCCAAGTAGCGCTGCAGCCAGCCAAAAAAAGCGGAAGCTCTCTTTCACCTCAGCGGGACTTTTCTCTCAAGGCCAAGCCCGAGGGCAAGTGCCCCCAGCAACCCGGCGTTTGCGCCGAGCCTCGTCAACTTGATCTCGGGGGGTCTATTCACGGTGTAGTTCTTCACACTATCGCGCAACCCCTCGAGCAGGATATCAGGGTTGTTCAGGGCAACGGAGCCCCCAACCGTCACGAGCTCGGGATCGTAGTAGTTCACTATCGCGGCGAAGCCGTACGCGTTGAACCTCTTAACCTCCGATATCACGCGCCGGGCTAGGGGGTCCCCCGCCCTGTAAGCCTCGAACACGTCACGTGCCTCAAGCTTGCCTCCGGTCATCAGACAGGATCCTTCAACCTTCTCGTGCTCTGCGATAAACCTGGCAAACCTGGGTATACCGCTCCCCGAGCAGTAGGCCTCCCAGTGGCCTTTTTTACCGCATCCGCACGTTAGCCTTTCCTGCGAGTCGACGACTACGTGACCTATCTCGTGCGCGTTGCCATCTTTCCCGAGCAACAAGGAACCGTCAACGTACACGCCTCCACCAATTCCGGTGCTTATCGTCACGTAGACCAGATTGTCAAGCCCGGCCCCCTCTCCCCAGAATTTCTCGCCGACTGCGGCTGTGACAGCGTCGTTGGCAAACGCGACTGGAAGGTTAACCAGCTCCTTCAGAACCCTAACGACTTCCAGCCTCTTAAACGGCATGTTAGGTGCAGCCACAACTTCCCCCCTGGCCATGTCAAGGGGGCCAGGGCTGCCAACGCCCACACCAGTGACCTCGACCTTGTACTTCGCGCGGAGCTCGCGGATCACATGGGCTATCCTATCAAGGTACAGGTTGGGGTCCTGGTAATCCCAAGTCTTGAACGTCACAACCTCGATGAGCTCGCCCTCGTCGTTTCCCAGGGCTATGCGGGTATTCGTTGCCCCTATATCAATCCCTATGGCGTACCTCACATCATAGAAGAACGGACTCAGGGTATTAAAGCCCCACGTCGTGGCGGCAATTCTTTTTCTCGGCTTCTCCAGCCCTTTCAGTGTTCGCAGCAAAAAGGAGATAACCCCCAACAGCCAAGTAGGGGTTGGAGCCACCAGCTCTCGCCTGTCCCCGGCAGGGGATAAGGTGTCGCAAGTGGCGCAGCAAGAGGTGAGGCGCTAAGACCATCCCAACAGGGGCGCCAATGACGAACTTGAAAGGTGTCCAAGGAGTCGTGTTTAGGTCAGGCATTAAATGATGAAGGTGAAAAGCAGGGAACCGTGACCGAAAACCGTCGCTTCTGAACTCTAGTACTCTCCACTCTACACCTTTCAGTCTTGGATTACGCTACAAGTAGCCCAACCGTCTTGCCTCATACCTCCTGGTTCCAGAGGAAATCCTCTTGAGCCATGTAATTGATGAGCCGCCTTGAAGAACTCAGCGCTCTCGAGTAGCTATGTCGGATCATGCCGCCCGCTTAGGACGGGTCGCGGCTAAAAGGGGTTTTTCACGGGTTGTCTGCCTAAGCGCGATAGACCGAGGCTGTCTCAATACCTGTCTACTTTACGAGTAGACGAGACAGCATTACTACAGCATCGTAGTCAGCGGGGTTAAACTCCCCCTCGATCACTACCGTCTTCTCACTCACTTTGTAAATTATCACCGCTCTAGACCCCTGCTTCAGCGCCAGCCAAGGTTCAGCGGCCCCAATTATCGCTAGGGCCGAGCTCGCGAAGCTCCTGAGGTCCGCGACATCGGCTTTCTCCGGGTACGCGTACGTAATGCTCTCGGAATCGAAAACCGCCATGCGCTTAACCCCCAGCTTTTTCAAGGCCTCTAAAATGTCGCTATCCTCAATAGACACCTCGATCACGGGCCTCTCGCTCAAGGAATCCTGCACCGTTCGCACACGGTTGTCGCACCTAATGAATTTTTCCCCTTTGGCTCCCTCACCGACATGCATAAATAGCGGTTATCTGCGGTTCACACTGACAGACCATGAACCCCTACACTCTGATGGACGAAGAGGAGGAAGAATGGGAGGAGGAGTTCGAGGAAGAGGAAGAAGAGGAGGAATGGGAGGACTTCGGTGAAGAAGAGGAGTTCCTAGAGGAGGAGGAAGAGGAAGAGTTCGAGGAGGAAGAAGAGGAGGAAGAATTTTAGAATAAAATTTGGTGTAATCAGCGTTTTTTGGACGGCTTCTTTGAGCGTTTGGTCGCGCGCTTCTTGCCCCTCAGTACATAGGCGTAGACTCCAGCTAGCAGTACAATAGCAGATGCCACCACTAGAGGTAGCGTAAACGATTCGCCAGCCTGCGCCTTTGCGCTGTAAACCTCAAAATATGCGACGGCTGGGTCAGCGTTGTCTGAGAGCAGGGTCAGCATCACGCTGGCGTTTCTAGGGCTCTCCAGTCTGACGAAGAGTGTCTGAAGGACGGGCTTGCCGGGTGAAATAACTCCAATGTTAAGCGTAAGGTTTCTCCCCCACTTAATGCCGTCGGCCGTGAGGTTTACTCCTTCTCCTCCGTAGACGTAGAGGGTTGAGTTTACCGCCGCCTCGTCCCCGTAGTTGTATACCCAAACCCTCACGGGCCCGGCGCCTCCGACGCTCAGGGTTATCGTAGGAGGGGTCGGGTAGATGACTAGGAAGGGGCCCTTCTGGAGCCGCGCCTCTGCTTGATGCTCTAGGAGCATCGCTCCGTAAACCAGAGACGGCATGAGGACTGCGACGGCTATGAGGATGAGAGCTACGCGCATAAGGATTACCCGTCGCACTTCAAGATTAAGGTTTCACCGCCGAAAACCGGATCCAGGGGCGAAACCACGCGGGTCGTCGAGTTAAAGCCCACCTCCTCCAGAACCCACTTCCTGCACTCCGGTTGAACGGTGGCCGAAACTATGGTGAAGGTGTTGTTCCTGAAGCCGACGGTTAAGTCGCTGTACGCCGAGGCGACGAGCAGGGCCGGTTCGCCCCCGTACACCGGCGTTGAGTCGAAGCACCTCACTGACTGCCTCGTCTCTACGCAGAAGCGGACGTATGAAACCCTGCCTGAGGCGGTGTTAACCGTGCCTTGTAGGGCCTCAAGATCCCTCCTTATCCCCTCGAGCTCCTCTTTAAGGGAGAGAACCTTGAGCGCCAGCGTGACCGTGAAGATTGCGGCTATCAGAGCCCATGCGAGAGCCAGTGAGGTCACCAGCCTGTGCCTCTCCACGGGAGAGGGAGGGTCGAGAAAGTATAAAAACATGCGCCTCATAGGGGTTGGGAGGTCGTAGATGAAGCTCGCGCTTGTGGCACAGTACCTATTGGGGCTCGTGCTGATGGTGCTCTTCGCCTTCATGAACGCTAACTACCCTGATAAGACCTGGCTCTTCTTCACGCTCTACCTCCTGGTGTTCATGGGAATAATATTTCTCATCACAGGGCGCCAGGCGAGAAGCATCTTCAGGGACATAGAGGAGATAAAGAGCGGTGAGGTCTTGCTTGAAGCTAACCCAGAGGAGGTTTTGAGGCTGAGAGAGAAAGACATGGATAAAACTCAGGGGGAGCTCGCCGCCCAAGTCAAGGCCAGCTTAATACCCTTTATCACCATGATACTGTTCATAGTGGTCTTCTATGTCCCACCACTCCGCGGCTTCTTCAGCAGTATAGGCTCTTCGCTGTCCACTGACCAGAGAACGGCCAACTTCTACTACTTTCTCGCGATGTACGGGGCGTTCTACGTACTCTCACTAATCACAGGGCTCTACACCAGGAGGCTCCAGGCAAGGACAGGGACTCTGACTATAGCGACGAAGTACGTGATCACGACAAAGGGTATAATTGTCGATGACAGGCTCCCTGTTAAGTTCCCTATACAGGGAAGCCTCAAGACGGACACAAAGAGGAAGTTCGTAGAGGTAACCCTAAAGCAGCAGGTTATGGGCAACGAAGTCAAGCAGAGAGTTAGGCTCTACACCCCCGAGCCATCTAAGCTCGCAAGCATAATAAAGGTAAAGGGCCTCGGCGAGGACTCTCTGAGCAAAGTATAAAAACCTCGTCCAGGTAAAAACCAGGGGCGGCCGTAGTCTAGTCTGGTAGGATGGCGGCCTGCCACGCCGCAGATCCCGGGTTCAAATCCCGGCGGCCGCACCTTCTCCTGAACTCCTCTACCCCGCATTTCAAATGCTGGAAGTGGTAGCGTGTGTCACTCAAAGGTTATAGGTAATCGAGTTAGATGTTCCAACAACTACATGCATAAGGTCGAACGGAGAGTTTATTTGTAGGCTTTTCTTCAAGGGATTTAAGCGTGTGAGGGATGCAGTGATGCCTGACAAGGTGCTGTCGCTTCGGGAAGCTCTAGAGCACCCATTGCGTAGGAAAATCGTGTCCCGTCTCCTCGAAAAGCCTGGCCTCAGCGTCCGGCAACTTGCGAGGGACTTAGGGGTTAGCATTGGCTCTCTGACGGGGCACCTCGTGATCCTTGAGCGGGTAGGCCTTGTGGTTGAGGTTAGGAATAGCAGGAGGCTACAGCTGTACGTTAACGATGAGATGCTGGCTGAGAAAGCTTTAAGCGCAGTTCTCCAGGAAGAAGCGAGCGATGCCGGTTTAGCCAAGTAACGGGCTCCTTGCTTGCCTCCAAGTAACAGGCCACAAGCCATGCAGTGGGCTCTAGGCGCGCACATTTGACACCACCTTGTAGTAGCTTGTCCAAGCGAACTGCCGACTGAGAAAGTATTTAATCGGAGTGTTCAGGTTTAGAGGGTGATCGCATGGGGGAATGGGAGAACAGGTTTATTTACGCTACATTCGACGAAGTTAAATCAGGCCTCACGACGGATGTGTACTTCACGCGCACGAGGCGCATCCTCGAGAAGTATGGGCTCATAGACGCCGTCGTTCACGCGGAGATAACGACCAGCAAGCTTCCCGACGACTACCGCTGGGCAGTGTTCGCTGGTTTGAGGGAGGTTCTCAAGCTCCTTGAGGGCAAGAAAATCACCCTGCGTTCACTGCCTGAAGGTGAGGTTTTCACGCCTACGGACTTCTACGGGAACAGGATCCCCGTCATGACGATCGAGGGGCCCTATGGTGAGTTCCTTGAGCTGGAAACCCCGTTGCTCGGCTTCCTCGCCTCAGCCACGGGCATCGCTACGAAGGCCGCTAGGGTGAAGAAAGCGGCTGGAGATAAGATCGTCTTGTCGTTTGGAGCCAGGCGGCAGCATCCGGCCCTAGCGCCGTTCATAGAGTACTACGCTTACATCGGAGGCGCAGACGGGGTTTCAGCCGTCCTCGGGGCGAAGGCCCTGGGGATCAGGGCGACGGGTACGATGCCTCACAGCCTGATGATCATCTTCAAGGCGTTCAAGGGTGACCACACGCTGGCCTGGAAGGCTTTCGACGAGGTCGTGGAGGAGGACGTTCCCAGGATAGTTTTGGCCGACACATTCCTGGACGAGGTCGAGGAGTCGCTGCTCGCAGCTCAGACACTGGGGTCTAAACTCTGGGGTGTGCGGCTTGACACGCCTGGAAGCCGGAGAGGTAGCCTCGAGGAAATAATAAGGGAGGTCAAGTGGAAGCTGAGGGCAAAGGGCTTCAGGGACGTGAAAGTAGTTGTTTCAGGCGGCGTAGACGAGTACAAGATACCTTCACTCGTCAAGGCGGGTGCCGACGCCTTCGGGGTTGGCTCGGCGATCTCCACCGCCCCTCCTGTGGACTTCGCCATGGACATAACCTCGGTGAACCGTAACGGCAACTGGGAGCCCATCGCGAAGAGAGGCAAGCTCTCGGGGAGAAAGCAGGTGTACAGGTGCAGGAAGTGCATGGTGGATGTAGTCCAGCTCCTCGAGGAGGAGCCACCAAAGTGCCCCGTCTGCGGGGGTAGCATGGAGCCTCTCCTAGAGACTTACATCGAGAATGGAAAGCCCATCGCGAAGCCGCTTGAGCCGAAGGAGGTGAGGCGCAGGGTTCTCGAAGCCTTAAACAGGCTTGAGCTCTAACACCTTGCCCCTCAGCCCCGCTAGCATGAACGCCTCGAGAAGAACCCCATCAACGCCACCGCTCTTCGTCCACCTGAGGAAGTGCGATGTGCACCCCCTCGTGCAGTCGCTTGACCCGAAGCCTTTAACCACGTGCTCGAACCCCAAGCTCTCGAGCGGTGGCACCAGAACGCACTCGGGCTCAACGGTCTCCGCGCAGAAAGCTCCGAGGACACGGGCTTGAGGGAGCGTGGTGACGAGGTCGATGTGCCACTTGACCTTCTTTGCCTTCCTGACATGCCTTGAAACCCTAGCCCGAACGCCTCCTGGACCCTTAGCCGACCCGACATAAACGTAAATCCCGGGGCTTATCGACACATCTTTTCCCTTTAATTTGATAAGGGAGGGTGACTCAATTTCCACAACCAGTGCGTAGATGCCTCTTTCGCAGTCGTGATGCAGCAACTTGATCACAGCTTATTATGCCGATTACAATAAATTTATAGGCTTTTTTACATAGTTAAAACCTCGGTGCCCAGTGGCTAAAGGATGGCCGTTGTCAGTGCTCGTGGCTGGCCCAGCCGGGGCTGGAGTATTCGCCACCAGCCTCATTATCGGGAAGACCTTACTAAGACACGGCCACTACGTTTTCGTGACAAACGAGTACCCCTCTCTCATACGTGGCGGCCACCAGTGGGCCCTCGTGAGGAGCTCCCCCGACGAGTACATATACTCCCACAGGAGGATCATAGATGTCATAATAGCGCTAGACAGGAGCTCAGCGTTTGCCTACGTGGGGAGGCTGAGCGAGAGAGGCATTGTCATCTGCGACGAGGCCGACTGCGCCCGAGCCCAGGACCCCCGTGTCAAGCCCCTACCCCTCAGGCGAATCCTGAAGGAGCTTGGAGCTCCACCCGTAGCGCTCAACACCCTTGCTTCAGGCGTTGTCTTCGGGCTCCTCGGTGCTTCGCGTGAGGTCGTTAGCTCCGTCATACGTGACCAATTCGCGGCCCGTGAGGATGTGGCCAGGCTAAACGTAAGCCTAGTCGAGAAGGGCTATGAGCTAGGCGTAGGCCTAAACACCGGTGCTTTCCCGAGCCTGGAGATTCTGGGAAACGGTAAAGAGAGGCTACTAATAGATGGGAACTCCGCCGTTGCCCTAGGGGCCCTTGCCGGAGGCATGTCGTTCTTCGTGGCGTACCCTATGACCCCAGCATCCCCCATACTTCACTTCCTTGCGGAGATACAACGCGATTACAACATCGTTGTGTTTCAGCCCGAGAGCGAGATAGCGGCTGTAAACATGGCCATCGGTGCAGCGTATGCTGGAGCGCGCTCCATGGTGGCAACAAGCGGGGGCGGCTTTTCACTGATGGTTGAGGCTCTCGGGCAAGCCGCTATGACCGAGACCCCACTAGTCGTAGTCGAGGTTCAGAGGCCCGGGCCAAGCACAGGCCTGCCAACCCACACAGCTCAGGGTGACTTAAGGTTCGTTATACACGCTTCTCAGGGCGAGTTCCCTAGAGCTGTGCTTGCCCCGGGTGACCCCTACGAGGCGTACTTGCTGGGCTTCAGGGCTATGGAGGTGGCGTGGGCGTTCCAGATATCGGTGATCCTGCTCTCGGACAAGTTCCTGGGGGAGAGTTACTGGACGGTCCAGCAGCTCCCGCAGATGGCCCCCAGCGCGGGCTCGGTGGTGCGTGTTGAGGTTGGAGGCGGTTACGCCCGCTACAGGATAACGGAGGACGGAGTGTCTCCGATGGCTCTGCCTGGCACTAGAGGGGCGCTCGTTTACGCAAACACCAGCGAGCACGACGAATACGGTCAGGGAAGCATCGACCCGTCTGTTGTCAAAGCGATGCAGGAGAAGAGGTTCAGGAAGCTTCCGAAGCTGAGAGCGATCGCCGAGGCTGAGGGCGTCAAGACGTACGGTGAGGGTGATCGCGCGGTCGTGACTTGGGGGTCCACGAAGATGCCGGTCCTGGAGGCGGTGAAGAACGTGAACGGCGTGAAGGTGGTTCAGGTCCTATGGCTTGAGCCGTTTCCCGTAGATCGGTTGCGAGGAGAGCTGAAGGGAAGGCCCTTCATCGTCGTCGAAAACAACATGACGGGGCAGCTGGTATCCCTTATACGCGAGAAGCTCCTTGTCGAGCCCGAGGGATTCCTGGGGAAGTACGACGGCAGGCAGTTCGAAGCGGAGGAAATCGAGGACTTCCTGAGGAAGAAGGGGTGGGTTTAGGTGAGCTTAGAGCTCTACGACACCGGTAGAAGACCCGTCTGGTGTCCAGGTTGCGGCAACTACGGCATCCTGCTCGCTCTCAGGAAGGCGTTGGCGGAGCTGAAGCTGAGCCCCGAGGAAGTCGTGATAGTTACGGGCATCGGCTGCCACGGGCGCATCAGCGACTACATGCGCACTAACGCTTTCCACACGATACACGGTAGAGTCCTTCCGCTTGCCACCGGCATAAAACTGGCAAACCCGAAGCTGACCGTGATAGGGCATGCTGGCGACGGCGATGCCTACGCCATCGGTCTAGGCCACCTCCCTCACGCCGCGAGGCGTAACGTCGACATAACCTACATCGTGCACAACAACATGGTCTTCGGCTTGACGACGGGACAGGTCACCCCCACGACGCCCCGTGGCGTCAAGACTAAGTCAACTCCCTTCGGGAACCCTGAGCAGCCGTTGAACCCCGTCCTGCTTGCGCTCGCGAGCGGTGCGACGTTCGTTGCCCGTGGCTTTAGCGGAGACGTGGAGCACCTGAAAGAGCTGATAAAGGCGGGCATACTCCACAAGGGCTTCGCGTTCATAGACGTCCTTCAGCCGTGCGTGACGTTTTTCAACACGTACCAGGTGATCCGCGAGCGCGTATTCAAGCTCGAAGAGGCTGGGCACGATCCCTCAGACCTGGAGAGCGCTATGAAAATGGCGATGCTAAGCGGCGGCCGAATACCCATTGGTGTTTTCTACAGGACGCAAGCCCCCACACTGGAGGAGGCCTTCAGCCACGCCATGAACCCGCCGCCCGCCGCTAGGGTGCCGAGCGCCGTCGACCTCTCGAGGGCTCTCAGGCGTTTCAGGTAGTCTACCCACCTAGCTTATCCTCGCTTCTTAGATCGGGACGGGCTCAACCTTTGGCAGTATCCTTTCGACGATGTAGCTTCTGAACTCCTCATCCTCTATGCGTGAGAAGGCTATGATAAGCCCTCCGGCCGAGACCCCAAACAGCCCCCTCTCATCGCGGTAAACGACGTATCTCTCCTGCCCCACCTGCATGTACCGCTTTAGAAGCGAGCTCTGAGCGAGGAGCTTACCGTAGAGGGCCACAGTGTCAACCCCGGCGACCTCCCTGAGACCTGTGAAGACCACCTGCCTAGGCTCAGCCCCCTCGCTGTAAAGCTCCCGTAGCCTCTGCGGGGGTATGTAGACCGGCGAGATGAAGTCTGGTTTGCCGAATATCACCTCCGAGAGAGTGGAAGACACCCTGAGGCTCTTCCGCTTGCCTGACGCCACAAGGAGGAAAATCCCGCCCCTAACCCATGTGAAGTGAAACCCTAATCGTAAGACCCTCGGTACCTTTATCGTCTCCTCGTTCACGGGTAAGGTATAAGGGGCAACCTCCTCGTACTTACCGCTCACGCCGCCCTCGAAGCTCTCAAGGTCGGTGACCCTAACCCCTAGGCTGTACTTTTGTCCAAACACCTCTAAGCTACCCTTCATCAGGGAGAATTTGCTCAGCTTCTCGAGTATCTCCTCCGCCGAGACATTCTCCCTAACTTCAAAAACAGTGTAGGCTAGAGGCAATTACTACCACCACGTTACTCTGGAAAACCTTTTTTATTATACTAACGCGTAATTTTAACAGTGTATGTCCCTCACACCTCAAGACGTTGAAAGGATCGTTTACAGGTCTCTCCGCACAGCCTACGAGAAGGACAGAGACGTGTGGACGGCTCCTCCAGAGGTCGTGTACGTCACCGAGGTTACAGGCTGCCTCAGGAGGTCATGGTACATACGGGCCATGGGGGGACCGCTACCCGACGAGAAGATAGTCATCCTCCTACTGGGCGACGACGTCCACCTGCTCATAAACAGCGAGTTCCCCCTGGGGGAGGGGGAGAAGAGCTTCGAGAAGGAATTCCAAGGCGTGAGGCTCAGAGGCCGCGTTGACAGAATCGCGGGTGAGACGATATTCGAGTTCAAAACCGCGAGTGCTATACCGAGGGAGCCCCGGGAACACCACGTCGACCAGATGCAGCTCTACTTCTGGCTGACAGACCGCTCAAGGGGCTTCATAGTCTACGTCTCGAAAACGACAGGTCAAGTGAAGGCCTTCCCCGTCGCGAGGGACGAGGAGAGAATAAAATTCCTGCTGGACCGCGCGATCAGGCTCAGCCAGTCTCTCAAGCAGGGAAACCCACCCGACCCAGAGAAAGGCTGGCTCTGCGACTACTGCGAGTTCCGAGAGGCGTGCCCGCTCTTCAGAGGAAGTTAGCGATGCCCCTTCTCGTCACTTCGTACACCTTTCTCATGTCCACGCGCCTGAACTCTAGCCCCTCTTTCTCCAGGGCTATGAGTGCGGATCTTGTGAAGCCCGGGGCCGCTAGGATACCCCTGACGCGAAACCCTGTAGCGTTTCTCAGCCTGTCCACGTACCTCTTAAGCTGGTAGACCGCCTCCACGCCAGCCGTTTCCTTCTTCACCTCAACCACCACGTAGTTCCCGCTCTCATCGACGAACATTAAATCGGCGTAGCCGGCCGCTCCCAAACGCACCTCCTCCTCGACGGGCTTCAGGCTCTCACCGAGGATCGCCTCAGGCCCCAGCAGAATCGCTTTTTTAATGCTCTCCTCGTCACCCCACATTTCAAACGTAGCTGTGTCTTCGAGCCTGTAGGAGCGAAAGTCCAGGACCCTGTGAAGCACGATAACGAGCTCCTCCTCAGGCCTAGGCCGAAGGGACCTTAACACAAGCCTACCATCCTGCTCGTAGACGCTCACAATGCTGCCCTCAGGCTGGTAGTTTACGGGATTCGCGCCAGAGGGTCTGTGCACGAGCACCGTGCCGTCTCCTTTAATCAGTATCACCCTTTCCCCGCGGCCGAGCCTCGAGGAGGCGCGGCCCCTGTACTCAACCTCGCAGTCCCCGACGATGACGATTACTTCCCTCCTCCTGATGGAATAGCGTATTCTCTCGGCTAGCTCATCCACGTGAAACTGGGAGAAAAAGGCCCGTTTAAAGCTTCTCGTATCGTCCCAGCTCCTCGAGCCTTCTAAGCCTCTCAACTATGTTGGGGTGGGTTGAGAAGAGCTCAAGTATCTTGTCTGCTAACGTCACTCTCCTCTCGGCGATCCTCCTCGCAAGCTGGTAGCCCTCCAGGCTCTCCATGTCCTCCACCGCTCTGTCCGGGTCGGCTATGAAAAGCTCCTTGAAGCCGGCAACCCGAAGCTCAGCGCCCTGAAGCTTTATCCTACCAGTGTAGCTAACGATCTTCGCGAGCGCGGACATGAGCCTTGCGGCGCCTACCGACGGTGACGGCGCGGTTTTGACGCTATGGTAGTCTGCATAGTACTCCCTGATCCTGCTGAGGTGCAGGTTCGCTAAGCTTAGGATAAAGTAGATGAGCAGGCTCAGAAAACCTAAGGCGATAACCCCGCTCCTGTCCCTATCCCTGTCGCCTCCAGAGTAGAGAAACATCCTGCCGAGAATGTAGAAGAACGCCGGTAGCACGGATACGAAGGTCATTATCTGCACGTCCCTGTGGACAATGTGCCCAACCTCGTGGCCCAGCACTCCCGCTATCTCCTCCCTGCTAAGCGTGCTTAGCAGGCCGCGCGTTACAGCAACCTTGTTACCCGTCAAGGGGGATCCGTAGGCGAAGGCGTTGGGGTAAGGAACCTCGGCAATCATGAGCTTCGGCTTCTCCCGCAGCCCGCTCCCCGCCACCACATCCTCCAAGGCCTGGTGCACGTGGGGGGCCTCGCTGTACGGTAGCTCCCGCACGTGGTAGAAGAGCTCGACGAGGAACGGTGAGACAAGCCACTGCCCAACGTTGAACACTACAGCGATGATGAGCGCTGCGAGCGGCGATGCCAGGCCAAAGACGTCCAGCAGGAAGACGAACGCCAGCGTCGTTAGACCGAAGATGAATGCTAGAGTCAGGATCATCGAGAGCCTGAGATCCTCAAGCGCCATACGCTACACCCAGAAACATTCTTGCCTACAGCTTATAAATCATGCTCACCTATCGTCCATAATTCTAGTAGTTCAGGATCTTGTAGCCGTGCTCCTCCATCGTGAAGTCCTCGACCTTGCTCTTCCACTTTTCGTCCAGCTTCTCGACCCTCTTGAACCACTCCTCCCGCATCTTTAGGTTCCTCTCCCAAGCGTCCTCGTCGCGCACGAGCAGGACCACGCGGCTCTTCTCGTCCGTCAGCTTGATCTGGTAGCCTGTTCTCCTCGAGATCTCCTCAGCGAACTTAAGCATCTCGTCCTGCGTGGGCATAGCGCTGATGGGCAGCCTTTTCTGGCTCTCGCCGACCCAGGTGTACCCCTTCAGCTCCACGAACATGGGGTTCCCCAGCTTCACGAGCGAAGCGTAACCGTCGGGATCAGTCATGTTCACACCCTTGACCATCGTGAACCTGATGACCGTCCTGCTTTCGGTGAACCTGTTTAGGATCTCAAGGCTCCGCTGCACCATCTCCCAGGCGCGCGGAATCTTTGGCTCCGCTGTGTAGTTGAATACCTCCTCGTTGGGCCCGTACACGCTGACGTAGAGGTTCGTGGGCTGGGCGTCCCTCTTGATGAGCTGTTCGAGCCTAACGGGGATGGAGCCGTTGGTTACCAGGAACGCGGTCATGTTCCTCTCCTTGACGCGCTTTATGAGCTCGGGAAGCATGGGGTACAGGGTGGGCTCGCCGTCAAGGCTCATAGTGAAGTGTCTCGGGAACATCGCCTCCAGGAAGCGCTCCCGCGTCACCCGTGGGTTACCCTTAAAGCCGATCAGCAGAAGCCGCTGGGCGATTATGGATCCATCGATTATCTCGTCCGGCATGTCCCACTTCCAGTTAGGCGGGATCTTGAACCTCCCCGGCTGTTGCATCCTCCAGCAGAACTTGCAGGAGAAATCACAGAAGTTGAGAACAGGCGTCATCTGAACGCACCTGTGGCTCTGAATACCGTACCAGTTCTTGTAGCACAGGCGCTCTCCCCTCATCGCCGACTTCGTCCACCTGCAGACGGCCACGGCGCTGTGCTCCCCAACGAGCCTGTAGCCGGCCCTCAGGTAACGTTGCACGTCAAGCCTCTCCTGGCTCATCATTCCACCGGCTTACCTTACAGGTCTGGTGCTTAAAAATTATCCTCTATATACCTCGACGAGACATTAAATAGTTATATAGAATTCACATAAAAATAATTTTATAAAAGCCCCTCCTGGAGAGTAAGTAGGGGTATCTGCTTGCACAGGGAAACTTTAGCCCTCTTGCTCATACTGGCGACGGAAGTGCTTATTGGCAGCGCTACAGGCGTCCAAAGGACCATACTCACGGTAGCCACAAGCGAAGCCCTGGGAAGCCTTCCAACGCTGCTCCCAATACTCTCCTTCGGCGTATTCAAGGCCACCTTCGACCTGGCGGCGGGCTTCATCTCGCATAAGAAAGGGAGAAAGGCTGCTCTCGTCTCCGGGACTCTCGCGTACTTCCTAGGTGCTCTCGTAATCCTGCTGCTCAAGCCTCCTGCGGACTTCATCCTCGGCAACGTTCTAGTCGGAGTGGGGGAGGGAATCGTCTTCGCCACCTCAGCTATAGCAATTGGAGATATCCTGGGCGTAGAGAGATCCTCGCTGACATTCGGCTACATCGAGAGCGCATGCTACGTAGGCTACGCGCTGGGCGCCTACGTGGGAGGGTGGGTGTGGAACTCTCTCGGGCCCCGTGAGACGCTGACCTACATAGCGGTTTCATCGGGTTTAGCCGCACTCGTGGCTCTCTCGAGCATCGAGACGAAGACGTACTCTGAGGCCGATCGGAGAAGGTTCTCCTTGACCCCCAAGCCCCAGGGAGCCCTCAGGATCGTTGTCACAAACCCGAGCACTCTCTCAGCCCTCATCGCGGCGCACATGGCCAAGGTTGCGGACAGCGTGGTGTGGGGCGTTATGCCCCTTTACGTTCTGAGCAAGGGGCTCGACGTTTACTACGCCGGCTACGCGCAGTCGCTACTCCTGCTCGTCTGGTCGGCGACGATGCCCTTCTGGTCCTCCTACTCAGACAGGGCCGGGAGGAGGCTCGTGTCCACGCTAGGGCTCATGGTAACCGCCTTCATGCTCATCGCTCTCCCCAGCACCAGGTCGTTCCCAGAGATCCTTCTCGTCGCGCTGGCCCTGGGGATCAGCTACGCGATGTACTACCCCGTGCTCCCTGCGCCCATAGCCGACATGAGCCCTCCTGCTGTGAGAGACATCGCTGTCGGCTTCTACCGCTTCGCCAGGGACTCGGGGTATGCCACGGGCGCCATAATAGGGAGCCTACTCCTACAGGGGGCGCAAGGTAACTACTCCTCTGTTTTCACGAACATCGGCGCTTTACTCGCGATAACGGCGGCCTTCTACTCCGTGTTCTTCAGGGAGACGAGGCCGACGTGGCCCTTCTTCGACCTTGTGATCAGGCACCTCGAAACGATCGACGAGATCCTCTCGGTTCAGAAAGAGGTCGTCAGCGACATCTTCGCCGGGAGAATTCAGGAAGCTCAGGCCAAAATGGGGGAGGTAAAGAACCTCGAGAGGAAGGCTGACAGGATAAAGAGAGAGCTGATGTGGCGGATATGGTCTGGCTTCATACCTGTTTCAAGCAGGATGGACTTCGAGCGCCTTGTAGAGGAGATCGACAAGGTTGCCGGGGCCGTGATAGAGTGCAACGAGAGGCTGCTGTGGGTGAAGTACAGCCCAGAGATCAAGAAGCTCGAGCCGAAAATCCTGGAAATGATCGAGGAGACGGAGAAGCTCTCAAAGAAGCTCATAGACAACATGCAGATGCTCCGTCTCTCGCCCGCCTACGCCGTTAACATCACGGCTGAGATTGACGCTGGCGAGAGGAGGGTCGACGTTCTCAGGTTTGAGGTTCTACAGGAAGTTAGAAGGCTCGTCGAGGAGGGGAAAATCGACCTGATGTCAGCTCTCAACGTCATGGAGGCCGTGAACCTGATAGAGATATCTTCGGACGACTTCCAGGACGCCGCCGACATAATCAGGATAATCGCATACAAGCACGCGGCGATACCACCCGAGAAGATAGAGTCTATGTGATCACACTCTTTTGCTCCCATCCTCTATCGTCCTGTAGTACACGTCCGCGAATCCCCGCAGCTCCTCGGACGCGAGCTTCGCGGCAGCGACAACCTGCTCGCGCGGAGTTTTAGGTGCCCGCCGGTACTCCTCCGGAACGCCCTCATAGGGTATGAACTGCTGCACGACGTAAACGATGCGCGGGGCCTTCTCGAGACCCATGTCGCGTATCTCGCGCGATATCTGTGCCACGTCCTCGACCGTGATGAGCCCGGGTACGAGAAGCGTCCGAAGCTCAAGGAAGTCCCCGACGCCGACAGAGCTCTTAATCCCCCTTTTAACCTTCTCCACTACCACCTTCCCAGCCCCCTCCCATAATCCGATGACACGCGCGTACAGCTCGGGCTTGGATAACGGAGCTTTCACATCGATGGCTATGTGATCCACGTCGGCTCGGCTGGTGATGTAGGAGATAGCCTCCGGTATGCTCGCATTCGTGTCGAAGCTGACCCTCAGGCCCGTATCCGCTTTCACGCGGAATAGGAGCTCCGCCAAGGCCTTGTACTGCAGGGTAGGCTCCCCACCAGTGACGTGGAAGTAGTCCACGAAGGGAGCCGCCTGCTTGACAGCCTCTAAAATCTCTTCCAGCGCCACAGCCCTCTTCTCGAGGCCGCGGGCAAGCCTGGAGTTCGCGCACCAGGGGCACCGGAAGTTGCAGTACGAGAGCCAGACGGTGAAGCTAACGTTCTCAAGCACGTCAACCAGGCTGTTCTCCTTCCAGCCTCCAACCCAGAGAAAGGCGCTCATCAAAAAGCGAGTAGGTTAACGGCTAAATAAACGATTATGGCTGAAATTGTAGCTACCAGGAACTCGTAGAGTACCAGTAGCGCCGTCAGCTTATGCCGGCGGAACTGTGCGTGGAAGGCCGAGATGGTGGCGACGCAAGGGGTGTACAGCGTGGAAAACACCATCAAGCTGGCGACCTGAGCGGGCGTCAGAGACAAGGCCTGGATCGCTTGCGCCGGGTTCAGGGTCCCCGTTATCACCATAAGCGTAGACGCGATGGTTTCCTTAGCCACGAACCCGGTCAGCAACGCCAACGCGACCTGCCACTGCGGTAGACCGATGATCGACGTTAAAGGCGTTAGAAGCTCGCCGAGCACTCTAGCCATGGATGCCGAGGCGTCGTCCGTGAACCCGCTGGGACCGATGTGCAGAAGCAGCCAGACGAGTACAGAGAGGCCTAAAATCACGCTACCCGCCTTCTTGAGGAAGTGCAGCGTGTTGTCCCAAGCGAACCACCATATGACCTTTAAACTCGGCCTGTGGTAGGGAGGTAGCTCCAGCACGAGCTCGGGCGCCTCACCGGGTGCGAGGAGCTTGGACAGCGCCCTCGCGACCACTGCTACGAGTAGCAGTGAGTAAAGGTAGACGGCCACGATGGCAACCAACTTGGAGGTCGAGGAAACGGGTAGAGCGGATACTAGGATCAGCAGGACCACGAGCCTTGCCTGACAAGGTATTAGAGGCGCGACTAGCGAGGCTATGATTTTCTCCCGATCCGTCTCAAGGATCTTTGTACCCATTATTGCGGGAACATTTCAACCGAAGCCGAGGAGTAGCGGCATCAGCGCCTTTCCCGAAAGCCCGGCCTTACGCATAACGCTGTGGTAGACCGTCGCTATGCGTGCCATGAGACCAGTGTCCTCTAGAAACCCGAAGGCTACAAAGACTAAGAAGATGAGGGGCAGGAAGGTTATGACTGCCCCAACCCCCCCGATGACGCCGTCAGCTATCAGTGACACTATTGGGTACGGGACGCCCGCCTGAACCAGGTACTCGCTGAGAGCCTTGCTGAGAGAGTCGAAGAGCGATGACAGCAGACCAGCTAACGTGTAATTCTCGAAAAACTGGGCTAGCTCCTCATTACCCGTGAACTCCAGCAGTTGCTTGAGGGGAAACCCCGTGTTCACCGAAAGCGTCGCCAAGAGGACGAGCAAGATCAGCCCGAGGCTCGCCAGGGGGCCGAGCAGTGGGTGGAGAAGGACGCTGTCAAGCCTCTCGGTTATTTCCCGTTTGACCACGCCCGTTGTAGAGACGCTCTCTGCGACCACCTCCTCAATGAAGGAATACCTGACGCTAGCCGCTATGAGAGAGGGGGGAGAGCCCAGCTCCTCCTCGACTTTCTCGCGAACTCTCTCGACAAGGCTTAGAGCTTCAGCGCACCCCTCACTCGCTAGAGCGCGCTCCAGCTCCGCATCTCCCTCGAGCAACCTCAGCGAGCTCCAACTTAAAGGGTACTTGCTGACACCTGGGCAGCCCTTAATAGCCTCGGCTAAGGTGTGCGCGAAGTAGTCGAGCCCCCTGTAGTTCAGCTCCAGCCTGCTTGTGGGGACGCGACCCTCGGCGACGAGGATAATTGTGTCCACGAGTTCGTGGAGCCCCTCCCTCTTGAGAGCTGAGATCGCAACAACGGGAACGCCTAGACGCCTACTCAGCCTCTCGGTGCTGACGTGGATCCCCCTTTTCAATATAGCATCGACCTTGTTCACCGCTACGACGACTTTGTCGTAGAGCTCCAGAACCTGCACGGCCAGGTATAGCGTGGTCTCAAGCGAGACAGCGTTGACAAGGACGACCACGATGTCAGGCTTCTCGGTGACAATGTACTCGCGCGCTATAGCCTCCTCCTCCGTGTACGCGTTAAGGCTGTAAGTGCCGGGAAGGTCGACGACCCTGATTCGGTACCCCATGTGTTCAAAGTAACCCTCGTACTTATCCACGGTCTTCCCAGGCCAGTTTCCAACAAACCTGTTGGCTCCAACGAGCATGTTGAAGAGGGTGCTCTTCCCAACGTTGGGGGGGCCTGCGAGCGCCACCCTGATTTCCTTCATCCCACCACCTCGACGAGTATCTTAGCAGCTAATCCTCTTCCGATGGCGAACCGTGTACCGCCTCTTTCGACGACGACGGGACCAGCGTCATTGAACACAACCTTCAGAGTCTGACCGGGGATGATGCCTAGCTCGAAGAGACGCCTGAAAGCCCCCCTCCCCCCGCGGACCTCCACAACCCTCACGAGCGCACCTGGCCTAGCGAAGGTCAAAGGGATCGCGCTTGACACCGTCATACAAAGCTCCGTCGTAGTATCGCCGCGCAACTTAAAAACGTTTAGCCGGATCAGGGGTAGGTCCTAGCGACCGTTCTCGGGAAAGGCACGGAGTCCACTATGTGCTCGAGGCCGCCGATCCACATCACGAGCCTATCCATCCCGAGCCCGAACCCCGCGTGGGGGACGGTGCCGAACCTTCTCAGGTCTAAGTACCACTCGTAGTCCTTCGGGTTGAAGCCGAACCTCTTAATCTTCTCGACAAGCTCGTCGAGCCTGTCGATCCTCTCACCGCCGCCGATTATCTCCCCGTAGCCTTCCGGGGCTAGGAGGTCTGCTGAGAGCGTGACCTCGGGGCGTGAGGGGTCGTTCTTGTGGTAGAACGCCTTAGATTTCTCCGGGAAGCCGTAAAGGAAGAAGGGCTTGTCGAACTCCAGCGTGAGCGCGCGCTCTTCGTCCGCACCCAGGTCGTCGCCCCAAGCGACTTGGATGCCCTTGCTCTGCAGGATCTCGATGGCATTATCGTAGCTGACGCGCGGGAAGGGCGGCTCGACCTGCTTCAGCCCTTCGAGGTTTCTACCTAGGAGGTCGAGCTCCTCCCTATTTCTCTCTAGGACTCTCCTCACAATGTGGGATACGAGCTCCTCCTCCACCTTAAGGATACCCTCGAGGCCCACCCATGCTACCTCGGCTTCCGCGTGCCAGAACTCTGTAAGATGCCTCCTTGTCCTTGACTTCTCAGCCCTGAACGAGGGCGCCACCGTGTACACTTTTTCGAGGCTGAATATCAGCGCCTCAAGGTAGAACTGGGACGACTGCGTGAGGTACACCGTGGACTCGTCGACGTACTTGACCGGGAAGAGAGTGGCCCCACCTTCCACAGCCGCTGAGATGAACATGGGGCACTGGACCTCGTAGAAACCGTTCTCACGGAACCACTCGTGAAGAGCGCCGAAAACCGTGTGCCTTATCTTGAGGACGGCCGTCATCTTCCTAGACCTCACTGCAAGGTGGCGCACATTGAGGAGGAACTCCCTCGAAGCGTCCCTCCTAATCGGGAAGTTCTCAGCCAGGCCGATTATCACCAGCTCCTCGCCCTGTAT
This sequence comes from Thermofilum sp. NZ13, assembly GCA_002855745.1. Lineage (GTDB taxonomy): Archaea > Thermoproteota > Thermoprotei > Thermofilales > Thermofilaceae > Thermofilum. The sequence goes on along the minus strand of NDWX01000003.1, from coordinate 133,085 downwards.
CTCCTTCCCGCCTGGAGCCCGCGGGTCCTCGCGGAGCTTTCCCTGCACGACGACTGAGCTCTCAACGGTGACCCGCCTGGCCTCCGCGTGGCTCCTTGACTCCGGAGTGAAAACCGATTGTATTATCCCGGTCGAGTCCCTGACCACCACGAAAGCCTTGTCCCCGAGATCTCTCCTCCGGTAAACCCAGCCCCTGACTCTGACCTCTGCGCCGGGCTGAAGCTTTAAAGCCTCACTGATCGGCAAGATGCCTGTGCCTGTCATAAACCGCATCAAGGAGACCCTATTCACGCTTGCTACAAAAACTTTGCTTAAGATCTACCTCACCCCTCAGAAGCTCCAGGAATTCCAGGGGCTCCGCCTTCTACTACTCCCGGGTTGCTTCCCCCCGCTCAGGACCGTCACCACCGAGCTGCTCTCGATCGCACTCACCGCGATCCCGCTAAGCGCCGGGCGCGCGGTGGACGTCGGGTGCGGTCCGGGTAGCCTCACGCTTCTCCTTGCTGGGAAGGGCTTCTACGCTGTCGGGACCGACGTCTCAGTTACGTGTCTAAAGGCGGCTAGGGTGAACGCGATCCGCAACGGGGTCTACAGCCTGACCGACTTCGTGGCGTGCGACGCGGGGAGCTGCCTGAGGAGTGGGTCGGCGGGCGTCTGCGTGACGAACCCTCCCTTTCTGCCCTACGAGCGGAAAGACGACAGAGACCTGCCCCTCGCGGGCGGCAGAGAGCTTGAGGTCTTCAAAGCAATGGTGAGGGATTGCTACCGCGTCGCGAAGAAGAGGGGCTGGGCTCTCTTCGCGGTGAGCGACCTAGCCTCCGGGAAGCCGCCCCACAGTCTTGGAGTTGTTCTGGCGAGGGGCAGGGGCTTGGGGGACAACATCTACGTCGTGTTGCTCAAACCAGGGGCTTACCGCTCCTCTGAGAGCGCTCAGCCCTGAGCTTCAAGGTCAACGCTTCCCCTAGCACCCTCTCGGCTCTCCTGCGCGAGAGGATTCTGTTGTTGTTACCGCAGTAGGGGGAGAATATGCACCTGGGGCACCCGTCCTCACAGGTGCAGCGCGATACAATGTCGAAAGCCTTTCTGAGCGCCTCTTCAAGCCTGTGGTAGAGCGCTTTTGTCACGCCTGACCCGCCGGGAAAGCTATCGTAGATGAATATGTGCCCCGAGGGGAAGCTTATACCGCCCATATCGGTGGGTGAGGCGCCGAGTACCAGCTGGCCCGCGTAGATCAGAGCGTGCTCAACCGCGTGAAATGCCTCAGCATTCTGCATCTCGCTCCACTCGTGTACCGGCTGGAACTCGAGGAGCAGGCCCTTGGTGCTGAACTTGTAGTGCAGCTCCGCCTCGAGAAGCCTCTGGCTGATGGTCTGCCCCTCAGGGAAAGTCTTCGTCGCGTAGCCGTAGACGACGTCCGTGACCGTGAGGTCAAGGTACGATACTCTTATGCCCGCAACCTCCCTCTCGAAGTGAACCTCACCCTCCTCTGGAAGTGTGTAGTATAGCGCCGAGGTCACCACGGGAGGTACCTTGGATGGTAAAGGTTTGACGACAGCCCTGTCACCCTCGAAGCGGATCGAGAGGTAGCTCCTCCCCCCGTGCAGGTATATAGCTCCCGGGAAAAGCTCCTTAATGGCCATCTGCTTCTCCCTGTAGCCTATGACCTTTCCACCCTCGGTCACTATCTTTACCTGATCACCAACACCTCTCAGGTTCTCGTGCTCGCGAAGGAACTTCAAACCGCTCCTAGTCGGCGCGATGAATCCGCTCTTTATTACTTTCAAGTACCCTAGCCTAACCAGCTCCTCAAGCTGTGCACGCTCCCACCCGGACAGCTCTGCGGGACGAACCGGGGCGTCAGCAGCCATCGCCACTAGGTGTACCTTCACCACCTCGTAGTTTTCGGGTTCAAGGAAAACGGGATCGGGAGCCTGGCCGAAGAACTCCTCGGGGTTTCTCTCGTAGTAGGCGCTAATGGGGTCGTTTCCCAGCAATAGGAAGACGTACCCCGTCCTCCGCCTCCTACCAACGCGCCCGGCCCGCTGGAGGTACTTCGAGAAGGTCGGCGGGACCCCGTAGAGTATAGCCGCGTCGAGCTCCCCAATGTCGATCCCTAGCTCAAGGGTGGGGGTTGCTATCACGGCGTCGAGCTCACCTGACTTGAGGGCTTTTTCAACCCTCCGCCTCTCCTCGGGAAGTAGGCCAGCTCGGTGGACCGTCGCCCTGACTCCCATGCCTGAGGCCTGGATCGCCAGACTCTCCGCTATTCGGTGGCTGTCGACGAAAACTATTGTCTTCATCCCCCTCTCGGATAGCTTTCCGAGAAGCCAGAGCACTTCCGAGGAGCGGGACCTAGCTCGGGGTGAGAGCATGACGTGGAAGACCGGAGCTTTCCTGGTCCTGCCGGCGTCCACAATGTCAGCCTCTTCGCCGAAAAGCTTCTCGGCGAACTCAGACGGGTTGCCGACGGTCGCGGAGGCAGCGACGAACGTGGGTTTCTCCCTAAGGACCCGCTTAAACCTCCTGAGAACGTAGTGCACATGGGAGCCGAAAACCCCGCTGTACACGTGTGCGTCGTCCAGCACAACGTACTTCGTCTTGCCGAACAAATCCCTGTATTCGGGGGCAGAGTGTAGAGTCACGTGAAGCATGTCAGGGTTCGTTACTAGTACACGCGGAGGGTAGAGCAGGATCCTTTTTCGCTCCTCCTCCGGCGTGTCACCGTCGAGTGCGCTCACGCGGAAGCCGAAGACCCTCCCAGCGTACCACTCTATTCTCTCGAGCTGGTCCCGGGCGAGCGCTTTAGTCGGGTAGACTAGGGACGCGATTCCCTCAGCTTCTCCCAGTAGCCTCTCGAGTATGGGTAGCAGAAAAGCCTCGGTCTTGCCCACACCCGTGCCAGCGATGATGAAGACGTTCCTCCCCCTCCTTATCTTCTCGATAGCCTCGGCTTGAAACCTGTAGAGCCTGGTGATACCCCTGCTTCTCAGAGCCTCGACGAGCAGTTTTTCCCTCAAAACCTCCTCCACGAGGGGCCCGGGCTCGGGCTCGCGCGCGTCCTCGTAGTAGATGTACACAACCCTGTGTCCGCTATCATTGCGCACGACATCGAGCAGCTCGTCGCCACGCATCACAAATTAATATAGAAGCCGAGAGCCTGATAAGCTTTAGCGACCATGGATACGATATCACGCATACACCTGGATGTGCTCGTCGACGACATACCCGCAGTGGAAGGGGTTTTCCCCCTCCACGGGCTCTCCGTGCTGGTGAGCGTCGAGTACGAGGAAGGGATAGTGAAGAAACTGCTTTTCGACACAGGTCCCAGCTACCGTGTGCTGCTTAGAAACGCGGAGACCCTTGGAGTGGACCTGAATCCTGATGCTGTCTTCGGGAGCCTGCCGCACTTTCACCACATCGGCGCTCTCCAGAGCGGCTTCCCTAGCACGCCACGAGTTCTACCGCCTCCCCCTCTCTCGGGAACGAGCAGGGATTTTTCCCAGCTACAGGGCTTTCCCGGCGTTTTTGTATTGCCGAGCGACTCTTACTGGAACGAGCAGGGGCTAGCCTTGAGGACGCCTAAGGGGTGGCTTGTCCTGGTCGGCTGCAGCGTGCACGGGCTTAGGCGAACTTTCGGAGCCGAGCTAGTGGGTTTAGGCAGGATTATCGGGCTTATCGGAGGTCTCAACATCTCCTCGAGGGACGTCTTCAACATGAGTTTTATCGGAAGGCTCGCTCGCTGCGGGCTTGAGCTAGTGCTCCCCTTACACTCCACAAGCATGGAAGCCAGGAAAACGATATTAAAGAGGTTTAACAGCTACGACTTCGGCTACGAGGTTAGCGGCTGTGGCGTTCAGGCTGATATCGAGTTTTAACAGCAGCGTCGCTTTCTTCTTGGTAGTTGCGGCTATCTACATAGCTGTCCTCGTAGTGCAGCGGCGGAGACCTGAAGCCCTAAAAAAGCTCGGCCTTCAGCTCGAGGGAGGAGTTATACTCTACCGGACAGAGAAGTTAAACCGCTCAATAGCCAGAGTGGCTGAAAGGCACGCAACGGCAGTGAAGGTATTTGGGGACTTGTCCGCCGTCGCGGGTTTCGCGCTCATGGTTTACGGCCTGTACTTTTTCCACCGGAACCTTATCAGCTTCCTCGCGCACCCCGAGACCGCGAGCCCCGTGTCGCCTGTGGTTCCAGGCCTGACGGTGGGTCTAGACGTTCTTCCCTACTTCCTCCTGGCGGTTTTCGTGGCTATAGCACCGCACGAGCTGGCGCACGCCTTGACAGCGAGCGCTGAGGGCCTAAGGGTGAAGTCCACAGGGCTTTTCCTGGCCGCGGTTTTTCCCGGTGGGTTCGCCGAGATCGACGAGGACCAGCTCGAGAAGGCAGGGCTCAGGGCGAAGCTCAGAGTGCTCTCCTCCGGGAGCACGGCCAACATCCTAACCTTCATCATCCTACTGCCTCTGATGGTTGCGCTTGTGCAACCTGTAGGTGTGAAGGTCACGGGCGTTATGCCGGGGTACCCGGCCGCGAGCTCCCTGAAGCCAGGGGACATCATAATCAGCGTGAACGGAGTTAAGACGCCCACGCTGGAGACCTTCACGAACGTTATGGCTGGGCTCCACCCCGGCGAAAAGGTTAACCTTACGGTCCTACGAGGCCGGAGCGAGCTGACCTTCTCGCTCACCCTGGCCACCCACCCTGGGAACGCCTCAAGAGGCTTCCTCGGTGTCCAAATACAGCAGGCGGTCAGCGACGAGAACGCCTACAACCTTCTCATGTGGAGTCTGATGGTTACCTCAAGCGTAGCCGTGATAAACATGCTTCCCATAGTCCCGCTGGACGGCGGGCGCATCTTCAAGGCTTTACTCGAGAAGCTTATAGGTGAGCAGAAGGCGAGGTTCGCGGCGGGCGCGGCAACTCTGTACACGGTGGCTTTGGTAGCGGTGAACATTTATCTCTCCACGAACATATTCGGCTTGCTCCCATTCCCGTAGGTGATTGCTTTGTCTAAAGAGTTCGTGAGGGATCTGGTCCTCGTTGTCTCGCCCGCTCTCATCGCCTCCACTCTCACAGCCATACCCTTCGAGAGCATCCTCAGCGTCTACCCCGTTCCGAGCACCTTTATCTGGTACGTCCCCTGGCGGGGCGCGACGGCCTCGATTATCCTGTGGCTCCTGAGCGGCGCCCTTTACAGCGACAAGCGGTACTGGCTGAAGGAGTTCTTCCTGGGCTCGGCGGCGTCATTTGTGGCCTTCCACTACTGGACGCTCTTCATTGTCTCGACGCGCATCCCGGTAACGGTTACGCTGCTGATTTTCACGGTGGGCAACAGCCCACCCACGCTCGACCTCAGCCAGCTCGTGGCTATTCTAACGCTATTAGCGTTCCGAAAAGAAATAATCTCTGCCTTGAGGCGAAACCGGTGAACCTACTTGAGCATCTTCTCCTCTAGCTCCTTAAGGTAGCTCGAAGACTCCTTAGTGCTTATGAAGAGCTGAGAAACCTCGGCGACGTCCTCCCTCGTTACCCTGCTTCTCCCCCTCTGCTCAGCCATCAGCCTAGCGGGAGCGAGCAGCTGGGTGGCGTAGCGGAGGCTCTTCTCGCCCCCCAGCCTTACGAGCTCCTCGAGGGCATCCGGCTCGAGCTCCACACCCTCCTCGTGCGCCCTGATCTTGATGATCTCCCTGATCTCGTCAGGAGTGTAGGGTCTCGTCCTGATTATGAGGAGCCTGTCTAGGAGGTCCAAGGGCATCCCGTGAGGGGCCTCGATGTCCGTCCCCCTAATCCTCGTGAACCCCCTGTTAGTAGCGAGTATAATGATCGGGCTCAGCTCGCTCTCCATCGCCCGCGAGAGGAAGCTGTACGCCTCGATGTCAAGCATGTGAGCATCGTCGATGAAGAGGACCCCAGGGATCAGCTCCGCCCTCTTCGACTCAACCCACTCCTTCACGGTCTTATCGACCCTGGCCCTCACATCCGGCGGGATCTCTTTAGCCGAGGGAGCGCCAAAGAAGATCGAAAGTATGCTCTCGCTCCGGCTCTCCATCTCATCTAGGTCGTGAAGCGTCAAGGTGTAGACGAACTCCTTCTCCTTGTAGATCGGGCCCGTCGGGATGTCCACGAGGTCCCGGGGCCTCACATCGTACTCGCCGTAGCCCTTAGCCCTCCCCGCGCGCGAAACCCTACCAGTCTCCTCGTCGATCCAGATGACGTCCCCCTCGCTGATGCCCTTCGATAGAATCTGGTAAATAACGTTGGAGTCGACGCGCAGGCTCCGCGTCTCCCTGTCGGTTTTCAGAGTGATCGTACCGCCGACTGGGACCTGGGAGTAGGGGTTGAGCGGGTGCCTGTCGTACCGCACATCCAACTTCTCGAGAACACCCTCGTAGACCCACCTCCTCTCCCTGATCCTCACGCCTATAGATTTCCTCATGGCCTGCATGAGGACCTCCGTCTTCTTCAGCTCCGCGGAGTAGATTTCGCTCCCGGAGAGGGCCATGAATGGCGTCTCCGCCCCGAGCTCGCGGGCTATAGCGACGGCCAGCGCCGTCTTCCCCGTCCCCGGGGGGCCAACCAGCAGGATGGCGCGACCGGCCATTTTCCCAGCTTTGATGAGCTGCACGACGAGCCAAGCAGCCTTCCTGGCCTCCACCTGGCCGACTAGGCCGTCTCCGACGGGCAGAACTTCTCCATTTCTGACGCCCAGCCCCCTAATGTGGCTGTGCGTTCCGACGCGTTCAGCCACCGCGATCATCGAAAAGTTTTTTAAGAAGCGATAATTTAAGCCTTTCTTCTCATCTTGACGTTCGGCTCCCAGTCGCTCGCCTCATCTGAGCGCACTACGATGTCTTCGCTGAAGAGGCCGTCCACGCGCTTGAAAACCCACTTCTGCTCGCTCGAGAACCAGACAGCCAGCACGGCTTCTCTCCTCGAGTACTTTTTGAACGCCTCGAGGAAACGGTAGAGCTTCGAGACCTGGAAGCTCTTAACCTTGACCTTTTTACCGCTGGTCGCTTTCACCTCGAAGGCAACTATCCTGTCCTCGACGTTGTTCACCATGAAGACGTCCGGGAAGCTCTCGCCCACCCCGCTCACCGGGACCCTGAACACGTGGTTCTCCTTATTCGCCGAGAGCAACTTCACCAGCCTGCGCTCCACGTTGAACGCGTTTCTGCGCCTCGCAACGACCTCGCTGACCATACTCCCCGCTAGCATAGCGCGAAACCTATTAAAATACCGCTTGCCGAGCTAAAGGGTGATGATGACAGTCATGCAAGCGCGAGCGGTGAGCTGGTCCTGGGGTATCTGACACCTGATCTTCGATTAATTCAGTGAACCGTTTTTAGGTAGCAATGCTATCTTTAGCTCTTCCCGGGATTCCTTATGCACCCGCGCCTCCTCCTTGCCTCACTTGGCGAGCCACGTCACATACACCGGTACGGGCAGCTTCTGGTCGAGGACGTACACCCTCCCGCCCAGCCTCACGCCTTGGCCGTGTGCAACGATAAGTTGAGCAGGTAGACCTCGCCGCCCGGGTAGAAGTTGGCCAGCAGCACGGCTGCGATCTTCACGTAGCCCCGGCACACCCCCATCCTGAGCTCCAGCGGCCTCGCAGTAAGGGTAAGCCTCTCCCCCTATGATCCCCTCTGCCAGAGATCGGTGAGCCCCTAACTAGACCTGTTATCCCCCTCCATGCATGCCTGGTATACGACCTCAACGAAGGCTGTAGAGAAATACAGCGTAATGGCCATTACTTTAAGCACTTCGAGTGCAGACAGCTCCTCTAGATAGGCTCAAGCTCGCGGGCTGGCATGCCAAGGCTGGGAGTCCTCTTGATCCACCGCAGCAACAGGCCCAAGTCACTTTTCTTGTCAACCCATAAGACACCTGCGAAGAGTCATGTCCCAAGGCTTAAGGAGGTTGACCCAGGCCTCTCCCCTAGCTTCTCCGTAGAGAGCACGGAGCGCAGTTGCTAGGAGGTCTAGGACAATGTATACGAGGGCTTTGCACCTATTCTTCTCGAATCCCTCTCTAACTCTCTTCTCCCTCACTCTCTCCGAACCGCAGACCGTCCCGAGGGCTAAAAGCACGGCGCGTCCACTAGGCTTGAGTCTAAGGTGGGCTCGCTTTTCTTCGATGGTGTAAGCCTTTATAACATCAATGAAGCCTCCTTTTTATGAATCTTAGACAACGTTTATTAATTAGAATTTAGTTAGATATAGACAGTATGACAAGAACAAGATACATTGCTCTGGTAGTGTTAGTCCTCGTATTTGCGACTATTGTAATTGCAGTGGTCTTATATAACTACGCATCATCAGCTACTCGCCCGGTGATCCCTCCGAGGATTACCAAGCTTAATGTAACAGTCGTGGTTCTGGGTTTCGGGAAATTCGCCGGAGTGATTGCTGAGAGGCTCAGCGGTAGAGTTGATAAGGTGATCGTGTACAGCGGCTTCAACCCGGAAATTCTGCGGTATGCGGGCAGATCCACGGTGCTTGTTTTGAGTGATGAGTGGCTTGCAGAGAATGCGGGTAGAGAAGAGGTTAAGGAGATGATCATGCTGTTCGCCGACAGAGGCTCAATGATATATGTGAACGGGACTAAGGCTGGTGTTTTCCAGAAGATGGTGTACTGGATGGAGTACGAGAGAGGCGTGGAGTCTGGTATGCCTCCAGAAGCGTTGCAGGAGCTACGCGAACGCATAGAAAGTATACCTGAGGAGAGCCGCGCAGGCATAGGCTACATGAAGCTTTCAAAGAAGCACGATATATTCGTATTCGGCAGCTTAGAAGATGCACTGAACACCTTCTCCGCTACTTCGCCAGCGGCTGTATAGCCCTTTAAGATCTGGATGTACTCCTCTCCTGGGCCTGTCGAGATCTATATACTTCTCAGACAGGAAGCACTCCCAAAACCTTCTCCTACCACCCTAAGAGTCGGACTCACGTAGCCTGTAACACTTCAAGGAGTTCGCTAGAACTCCGCGGAGGTCAAAGATGACAGTGCCCCAGGCTCGCGCTCCGCTCGTATGGATATGGGATAAAGAGAGGGCCGGGAAGACCGTGGGCGGAGCAGTGCTGTTTGTTTGCGCGCAAGACTACAGCGCTCAGTGCAGCTGCAAAGGTGGCAAGGGAGCCCAGAGGAAAAGGCCATAGTCTTCGTGGGCTTCTCATTCGACGAGTCGCTCCGCAACAGCAACCTACAGAGGACGCTGAGGAGCTTCGCAAGGAGGCCGGAGAACACCCTCGTCTTCCACGGAGTCTTGACGATCGAGATGACGTTGCCCTCAAAGCGTTACCTGCTCTGTGGAGGTAACCTGAAGGAGGTCAGAAAGAATAGGGAGGGGGTAACGCGTTAAACGGGCTAAGACATGAAGTTCAATCGCGATACCGTTCCGGCGCTCCACGTGCTAAAGCTATTCCTCGACGAAGCTGAGGTCGAGGAGCTCGTCGAAAAGCTGGCGAGGCACTACCGCTTAAGCACCCTGCAACCGTAGGACGACCAGAGCCTCATTCCGCGGTTGGCCACCGATGCCCCAAATGGGCGCTGTGGCCGCTGGCTACTCCTCCCCGGAAGCCCATCGAGGGGCAGGCCCGAAGATGTCGATGCGGAGCCCCCGTCGGTGACCCCGAGGTTATAGAAAAATGACAAAGATTTAAGGGGCCTGTGGGGGCAGATAAGGAGGAGTGCCTGTGTCTGCGGAAGGTCTCGTCTACGCCACGAGGGAGTACACGAAGGAGGAGGTGCTCAGCGTACTTAACCCTCTTGTAGCCGAGTGGTTTAACTCGAAGTTTACCGACCTCACCCCTCCGCAGAAGCTCGCGCTCATGCCCATACACGAGGGGAGGAACGTCCTCGTGTCCAGCCCGACGGGAACCGGGAAGACCCTCACGGCTTTCCTCATAGCTATATGCGAGCTGTTCAACATGGCGGCGAGGGGCGAGCTGGAGGACACCGTTTACGTGCTCTACGTTTCACCCCTGCGAGCGCTCAACAACGACATATACCGTAACCTTGAGGAGCCCCTAAGGGAGATACGCGAGCTCGCCGCCAGTAAGGGAGTGGAGGTCCCGGAGATAAGGCACGTGGTGAGGACAGGAGACACGACCACAACGCAGAGGCAGAACATGCTGAGGAAGCCGCCCCACATTCTCATCACCACCCCTGAGACGCTCGCCATAGTCCTGGTGGCCCCGAAGTTCAGGGAGAAGCTCAGGACGGTTAGATGGGTTATCGTGGATGAGGTTCACAGCTTGGCTGAGAGTAAGCGCGGGGCTCACCTCTCCCTCTCGCTCGAGAGGTTGCGCGAGCTGACGGGTAGCGAGTTCGTCAGGATAGGGTTATCGGCGACCATTAACCCGCTCGAGGAGGTTGCTCGCTTCCTCGTGGGATACCGCGACGACGGCACTCCCCGAGAGTGCGTCATCGTGGACGCCCGCTACGCGAAGCGTAAGAGCATAAAGGTTCGCTCCCCGGTCTCGGACCTTATCCACACCCCCGCGCAGGAAGTGACTCAGGCTATGTACAACCTTCTCTACGACATCGTGAAGAGCCACCGAACGACTCTGATATTCACGAACACGCGTAGCGGCACCGAGAGGGTGGTTTTTCACCTCAAAATGCTCGCCAGGAAGCGGGGAGGGGTGCCCGAGGATGCGATAGCCGCTCACCACAGTAGCCTCTCCAGGGGCGTTAGGCTGGACGTGGAGGAGAAGCTGAAGAGGGGCGAGCTGAGGGCGATTGTGAGCAGCACGAGCCTTGAGCTGGGCATAGACATAGGCTACATTGACGTCGTGGTCCAGGTGGGGTCCCCAAAGTCGGTTACCAGGTGCCTGCAGAGGATAGGGCGTAGCGGGCACCGACTCCACGAGACGAGTAAAGGGATCATGGTGTGCGTGGACCGGGATGACCTCGTGGAAGTGGCCGTGATGGTCAGAGAAGCCTACAGGCACCACCTCGACAGGATCCACATACCGCGCAACGCGCTAGACGTCCTCGCGCAACACGTTGTGGGAATGGCGATCGAGAGCAAGATGAGGGTTGAGGACGCCTACCGGATTATCAGGAGGAGCTACAGTTTCCACGACCTGCCCTACGAGGACTTCCTGAACGTGCTGAAGTTCCTCTCCGGGGGGTACAGCGAGCTGGAGAACTACAAGGTGTACGGGAAGATATGGTTCGACCCCCAGGAAGGTGTGTTCGGCAGGCGGGGGAAGTACGCAAGGGTGATCTACTCACTCAACGTCGGGACGATACCCGACGAGGTGAGCGTCAGGGTCTACACCACCGAGAAGAAGTACGTCGGAAACATCGAGGAGGAGTTCCTAGAGAGGCTTTTCCCAGGCGACAGGTTCGTGCTGGGAGGCAAGGTGTACGAGTTCGTCAAGAGCGACGGCATGGTGGCGTTCGTGAAGCCAGCCTTCGAGCAGAAGCCGACAATACCGGCGTGGTTCAGCGAAATGCTCCCGCTGAGCTACGATCTCGCCCTCAAAATCGCGGAGTTCAGGGGGCAGATGTTCCAGTGGATAGAGTCCGGTAGAGACCTCGACGAGATAAAGAGGTACCTGAAGCGGGAGTGCAAGGTCGACGACAACTCGGCTGAAGCCATAGTCGGGTACTTCCTGGAGATTTACTACTTCCTCCGCTCGCTGGGCGTAAAAGAGTACCCTAGCGACAAGGTGATCCTAGTGGAGAAGTGGAGGGACGATCAGGGCAGAATACACCAGGTCTTCCATACTCTCGTGGGCAGGAGGACGAACGACGCCCTCAGCCACGCCCTCGCCTACATCGCCACCAAGAAAACAGGATCGAACATCGGCATCGCGTTGCACGATAACGGCTTCGCGCTAATCTACCCTCGAGGTGTTGAGCCCAAAGTGGCGCTAACCGACCTCAAGCCCGAGGAGCTTGAAGACGTGCTCAAAAAATCCATCATTAACACGGAGCTCATGAGGAGGCGCTTCCGCCACGTGGCGACGCGGGGCCTGATGATCCTGCGGAACTACAAGGGCCACGAGATCAGCGTCGAGAAGCAGCAAATGAGCGCCTCGACGCTCCTCAGAGTCGTGAAGAAGTGGGAGGACTTCCCGATACTAAAGGAGACGTTTAGGGAGATACTCGAGGACTACATGGACATAGCTCACGCCAGGGAGATTCTTGAGAAAGTCCACCGGGGCAAGATCGCGATCGTCGAAACCTCAATCCTCGACACGCCCAGCCCCTTCGCCTACAACATAGTACTCGAAGGCCTGAGCGACGTGGTGCTCATGGAGGATAAGCGCGCCCTTATAGCGAGGTTCCACGAGCAGGTGATGAAGCGCGTGGCAGAGCTGATGCGCCAGGAGTTACGTGAGGCGCCTCGACGTGGCGCTGAATAGTTTCCAATTCACCCTGTAACCGTACGACCTCTCGAGCTCCTTGAGTATCTTCTCGAGCTCTGCTACAGCTTGAACGACCTCGTGCTTCCTGGCGCTGAACTCGGCGGAGAGAGGACACTCGCGGTCGAAGGTGACTCCCTTTTCCTCATCGAAGACCAGGGGGTATACGCGGCAACCCGTGGGCCTTTGAGGGTAGACCAGGCACCTGCCACTTCTTTCATCGAAGAACACGCAATGGCCGTTAATGTTTCTCAGCCGGGGCAGTCCTCCCCGAACTTCCACGAAGAGGTCTCTCTTGAAGCCCAGCGCCTCAAGCCTGACTATGTCCGACGGGGTAAGTACCATCTCCGTGCCGCGGCAGCACAGCCCGCACGTGAGGCACTTCTCGTGCTCGAACACGTTTATCTCCGAGAAGGGTTTAAATCGGCTTCGAGAATTATTCATTACGTGTCTATAGCGGTGGCTCTCGTAGCCCTGGGGCTCTTGATGGTTCTCATCGGGCTCGCGCTGATCATAGCCGCGGCGGTCGAGGGAAAGAAGGGTGTGAAGGGCGGGGCAGTCATCATCATCGGCCCCCTACCCATAGTAGTCGGCTCTGACGCCGAAAGCACTCAGTGGCTTATCGTTTTAGCGGCAGTCCTGACAGCCCTTGCTTTTATCTTCTTCGCCTTCACATCAGGGTGGTTAAGGTGAGGATGGAGAGAGCCGGCGCGCTGATATTCCTGCTCGGCGTTTTCCTCGTTTTAACCGGAATGATTCTGGCGCTACTGGGAACACAGCAAGCATCTGTGAGCGTGGGCGGCTGCATCCTCATTGGACCAATCCCCGTGTGCTTTGGCTACGGCGCGGAGCCCCTCCTGCTGATCATTGCGAGTGCTGTGGCGTTGCTTGTGATGCTCCTTGTAATGTACGTCCTGTTAGCGGGCTTAACCAGCGTCAGCCGCCCCACTCACCCCCCTGAAGAGTAGCTGTCCTCGAGGATGTTGCTCAAAGCTTCACCAGCCTCCTCAAGGTAGTATATGGTATCTTCCAGCGCTGCGGCGAGCTTCTTGTCCTCTCGGGCAACCTCCCTCAGCAGGCTTATTGCGTCATCGATGCTGTCCAGCGCCGCTTTAATTTTTTCGAAAGCGCTCTTCATCACCTAAACGTGGGGACTGTGGAAAATATACTTTAGTCTGGCGCGGTTACCGGCTTGGCTCTCCGCGATACATTTATCACCGCACCGGTCTAGCTACTTCGTGAGCATCGCTGAGAAACTCGCCTCCATTGCGGCGGGCACCCCTCAGAGTGATGTTGTAGCGGGCTCTGAGCAGGAGAGAGCTATCTCAGAGAACCTTCGCGCCTTCCTCGAGTCGCTCGGCCTAGAGACCGGCGTCTACGAGTTTGAAGCCCTGTCATGGGAGGAGCGCTACGTGGAGGTTGGCTTCAAGGGATTGAAACTCCGGAGCGTGGCTCTCCCCTACAGCCTGCCCGGCGAGGCGGAGGGTAAGGTCGTCTACGTCGGGGGGAGGATCCTGGAGGATGAGTGGGCGTCTATTGATCTTTCAGGTAAGATAGCTCTAGTGAAGTTCTTCAGCAAGGTCGACGAGGCGGAGTGGCAGTACATTCGGGCTGTCAGGGCGGGAGCTGAGGCTGTTGTTTTCATGGACAACTACCCCAACCGCCTGCGGAAGATGGTCCTAACCCTGAACACCGACTACCGCTTCACAGAAGGGACGCCTCCACCGATCCCTGCCGTGGCTGTTAGCCTGGAGGATGGATTGAGGATTCTGAAGCTTGCCCACAGGGGGGAGAAGCTCCTAGTCAGGGTTGACACGAAAGTTGACCACTACTCGAGGAGCAGGGTCGTGTACGCCGGGTCGCTAGAGGGACCGGTCTTCTCGGCGCACATCGACAAGTGGCTTTCGGGCTTCACGGATGACGTGCTCGGCGTCGGAGTGGTGATGCTCCTAGCCGAGAGGCTACGCGACAGCGCCGGCTACATCTTCTTCGGCTCTGAGGAATCCGGCGCTCCAGGGTACAGCCCCTGGTACTGGATCTGGGGCTCGCGGAGCTTCGCGGAATACCTCGAGAAGACCGGCCTCCTGGACGACTTCGGCATGCTCCTCAACGTGGACACTCTTGGGGGAAGGGAGGTTCGCGTCTCAGCGTCAACCCCGGACGTCCAAGAGGGCATCGCTGATGCTATTGGAAGCTCCGCGAGGATCTGCCCCGATCAGGTTATCTTCGATAGCTTCAGCTTCACAATGAAAGGCATCCCCTCGACGACCACGCACACGTTCCCTGAGGTGCTACCGGTGTACCACACCGACATGGATACCCCGGCTTTCGTCGACTGGCAGGGAGTCGAGAGGGCGGTTCGCGTACTCGAGAGGATAGCCACCGAGTTCGCAGCAAAGAGGTGGGGCATGTTCAAATACGCTGAGTTAACCAGGCGCATTGCAGAGAGGCTGGAGAGGGTTTCGCACCTCCCCTCAGCGGCTAAGGCGGTAGAGCTGCTGCAGAGTCTGAGGCTGGACAGCGAGGAGAGCGCCAGACAAGTGAGGCGGGCGCTGACGGGCCCCATGTTCTGGGGACGCTACGACAGGGTGTTTAGGGACAGCGAGGTCTACTACCCCCTCTTCACGGACGCCATCGACGACCTGGTTCTTCTCTCCGATATACTAGCCGGGGCCAGGAGCCCTGCCGATGTCGCTGGAATGAAGGGTCTCAGGAGAATTTCGGGGTTCGAGGTTGTTCTGCCCTCCGTGGAGCCTGTATTCTATGGAAGGGTTCTAAGCTCGCCGGGCTTCCTGAAAGAGCTCTACCTAGTGTTGGAAAGGGTAGTCGAAAAGGATATAAACACCCTTGTGGAGAGACTACAAGCTCTGAAGAAATGAGCGTGTAATCATGGAGTCGTTGGAGGAGGACAGTAGTAGTCTTTTGAAAGTAAGGGTTCGCATCGCAACGCCTACGGACAAACTCGCCGTCGTGAGGATACTCAGGAAGTCGTTCACAGGCTCGTACCGCTACTGGTCAATAAGGGACATGGATGAGACACTCGTCCTTGTCGCCGAGCTTGGCAACAGGGTAGTGGGCGTTGCTGAGGTTTACACCTCCTTCGTGGAGGGCTACGGGAAGGTAGGCGTGGTGTACTTCCTGGCAGTGGACAGAGAGTATAGGGGCATGGGCATAGGCAGGACGCTCGTGCTGGAGGCTGAGAAGCTTTTCAAACGGGAGAGGTGCCTCTACAGCGCCGCCAGCACTGTCGCTAGCAACACGGCATCACAGAGGCTTTTCAGAAGCTTGGGGTACTCGCTCTTCACCAGGGAAAACAGAGTTTACTGGGATCTCGTGGACGCCCTCTCGGCCTACGAGGACGACGTCGTAATGGCCAAAAAACTCTAGAAGAGAAAAGAGGTATTTCTACTCTCTTTCCTTATTTTATTTCTCCGCTTTCTCCCTTAGCAGGTAATCGACTACCCGATGGACGACATTAGGGTTCCTTTTCACCGCATCCTCCAGGCTCTCCCCCGGCAGAGCTGGCGTGAACCTCAAGACCTCAAGGGGCGAGACGAGCCCCAGCAGGGTTCTAACCCTCTCGTATACAGCCCCGCGGACTGTAACCTCAAGCGCTCGCGTGATCTTTGAGCCGTCGAAAAAGACAGCCTGGCTCTGGTGGACGGCTACCACCAGGTCGTACCTCACGTTTGTAAAAACCCAGTCAGACACTCCCTCAAGCACCTGGACCACGCTCCTCCGCTTAAGGTTCTCGAGAGCGAGCTCAGCGGCCCTTGTCAGCGCGTCAACGAGGAGGCCTCTTAGAGCCTCAGGCCTGTCCACCTCGAGCACTCTCTCAGAGGAGCTCACTGCTTTCTCCATAAGACGCTTATCCACCAGGAGCACTCCACGCGTTTGCGCCCACTTGTTCACCAGAACCTGGGTCGCCCGCTCCCCGCTAGAAGCCGTATAAAACCGCGCAAGGAGGGTCCTCCTCGCGAGGTCCTCCTCGTATGCGATTATCGCAGATGGAACGCCCTCCCTGAAGAACAAGCTCAGGTTCAGCGGCGCTACCAGTATGAACAGCGGGTTAAACTCCTCGAGCCTAAGCTTGAAGCCCGCCTCTCGCGCCGCGAGCCACTCGCGCGGGTAGAGCGTCCCGCTTTCCAGCCAGCCGGGCAGTAGCTCGTAGTCGTTCGTGTAGTCTCCAATTGCCGCTGGTTTCGAGAAGGCCACGGGAACCCCGAGCTCGGAGAGTGCTCGTGCCAGGAGCAGCACGAGGGAAGTCTTCCCACGGGAGAGCGGCAGCAAGCCCGTAACCAGGATCGACGGCATGTCTAGAGCACTTCTCTATGTGTGCCGCCTTTACGCACAATAATTACCTCTAGCTTGTCGGAGCGGAGCTCCTCCTTCAGGATAGGTGCGACCTTGTTTAAGGCTCTCCTTAAGCTCAGGGCCCGAAACGTTGCGCCGGCCGCGAACCTGTGCCCCCCTCCTCCGAGCTTAGCTGCGACGCTGGCGGCATTGTACCTGGAAGACGGGTTTGCCCCTGCGTAAACCCTGTACTTGAAGAGCCCTTTTGGAACCAGGACGAACGTGAACTCCGCTCCAGCTCTCTCCAGGAGGATGGTCAGGTACCTGTACGAGAGACCCTCATCTCCTTCGAAGACGACAACCGCCTCCCTGGGTGGGGGGCTCAGGGACTTAGCGACCTCCTCGGTCTTTCCCCTGTTTCTGCCGTACCTCTCGATGAACCCCCTGATCCTCTCATCGTTTAAGGCGTCAAGCCCCTTTGAGGCCAGGAGATCGATGAGGTAGAGTTTACCGGAGTAGTCCGCGCCTTTCACTGCGGCCTCGAGGTCCATCGCCTCCTGGGAGACTATGTTAGCTGTGTCCGTCTCGACGGCTAAGCTTGCGAGCTTGGAGGCCAGAGGGTCGCCGTCCAGCCCCAGCGCTTTGAGTGCCAAAACCGCCGACGCGGGGGCGTTGGGGTCGTAGAACTCCTTCTCGGCGCAGGGTGGGTTCGTGAGGTGGTGGTCTGCCCTCAAGACCGCCTTCCCGGGGCAGGGCAGGTCGGCGACGAAGTACCACTTCACTGACCTTATGAGCATGCTCCTCTGAACCTCCCCAGGGTAGGCTAGAACGACGACCCCGTCGGGGTGCTTCATCTTGAAGAGCGCGCCGCTCACTATGCCGTCTGGGTCGCCCTCATCGACCAGCGCGAGCTTTCTGCCCTGAAGAACCGCCTTCAGAACGAGGTAAGTCTTGAGGAGCGAGTCCAGCCTCATAAATCCCTCGGGGAATAGCTTACGGACCGTTAAAAACGTTGTTAACCTATCACCGCGAGCTCGTGGACGAGCCTGCCCAGCTGGAAACGCTCGAGGACCAGGTTCTTCGCCTCGGGGATCCCGGGCTCGCCGCTCAGAACCCAGTCCGCCATGACTTCGCCTACGACAGGCCCCATCATGAACCCGTGTCCGCTGAACCCAGCCGCGATGTAGAGGTTCTCGTAACCGCTTACGGGGCCGAGGACGGGGTGGTGGTCTGGCGTAACCTCGTAGTAGCCAGGCCAGTACCGCAGAATGTTCACCCGAGGTAGCCACGGCATCCACTTAGACCACTCCTTCACGGCCCTCCAGAGGAACTCGAGCCTCACCTCCAGCGGCGCGAAGGGTTCTTCCGGAACCTCGACGCCCATCAGGAGGTTGCCGTGGAAGGTTTGCACCGCGTAGGCCCCGCTCTCGAAGTCGATGACTAGCGGGTCGAAGAGTCTACCAAACTCCTCCGTCACGGCGGCGTGGTGCGGTACGGGGGTAACTCTCGGGTCGACCCCGAGGGGCCTGAGGAGCTCGTTTATGTACGGCCCTGTCGCCAGGACCACAGCATCTGCCTGCACTCTCTTGCGGTCTGTTCGCACACCTTTAACACTGCCGCCCTCTGCCTCCACCTCAACCACGCTCTCCCCGATCCTGAACTCGACTCCCAAGCGGCGGAGCGCGGAGTAGAGCTTGTAGACGGCGTCGAAGGGGCTTGCCTTGCCGGCGAGCGGGTCGTACAGCGCTCCAGTCAGCCTTTCTGTGCTTATGTAGGGCGCGATTTCCCGTATGAACCCCTCGTCGACGAGCCGTGTCGGCAAACCGTTCTCGTTGTGTATCCTCATGTACCTCTTCAGCCGCTCGAGCCCCTCTTCAGTCGAGGAGAGCCAGAGGTACCCGCTCCTCGCGTACTTTACCCCTAGCTCCTGCGCCAGCTTGGCCCAAAGCTCGATGCTTTTCTTCATGAGCACTATGTGCTCCCGGCTCGTGAAGCTCGCCCTGATGCCGCCAGCGCACCTGAAAGTCGAGCCAGAGCCTAGGTAGCTCCGCTCGAAAACCGCGACCCTCCCCGCGCCCCTGAGAGCTAGGCTGTAGGCTGTGCAAAGCCCAGTGATACCGCCCCCCACGACGACAACATTGTACCTCACTCCTTCCTCACCTGCAGGAAAACTCCAGCGGGGACGGGCTCTAGGGGAGGCCTCACCACGGGGTAGGCGAGCTTCTCGGGCGGGATGCCTAACTTCCTGCTCACGTATGAAATCAGAAGAGGGAAGCAGAACCTTCCCTGGCACGGACCCATGCCTATTCGTAGCTTCCTTTTAAGGGACTCGATGTCGGTGATCCCCTCCTCGAGAGCCCTGTCAACGTCCTCTACTGTGACCTTCTCGCACATACATATGTACGCTTTCACTTTACCCTTATGCTCCTTACCTCCCATATTAGATCCCCCGAAACCCTGACTAATACCACAAGGGTCTTGTTAATATCAAAGACCCGCAAAACCTCGCCACGCCCTACAGGCTCCCCCCTCCTGTTCAGAAGCTCGACGACATCCCCCTTCTTCGGCCTAGGCAGGAACTCGTAGGGGAGGCCCACCAAGTAGCCATCGCCGTCTCTGCCGACGAGGAACATCGCCTGGCCCGGGCAACCCCCCACGCAGATACCGCAGCCCGTGCACCTCGCCCAGTCCACCTTAGGCCTGCCCCTTAATCCCTCAACCCTTATCGCCTTAACAGGGCAGAGGGACTGGCACACGTTGCAGGGGATCTCCTCTATGCACTCGGATACAGCCACCACCTTGCCCTCAACGACGTCGCGTGGCGGTACGAAGCCCTCTCTCCGCAGATCCTCAAGCTCGATAAAGCCCCTAGACCTGTACCCCACCCACCACCACCTTCCCCAGCCCCCTCAGCACCTTAGCCGAAAACGGCGTGCTCCTGGTCTCCTCCAGCTTCCTGAGAGTCTCCTCGCGCCTAGCCACCAGGTCCCCGCGCTCGCCGAGCAACCTTATCGACGCCGAGTACCCCGCAACCCTGCCCGTAAGTATGGCCGTGGTCGCCTCCTCGATCCCGGACGCGTCGCCGGCCACGTAAACACCCGGGATGCTGGTCTCCATGTACCTGTCTCTGTAGGGGACGTACCCTCCGAGCTCGCTTGACCAGACCATCCTCGCACCCATCTGCGCCAGGAGCCTAGCCTCCGGCGTGAGGCCAACCGCCAGGAGCAGAAGGTCGGCTTCGAACACCTTCTCAGTACCCTCAATGGGCCTCATGCCTTCGTCGACCTCCGCGACAACCACCCTCTCCAGCCTCCCGGAGCCCTCCGCCCTGACGACGGTGTGCCGCGTAAGTATCGGGACACCCCTCCTCCTCAGCTTGGCCGCGTGGACCAGCCACCCGCCAATCTCCCTCATGACCTCGACTACGGCTAGAACCTCCACGCCGGCTTGAAGGAGCTGATAGGAGACTATCAGCCCAACGTTCCCCGCGCCCACCACGACGGCCCTCTCCCCCGGCTTAACCCCGTACTCGTTCATCAGAGTCTGAGCCGCTCCTGCTCCCATCACGCCTGGAAGAGTGTTGCCGGAAAATGCGAGAAACCTCTCCACAGCCCCCGTGGAAACCACCACCGCTCTGGGCTTAACCAGCAGTAGCCTCTCGCCCTTCACGGCGGCGAAAACCCTCTCCCTGAACCAGCCTATCACGCTGGTCCCAGTGTGAATCCTTACCCCCAGCGACTCCGCCCTGGAGACCAGCTTATCCGCTATCTGAAACCCCCTCAACCCGCCGAATAGCTCCCCCGAGCCGAAGAACTTGTGCGTCTGCTTGAGCAGCTGCCCGCCAGGCCTGAAGTGCCTCTCGAACACGTCCACCCTTAACCCGCTCTCCGCCGCTGCGATGGCCGCGGATAGACCGGCAGGCCCGCTTCCGACAACCATCACGTCCGTCTCAACCCACTCAGCGGGCTCCGCGCGGTATGCGCGAGGAGCCGGGTTGGGGAAAGGCTCATCTGTCTCAACCCTGACCCCCTCCCTGACGGGCTCGAGGCACGTGCGCACATGCGGGACGCCGTCGACCCTTGCCATGCAGCCGGAGCAGTAGCCGATCATGCAGTAAGGACCCTGAGGCTCCTCGCCCTGCTTCAGGCTCCTGACCCCGCTAGCCCACAAGGCTGCGAGGATGCTCTCACCCTCGAAGCCCTCCAGCTCCCTACCGTCAAAGCTGAAGCGCACCGGTTTCTCGCGCCTGAACTCCAGGATGGGGTGTTCAGTTAAGCGCACATTTAAAGCTAGCGGTGGAATAATAAATAGTATTCTGTAAAAAAATGTTACTGGGGGTTCGTGCAATGGTGTTGGATACAATGCCCGTGGGTCTGCGCTAGAAGGTTTATGAACAGCTCAAGGATAGGGTTTATAAAACCCGGAGGGTTCAGGATACCCGTGATAACGCTTTACTCCGATGAGAAGCATAAAGTAGTTGTTTTCAGGGGGTTCACCCCAAGGGGCCACGTTCAAACCAACCAGATTGTAATAGCGGACTCGGGTGAGGGTCTTCTAGCCGACCCTGCAGGCCGGGTGGTATTCTCGAAGCTCGTATCAGAGGTGTCGCTCGTCGTCCCGGCTCCTAAGGTGAAGTATGTCTTCTTCTCACACCAGGATCCCGACATCGTCGGGGCTGCGGCGAGCTGGTATACGGCTCTGCCCAACGCTAAGATAGTGCTACCCGAGCTCTGGGCACGCTTCGTGCCCCACCTGTTCCCAGCAGAGGTAAACCCCACTGAGAGGTTCCACCTAGTCCCCGATGAAGGGGCAGAGCTGCGGCTAGGCGACTGTAGCCTCAAGCTGGTGCCAGCCCACTTCCTACACTCGCCGGGCAACTTCCAGATATACGACCCGTGCTCGAGGATTCTCTACTCCGGGGACCTCTTTGCCTCCTTGATGCCCGAGGGCCAGGAATATGACTTCGTCTCAGACCTTCAAGCGCACATACAGTACATGGAGCCGTTCCACAAGCGCTACATGGCTGGCAACAAGGCGATTCAAGCCTGGCTGAGCAGGGTTAAAGCGCTGGACATAGACCTCATAGTCCCGCAGCACGGGGCCATCATAAGGGGTAGAGATAACGTGGAGAAAGCCCTAAAGTGGCTGGAACAGCTGAAGTGCGGCCTTGACCTCCTATAAGTTAAACAGGTAAACTCACTGGGAGCGTTTTGAGAAGACGACTAAGCTTCAAACCCGCCGAAGGGAAAGGAGACAATGGGGGCGATGAGTCCCCGGGCCGGGACTTGAACCCGGGACCTGCCGGTTTCTAGCCGGCTGGCACGGGCTCATCCAAGGGATACGCCCCAGTCCCCGTGCGGGTCGACCTACAGCCGGCCGCGATACCGCTACGCTACCCGGGGATTCGGTAAAAACACTCTATGGAGGTTTATCAGCTTTTCGCTGTTAAACTACAATCTGACCCGCTTTACCTTGACGCCCAGCTTAGCCGCCTCGGCGAGTGCCTCTGGCGTGACCGGTGTTCTGCGGCCGTAGAGCGCGATCACCGGCTTCGCCTTTAGCAGTTTGGCTTTTTCAGCGACCTTTCGAACGTCCTCAGCCTTCAAGGGGCTTGACGAGTAGTAGACTTCGACGAGTATTTTCTGCCCGTTCCCCTGAGCAACTATGTGAGCGTTGCCGAGGTGTGTAGGGTGGTTTATCCTCACGCTGAACCCAGCTTCAAGGTACTTGCCCGCGACGCGTCCAATCGCCTTGTATTTCTTGCTGAGCTGCCTCACAAGGTAGCGAATCCTGGCTAGAGTCATACATTTTCAACGCATTCTACTGGGGCAAAAACCTTTCTTTTTAGTTTATTGTCGAAAAGTGATGAGACTGTCGTTAAGTATTAATACCTTTTAATACTTGAATCCACTCAAGTATGGCCCTCTCCTCAAGCCTCTTCGAGCTCCTCGTAGCCATAGTGCAGCTCTACGAGGCCTACAAGCGCCCAGTCACCAGCTCGGAGATCGCCGAGCGCTTAAACAAGAGCGACGGCACCGTGAGGAACTCCGTAGCAGCGCTAAAAGCGCTGGGCCTCGTGGAGGCCCGGACGGGACCCAACGGAGGCTACGTGCCCACTGTGAAGGGCCTTGAGTGCGTGAGGTCCCCCCAAGCCCTGGAGCGCCTCTGGGAGCCCTTGCAGCTGGTCGTGGACGACGCGCCCAGCGGGGTGTACGCGGTGGAGCTGGACCTCGTCGGGTTAACCGACCCCACAGGCGTGAAAGCAATTCTAAGGATAGCTGGTAGCCTGCACAACCTGAGGGAGGGCGTGAGGGTTCGCGTAGGCCCGACATCCTGGAGCAGGATCCTGGTCACAGGTAGGGTCAGGAGCGTTGACTACAGGAGGAGGGAGGTCCTCGTATCAGTCGACTCGCTCGTAGCCGTTCCGAGGATAACGGCCTCAGAGGTCATGACCCCTAGCCCCATCGTTGCGCGAGAAGACGATGAGCTACGGGCGGTAGCAGAGGTCCTGCTCGCTAAGGGCATCAGAGCCCTACCCGTGGTCAACTCGGAAGGCCGGCTGTGCGGCATCGTGACTGCCTCTAATGTCGCTGAGGCCTACCTTGCCCGGGACTTCAACGCCAAGGTCAGGGATTACATGGAGAGGAGCGTCCCCACGATTAGGCCGGACGCAGACATCTTGGACATTATGAGGATCCTCGCCTCCAAGAAGACGGGGCGAGCTGTGGTCGTGGACGAGAACGCGAGGCCTAAGGGGATAGTCACGAGGACCGACGTACTCAACAAGCTCGCCCGCCTCACATCCCCAGAGCCAGGAAGCTGAGCAGAGTTGCCCGCCTCTCATCCTCTTCAGCAAAGCGCTCTTCTCCTCCACCACCTGCAGGGGAAAGGATCAGGATGAAGTGACTCCCCATGTAACTCGCGCGATTAAACCTGGTAATCTGAAACCTCAGGCTTGTGGCGTATATTGCTTAGCAGATAGTCGCCTGCCTCCGGAGCTCGTGACCCCGGTTTCCTATCCCGGAGGGCCAGCCGTATATAAATCCCACATGAAAGACATCTCTTGGCGTTCACTTCAAAAATAAAAAAAAGTAATTATTCCGCTTTATTTTCTCTAACTAGATACCGGTGGGGGTGGAGGCGGAGGAGGTGGAGGGGTAGGCCTATATTCTCCTCTCTTTTTCATGTTAGGAACAGCTATTATTGCACCTCCAATAAGCATTAGGACTATGCCTGCATACATCATGTTATCACTAGAAGCCCCAGCGTTGACGCTAAGCTCGTAGGTTATCTTCCCTTCATCCTCTCTATATTTAACGTTCTTCGCACCAGCAGGCAGGTTCACGGTCACAGTTTCCATGAGTTTGTAGTCTTCTCCCACGCCGTAAACATTTGCGAAGACAAGCGTATTCCCGTGCTGAGCAGTGAGAGTGAGTTTTCCGCCCGGCTCTGCTATTCCAATCTCCCATAAACCGTTCCCCTTGTATACTGCGGCTCCCAGCAAGGTATAAGTTGCTGTTAGCTTGTTATTAGCATCATCAGCGTTTATGCTTAGGTTCTCTATTTGTTCAGGATTGGTTCTCGGCTCTAGCTCTCTCACAAAGGTCGAGAGTGGATTATAGTCCTTTTTGAACGCTATGTATGCTTGAGCGCTGAACTTTATCTCCTCTTTCACCTCCGCTACGCCGGTGTCTAGCACATTTATGGTTCTCACACCCTGTATTTCGTATACTGTGGGAGGCTGCACTGTGGGAGGCCGTATCTGCGCGTGGGAGACGGAACCGACAAAAGCTATGAACAGCAGTATAATAGCTAATGAGACTCCTACAACTTTCCTACATTTGAGCATGCCCCCCACCCCCTCAACCCCCTACTCGGAATGTTTGAACGATCTGTTCCACGGCGTTTATTGTTTCCTGACTAACAGCAGCTTGATTAACAAGGTAGACTACCGCTAAACCATACCCTTGCACGTTCGTGTAGCGTGCTATTGCTATGTCTCCCGTGCCAAGGCTATACACGACGATCTCTGCTGGAATATTTCCAAGGGCACCGTTGGTGTTATCTGCTTTAACCTGATACCCGTTGTAGTATTGGTTGAAGGTTGACTCGAAGCCGGACTTTAAAGCGTTCGCGGAGTGGCTTCTACTCCACACTATTGCAATCAGGATCGCTCCGTCTGGACTGTTCAAGTCTACTTCATAGGCATTTGAGTAAGAATCCTTCGAAGCCTCCCAGTCCGCGGGTACGCTGATGGACCAAGGTAGATCGCCAAAGGGATTCGCAATCGTTTTCATGTTTGCTGGCGGCTGTGGCTGTGGCACCGCGCCTCTTCCCCCTTGTCCTCCGCCTGGCGCCTGACCTCCCCCTACTCCTCCTCCCATACCAGGCATGGTGTACCCCCATTGCTCTAAAACATTAGGTGGCAATTCCGGCAGTTCCGGCGGTACTATCCCGGCTGATTGCATTTCAGCGATATATACTACGAGGTGTGGGCCTTGGAAGGCCTCTTGAACTACTTTGAAACCTGTTTCAATAGCCTGCTGGAAACTAGCCTTGCTTCCTAGTAGGGTGCTCTCAATTGGTATGAGTTGCCCGCTTGGGAGCTTTACTATGGGTGCCACGTGTCCCGGCATGATAACCAAGTAAGCGTCTAAGCCTTGACTCATTGCCACAGAAGCGATGAATATCGCAGTGTCTACGCATGTACCGCTCCTATCCCGGATCACGTCTCTAGGGTATTTGATCCATTGAGCCCATTTACCTGTCCAGAACGCTGTGGGCTCTGTTTGGTATGTAATCCCGTTGTACACGCTGAAGTCCCACATCGCCTCGAGGAATGCGAGCGCCTCCTTATCGCCCAATGTTGCACCCGCGCCACTGCCTGTTAGCTTATTCGCCATGTCTGCGTATCTTTCTACTACTGGGTCTTTCGGCGTGACCCACGCGGCTAGTAGTGGATAGTTGCTGTTTATATCGCGGAAGCTTCCAGTATTCTCCTCCGGGGGTAGACCAGAGAATATGAAGTCGTGGCTTCCAAGTATGTTTATGGGCTTTGTTTTTGTCTCAGTAACTGGCTCGCCGTCTGGCTTCGTCTTGTACTCTATTTTGACATAGAGTTTTCCTGGTGTGGTGGTCTGAATGTTCGGCGGGTGCGAGAGTATGGGATAGTAGAGGTCTACTACTGCTCCACCTGGAGGAACTAGCTTGTACTCTTTTGGCTCGCTCCAGTCTGTTAGGCCCTCGATTTTATAAGTTATTTTAACGTTATACAACGGGCCCGATCCGGTGTTTTTAATGACTGTTTTAGCTACCCAAAAACCTAGGTTTGGATTTCCATAAACTTTGTAAACCGCAGTCATGAAACTATCTATGCTATATACTTTGATGTCTGGCTGTCCTTCTCCTCCCCCTCCTCTGGCTATGGTCGGTAAGGCCGCTAGAACTATTCCTAGTATGAGGATTACTGCTCCTATGATTGTAAGTACTTTGGCGCCCCCCTCTCTATGCATTCCACGCTCACCCGACAAGCTCGGAGTGAGTGCCTACATTGCAGAAAAGTAGGTACTCACTCCAACGTGCATATTTGTCTGCAGGGGTGTTAATAAATTTTCTCAGAGGTATTCAATAAAAGAGACTTATCCATATGCGGGATCATAGTGTATGAACTTTACCGACTCAATCTTGCGATCCTACTCTAGAACCAGTTTAAGCCTGTAAGGATGTAAATTTTTTCCTGTTATGCCTGCTCACAACGATGAGCTCCTGCCTATTCTTGCTCGGAATAAGGTAGTTTGGCCATATCACTGCTGAACTCGGAGAAGATTACGTAATTGACTCTCCTCCGCTTAACGATCAACGATATCCCCCACGTCTCGTAGATGGGATTGGCCTTCCGCCGTAAATCAGCTCTATCTCCTTCCGAAACCTCTAGTCTTCCACATCTCTCCGGCATTTTCCCTGGAAATAACCGGGGATCTCCTGTTTTCCGAGCACCAAATTTTGAAATCCTTCCGGCTGATATTTCTTCAAATATTCTAACCTGCACAGCCACCGTGACTGCACGCTCGAGCCTGCGCTCGAACATCCACAAGCACCACCACCAAGCCCTCGGGAGCGAGGGAAAGCAAGGGTCGAACACAGGAGGAAACGGGGGAGAAACCTAAAAGTAGCATTGCTACACCATGAAGCTGAGCAGGGTCGCCTGCCCTCTCATCCTCCTCAGCAGAGCGCTCCTCTCCTCCACCACCTGCAGGGGAAGGATAAGGTGCTCTGACGCGAGCCGCAGCGCTTCCTCGAGGCTTGACGCTTTCTCCGCCCTCCCGGACAGCGCCCGCCTCACACTCTCCCTTATCTGCCAGTTACCGACAGGCGCGAAGTAGTCTGGAGTTATCTCCCTGATGGCGAGCACCCTGGCCTGCCGGTTGCGCCGTGCAAGGCTCTCGAGCACGGCTAAGCGCATCGCGTAGTAGCCCCCATCCTCCCCGCTCGGGATCCCGTCTTCCCACTCGTGGACAACGTAGACCTCCACCCCGCCGGACGGCACCCAAACGGAGCCTGGAAGCCAGGCCTCCAGCATTTCCATGCTCCAGCTCCCGGGCGCGAGTATCAGGGTGTAGCGATTCCCGATGTAGCTCGCGTGGTAAACCTCGTAATCTGCAACCTCAGGCTTGTCGCGTATCCTGCTTAGCAGGTGGTCGCCGATCTTCTTATCAACGGCTGTGATCGCCCACCTAGTCGGCACGAACCTCTTCTCAACTCCAAGCACGCCAGCGGATAGCAGGCGCTGAAGGTAGTAGACGTCGAAGCCCGCCTCGTACAGCTCGACAACGGCCTTTCCGGCTTTGACCCTCTCCTCTGCGAGCTCGTCAACTCTCCTCGGGATCGAGGGGTTCCCCGTTACGCGTATCCTCTCAACCTCCCCTGAGAAGCCGACAGGCTTGAGCAGCGGGTCGAAGCGGGGTGAGAACACGGGAGGCTTTTTGAAGAAGGCCTCGGACTCCACGGGACCAAAGGACATCGCCGCCTCGCGGACGGCTTCTACGTACCTCCCTGCAAGCCTTCTAACGGGAAGCCTCGCGTAAGAGTAGACTAGCCGGGCCCGGATTCGAAGTATGTCCATTAACCCTAGGCGGCCCCACCACTCGCCCGGGTTCTCGAAGAGGTCGGGCTTCTCGTCCCCGACAGGCAGGTTGACTCCGACTCTAACACTGGGGTACCCGTGCTCCCCTACAAGCACCGAAGGTGGGGTCGGGGACTCAATAGCATTCCCGAGGTGTTCGCTGGCTTTAAGTTGCTCTCTGATCCTTACCAATATAGGGCACTGAGGAGCTCCGCACAGCCTCCTAGCCCCCTTGCACTGCGTGCAGAGCTTAGGGCTAGGTTTTACGTACACCGTGTGTATCCAGGGAGATAGAGGTATATTTGGTTATGATTCACGTCTTCCCCCACTCTCTTGATGCGAATCCCGCGGGGTGCACGATAACCCCTTCATTTACTACGCTTAGTAGAAGGATTTATAAACACGTTAGTTAACGTAATACTGTATGACAGAGCAGAAAACACGGGTGAAGGCGCTCTACTACACCGCACTGGTAATCGGCCTCATTATCGCTATCGTGATAATATACGAGTTCTGGGTCGCGGTTGCGACGAACCCTAAGGACCCGTGGAGCGTTTTCCCGATTTCCCGCTTCTTCACAGAGTTCACGGACGCGATATTCTACATCGGGACCTTCATCTGGCTGATCGGGACAGCGGTATTCTTAGTTGAGCTGGCAGGTTACACCGTAACAGCTAGGGGGCTCAAAAAGACGGGTCAGGGCGTCGGGGACTGGGGCGTGATAGACATAGCGCTCGCCGCCCTAAGCGCCGCGGTCTACGGGGCTCTCTTGGCGGCTACAGCACCTATAACGATCGTTCCCGGCTTCACGTGGCTGAGGCCTGCAAACTCCCTCGCAGCCCTCTTCGGAATGTTCTTCGGCATACCCGGAGCCGTCGGGGTAGCGTTCGGCAACCTCATCGCGGACATACTAGGAGGGTACTTCGGCGTGGGATCTATTGGAGGCTTCATCGGCAACTTCCTGATCGCGTACATCCCCTACAAGTTCGTGAAGGACCACAGCTTTAAGACAGCGGCTTCGCTGGGAGAGTTCTACGTATGGGGAGTCATCGTCCAAGCCATCGTGAGCGCCATCTACATATGCTGGTGGCTCCACGCGATGCAGGCGGTGGTCGGGCTACCCCTCTTCGTGATCTGGGGCATACTAGCGCCAAGCATACTCAGCAACAACATCGCGGTCAACGCGATACTCTCGCCGATACTCGGCGTGCTCCTATACCCCTTTGTGAAGGGAAGAGGCTTGTACTGGAAGGACAGGGTTAAGGTACCCCAGTAAAAGATATATATTTTTCTCATCTTTCTTACGAGGCTATTTCTATGTTTGCGGGGCTCTACGTCGAGAGAAAGTCCCTGATGCATACCCTCGACCCGCGCTCAAAGTTGGCGTGGACGCTGATGGTCGTCGTGGCGTCGATCTCCACGCAGTTCAACGGGTTGAAGAGCCTCCCAGTCTTCCTCTCAACTATCTTGGCGCTCACCCTCTCAGGTCTCGGCTCGGGCTTGGCCGCGTTGCTGATCTTCAACTCCCTGATCTTCCTGCTGGTCTCCACCCTGATATGGGCCGGAATCTACAGCACGCAGGGAGGGGTGCTGCTCGAGCTCGGCTGGCTCCGGCTGACCGACGTGGGGCTGCTTGTCGCGCTGGGCAAGTTCTTCCTAATTGTTAACCCCATCTTGGCCTTCGTCGTGTTCTTCGCCTCGACGAAGCCGTACCACCTGATGTGGACTCTCGAGAAGCTGAAAGTACCCCACAAGCTGGCCCTTACCTTCGTAATCGCCCTGAGCCTTATGCCGAGCATGGTCCGCTCAGCGGGGGAGGTGATCGACGCCCAGAAGGCCCGCGGGTTGGCGTTAGACAAGGGGGGCGTGCTTGAGAGGATAAGGAAGCACATCCCGATCATAGTCCCGCTGTTCTCGAAGATGCTCACCGACATATGGGATCTGAGCTTAGTCCTCGCCACCCGCGGCGTGGGCTACGGGAAGAAGACCTACGTGTTCGAGCCCTCGTGGAGGCCCCGCGACACCCTTTTCCTAGTCCTGTCTCTCGCGTTCTACGGGGTGGTGACGGCGTGGGGGTTAGGCCTGATAGGGTTGTAGAGCTGCGGAACGTGCACGCGAAGTACGTGACCTCAGAGAGGTGGATAGTGGAGAACGTTACCCTCAGCGCATCCAAGGGGGAGATGCTGGTGCTCATGGGCCCCAGCGGTTGCGGTAAAAGCACCCTGCTGAACGTTATAGCAGGCCGGCTGCCCGGAGTCATACCGGGGGTGGTTGAAGGCGAGGTTATCGTTGACGGGGTAAACCCGGTTAAGCAGGGCTTCAGGTCGCTGGCAGGGAGAGTCGGCATCGTGTACCAGAACCCCGAGATTCAGATCGTGACGAGGTCTGTGTACGAGGAGCTCGCGATGGCCCCGGAGAACCTGGGGCTCCCCAAAGAGGAGGTCATTAGCCGCGTAGAGTGGGCTCTCGACGCCTTGGGGCTCAGGGGCTACGAGGACAAAGACCCGCAAAACCTCTCGGGGGGCGAAAAGCAGCTCATGGCGATCGCGAGCGTTTTGACGATGAAGCCCAAGCTGTTGCTCCTCGACGAGCCCACCTCGATGCTGGACCACACGGGGACGGGGATGGTTCTCAGGGCGATAACGACCCTGAAGGAGGAGTACGGTTTAACAATTATAGCTGCGGAGCACAGGGTGGAGTGGGCGGTAGACGTTGCCGACAAAGTCTACCTCATGGCCGACGGGCGCATAGTCACCGGCGGAACCCCCGACGAGGTGTTCTCCGACGTCGAAACCGTGACTAAGCTGGGTGTTCGGCCCCCAGGCGTCACGGAGATCGCCTACGAGCTCTACAGGAGGGGGTTCAATGTGGGCTTCCCCGTGCGCCTCAAGGACTTCGAAAAGATCCTCGGTGGTGTCCCATGATCAGGTTCGAGGAGGTAAGCTTCACCTACCCTACTGGGGTTAGGGCGCTCGAAAAAGTCTCCCTCGAGATAGGGAGCGGCGAGTTCGTCGGCGTGATAGGCCACAGCGGCGCTGGGAAAACCACGCTGGCCAAGCTGGCGACGTCTCTCCTCAAACCGACGAGCGGGAGGGTTCTCCTCGACGGGAGAGACACCCGCGAGGTACCTGCCTCGGAGGCCGCGAGGATCGCGTCCTACGTGTTCCAGAACCCTGACATGATGATATTCTCCCAGACGATAAGGGACGAGGTGGCCTTCGCCCTCAGGAACATGGGGTTCCCGGAGAGCGAGATCCAAAGAAGAGTCCAGAAGGCTCTTAGGGCGGTGGATCTGAACAAGCCGCTCGATATGCCTCCCCATACGCTGAGCTTCGGGGAGAAGCACCGCCTCGCCATCGCCAGCGTCCTCGTGATGGGCTCCAGGGCCCTCGTCCTCGACGAGCCCACAACAGGCCTGGACTACGGGCGAAGCCTGATGCTCTTCGAGACGCTGAAGAGCTTGAACGCCTCCGGCAAGACCGTGGTCGTGATAACCCACGACCTCGACCTCCTGGCCCGCTACGCCTCGCGGATCATAGTGCTCGAGAAAGGCAGAGTCATCAGGGACGGGGGCGCTCACGAGGTCCTCGGGGACCCCGACTTCCTTGAGGCACACGGCTTCATGCTAACCCACGTCCAGCAGGTGGCGAGGCGCTTAGGGGTCAGAGCGATAACTCCTCGCGAAGTGGCAGACAAACTGGCCGAGAGGCTCAGGAGGTAGCCCTACCCGGGCAGAATCTCCTCGACTTCCCTCAGAACCTCATCCTCGTTCCTATCCGACTCGACCAGCTGGTGCTCCGCGAATCCGCTCTTCCTCTCTTCGAGTCTACGCGAGACAAGCTCTACAGCCGTCCTCGATGGGTGGAGCGCGACATCGATGTACGCCCTCACGATTCCCGCGACTGTTGCCTCCTGAAGCACGATCGCCACGTCAGCGAGCTCGATGAGCACTCTGACGTGCTTGTGCCCGCGCGGCACGAAGGCTACGACCCTCTTGACGTCCTCGTTGCGGTAAACCCTAGCCTGTATTGCTAAGCTAGCACCCTTCTGAACTTCTCCGATATAAGCCTCCAGTCCTCCTCGCTGAGCCTCCACCCGGCAGCCCCGGCGTTCTCCTCCACGTGCCGCCTGCTGCTGGCTTTCGGTATGGGGACCACGGGCTTAAACCTCAAGAGCCAGTTCAGCGCGACCTGTGCCGCGGTCTTACCGTACTTGGCCCCGAGGCTTGCGAGGAACTGGTCGCGGGCTAGCTGACCCTTCTCCAGTGGGGTGTACGCTAGGTACAGCATCCCCTCGCGCTCAGCGTAGGGGATGACGGAGCCCTCGTCGCGCCGGTCAAGCAGGCTGAACTTGTTCTCGATGGCCACGACGTCCACCTGGTTGAGGCAGCTCCTAGCCTCCTCCACGAGCTGTAAGCCGAAGTTGCTGACACCGATGAACCTGGCGTAACCCCTCTTCACCGCCTCCTCCAGCCCCCTCATCGTCTCGCAGAGCTCAACGCCCTCAGGGGGCCAGTGTATGAGGTAGAGGTCGATGTGCGTCCCGAGCCTCCTAACGCTGGCCTCGGCCGCCTTCACCACCTCGTCCCGCGCGGCGTGCGTCTGCCAGACCTTCGAGACTATGAAGACATCATCCCGGTTGAAGCCCTTAACAGCCATTCCCACGAGCTCCT
This sequence comes from Thermofilum sp. NZ13, assembly GCA_002855745.1. Lineage (GTDB taxonomy): Archaea > Thermoproteota > Thermoprotei > Thermofilales > Thermofilaceae > Thermofilum. The sequence goes on along the minus strand of NDWX01000003.1, from coordinate 100,620 downwards.
CCGCGTGGCCCCCGCCGTACATCTCAGCGGTGTCCACGAGAGTCAGGCCCAGCTGCAACCCGTACCTAAGCGCGTCCACCCACTCCTCGTCGCGCGAGCGGTCTGGGGTCCAGAATCCTCCACCGATGCCCCAGGTCCCTAGACCGATGGCTGCTACCTCTGCCCTAAGCTTGGGGATAAACTTCCTCTCCATCAGCCATACTCCGCTATGAAACGTTATATACCTGATCCTCGCACCAAAGGTAGAGGCTTGTCATGAGTAAAGCCCAAGCGGAGGTCGTGGCCGCGCTACTCCTAATGGCGATAGCTGTAGCCCTCTGGGCGCTCGCCTGGAGCTTCTTCTACCCCACCTGGCAGCAGGCGTCCCAGAGAATTGAGAGGGAGCGCATCACGTCAGAGAAGGGGCTAAGGGAGTTTCTCCTCGTCGAGCTCCTCGAGAGAGACAGCGCCACCGGCTCCATCTGCGTCCAGGTCACCAACACAGGGGATGTTTCCACCGAAGTGGTCTCGGTGTACCTCAACGGCACCCTTGCGTGGAGCGGCTACGTTCCGATACGCGTGGGGGAGACCAAGGGCATCTGCACCAGCATGACCGCGAGGGGCACCTACACCGTGAGAGTCTGCTCCTACACGAACTGCTTCGAGGTGAGAGACTACGTCGTCCCGTAGGGCGCAGGCGTCAGCGCTCGGAGCAGTCCTCATGACGATAATCTTGGTGCTAGTCGCGGCCATCCTGCTCCAGTACATGAGATCCCAGACGGAACTCCAAGCCATAGCCACCCAGACTCAAAGCCAGAGGGTGGGCGAGGGGGTACTATCACTCAGCATAGCCGACACATACAGCAACGCCACATCCACGCCGCCCCTCGTCAATGTCCTCGTGGGAAGATGCACGCAGACCGGAAACCTGAGCACGCTAGATGGAAGAGGGCTTGTCTTCACCCCAAACTCCACTGCAAACGGCTATGTGCTTCAGGTAAACTTCACGACAACGGTTCCGACTAACACCGTTGATGTGACGCAGAGCCTTTACCTCAACCCCTCCATCACCCTGAATGCCCAGGTCTACACTAAGACACCTGAGGGAGTCTACACTTTATCAGCAACGTACCTCCTCCCAGCAAGCACCACCTCCGCGATAACAGTTCACTCTCCCAGCTACATACTCTCTATGCAGGCTTCGAGGAACTTCACAGTTCTGCTTGACCAGGCGACCACGAATCTGACGATGTACAACACAACGGGCTTTTACCTATACGCGAAAAACCAGGGACCAGGCTACACCGCGATCCACGGCTTATGGGTGATCACAAACACCTCTGCAACACGAATCCCGCTAAGCATCACGCTCCCGCCTGGAGGCGCAGCGCAGATACCTGTCGGCATAAACTCCACAGCAATTAAGGAATTAAGAGCAATCGCCATCACAAGAGTCTACATAATACACCCCAACTCTCCCAAATTAGCCGCGAGCCTCGCTTACACTGCCGGCGGCGCGTCTGGGCAACAGCAGCCCCACTTCACTATACTTAGCTACAACTCCACCATCGCCGGCACGGTGTCGTCTAAGCAGGTGCTGGTGGTAACTGTGAGCAACACCGGGCAAGTAGCCGGGACGGCGCGTGTCGAGGTCTACGACCAAAACGGCAACCTCGTCAATGCGACCCAGCTCTCAGTGAGCCCCGCCTCGCCCAAAACTGCCACCCTCACTGTCACACTCCCACCGACTAGGGGCACCTACACCTGGACGCTCAAGGTCAAGAACCTAGCCACGGGCAGCTACGACGACTCCAAGACCATCACCGTCATCGCGAGGGACCTCCTACTCCAGTCGAGGGGTGCAGTGATCTACGAGGACTTCGAGTCGATGCCGTCAGGCTGGACACCGCTCGGAGGCACCTGGGCTATCGTCCCGGGCGGGTGGAGGGGCAACGCCCTGCGGGGAACCGACAACGATGGGGGGCCAGGCGGCGACTCTGTCTTCGCGAACAACACCAGGATCTCGGCCACAATTCAGGCGATCGTGAAGCTCGGCAATGTTCAACGGAACGACAGGGTTTACAGGGGGGTTGTTCTCCTAGAACAGCTCACTAATTCCACACAGCTTTACGAGCTGTCATTAGAACCCCAGGGAAACAACATATGGCTTAATGCCCTCCTATACGAAAGCCTCCCACAGGGGCGGTCCTGGGTTACTACCTGGGTTACTCTAAATGATACTATAACTGGATATGTTTCGAGCTGGTATACCCTTTACGTGAAGTTTACGAAGGGGTCCCCGAATACAATGAGCCTAGTATTATACGATCAAAATGGGAACACTATGGCTACTCTCTCTGCTAAAGACACGACAATATCTCCAAACTACATAGGCTTAGCCACAGATGGAGGCACAACGCTGTTCGACGATTTTGTCGTGACTTCTGGCGCCGACCCGAGGTACGTGGTCGTCTCGGGGCTGCAGGCTGGCTGGCGCGTGCAGCTGCTCGACTCCTCGATGAGCCTCTGCGCCCAGGCAGCGGCTGACGCCACGGGCATGGCGAGGCTCAGCGTGATCAACTGCTCAATACTCAGGAACGCCACCATGAGAGTGCTCGACCAGAGCGGAAACACAGTCATCCAGAAAACCCTCCCAGCAGTAGTCGGAGGAGACACATACACCTACGGCTAACCAGAATTTCCAACAATACTGATTTTTAGCCCTGCGACATGTGTAGTCTGAAGCGCGGCTATGCCTGACGTCCTGGTGCTGAACCCGGAGTCCAACGTCGCTGTGGCCACCCTATGGACGAAGAAGGAGATCGTTGCGGGGAAGCTTAGAGAGCTGGGCGTGGACGGCAAAGTGAACATCGTCGGCACCCTGTATACGAGGTATGGGGTGAACTACCTCCTCCACACCCTCTCCCAGCACCCCGAGATAGACACGGTTATAGTCTTCGGTGCGGACCTCTCGGGCAGCGGGGAAGCTCTAGTCGAGCTCTTCAGAGGGGGGAGTCCGGAGAGCCTCAGACTGATGTGGCCCCTAGAGGAGCTCAAGCCCCTGCTTGACGCCGTTAGGGTCCTGGACCTCCGCGAAGCGTTCAGGAGGGGCGACTACCAAGCGCTTGCGGACGCTGTGAACAAGAGCTTCTCGCCCGGCGTGAGGAGGCAGAGGCTCAGTCTCGAGCTTAAGGAGGTGCGGGCCTCGTCCTGGCCCGTGCAGGTGGCCGGGCTGAGCTTGGTCGAGGAGGACGTGGTCAGGGCCTGGGCTAAGCTCCTGGACGCCGTGATGACGTGGGGGTTCCTCAAGGAGAGCGAGTACGGTGAGAAGCAGAAGCAGGTGCTGGGAGCGCAGGTGGTCCTCTACGCCGAGAAGGCCCTCGCCTCCTCCCACAGGCTCAGCGAGTTCTTCCCCCGGGAAGAACTGGACAGGCACGTGGAGTCTCTGTTGAGGGGCGTGGAGGGTGCCAGCTACTCCTACGGCGAAAGGCTGCGGAGGCACCGGGAAGCGGGGGACCAGCTGGAGCGCCTCGTATCGAGGCTCGCGTCCTCCCCGAGCACGAGGAGGGCTGTAGCCCTCACCTGGGACTTCCAGGTGGACCCCTCGAGTAGCGACCCCCCGTGCCTCCTGGCAGTGCAGGGAGACCTGTCCGGCGGAAGGTACAACCAGCTGGCGTACTTCAGGAGCCACGACGCCTACGCCGGGTGGCCGGTGAACGTCTACGGCCTCCTCAGGCTCATGGAGCACGTTTCCCTCCAACTCTCCGAGAAGACTGGCCGCAACGTGAGGCCCGGCTTCCTCGTCGTCTTCAGCGCCTCGCTCCACGTCTACGAGCACGACTTCGCGCGGGCCCGAGAGGTGGTGGACAGGCACAGAAGGGAGTTTGCGGCGTTCGTGGAGGATCCGAAGGGGAACTTCCTTATTAGAGTTGAGGGCTGCAGGATTGTGCTCGAGCTCAGGGACCAGGAGGGCGTTCTCGTTCAGTCTTTGACCGGCTCTAGCGCCCGCGAGCTCCTGAGCCAGCTGAACCTCGACGCGCTGATGCCGAGGCACGCCTCGTACCTGACCCGCGAGCTCATACGCGCCGAGGAGGCGCTGAGGAGTGGCCGGGAGTACGTCCAGGACTCCGTCTAACCCCTAGCAGGTTAGGTCGCAATGACCAGTATCTTCCTGAGAGCCTCCTCGAACACCTCAAGCTCCTCGAGCGTGTTGTAGAGGTAGAAGCTCGCCCTGACCGTACCGAGGGGCGTGCCCAGCCTCTTCACGAGCGGGAGGGCGCAGTGGTGCCCGCTCCTCACGGCGATACCCTCGCTGTCGAGGAGCTGGGCAACCTCGTGCGGCGTGAGCTTACCGACGTTGAAGCTGACAACACCGACTCTCTCCTTGACGTCGAGCGGCCCGTAGACGGTGACTCCGAGCTCCTGAAGGATGCCTAGAGCCTTCTCAGTGAGCCTTCTCTCGTGAGCCTCTATGCTCTCCATACCGATTCTCTCGAGGTACTCGACCGCCGCAGAGAGGCCGACGGCGCCGGCGACGTTCGGAGTTCCAGCCTCGAACTTGTGTGGGGCTTGCAGCCACTCGGCCCTGCACTCCTCCGCGCCGCACTCCACGAGGGAGATGGCCCCGCCCCCAGGGAAGGGAGGCTCCAGCTTCTCCGCAAGCTCCCGCTCTATATAGAGCCCCCCTATGCCCATCGGCCCGAGCATCTTGTGCCCTGAGAAGGCCAGGAAGTCCGGCTTTATCCTGCCGACGTCCACGCGCATGTGGGGCACGCTCTGGGCCCCGTCGACGAGGCAGAGCGCGCCGCGGCTCCTAGCCTCCTCGCAGAGCTCTTTGACAGGGTTGACGACACCCGTCACATTGCTCACATGCGTCACCGCGAGGACCCTCACTTTATCCGTCAGCTTCCTGCGGAAGTCGTCGAGGTCGAGCCTCCCGTCATCCGTCACCTCTACAACCTTGAGCTTAGCCCCGGCGAGCCTCGCAATCCGCACCCAGGGTAGCAGGTTGCTGTGGTGCTCCATGCGGGTGACCAGGATCTCGTCCCCGCTCCTCACTAGGCCCGATGCGAGCAGGGAATACGCCGCGAGGTTTATGCTCTCAGTAGTGTTCTTGGTGAATACGAGCTCGTCCGGCTTAGCGCCGATGAACGCGGCCACCACCTTGCGGGCCGCCTCGTACGCCTCCGTAGCCGCCAAGGCGAGCTCGTGGACGCTCCTGCCGATGTTAGCGTTCAGGCTCCTGTAGAAGCTATCTACGGCCTCTATGACCTGAACAGGCCTCTGGCTAGTCGCCGCGTTGTCGAAGTATATCAGTTGCTTGCCGTGAACCTTCCTGGCGAAAATCGGGAAATCCCTCCTGACCTCGTAGGGGTCGAGCAACGGTATCGCCGTTTTTCTGAAACCGAGAGAGCTAATAATATAAATTGCTATCTTCTCCTGATTTAAGCAACGTTTAAAGGTGTCCGTATGGGCAGTAGTACAAGTGGTGGCCATGGAGCGCCAATTTTAGAGAGGGTTCTCCTCCCAGCGAGGCAGAAGAGGATCGTCGAAGCGGTTCTGCAGGATTGCAGTGACGCAGACGAGCTAGCCGCGAGGATGGGGGCGAAGCGCGAGGACCTCATGAGGGACCTCGAAGAGCTGAGGGCCAGAGGCCTCCTCGAGGTCTACAGGACCGAGGAAGCGCTCTACGCGCTCACGAGAGAGGGCGAGAGGTGCCTGTCGGAGGGTCTACCCGAGGAGAAGGTCCTCAGGATACTTGAGGAGGCCGGCGAGCTCACCAAGGAGAGGCTCACCGCACTCGGGAGCGAGCGCAACATCCCCAGGGAAGAGATCGAGATCGGCCTGGCCCAACTCGCGGCTGGGAAAGCAGTATCCTTCAGACCGGGCGGTGTGATCGTGCCGGACTTTGCCAGAGCACGGGAGCTTGTAGAGAGGACGAGGGAAGCCCTCAGGCTCGTGTCCCAGGGGGCTCAGCCTGAGGCCAGCGTCCTGAACTCGCTGAGGAGGAGGGGTCTCGTGGAGGCTAGGAGGCGCACGAGGATAAGCGTCAGGCCAACAGACCAGCTTGTGAAGCTGTGGGAGAGGGGGCTGGTGGTGGAGGCCCGGGTCATAACGGAGCTCACGCCGGAGGTTATAGCTAGCGGAGAGTGGAGGAGCGCGGTGTTTAAGCCGTTCGACCTCAGCGTGGAGCCGCCCAGCCTGCCCCTCGGGCGTAAACACCCCTACCTCGAGTTCCTTGACTGGCTAAGGGAGATCCTCGTGGAGATGGGCTTCGAGGAGATGAAAGGCCCCCACGTCGAGCTCGAGCTGTGGAACTTCGACGCGCTCTTCCAGGCCCAGGACCACCCCGCTAGGGAGATCCACGACACATACTTCCTCAAGGGGAACCAGCTGGGCTCGTTCCACGACCAGGAGCTCATGAAGAGGATAGCAGCCGCGCACGAGAGCGGGGGCGCAACGGGGTCTCGGGGGTGGGGGTACAGGTGGGACCCCTCGAGGGCTCTGAGGCTGATACTCCGCACGCAGACGACCGCGGTTTCGGCCAGGACTCTATACCAGCGCGGGAGCGGGGAGTACATGTGCTTCTCCCTAGACAGGGTCTTCAGGCCTGAGAACCTGGACGCGAAGCACAGCATGGAGTTCTACCAGCTCGAGGGCATAATCGTCGGCCCCAAAGTCACGTTCAGGAACCTTCTAGGCTTCTTCGACGAGATGGCCAGGAGATTAGGCCTCGGGAGGGTTAAGGTCAAGCCCGCGTACTTCCCCTTCACCGAGCCGAGCGTGGAGGGCTTCATCAAGCACGAGAAGCTCGGCTGGATAGAAGTGTTCCCCGGCGGGATGTTCCGGCCCGAGATGCTTTGGGCTCTGGGGGTCAGCGGCGTCAACGTGGCCGCGTGGGGTATAGGCATCGACAGGATCGCCATGGCCGTCCTCGGGATCGACGACATCCGCCTCCTCTTCACGCAGGATTTAGAGTTCATAAGGCGCGCACCTAGGCCGATACCCTTAAGCCTACTGAGGTGACGTGCATGCCGGTCGTAGAAGTCAGCCTCTGGGACCTCGAAAGGCTCGTGGGGCGGAGCCTGTCCAAGGCCGACATCGAAGAGTTGCTCCCAAGGCTCAAGTGCGAGGTGGAGGAGGTCGGCGACTCGGCCGTTGCCTATGAGGCTACCCACGACAGGCCTGACCTGTACTCCGCCGAGCTGCTGTCTGTTTACCTGAGGGGTCTTCTTGAAGTTGAGCTCGGCTTACCGAGGTTCAAGAGTGGGGGCGTGGTCGGGGAAGCCAGGATCGAGGGCCCGAGCTACAGGCCTTATGCGTACTTCGCCGTAGTGAGGGGGGTTAGCTTGGACGACGAGGCTATACGGCAGCTGATGCAGCTACAGGAGAAAATCCACCTGACGTACGGCAGAGACAGGAGGAAGGTCTCAATCGGGCTCTACGACCTGAGGGGCGTGGAGTTCCCCATCAGGTACGTCGGCGTCAAGCCTGAGGCTGTGAAGTTCAAGCCCCTCGGCTTCACCGTTGAGATGACCCCCCTGCAGGTCCTTCGGGAGCACCCCAAAGGCGTGGCATACAGGCACCTAGTGGAGGGGCATGAGATGCTTCCCCTCATAGTGGATGCGGAGGGTAAAGTAGTGAGCTTCCCACCCATAACAAACAGCGAGGACTACAGGGTCACCGAGAGCACGAGGGACGTGCTTATAGACGTTACAAGCACCGACCCCGAAGCAGGGAGGAGAATCGTGACGCTCATGGCCTCCGCGGTGGCGACAAGGGGAGGCACAATATACCAGGTTAGGAATGTCTCCGGGGCCTTGTCCGAGGTGTCCCCGAGGCTTGAGCCGGATCATGTAACCTACAACGTCTCCCTGAACAGGCAGCTGCTTGGGTTGGACCTAGGCCCCCGCGAGACGCAGGAGTTGCTCGCCAGGATGCGCATGGAAGCGGTGGCTATCGGCGGGGACGAGCTGAGGGTGGCTTACCCGTACTTCAGGGTGGACATCCTGCACCCCGTGGACATCGCCGAGGAGGTTGCGATGGCCTACGGTTATGAGAGAATAGAGCCCCAGTACATGCCGCCGCTCCACCCGGGCCGGGAGCATGGCCTCGAGGTCTTCTCCAGGGCGGTCCGCGAGGCGATGATCGGGATGGGCTTCATCGAGGTGAACAACTACATCATGACAAGCAGGGAGCTGATGTTCACCATGATGGGCTTGGAGGTAGGCGATATTGTGGAGGTTGAGAACCCGAAGCACGAGATGTACCACGCGCTCCGCACGTGGATCATACCTCAGCTCCTGGCCACACTCTCGAACAGCAAGCACGCCGGCTACCCGCAGAGGATCTTCGAGGTCGGCGACGTCGTGATACCGGATCCCTCCCGCGAGAACAGAGCGCGGGACGAGCGCCACCTCGCCTTCGCCATTGCAGGAAAAGGTGTAACGCTCACAGACGGCTTAGCCACCCTGAAAACACTGTGCGCGCTCTTCAAGGCAGGCCATGAGCTCAGGGCCCTAGAGCACAAAAGCTTCATCTCTGGCAGGGCAGCGAGGGTTCTCTCCGAGTGCGGAGAGCTAGGCATTGTTGGCGAGATTCACCCCCAGGTGCTCGTGAACTTCAACCTAGCTGTGCCTGTGGTTGCCGGCGAGCTAGACGTCGAGCGACTGAAAGGGTGTTACGAGAAGTGGAAAGAGGGCTACTCATAGACCTGTGGGGGACCATCTTCTGGCCCAAGCTGCCGCTGGAGGAGTACCATAGGTTGAGAGTGCGGAAGATCCGGGAGAGCCTAGGCGAAGCCGGGCGCTCGCTGAGCTTCGAGGCCGTGTACGAAGCGTACATGGCCGCCCGCAGGCTCGCCGACACGATCCGCACCACAACCCACGCCGAGGTGAACCTCACCGCCGAGATGCTGATCTTCCTCGATAAGCTGGGAATAGAGCCGGACCTGGATGTGCTGAGGAGGCTCGAGGAAGCTTACGTCTACCCCTACCTCACGCACCTCGTGGTAGCTGAGGGCGTGGCTGATCTGATAAAAACCGCGCGCGAGCGAGGCTTCAAAGTGATTCTGGCCTCCAACACCGCAAGCGGAAAGGCGTCTGAGAGGCTCCTCCGGGAGCACGGCCTCCTCTGCCTCTTCGACTACCTCGCCTTCTCGGACGAGATAGGTTTCCGCAAACCTCACCCAAGGTTCTTCTCGGTGATCGTCCGCGAGACAGGGATAGTCCCCTCCCGAAGCCTTTTCGTGGGCGATGAGGAAGCCGACATCGCGGGAGCCAAGAACTTCGGGATGAAAGCGGTGGCCTTCACAGGCTTTCACGAATACAACGGTTCGACCACCCCAGACGCCACAGCGAGAACCATGGCCGAGGTCGCCGAGATGCTCGCTGGTAGTAACGAGCGGTAAAATTGAAAGTTTTTTAACGGGCTAAGCGCTAAGTTGTGGCGTATGTCTGACGACGCTATTGTGAGCGTCACGCCCGAGATCGCTCTCGATGAGGGGTACACCTACGCCGGAGGCCTAGGAGTCCTGGAAGGAGACAAGTTCTACGCCGCGGCGAGGCTCGGCTTAAACTACTATGTGCTCACCCTGCTCTACCGCGAAGGCTACGTCGACTACGAGCTCGGCCCTGACGGCACTCCCCTGCCGAAGCCGCAGCCTCAGCCCGCAGACCTCCTAAACAGGCTCCGCAAGTGCTGCGAGCTTGAAGTCAAGCTCAAGGGTGAGCGCGTTAGCGTCGCGGCGCACGTCTACACGAAGGGGAAGGCCAGCGTAGTGTTCTTCGAGCCGCTATCCCCGGAGTGGGCGACGTCCCTGACGAGCCGTCTCTTCATCGAAAGGGGTGTTGAGGAGAAGTTCTACAAGTACGTCCTGCTGGCAAGAGCCTCGGCTGAGTACATCAAAAGCCAGATCGGCGTCGACTCAGTGCGCTACATCGACCTCCAGGAGGCCTACACCGCTTTCCTCCCTCTCGTCCTCCGGCTTCCAGGCCGCTACAGGCTCATTATCCACACCCCGGGGCCGTGGGGGCACCCATCTTTCCCCAGGGGGCTCTTCGAGCAAGAGTTCGGCTACAAGATGATAGAGGATAAAATCGTCCTGACCACGCTCGGGGCGATCATGTCCAGTGAGCTGATAATGGTCTCGGCGAAGCACTTCGACGTGATGAAGCGCGTGATACCCCACCTTATTGAGAAGGCGAGGTTCGTCACCAACGGCATAGACCTCGAGAGGTGGATGCACCCGGGGCTTAGGGAGAGGTTCGAGAAAGGGGAGCTGAATCCCGAGAACTTCGCCCTGGCCAAGAGCGAGGCCAGAGCCAACCTAGTGAGGCTGATAAACTCCAGGAAGCCCCTCGCAGTTTCGCAGGAGCAGATGATCGCGGTGTGGGCCAGGAGGATGACCAAGTACAAGAGGCCGTACTTCGTGACTAGGCTTGTCGAGGAGGCTAGGGACAACGTGGTTTTCGTCCTCGGCGGTAAAGCCCACCCCGATGACAAGGAGGGTCTGCAGTTCATGCGGGAGTTCAAGGAGCTCGAGAGAAAGTACAGCAACGTCGTCTACTTCCACGACTACGACGTCCAAAAGGCTAAGACGCTCATCGCGGGCGGCGACCTCCTCTTGTTCACACCGTTCTCCGGCTGGGAGGCCAGCGGGACAAGCTTCATGAAAGCTGCTGTGAACGGCACGGTGCCTGTGGCGTCCCGGGACGGGGCGGCAGTGGAAATGATCGTGGATGGCGTGAATGGCTGGCTATTCGGCCAAGACATAAGGGACTTGGTGGACTTCGGCCGCGACCCTCGCGTGGCTGAAGTGGACAGGGTCGAGTATGAGGAGCTGAAGACCAAGTTCCTAAAAGCCTTAGATCTCTACAGCTCCGACCGCGAAGGCTTCCAGACAATAGCCCTGAACTCGTTACTCACATTCGCACCTGTGGTCGACATGAAGAGAGTTCTCAGAGAGTACTACCCGGACCTAGTGAAGTAGCCCGCCGAGCGTTTGGCACAAAGTTTTTCTGCTCCCCGGGACGTACTCTAGATCTGTATGTGCGCTCTCCCCCCTTTCTCAGTGGCACAACCCACGCGCGTTATTTTCGGCAGAGGTTCCCTTGAGAAGGTAGGTGAGCTTGCCTCAGCAGCGGGTTCCCGGGCTCTCGTGATCACCGGGAGGACGTTCGCGCGGAGGTACGGCTACGACGATAAGATAAGGCGCCTTCTCGAGCAGCACGGCGTTAAGGTGGGCTTCTTCCAGGAGGTCGAGCCCAATCCCACCTACTCAACTGTCAGGAGGTGCCTCGAGGCAGCCCGGAGCATGGACGTGGAAGTCTTCGTGGCATTCGGAGGTGGGAGCGTCATCGATGTCGCGAAAGCCGTGAACGTCGTGTACACGCTGGGGGGCGACGTCTCTGACTACGTTTACCCCAAGGCCGTTAACCAGAAGCTGAAGCCCCTGATAGCGGTTCCCACGACCCACGGTACTGGCAGCGAGGTCACGAAGTACAGCGTTCTGGTCGACGAGTCCACCAAGATGAAAGTCGCTATCTCGGGTGAAGGCCTCTATCCGGACTTTGCGCTACTGGACCCTGAGGTGCTCAGGTACCTTCCCAGGGAGCAGAGCGCCAGCACTGGCCTAGACGCGCTTAGCCACGCTGTGGAGGCCTACTTCAGCAAGCGTAGCAACCCCTACTCCGACCTGATGGCCCTCGAAGCCGCGAGGATATCGTTCAGGTACCTGCCCTGCGCCGTCTCGGGTGTGCTGGAGTGCAGGGAGAAGATGCTCTTCGCTAGCATGATAGCCGGCATAGCCATAAACCACACGGGCACCAACGTGGGCCACGGGCTCGGCTACACGCTCACTGTCGAGTACGGGCTCCTTCACGGCTTCGCGAATGCGATAATACTCCCCGGGGCAGCGAGGTTCTACGAGGCCTATATGCCTGAGAAAGCCGAGAGGTTCTTCGAAGCTACTGGTATCTCAAGGCCCCCCGGAGGCCTAGAGGAAGCCCTACGGTCCCTGATGGCCAGTGTGGCCGCGCCCCTGAGGCTGAGAGACCTGGGCGTCTCTGGGGAAAGACTAGAAGAGCTCGTACGCGACGGGTTACGCTACCAGAGGAACCTCGCCAACGCGCCCTTTGAGGTCACCGAGGAGGTGGCGCGGGAGACATACTCACTAGTTTACTGACGGGCTAGAAGGTTAGCTATCTTTCTCGCAAGCTCGGCTGGCACTCGCTCCCTATTCGCCAGGCTGAGCGGGATGAGCTCGACGTCCCGCCTCTCGAGCACCGACCTTCCGAACGGATTCTCGCGCGCCCTCTCGTGTATAGAGGCGGCTACGGGCTTCTCGGAGTTGAGGGCCGACGTTACGGCTTCCTTGAAACTTTCGCTTAAGAGCTCCATTGGTCCAATCTCATCGATTATTACGACAGATGCCTTATCGACTGCGTTTCTCACCGCGCTGACCCCCACGTCCTCGAGGTCCCTGAGATTCACTACGTACCTGCCCACGCGGGGGCCTTCGCCTGCGCCGGTGCTGGCGAGAACACCCCTCCTCCCGCTGAGCAGGTCTACGACCTCGAAGCCCTTCCTGACGCCCGCCTCTCTCACCTCCAGTGTTATCATGCCGCCTACCGCGACGCCCCTGCTGACCAGGATCTCGGCGAGCCGCTTAAGGCATGTAGTCTTACCTACCCCGGGTCTACCCGTTACGAGGAAGTTCTTAGCCATCAGAACCACTCTCAAGCTTTTTCCTAACCTCCTCTAGGAGGCCCGCGAGGCTCTCCGACCTGAACTCGAAGAGCGAGCCGAGAGAAATCGGCGTCACAGCGATTTTCCCATCTTCAAGCACGGCGTGCACGTCGCTACCCTCCTCCGCCTCCACTGGCTGACCGTACAGCCAGTAGTAAGGCCTCCCCTGCGGGTCTCGCCTCTTAACCACGGCCGCTGCGAACCTGCGCTTAGCAGGTCTGACTACAACCACCTCGCTCGATATCACCGGCGGGAAATTCACGTTCAGCGCGTCGATCCCTGGGGGGAACCCACGCTTGAGCACCGCCTCGGCTACAGCCCGGGTAGCCTTGAGTACGAACTTGCGGTACTCGGGCTCCTCGAGCTCCTCCGGCGAGTCCACGCACGCGCTGAAGGCCACTCCAGGCGTCCCCTCTATCGAGGCCTGGAGGACTGCGCCGAGCGTGCCGGAGGTGAGTATAACCTGGATGCTTAGGTTATCCCCGATGTTAACACCGGAGAACACCACATCGGGCTTGCCCGTGACTACGTTCATCGCTATGTAGATGACGTCGGACGGAGTACCGCTCACGAGGTAGAGCGGCTCACCGTCGATTTTCAGCTTGTTCACGCGGACAGGCTTGTGCAGTGTGAGGCCTAGGCCCGTAGCGGACTTCGGGGTTTCCGGGACCACCACGTAGACCTCTCCGAATCCTCGCACCGCCTCCCGGAGCAGAGATAGCCCGGGTGAGAATGGCCCATCGTCGTTCGTCACGAGAATCTTCATACCATGTCTACGCGAGCTCTAGCTCTAAAAACCTTACCTCTTCAACGCCCGAAGTAGCTCCTGCAAAACAGGTATGCTCCTGATCTCCTCATCGCTGAGTAGCTCCCAGTAGATCCCCTCGGGCCTCGGATGCACCTTCTGCGTTTTTATAGCGCGGGTCGGCGTGAACACGTAGTCAACCGGCACATCGTGCTTCAGCATGGGTATGCCCTCAACTACCTGCGCGTCGTGAACGGTGGTTACCACGGGAGTTGAGTCGTCAATGGCTCCCAGAGACTTAAGTATCCCGAACTCAAGGTCGCTGAAGCCCCCGCCTTTACCCACCCTGCCCCCGTGCACATCAACCGCTACGCTTCCTGCAACTTTCAAGTCAACTCTCGGAACCTCAAGCGTGACGACCTTGCCGTACTCGAACGCCCCCCGGATCGTCGAGGCGCGGGGGATGGCGGCCCTCGGCAGATGCTTAGGGTCGATCACCAGGAAGCCCCTGCGTAGCCTCGGCGAAGCCATGACGAGCAGCTTCCCGCTCTGAAGCACAGCCTCCCTAACATGCCTCTGGGGTGAGTCCGGGTTGCAGAATACGACCCGGGCGCTCTGAAACAGCTCACTGGCCACGAGCCTCCTGGCAGCGGCATCCGCGCCTCGAAAGTTGGGGATTCTGCCTTCAACGGGAAAGGGCGGTAGCGCTATCCCTTCTTTCACCAGCTTGGACCAGACTCTCCTCCTGATCTCCTCCTTAACCTTCCTGACGTCGGCTGGCGTCGCCAGGCGCCCCACCGCTACGGTACGCGGACCTCTCTCGTGACGCCTTTCCTGTCGACCCCGAGGATTACAAGCTCGACGCGGTTGTCCCTTTCCACCGCCCTGACGTCGGCCACGAAAGCCAGCTCGCTCAACAGCTTCTCGACGGTTTGCCGCGTGTCCGGCATCTCTAAGCCTAGGAGGCGAGCCGAGGCCTCGTAAACCTGAGCTAGCAGGGGCAGCAACTCTTCCCTTCTGATGCCCTTGAACCTCACCTCCCGTATCCTCGAGTAGGTCGCCGCTACACCCTCAAAACCCCCACGGGCCGTCAAGTAGCCCAGGATCTCGGCGTCCGAGAGGAGGACGGCTCTCTCCCTAGCGGCTACGAACCGGGCGGCGCTTCTCAAGGACTTGTAGGCATAGCTGATAGCCGAGTGCGGCCTCCCGACCAGGTAATTCTGGAGGCTCAAAGCGAGGCAGGTGAGCGAGTGCCTGAAGAGGTAGCTTACCGAGCGTGGCGTGAGAGGGGGCTGCGCGCCCAACGCGCGGATCACCTCCTCTCCACCGTACACCAGCTGGCCGCGTACGATCTCGTGCGCGATGAACTCACCGTCACGTATCAGCTGCTCGAGCTCGTCTAGCGTGAGGAAGAGGGGCGACACGTCGGGCCCCAGCTCCTCCATGACGTAAGCTATCTCCTCCACTGGCGGCTTCTCCCTAACGATCACCGCGACGTTATAGTCGCTTAGAGGAGTGAAGTCCTCGCGCCTGCTTGAAGAGCCGTAGACGACGACCCCCAGCAGGTTCTCCCCAAGCAGGCTGCTCAGCAACCACACTAGGGACTCCAAGACCGCTCGACACTAAACACGCTTTCGGGGCCTAAAAACCCTTTCCTGGGATCAGTTTTGGCCCCTCGGCGTAGCTTTATTAGCAGTCTGCGGTAAAACCTCACCTGTGCAGACACACTGCGTGTTCTGCGGTATCGCCCGACACGAGAGGGACGCCGTGACGGTGTACGAGGACGAGGAGTTCGTAGTCTTCCTAGACAAGTACCCCTTAACGCTGGGCCACGCGCTCGTCGCGCCGAAGAAGCACTACACGAACATCTTCGACATGCCCGAGGAGGCCGTTGCTAAAGCCTTCGTGCTCGCCAAAAAGGTCGCAGTAGCCCAGCTGAAGGCCCTCGGAGCGAAAGGGGTGAGGATCGTCATGAACAACGGGAGCGAGGCAGGCCAGGAGATAATGCACGCTCACGTGCACGTCATCCCCTATGGTGTGCCGCACCTCGGCCGCAGGCAGCTGGACAGGGAGGAGGGTGAGAGAGTTGCGTCCCTTCTCAGGAGAGAGCTCGCCTAGGCGCGTCTGCGTGCTCTTCTCTGGGGGCAAAGACAGCACCTACGCTCTGCACTGGGCGCTCCTCAAGGGGTTCAGTTTCGGGTGCCTCATCACCATCAAGCCACGCTCGGAGGACTCAATGATGTTCCACGTGCCCTACGTTGAGCTGACGAAGCTTCAGGCCGAAGCCTTAGGCCTGCCACAGGTTTTCTACGAACAGGGACCTGAGAGCGACGTCGATGCGCTGAAGAGGGCGCTAACAGCCGCTCGGGAGGCGCACGGCTGTACCGCGCTGGTCACCGGCGCGCTGAGCTCAGACTACCAGCGCCTCCGCATCTCTCTCGTAGCAGAGGAGCAAGGTCTCGAGGTGTTCAACCCCCTGTGGCGGAAGAACCAAGAGGAGTACATGCGCGAGCTCGTGAGGCAAGGCTTCCGATTCATCCTAACTTCGCTGTCCGCGAAGGGCCTAGACCCCCGCCTACTCGGTAGGGAGCTCGGGCAGGAGGACGTTGAGGCTATCATAAGCTCGGCCCGCGTGCATGGATTCAACCCGGCGTTCGAGGGCGGCGAGGCTGAGACGCTAGTCGTGGATGCCCCCCTCTTCCGGAAGGAGATGCGCGTGGAGGGCTATCCCGTCAGGGTCTCTGAGTACAATTGGGTTTTCAACATAACGAAGGTCGAGCTGCTCGAAAAGAGAGGTGATCACGAGTGGTCGAGGTAGTGGTGGAGCCGTACAACATCAGAGTTGAAGCCCAGGAAGGCGAGAGGCTCTACGACACCCTCAAGAGAGCGGGTATACCTTTCAGAACCGAGTGCGGAGGGCGCGGCATCTGCGGCAGGTGCAGGGTGATACTGAGAGGCGGAAGCGTAACCCCGGCAACCGAGGCTGAGAAACGGCTCCTCGGCGCAGAGCTCCTGTCGAGAGGGTACAGGCTCGCCTGCCAGACCAAGGTTAGTGGTCCGGTACGCTTGCTCCTACCCCCTGAGTCTCGCCCCGGGGCTTTAAGCGTGGCTAGCTCCGGCTTCGCCAGGAGCGTTAAGCTGTCGCCGCTATCGAAAAAGAGCCGCGTGGCCGTGAAGCCTCCGAGCCTCGAGAACCCTTTGCCCGATGCCGACTCGCTGGCTAGAGCCCTCGGGGTGGCTGGCTTGGAGCTAGACCTGGACGCCTTGAGGGAGCTACCAGCAGCGCTGCGACGCGGCTCATGGGAGGTCACAGTCACGATCTGGAGAAATCGCAGAGTAACGCGCGTTGAGCCCGGGGACGCATCCTCCGAGAACCTCGGCGTCGCGGTCGATGTTGGAACGACAAAGATCGTAGTCCACCTCGTCGACTTGAACAGCGGGAGAAGCATCGGGGAGGTTTTCAGCGAAAACCCTCAGCTCGTGTACGGGGACGATATCGTTTCCAGGCTCCGCGCGGCGCTAGACAGGCCTGAAAACCTCGCGGACATGCGGCGCCTAGCCGCGGGAGCCGTGGACAACCTCGTGAAGGCGGCACTCCTAGAATCTGCCGCGGGTCGAGGCGATGTGGATGCAGCCGTCATCGTGGGGAACACGGTCATGCACCACCTCCTCTTAGGAATAGACGTTACCGGCTTGAGCTTCTCCCCGTTCGTGCCCTCCACCTCGGGGCCGATCGAGGCGCCTGGAAGGCTCATAGGGCTCACCAACGTCAGAGCCGCGTACTTCCCGCCGCTCATCGCGGGGTACGTCGGCAGCGACGCCCTCGCGGACGTCATAGCTGTAGGCCTGCACCTCGAAGACGGGCCGTCCATGCTGATCGACATCGGCACGAACACGGAGATACTGCTCAACACGGGAAGCGATCTCCTCGCCTGCTCCGCGCCCTCTGGACCCGCCTTCGAGGGCGGGCACATTAAGTACGGAATGAAAGCTATGGTTGGCGCCATTTCATCCGTTTCGATCGAAGGCGATGCGGTGCACTACAGGGCGATAGGGGACGCGAGGCCGATGGGGCTGGCCGGGTCAGCGATCATAGACGCGGTCGCCTCCCTCCTCGACAGCGGCCTGCTCACCGAGAGGGGCTTTTTCAACAGGAGCTCCGGTAGCCGGAGGATCAGGAGGGCAAAGGAAGGGGGGTGGTACGAGTACGTCCTCGTGGATGAGGAGGAGAGCGGGCTTGGGGAAGCGATAACGATCAGCGAGAAGGACATAAGCGAGGTTAGACTCGCCAAAGCCGCTGTGATGAGCGGGGTGCTCGCTCTCCTAGAGCACGCCGGGCTCGAGGCCAGCTCCCTCAAGAGGCTCTACATCGCCGGCTCGTTCGGCTACAGCATAAACCCGCGGAGCGCTATTCGCATAGGGCTCCTGCCTGAGCTGGACGAGTCCGCGATCAAGCAGGTAGGCAACACGGCCGTAGAGGGGGCTAGGATGATGCTCGTTTCGGAAGAAGCCGTCGAGGAGGCAGAGCACGTCGCCAAAAGGGTTAAGTACGTAGAGCTAACAGCTTCGCCGTTCTTCAAGAAGCACTTCTCAAGGTCGCTAAGGTTCGGTGAACCGCGATGACCCTGGTTTTTAAAAAGTGCTCCTATGCCGTCACGTCGAGAGGCCTCCTGCGCGACGTCGACATAGCGGTTGAGCGCGGGAGAGTGTCTGGCATCGGGACTGGCTTAGGGGGTGGCGAGGAAATCGACTGCCAAGGCCTCGTAGCCTTGCCCGGCTTGGCGAACGCCCACACTCACCTCTCGCACATGTACGCTCCGCCCAAAACGCCGGCGCCAACCTGGGAAAGGCACCACGAGGATGTGCCTCAACGGGAAGTCGCGGAGCTGGCTCTCCGCCTCGCGTTGATCCGAGCACTTGAGAGCGGTACCACGCTAGTAGCCGACACCACAGCTCATCCCGACCTGCTACAGAGGATTGCGGGGGAGGTGGGGGTGAAGGTCACCCCCGCTGTCTCGTGGGGCATGCTCAGCGGATGGGAGGGTGGTGTAGTGCTTGGCGGTCTCGAGGAGGCCGTCGAGCACTCGGTGGAGATCCGGGAGCGAGCTGCAGGCTCTCAGCAGGCCCTGATTTTCCTGCACGTCGCGAACGACAGGTCGCAGCTCTACGCCGCGAAGACTAAGTACGGGAGATTCCCAATCGAGCTCCTGAACTCTCTAGGCTTACTGACCCCCAGAACTATTCTGGTAAACCCTGGCTGGGCATCGAGCTGGGAGCTACGCCTAGTCGGCGAGAAGAGGGCACGAGTAGTCTACGCCCCGGTGGCTGACGCGCTAACTTCCAGCGGGGGAATGCTGCCGGTGCGGGAGCTCGTCTCGAGCAATGTTGCTACAGGCCTCTGCTCTGAGACACCACTGATTGGCCAGACCCTGGACATGTTCGACGTCACGCGTGCTTTCCTCATTCTTCAGAGGGAGCTGTTCTGGGAAAGGGACCTCACAGCCCTCGGTGCCATGAGCATCGCCACCCGCGGGGGATACTCGGCGCTCAGCGTCGAGGGCGGCGTGATCGAGGAAGGCTCCGTAGCAGACATGGTGCTCGTAGCCTCGGAGCTGGCTCGTTTCAAGGGGGTTGACCCCGAGAGACTTCTCCTCTCTCTCAGCGCTGCGAACATCGTGTACGTCCTCGTCGATGGGAGAGTCGTCCTCGAGCCATCTAGGAAGGAGCAGCTGGAGGCTGTTAAGCGCTACACCTTAGAGAGGCTTCTAGACCGCCTCGACCCCACCCGGCTTTAGCAGGCTCTAATTGTGGTGAAGCTACGCCTGGCGCAATCGCCTCAAGGGCTCAGCGGTTATCGATCCACCAGGTGCTGAAGCAAGGCTCCTAGAATACCCTCACTTTGTATTGAAAAGCTCAAAAAGTCTTCGCTGATAGGCGAAACTAATAAAACAGAGTTCAGCGAGAGTAACGTCGTGGCGAAAAAGGTTGTAAAGCACGACGGTAGAGTGGAGGATTTCTCCGCAAGTAAAATATATGAATCGTGCCTCGCCGCCGGCGCCCCCGAGGAGGTCGCGCACGAGATCGCCCGTGAGGCAGAGGAGAGGATAAAGGATGGCGCGACAACAGCCGAGATCAGGAGGTTCGTCCTCCAGCGGTTGAAGGAGATGGCGCCGCACGCGTACGAGGCTTGGACCTTCTACGACAGGGTAGCGAAAGGCAGGATAACCTTCGAAGACGGGAAAGCGGTCGTCGTAGAGAAAGGCCACCTATACCTCGGCAGAGAGGTTAAAGACGTAGGGCCTCCCGGCCTTTCCTCCTCCGAGGAGGTCAAGGGCATCCTGAAGGAGCTTGAGGAAGACCTAAACTTCGGCGTCTCCAAGGCGACGATCAACGCAAGGCTTTACGCCCTCTACATGGCAGTCCTGAAATCGTCCAAGATGCCTAAAGAGGAGAAGGAGAAGTCCGTAGAGCTCATCAACGAGTTCCGCCAGAAGCTGGGCTGGAAGCCGTACGAGCCCAAGAAGCCCCTTTAAGCAGAAAAACTTTAACTTCAAACAATCTTTGCTTCATAACCGGGGGATGACTTGACCCGGCCTTGTCCAGAAGAGAAATGATAGGCCGGGTTTAAGACGACCCCCTAGCACCAAGGTGTGCAAAACGAGGATGTAATTACACAACATTATTGAACTAATTAGTTTATAAACCAATGCCCGGAGGGGAAGAGTTGCAAAGGAGGTGTTGGTATGTCGGAGGAGTTAGTGAACCGGTACAGGGAGCTCCTTAGGAAGTTCAACGTCCCTCTTGAAAAATCGCTTGTTGGCAGTGACGGTAGGATTGAGCTGATGGGCAGAAGGTGGATCTTGATGGATGTGATCGCTTTTCCAGAAATGATTAAGGGGGCGGCCGACGTCGTTGGGGAGAGGCTGGCGAAGAGGTTTTTCTACTGGTTTGGTTGCGGCTACGGGAGGGTGCTGGCTGAAAGATTTTTGGGGTTTGGCGTGCCGAGGGAGCTGATACCGGAGCTCGTCGCGGCGTTCGGCAAGTGCCTGGCGGGGTGGGGTGTTATAGAGATACTGGAGGCGAACTTCGAGGAGGGAAGGCTCACCGCAAAGGTCACGAACGACTTCGAGGTCGAGGCCGCCGTGAAGAGAGGAATTGAGCCATCCCCCAATTTCATCCAGGGTGTGGCCGCCTGCAGCTTCGCCGTGCTCATAAACTCGAAGATTGACTCAGCGGCTGAAGTCAAGGATGGCGTGACCATCATACGGGTTACGAGGAGGTGAGGCGTGGGTGAGCACGGACATCGAAGCTATCCGGAGGCTCGTCGAGCCTGTTACTAGGGTTGCCGGGTTTGAGGGGTTTGTTGTTGCTACGGGTGATGGGTTGCCACTGCTGAGCAGCATAGCTGACAAGGAGCTTGAGGAGAAGGTGGCGGCGCTCACGGCTGTGCTGAGCGAGGTGGGCAACAGGGCTAGCACTGAGCTCGGGAAGGGGGAGGCGGAGTGGATCACCGTCAACGCCCCAGACGGCTCAGGCATCATCTACACCAGGCTCGGAGATCTAGGCTACATGGCAGTCCTCTTCAGCAAAGACACGAGGCTAGGCGTCCTCCTGTACACCCTGCGAGAGATAAAGAAGAAGATAGCGGAGTCGAAGCCAGCCTGACAACACCGAGACCCCGGAGTCGTTCTAGCAGCTCGCATCCCCGAGTAAGAAGCAGGTTTACAGGGTTTCACGGAGGGAACTGCGCGAGCCGGGGGGTTGGGAGGAGTGGAACCGGAGTCCTACTAGGTGCGTTCCGTCGCAGCTCACACCGGGCGTGTTGAGAGCTGTGAGGCCTTCCCGGCAAGTCGCGAAGGTCAGCCCCCTCCTCTCTGCCTCGGATTTCACGGTTGCCAGCACCTCTCTCCTGTAGGTTTTCTCGGCGTAGAAGTAACCGTGAAGCCTCTCCCCCCTTTCGAGGTAAAGTTCCCGAAGCCTGGGGACGATCTCGGGGAACGCCTCGGTCATTCTCCTGAGGTTGTCGGGCTTCACTTTGTACGTCGAGCTTACAACGTGCCTCGCCCCCGCGGACGCTACCGCTTCGACGACCTCTGCTATGCTCTCGGGGCTGTCGTTCAGCCCGGGGATTAGGGGGTCAAGCCTCACAACCACCGCTACCTCCTCGCGCGAAAGAAGCTCGACTGCTTTCACCCTGCGCTGGGGTGAAGGGGCGCCGGGCTCCAGTCGCTGCGCAAGGCTCGAGTCGAGAGTTGTGATGGTTATTGAGACAACCGAGCTCATGCTCGACAGCAGGTCAACGTCCCGGACGACGAGGTCCGACTTGGTGACGACCTCAGCTGTGAACCTCCCGCTGAGCATCTCGAGGGTGCGACGTGTGTACATGTACTTCCCTTCTAGCGGCTGATAGGGGTCACTGCTACTGCTTATGTTGACTATGGAGCCTTCCCGGATCCTGCGCAGGTCCCTCCGGACGACGTCGAGGTAGTTCTCCTTGGGCCTTGGTTTGAAGAAATCCTTGATGTAAGACGAGGCGTAGCAGTAGAGGCACCTGTGGGAGCACCCGGTGTAGGGGTTGACGGTGTACTTGAAGGGGCACGTGCAGAGGCTGGTCGCGCGCCAGGGATCGAAGGGCCTAACGTACGTCATTCCCCGCTCACTGGAGCTCCACGTACTCGCTAGCCGTCGCGACGCGGGTCGCGGATCGCGACAAGGGGGCGATCGCTGAGGCTACGCCGACCACGAGCCCGCCGGCGATCGCGAGGAAGCCGCCTCCGAGGGACTGCGCGTACGCCGCGCCACCAGCTAACCCGAATAGTATCGCCAGCAGCGAGTAAGCCCCGAGGGTGAGCCTTCCGCGAGCTGTCTGCGGGTACTGGGTTTTTATGACGATGCCGCTCGCCCCGTCCACTAGCGCTTGGAACCTCTCGCCGCGAAACGTGTACTCCAAAATCCATATCGGGTAGTAGACGAGACCCCTGTACTCCACCTCCCCCTTAGTCACGGTTAGTGCGTGAAGCGAGCTGAAGCTCTCCTGGGCTTCGAGCCTAATCTTCGCCTTGACCGCCGCTTCGGCCATCTTCCCAGCCTCTTCCCTGGAAACTCGCGGCTCGTGGAAAATACCCTTCTCCTTGATCTCGGGGTTGAAGGGTAGCTTCCCCCTGACCGGGAAGGGGTAGTGCTCGAGCTCTCTGTCGAGCCACGTGCCGGAGGCGGGTATCGACACCAGCCCCGTCTCCGTTATCTCGGACGTGGCCTCGCCGAACACTTGGCTGAACCCCCTAGCCTCCGCTTTGAAGTCGGCGAAGAAGAAGTGAACGGGCACCCAGTGGAGCTCCCTCCTGGAGACCGAAAACTCCTTAGGAAGCTCCCTAGGGACCGCGTACTGCCTAGCGATAAACAAAACGAGCTTCTCAAAAGGTTCCAGGGAGTTGTTGAGTGGGAAGTAAAACTGTGTCTCCTCCGCCCTGACGCCCTCCCTTGGGGAGAATATCGTGAAGCAGTAAGGGCAGGTGACTGTCGAGGCGTTGAGTGGGACGCTGAACCTCGCTCCACACCTCGGGCACTCGACCTCAGCTGTCTGGCTCATGCTCTCTCCACCCGTGCGCTCTCAACGATACTCGCGCCGATGGTGTAGGCGGCTAGAGCTGAGCCTCCGAGGAGTAGTAGCGAAGTTTCGAAGCCTGCTACCGAAGCCGTAGCCGCGAATATGGGTCCCGCTAAAGCTGAAAGCGCTAAGCCTCCGATCATCCTGATGAGCCTCTCGGTTGCGGTCAGAGGCTCAGCCCTGTAGATACAAGTCCCGTCGTGCCCGTCGAAAACGGCGGTGTAGGTGGCTCCTCCAGCAGTGTACGTCACGCTCCACACGGGTACGTACACTAGCCTCATTCCCTCCACCTCGTCGATCCTCGCGCTGAAGTAGTCGAGCTTCTCGCCTCGGGCCCTGTACTCGCTCCTCAACGCGTCAATCAGCTTGTCTACCATTATTCTCGTCGCCTCACCCCTACCTATCTCCACGCCCAAAAACTCCAGCTTGATTTTCTCCCAGTCGAAATCCTCCTGCGCTATGGACACGGCTTTCCCGCCCTTAACAGTATAGCTGGCCAGCACATCCCTAATGGCAGACGACGGGACTCTGCGTCTCGCTGGTAGGAAGGCTCTCCTAGCCACTGGAGTGGTCTCCTTAAGGTACACTTTCCTGGCAATCACCTCCTTCCCCCTCTGCTCGTAGCGCGTGACCTGCCAGGACGCCGTTACCCTGCCCTTGAGGCTCGCGTACCACGCTGGGAAGTAGGCTCCGGATACCTCAAGCACCTCTATGTCCCTGAAGCTGGACAGCTGGGGGTCGCGCCTCGCGATGTCGTAGAATCTGTCTTCTATAGAGCTTCTGGGGAGAGTCGGGAGAACGTACACCGAACCGGGATCGAAGTCACCGCCGACTATGTTGGGGTAGCCGCAGTAGTCACAGATGTCAATGAGTGACTCGGGGTCCGCAGTTAGGGGGGCACCGCACCTCCTGCACCTGATCTCGTACACGCTAAAAAACTCGCGTAACGATGATGATAAGCTTTCCTACAGTGGGGGCAGTAGAACCTTTAATATGGTGGGTCGCAGTTGCTTTAGGACGTGGAGAAAGACGAAGAAAAAGGTAGTGCTCAAGCCTCGCCATTCGCGAAGCTGGAGTACGAGGAGTGGGTGGCGCACTCCAGCCCATCCATCCACCAGGGGATTCTCTCACAGCAAAGCGTCCGCCACATCGTTTTTGCCATGATCCTGACCGGGCTCGCTCTGCTCCTGGTATACGCTGCTTTCCTACTCGTGGCTCGGTGACCGCTTTCACACTGGTAGACCTAGTCAGCCCTTGCATACCTGGTCCTTTCCCCGTGTTGAGGCATCGCACCTCATCAGTTCTTAAGCGGGAAGGCACACACTACTTAGTTGCGTCGCAGGGGCTTCTAGTCAACGCACTATGCTGCTCTAAATTTAATCAGTGCGCGTGATTTCCTTCTCACGAGCGCTGACGCTCACCTTCCCCTATCTCGTAGACACTCCACTCCAACGCTCGGCGTTTTGGCGTGTATACTGCCTCGTACATTATCTCAAGGTTGTATGGGTTTTCTTTAAGCGCGTTGCCGAACGGCGTTGTGTACTCGAGGATCCTGTGCGTTAAGACGCCGATTAGAGTGAAGTCTTCAACGATGTTGCTGTCCTCAAGAAAGCGATAGAGCTCATTCAGGTCCCCTCCCTGCATGTAAGATAGGACGTAGACTTTCCCGCTATCTGAGGCAAGCGCTTCTCGGATCATGGGGTGCCGGGAGAGCCCCCAAGCTACCTGCTCGGCGGCGTCTTTGGCCACGTCCAGCTCCAGAAGTACTCCAGGGATGTTTAGCTGGTAAAACCTAGGTGTAAGCGCGTTGTAGAGGTGGAGGGGGCGAACGTGCTGAGTGTAGTGGTAGCTGGCTGTCTGCTGCTTGAGCCCCGCTCTGGCCGACTCCCGGGAGAGCTTGACGAAAGGGTCGCGCATGAGCTCCGCAATTATCCATAGATCCACGTGGTCTGGCTCCCGCCGAACAGGGGCCCCCATCCTGGGCATTATCTCCTCCTCTATCGCCTTTTTCACGGAGCTGAAGCTAACCCTAAGGTAACCCTTGTCTAGGGAAGCCTCCTCCATGGTGTCGCTCCTCCAAAGGAACCTGCCGGTCAAAACCTGGCTCTCATCTGATCTGAGTATATCCGCGACCTCGCTGCACCTCCCAGCGGGGCATAGCGCCAGTATGTAGAGTGACTGCTCGCCTTTACCCTGGAGTACAGGGATCTTCTCGACAACGAAGGGTATAGGCTTCTGGACCAGCTCCTCCGTGAACCTGAGCTTGAAAAGTCCAAGCGCAAACCCCATGGCGCTGAAGTCGAAGAAAGCCCTCAGCAGGAACTTCGACTTTATACTCTCCAAGACGCGGGGGACAGTAGGCAGGCTTACCCCCGCGCTACGGGCCACATCCGTGTAGTCCCTGCACAGAGGCAAGCGCTTCAGAACCTCGAACTCCACTCTTCTCAACCGCAGCAAGCAGACCCATTCCTGCTACAGCTAGAAAGGTCAGATAAGCTTATCCTAATGCTTTCCCCTCGTGACCTCAAGTATTTCCTGAAGTAGCTTGATGGGGGTGTACCTGCAATCCTCGTAGTACAGCCTAGGCAGGGTGACCGCGGCGAGCCTAAACGCATCCGGGTTCTCCTCCCTGAGCCTTTTCAGGGTTTCCAATACCCTCGATGCATCTAAAAGCATCTCCTCTCCCCGCTTCGTGTTGCTCCAATCATAGAGCGCGTAGATTACGGCCCCGATGAGCCTCCCCCTGTCAAATTCAGGGAAGAGCGACTCGCCTCTGATGAGAAAGGCTATTTCCACAGCTCGCTGAAGGAAACTGTCTCCGGTGCTGGAAACGCTGAACCGGCAACCATCCCTGTCCAGCATCCCACGCGCCACCATCCCCTCAGCTACAAGGTAAGGTGTCTCTACGCTAAACCCTATTCCGCTCTTCACTCCCTCCTTTGAAGCCCTAAACCCTCTTCTACTCGCGTGCTCGACAACCCTGTCGAGCAGAGTTTCAAGCGCCTCGTCCAAGCAGTTCGACTCGGGGTATTCCACAGTCATATCCCTCTCCGTGTATGAACACTCAGGTAATTAAATGTTGTCACACACAGTATAACGTTGTTTTACTTTCACGGTTATTGTAGATAACCTTTAAATACTTTAGTTGCGCTACACAAATCAGGGGGTTGTGGCTGTGCCCAAGAAGGCTAAGAGCAAGCCCGAAGTAAGCGAAGAGGCCGAGTTCCAGGATGTTGCCCCAGACGAGAGCGTGCTCGACGACCTCACAAGAAGCGTACTTCAGGAAGACGAGGCTCTCGAGGGCGTAGCAGAGGAGGTTGAGGGTGAGGAGGTCCGTTTAGAGGACCTCGAGGGAGTGGGTAGGATAACCGCGCAGAAGCTCCGAGCGGCGGGCTACTACTCGGTCAAGGATCTCGCCTTCGCGTCTGCCCACGAGCTGGCGCTAATCCTCGGCTCTGAGGAGCGCGCCATGGCGATAATCAGGGCGGCCCAGAAGCTCGTGAGCAAGGGGGAGGAGTTCATCACGGCGAAAGAGCTCTTCGAGAAGAGGAAAAACCTCGAGTACATAAGCACGGGGGTTAAGAGCCTCGACGACCTGCTTGAGGGCGGGATTGAGGTTGGGAGCCTCACAGAGCTGATCGGCGAGTTCGGAGCCGGGAAGACGCAGATATGCCACCAGCTGAGTGTGATGGTGCAGTTGCCAAAGGAGAAAGGAGGTCTCAGCGCGAGGGCACTCTACATCGACACGGAGGGCACCTTCAGGCCTGAGAGGATCATACAGATTGCGAGGGCTAAGGGCTTGGAGCCCGAGAAGGCGCTCGAGAACATAATCTACGCGAGGGCGTACAACAGCGACCACCAGATGTTGCTCGTTGACGAGGCGAAAAAGTACATTGAGAAGAACAACATCCGCCTGATAATAGTCGACAGCCTGATAAACCACTTCAGGTCCGAGTACCCAGGCCGGGAGAACCTGGCCTCGCGCCAGCAGAAGCTCAACCGGCATATCAGCCAGCTGCACAAGCTCGCGAGCCTCTACAACCTCGCCGTAGTCGTGACGAACCAGGTGATGGCGGCCCCGGACATTTTCTTCGGCAACCCCCTCAGGCCCGCAGGCGGAAACATCATGGCCCACGGCTTCACGTACAGGATATGGCTGCGCAAGGCCAAAGAGGGGAAGAGAATCGCCAGGATAATCGATAGCCCCAAGCACGCCGAGAAGGAGGCCGCTTTCGCTATATCCGAGGACGGCGTCACAGACGTCTAAGGGAAAGGTTTAAAACACGCAAAGCGGTTGAATTAGCGGGTCCCTATGGGCGGCGGCAAGAAAAGGCCGACAGTCAGCGCGCTCGAGAAGAGAATGAAGAAGGAGGCGGAGGGGAAGAAGGAGGAAGGGGGCAAAAAACCCCAGATGAAGCTCTCAGGAACCACTGGAGAGCTGACCGAGGTCTCCCTCGAAGCCGTCATAAAGGACATAAAAGGGTTAAAGTACGTTACCCCCTACGTGCTCGCCTCACGCTTAGGGCTGAAGCTAAGCCGAGCTAAGAGGGTCCTAAGGGAGCTCGAGAGCAGAGGCGTTCTGGTGGCTGTTGATAAGAACAGTAGAGTACCAATTTACGTGCCGGCTGGCAAGAGGTAGCCTGGAGCTCCTACTTTTTCTTGAAGACGTCGTAAAGCGAGGTTGAAGTCTGAGGCTTACCGTAAAGCCTTCGAAGCTCCTCGCTAGCGTTGATAACATTGTTCTCGGTTATCTCGACGAGCCCCATCCTCCTCAGCTCGATCAGTATTTTCTCAGCCTTGCCCAGCTCAACACCCTCGCTGACCATGTCTTCCAGAAACCTCAATCTCCCGACGCTCCAGTACCTCCCCAGGTAACGCAGGGCCTTCGAAAAGTCCGGGTCCTGGCTGAGCTCCTCAACCTCCAACAGCCCCCCTCTCTCCTCTTTCGCCTCACTTCCGGGGGGTGTTTGGGGGGTAGGCTCAGCCGGCTCCTCGCTTCTCTTATCTTCAGAGCTCTCGCCCTGAGCCCCCTCGCTCCTCCTTTCCTTCTCCTCGCCGCTCTCCAGGAATTTCAGAAGCGTTTGAGATGGCTTGAGTTTGGTTCTTCTACCGCTCTTTGTCTCTTTCAGCCTCTTAGAAGGTAGAGAGGTGGCTGGCTTAGCTGGTTGCGGAGGCTTCTTTGCGTATACTATCCGGGCCGGTATCTCAAGGTGTATCACAGGCTCGATGACCTCGAAACCGCCCTCTCCCCGGAAGTCCTCGCTCTCGAGGAGCTCCTGCACTAGCACGAAAAGGATGAGCTCGCTGACCCCTCTTTCTTTGGCCCACTCAAGGGCCTCCCTTGCGGAAACGCTACCCTTACTTTTAATGTACTCTACTAGTTCACTTTTGAGCACAGCAAAGTCTTCCATGGCCATGTTCACGCTTCTGCTTCGACGTGTATTTCTTCACAATCACTGGTATTTGTTCTATTCGTTCCCCGCAGCCGTTCCCAGCGTCTGCTCGGTAGCAGCCACCTCGACGATCCCTAAGAGCAGCGGGGCTTCGTGTAAGCATCTCTGCAACGCTGCGACGTGCACGATCCTCTATTCCCTTGTTGGGGCGGATCGGGCAAAGAATATTTATAGAGAGCTTCAAGTGGATGCGGGAGATGTAGTGCAGTTTGCCTCGGTGAATTTGAGGGAGCTTGAAGGTAAGCTCCCCCGACCTCTCCTAGAGGTTCTCGAAAAGGAGGGTTATTCTAGCTTAAACTACATACAGGTCCAGGCGCTTAGGCTAAGCACACACAGCAACCTTCTAATCGTAGCACCTACAGGCTCGGGCAAAACGGAGGCGGCTATCCTGCCCATACTCAAGGGGCTGCTCGAGGAGCGCGGTCAGCCGATATACGCTCTCTACGTAACACCCCTCAGGGCTCTCAACAGGGACATAAACCTGAGGATGAGGGACTTGTTCACGTCGCTGGGGTTTGTCGCCGAGATTCGCCACGGCGACACGCCGCTGTCTCAGCGCAGAAAGATAGCTGAGCACCCCCCTCACCTCTTGATCACAACCCCCGAGACGCTCCAGTTCATACTCGTGGACAAAAGGTTTCGCGGCTACTTGCAGAACCTTCGCTGGGTCGTCATAGACGAGCTCCACGAGCTGATCGACGATAAGAGAGGGGTGCAGCTAACCCTGGCCCTGGAGAGGCTCAGGCTCGCTTCAAGGGGCTTAAAGGTCATCGCGCTGTCGGCCACCCTGAGGGATCCCTACGGCGCGCTGGACTTCATCAGCGGAGGCCGCGGAGGGGCTGTCATAGAGTGGGGTGAAAGGAAAACCTACCGGATAACCATAGCCGACATCGCCAAGCCGAAAGAGGGAGCTCCGAGCCCAATCCCACCAGAGCTCTATGAGAGGGTGAAGCTCATCGCCGAGGAGGCCTCGAAGGGGGGCGTCATAGTTTTCACGAACACGAGGGATACAGCTGAGCTGCTGGGGAGGATCCTCTCGAGAGATTTCGGCCTTGACGTCAGAGTCCACCACGGGAGCCTTTCGAGGGAGGAGCGCGAGGAGGCTGAAGCCCTTTTTAAGCAGGGAAAGGTGAAGGCCATAGTTGCCACTTCGAGCTTAGAGCTGGGAGTGGACATCGGCTACGCGAGGCTCGTTTTCCAGTTCGGCTCGCCGAGGCAGGCTGTGAAGCTCGTTCAGAGAGTGGGGCGTGCCGGGCACAGGCTGGACGTGGTGTCCGAGGGGATCATAATCCCGCTAGGCGTCGAGGACGCCGTTGAGTCCGCAGTAATAGCCCGTAGGGCCGTTCAGGGGAAGCTGGAGTCCCTGGACACGTTCACCTCCCCCCTCGACGTCCTAGCCCACCAGATTGCAGGCCTCTTGCTCGAGTTCCGCGAAGTGCGCATTGACCGGGTCTATGCAATCGTAACCCGGGCTAAACCCTACAGGGAGCTCAGCTACAGCACACTGCTCGACCTTCTCAGGTTCATGGACTCTATCGGCATTGCCCGCCTCGACGGCGACAAGCTGAGGATGGGACGGCGGACGATAAGCTACTACTACAGCGCAGCGTCGATGATACCCGACAACCCATCCTTCGACGTAGAGGACATCGCATCCCGTAGGCGCATCGGGCACCTAGACTACTCGTTCGCATCGATGATAGACCGCGACAAGGTGATAATCCTCGCGGGGAGGGCGTGGAAGATAGAGGACGTGGACATCGAGAGGAACAAGGTCTACGTGACCGAGTACACGGGAGAGCTCGGCGAACCACCGGTGTGGACGGGTACAATGCTCCCGGTCGAGTGGCGGGTCGCCAGGGAGGTGGGCTCGCTCTACAGAAGGCTCTCCGAGCTTTTGCCGAAGGGCAGGGATCAGGAGCTCCTTGCGAAGTACGGGATACCGAGCTCCGTAGCTGCAGAGCTGAAGGGAATCATCGAGAGGCAGCTAAAGCTGGGTATTATTCCGACAGAGCACAACCTCGTGGTCGAGGTTCAGAGGCAGGGAGGAAAAACCATCGCCGTTCTCCACACGTACCTGGGTACGAAGGGGAATAACCTCCTTGCACTCCTCCTCGCCTACGCTGTTAGGGGGTTCTACGGCGTCTCGGCGCGCTACTACTCAGACCCATACCGGGTCCTCATATACGTTGCCTCAGACCTCTCACCCGAGAGGATCGAGGCTGTCATACGTGATGGTTTACCATGGGCGCTGGAGCGCTTGAGGGACGCTGTCCGCGAGAGCAACGCCTACATGCTTGAGCTCCTACACGTGGCCACCCGGATGGGGGTGATAGACCGAGGAAAGGGTAAGATCGAGTCGGGCTACCTGTCCATCCTGAAGAAGAAGCTTAAGGATACACCCGTGGACGTCGAAGCCATAAACTCCTGTATGGTGGAGCACTTCAACCTTGGCGTCGTGGAGAGGCTCGTCGAATCCGTAAGGGAGGGTAAGAGAAGAGTCCACGTTTTCAGCGTAGCCGAGCTCAGCCCGCTCGCCCAGCTGATCTTCGAGAAGCCCTTCGTCAAGACGGGCGTGGTCTCAGCGGGCCTCCCCGTATCCTCAGTGCTTACAGCCGTCCTGAAGAGGCTGGAGAACACGCAGGTTCTGCTCTTCTGCATGCACTGCAGTGAGTGGAGCGCGGAGCTCAGGGTAGGCGACGCGAAGAGCGTTAAAGCGTGCCCCAGGTGCGGATCCCGGGCCCTTGCGGTGCTTAGGCCCTACGAAGCCGAGAACCTGAAAGCGATCAAGAAGTGGAGGAAGGGGGCTAAGCTTACACCCGAAGAGGAGAAGTTCGTAGAAAAAGCGCGCCAAACCGCCTCGCTTTTCGTCTCCTACGGCTACCTCGCCGTCCTGGCGCTGGCCGGCCACGGCGTCGGCCCCTCCACGGCAAAGGCAATACTCTCGAAGAGTAGGGACGTGGACTCACTGGTGAAAAACGTGCTTTTAGCCGAAGCAAACTACACTAGGACACGAAAGTACTGGGAAGATTAGAGCCTCTTCACCACCTCGACTGGCCTGCCCTCCCGGACGCTCCTCCAGCAAGCCTCCGCGACCTCGACCACCCTCAGGCCGTCGAGTCCCGTTATGGGAAGCGGCGCGTCGTTCAAGACCGAGTCCACGAACGCTTGGTCCTCCCGGACGTAGGCCTCGTAGAACCTCGCCCAGAACCACTGAACACCCCTCAGCACCACGCCGCTTTTTACACCGACAGCCAGGTTCGGGTCCACGGCGCTACCCACGTAGACAGTGCCCTCGGTGCCCAGCACCTCTGTCCTCAGGTCGTAGCCGAAGACGCTCTTCCTGCTCCCGTGCACGACGCCGTAAACGCCGTTCTCGAACTCGAAGCTCACGTTCACCAGGTCGAGATCTCCCTTAGCCTTGATCTCGTCGTAGAGAACCGCCCCGCCAGAGACGTAAACCCTCTTCACCTCGCTCCCGATAAGGAACCTAGCCATGTCGAAGTCGTGGCTCAACATGTCCAGGAAAATTCCCCCGCTGAGCTTCGGGTCTTGAGCCCAACCTGGGGGCGCTCCAGGGTCGCGGGCTACGTTCAGGAAGGCGACGGGCCTCCCGATCTCGCCGCTCGCGATCCTGCGCTTGGCCTCCGAGTACGCGTCATCGAAGCGCCGCATGTACCCCACCATTAGCTTGAGCCCGGCCCTATCAGCCCTAGTGACGACGTCGACGGCTTCGTCAGCTGTGACCGTGATGGGTTTCTCCGTGAAGACGTCCTTTCCCGCTTCCAGCGCCTTGACTATCATGTCGTGGTGCAGGTAGGTCGGCGTTGTCACGAAAACGGCGTCAACCTCGGGGTCCTTCAGCATGGAGTCGTAGTCTGTGTACGCCTTCACCTTGAACCTCTCAGCCGTTGACCTCGCAAGCTCCTCTA
Source organism: Thermofilum sp. NZ13 (assembly GCA_002855745.1). Classification (GTDB taxonomy): domain Archaea; phylum Thermoproteota; class Thermoprotei; order Thermofilales; family Thermofilaceae; genus Thermofilum. Next base: position 68,157 of record NDWX01000003.1, on the reverse strand, counting down.
CAACGTCCATCACAGCCACCAGCTTAGCTTTCTCAACCCTGTAGGCCAGAATCTCCGAGTGGACTCTGCCTATCCGCCCGAGCCCCGCCACCGCTACACCTAGGCTTCTCAGCCCCACCACCTCTCTATAGTATCGGTAAAACCCCTGTTAAATATTGCTGGAAATGTTTTTATTCGATAGCTTTCTAGTGAAGATGGAAAGGGCCTCTAGCGCGAGCTCCTCCCAACCGCCGACCTCTACAGCCCTTCTGCCAACAAGCTCCACGATCGGCCTCGCAACGAAGTTGAGCTCGAGGAGCAAGCCGTAAAGGCTGGCCTGCACGGGCTCGCTCAGCCCGTAGGAATCGTAGCTCTTAACCTCAGCCACCCTCACCGGGACCCCTCTCTCGAACAGGACCTGGTCAGCCACACCATACACCCAGCCGAACCGGAACCTCCACGCAAGCGGGAGGGGCGTCGCGACAGCCTCGGACTGACCAATCAGGCTCAAGTCACCCCACAGCCTCTCGTGCACCCTTCTCCCGTGCGCAGCCCCCCTACCCTTCCCGCGGCTCCACGCCCGCGCGACGAGGCTTACCGTGAACTTGGGCTCACGGGTGGCGCGCGCCCGCTCGAACCTCTCAAGCGCCGCTCTGACCAGAGAGATAGCGAGGCTACCTTGCATCGTGAAGCCCGTCCTCCGCGATGGTGAATTCCGCGCTCGCGCCCCTGGGTAGCCTTGGGCTGTCGAGAACCTCTATGAGGAAGTTCTCGCCGGCTTTCTTCAGAAGAAACCTGTGCGTGCTCGCGTGAGCTATGATGTTGCCGCCAGCCGGCAGCTTCACGGCCACGCCCCACGCGCTGGGGACGCTGACGACCTGGTTAGTTATGACGGTGACGAGCCCGTAGAGCCTCGACAGCCTCTTCAGCCAGTCCAGCATGTAGTTAATCCTCTGCTGCCTCATCGCCAGCCATTCCCTGCCACGGAACTGAGCCCTGTAGAGCGCGATCACGCTGTCGAGCACGACGGCACGTGCGCCTGACTTCAGAACCCTGGGAAGCCCCCTGACGACGAACTCTTCGAGCTCGTCGACGCTCAAGGGCCTCACTACGTATATGTTTGACAGGGGGTCGTCGACCTCGAACCTCTTCCCGATCACCTCAACCCTCTCGGGGCTGAACGTGCCCTCCGTGTCGATGTACACCGCGCCGGCACCGAGGCCCCCGTGCGACGGCGGCAGCTGCGATGTTACCGCCAGCTGGTGGCAGAGCTGCGTCTTACCCGTGCCAAACTCCCCTGCAAACTCGTAAATGTCGTAGACAGCCAGCCCACCGTTGAGCAAGTTGTCGACAGAGGAGACCCCCGTCGTGAGTATGTCGCGCTGGCGCAGCACAGAGGCGTACTCCTTGCCCGAGTACGCCTTCGTCTCCCAACCCACTATCCGCCGAGCCGCTCGGACAATCCGAAGCGCCCGCTCGAAGTCGATCCCTGCGAGCTCCTCGAGCTCCTCGGGGTTGAAGAGCACTACGTCCTCCACGTGCTCGAGCCCGAGAGCCCTGAGCTTGGCTATAGTTACTTTACCGATGCCCTCAACCGTTCCCAGCTCGTCTATACTATGCACTCTTTTCACCCCGGCAGAAGGGCATGTCGTCTAGAAGGCACAACCCCCTTTCAAGGCATATGAAGCGTCGAGCAAAGCCCCAGAGCTCCTCCAGCCCCCTGTCACCGTGGACGAGGACGGGGACGCGGTAAGTGGAAGAGATCCTCGAAAGGATGTCAAGCGCGTAGAGCACACCATCGCGCACATCCGTCGTAAACCTCTGGTCGATGTCCTCTACCACGATAGGCCGCCTCGCCTCGTCGAGGCTGCGGGGGACGTCGAAGAGAAGGTACTCGAGGAACTCCCCGTCCAGTAGCTCGGGCACGTACAGCCCTCCCAATACCTTCAAGTACGCTCCGCTCGCCAGGCTCACTCCAGGTGGGAGGTAGGCGCTCTTACCGCAGAGCTCAACGTGAACTATGAGGGGCGGGAAAAGCACGACCACGTCGCGCGTCATCTGAAGTACCTCCTCGGCGACCTCGCCAAATATCGCGCGGACCTCAGCCTCCCTGAACACCTTTAGGTGAGCTCTAGAGAATTGCTCCCTGCCTACAACCACGAGCTTGCTCATAGCCCCAGCCTCTCACGGCCTCTTTTAGCCAGAACGCCGAGCCAGGGGTTCCCAACCAGGAACGACGGCAGGCCTCCGGGCTCCAGCCCCTCAGCTTGGGGCTCCGCGACGCCCCTCTCGGGCTGTATCCGCGGCGGGCTTTCGGGCTCGAGCCCAACGATTTCCCTTATCTCCCTTATCTTCTTATAAACCCCAAAGCCCTTATCGGAGAGCGAGACCAGGAAAATCCTACCCTTTTTCTTCACGTCCACGAGCGAGTACTTCTGCAGGAGCTCGAGAACCTCCCTGGCTTTCTCCACGTTCTTCGAGATCTCGACGAGGCTCTTCTCGCTCTCACCTATCCTCCAAACCCAGAAGACTATCCGGCTCAGCTCATCCACAGCAGTATTCGCCCATCACGAGTATAAAAAAGTTTTTTTACAAAGTAACATCGTTATACTCAACAGGAGCGCGCGAAAATCACAATTACCTTTCGCACCCCTCACAACAGTATGTCCGATGACGTCAAAGACAGGGTTTTCTGCCCCCAGTGCGGGGACTACGTTAAACCTCGCATAGTTCGCACGATGACGCTCAGCGGAGAGGTGATAGTCGAGTACTACTGCCCTAAGCACGGGCTAATCGAAGCCCAGAAGAAGCCTGTGAGCCTCCCGCAGAGGCGCGTGACTCCTGGAGGGGTTTACATAGTCTTCGAGGGCATCGACGGTAGCGGTAAGACGACGCAGGCTGTGTTGCTCTACGAATACATTAGAAGGAAGGGCTACGACGCCGTCCTCGTGCGAGAGCCCTGGGTCAAGGCGATAAAGGACTTTCTCTACAAGCACGACCTGGACCCCGACGCCGAGGCCTACCTGTTCGCCGCCGACAGGATAATACTGCAGAAGGAGGTCATCCTGCCGTCCCTCGAGGCCGGAAAGATCATCATCTCCGACAGGTCCCTGTTCGCCAGCCTAGCCTACCAGGTGGCTAGAGGCCTACCAGAGGAGTTCATCCTCGCGATAAACAGATCCATTAGGTTTCCGGACGTTGTTGTGTTGCTGGACATACCAGTCGAGGAGGCGTACCGCAGGCTCAAGGCGAGGGGGGAGACCACGCGCTTCGAGGATCCAGACTTCATGGTTAAAGTTCGAGAGCGGTACCTCCAGCTCGCGAAGGACTACGAGGAGGTGTTCATAGTGATCGACGGCCGAAATCCCGTGCAGGAGGTCCACAGGGAGGTGGTTCTCAAGCTCAAGGAGAGGTTCCAGGGAAAGCTCAGCCTCGATTAAACGGAAAGTGTTAAATCCTTCGTAAAGCAGGTGCAAGAGGGACGAGGATGCGCAGGGCATCCGTGGGCTCGGTTTTAGTGCTGGTGCTCCTGCTCGTGGGCGTCGCGTTCCTAGCAGGGTTCTACTTCGGGCTCAGGTCGCAGGCCCCCACGACGGCCGAGGTCCCCGCCGCTCAGGCTTGCGTCAAGTTGCGGGTGATAAACGACAGGGACTACTACCCAACACTGCTCAGCTTGCTAGAGTCAGCCAACAAGTCTATCTACGTCGCCATGTTCGAGTTCAAGAGCGACACGGAAGAGATCTCCAAGATCGTGGAGCTTTTGATCTCCAAGGCGAAGAAAGGAGTAGACGTCAAGGTCGTGCTTGAGAACAGCGTCGACGCCAACGAGTTCACGTACCGCAGGCTTCTGGATAACGGCGTGATGGTGAGGTACGACACCAGGTCCAGGACGACACACGCGAAGCTGGTCATAGTCGACGGTAGGTACGTCATCGTCGGCTCCCACAACTGGAGCTACATGGCTATGGTGCGGAACCACGAGGCGAGCGTCCTTATCGACGACGCCGCGGTCGCACAGGTCTACACGGATTACTTCGCCTCGATATGGAGGGGTGACTAGGGTGGACAAGGACAGGCTTGTAGGGGCGTTTCTCACCGTTCTGGCGGTCACTATAGGCGCCGTGTACGTGTACTCGCTCTTCTTCGCGGGTGAGGAGGTCAGCATGCTGACCCTCAAGCTGACAGCCCTCGCCACGGTGGGCTCATTCCTGCTAATCCTACTGGTTATCGGCGTCTCCCTAGTGATCTCTCCCCCTCCGGCTAAGGTCGAGGAGATCGAGAAGAAACTGGCTGAGGAGCTCAAAAAGCTCAAGGAGAGAGGCTACCCGTTCCCCTGGACCGAATAGTATACAACCTCGTTGTGCGTCCTTTTTCACGGGATGAAGGTCGGTAAAATACCACTTAGCAGGGTCATCGAAGTCCTCAAGGATGCTGGCGTAGCCCCCGGCCTCGACGCTAACCCCGTGGAGGGCGACTTGGTGGCGTCAACCAACCCGGCTGTAGGGGTCCCCAGCGAGTCTTTAGGCTTCTTCGCATTCCACTACTCCGCTGCGAACGTTGCCGTCGCGCACGCCCAGCCCCTCTACGCCACGCTTACAGTCACGATGCCCCCGGGCGCGAGCGACGAGGAGGTCGAGGCGGTCGTGAGGGTTTTCGCGGAGGAGTGCGGAAGGTACGGCGTGAGGCTCGCGGGGGGCCACACTGCCCGCTACGAGGGCATCGAGTACCCCCTAGCGGTCTCAACGGTGATAGGCAGGAAAGTGCGGGACCGAGCGGCACCCTCCGCGGGGGACACCGTCTACGCGGTGGGGCTGGTGGGCGCGGAGGCGGCGTGGCTTCTGGGCGGCAGCGTGCCGCTGAGGGAGATGACCCCCCTGGACTACGCTCTCCAGCTTCAGGAAGCCCCCGAGGTCAAGTTCATGCACGACGTCTCGGAGGGCGGCGTGCTCGGCGCGCTTGTCGAGGTCAGCCTGTACTACAGCCTAGAGATAGAGTTGCAGCCGGAGGGCGTCAAGCTCCACCCGGGCCTCCCGGAATGGGTGGACCCCTTCACCGCACCGAGCTACGGTGTCCTACTGGCCTTCACCGACAGCCCACGGGAGTTAGAGGCCCTGTGCGGTGAGAAGAGCCTTCCGTGCTCGAAAATAGGCTCCGTCAAGGGGCCTGGGGTGGGAGTGTTGTACAAGTCTACCCGCTACCTTGAGCCCCCTGTCTCGCCGCTGGTGGAACTCTACAACCCCTACACGCCGGGAAGCTTCGAGCTAGCGCAGCTCGAGCTCGCGGCGAGAAGCCTGATGGCTCTGCCAGGCTTCGAGCAGCTTATCCCGGAGGTCGGGGCGAACATAGCCTTCGCGAAGCCGAGGCCCGAGAAGCCGGAGGACGTGGCCGCGATCGATGGGAGGCTCATCAAGACTAGGAGAGGGGTTAGGGTGTGCGGTAAGCCGACCTTCGGGGCGTCTAGGCACCTGGCAAGGGTGCTGATCGAGGCATCGAGGATAAACCCCAACATGCGAGCCGCCATTAACGTCAAACCCGACCCCGCGTTCCTCGAAGCCCTGCAGGGCATCGGCATAAACCCTGTAGACGTCTCAAGCTTTGCCTCAGAGTGCCCGGTAAGCAAAGCCATAGAGTCAGGGACCTGGGGATCCGCGTTCTACTACCACGACATACCCAACCTCGAGCCCTCGCTGGTGATCCTCGCCGAATCCCCACTGATACTGGTGGACATAGTCAGGAGAGCCCTAGAGCGGAGAAGATTTTATCAAGCACCGCACGGTCCTTGATGTGATGATGACTAAGCTTGCCCCCCGGCGATCGGTGAGCCGGATTACCGCGGACTGAACTCCCTAACTCTCTTTTTAGGATATTTTAACCGTGCAGGGTTTTCAAGAAGTTGCATCGTTGCAGTAGGAGTTCTTGGAAAGATGTAATTCAAAAAAGATAAGGAAACGGTTAAAAGCCCCCTACGCGCTGGGAGGAGTTGATGCCGAAGCTGCTCTTCCAGGTCGACAGCTACCTTAAGGAGTTCGAGGCCACGGTCACCAGGGTTGAAGGAAACAAGGTCTTCCTCGATCAGACAGCGTTCCACCCGGGTCCCAGCGGCGGGCTGGACACGGACAAGGGATGGCTGTTGCTTCCAACAGGGCTTAGGGTCGAGGTGGTGCAAGCGGTCGAGGAGAACGGGGATGTAGCGCACATCGTGGCGGAGCAGGCAGGCCTTGAGCCAGGCATCAGGGTGAGGGGCGTGATAGACTGGGAGCGGAGGTACAGAATGATGAGGCTTCACACGGCTAGCCACGTCCTAGCCTCCGTGCTTTACAGCAAGTACGGGGCCATGGTCACTGGCGGGCACATACAGCCAGAGGGCGCCCGCGACGACTTCGACTTACCCGGTGTCGTCGACTGGAAGGCCGCGCTCGCGGAGGCCGTGTCCGAGACTAACAGCATCCTCAAGAGGTGCATCGAAGTGAAGGTCTACTGGCTGAAAAGGGACGAGGCGCTGAAGATCCCCGGGATCGTGAAGCTCGCCGGCCGCCTACCACCTGAGGTCGACGAGATTAGGGTTGTCGAGATCCCCGGCGTCGACATCCAGGCGGACGGAGGCCCCCACGTGAAGAACACCTGCGAGGTAGGTGAGGTGGTGCTTCAGAAGACGGAGAGCAAGGGGGCTAAGCGCAAGCGCGTGTACTACACGGTAACCCCGTAAGGTTTTTCCCGCGCGCCGACCTTAGATAACTGTGGTCGAAGAGGTAGTGGAGGTTTTCTCCCAAAACGCGGAAGCATACGACTCGTGGTACAGGACCCCCGCCGGCTCCGCGGTGCTGGAGGCAGAGGCAAGCCTCCTCGACCTCCTCCTCCCGCGGGGTGTTGGCGCGGATATAGGAGCCGGCACCGGCGTTTTCGCGGAGAAGCTCTCTGAGAACCGGGAGATAGTGTGCCTCGACCCCTCCGAGCCCATGCTGAGGCTCGCACGCGGGAGGTGCCAGCACCTCGTCGTCGGGGTTGGAGAGCAGCCGCCGCTACGCAGCGGGTCGCTGAGCTTTGCCTACATGGTGACCGTCCTCGAGTTCCTAGAGAACCCGCGCAAGGTACTCGAGTCCGTTAGGGGGCTCCTGAGAGAAGGCGGCGTGCTGGCAGTGCTCTCCATCGAGAGGGAAAGCCCCTGGGGCCAGCTTTACAGGAGGCTGGCCTCCGAGAACCTCGACCCCGTGCTGGCTAAAGCGAAGTTCTACTCGAGGCGCGAGGCCGAAGACTTCCTGCTCGAGGCAGGCTACTCCATCTCCACAAGGGCTTGGGCGCTCGACTACGAGCCGCTGGCAGTTCCCGAAGGCAAGCCTAGGCTCTACGTGGACGAGGAGTGCCTACGCTGCGGCGTCTATGCTCTCGTCGCGAAGCCGCTACACTTTCAGTGAATCCTTCACAAGCTCCTTAACGCCGCCAAGCCTCGCAACCTTCAAGAAGAAGCCAGGCCACCTCGCTACGGCCCTAGCGAGGAAAGCCCGCGTAACGCAGCCTGCTGTGACGCACTCGAGGACCTCCACGGGGGCTTTCTCGAAGATCTCTACGCGTCTTTTCGGAGGGCTGTTTTCGAGGGCTCTTAAGATGCCGAGCTGGACCCGCGCGTTTAGCTCGAGGCCGTAGCTCGATATAGCGTCCGCGAAGCTCCTTTCGCCCCTGATATCCTCGAAGAGCGCCTTGGCGGTTATCATCGACGGCCTAATTCCCTCCCCGGAGAGCGGCATCACGGCGCCGGCGGCCTCCCCGATGACCGCCACGCCCCCCTCCAGCCTCAGCTGAAGCCCCCCAGAAGCTATCCCGCTACCCCTCAGCGGACCCGATGGCTCCAGCCCAACCTTTTTGGCGAGCATCCTGAGGTAGCCGGCTAGTACCTCGGGCCCGGCAAGCCCCCCGACGCCCACCTTCGCCTTGGAGTCTCCGAGGGGGAAGACCCAGGCGTACCCGACGAGGTCCTCCAGGAAGTAAACCCTGATGGCATCGCCCGGGTGCTCCCTCACCCTTCCCTCCAGCTGGAGGGCCAGGGCTTTCCTGCCACGGTACGCGGCGTGTCCCCGCGCATCCACTATGAGGTCGAATCCCCTCAAAGAGTAAGGGTCAGCCCACTTTCTCTCCACCTCAACGCCCTCCAGCAGGGAGCGTAGCATCTCCTCCTTGTCAACGATGTACCCGAAGAACCTACCGCGGCTGGACTTAGAGAGCCTTTCCCCGACATACACGTCGTACCCCATGACCTTAACCAGCACGGCCTCCTCAGGCACCCTGTACACCTGCTCGACCGTGAAGGGCAACCCCCACCCGCAGGGCTTCAAGGCGAGCTTGGGAGCCCCCTCGAAGACCTTGACGCTGAAACCCGCGTCGGTGAGGAGGCGGGCCAGGAAGGCCCCAGCGGGACCCGCTCCGACTACAGCGACCCTCTCAACCCCTCCCCCTGTGCTCGTACACCCTCCCCTCGTCGACGATGTGGATCACTCGGAAACCATCCCTTACAAGAGCGTCGGCTATAAATCTCCTGTGACACCTGAACCACAGCCTCTCCGCGCAGAGCACCGCCACAACCCCCTCGCGAGCCAGAGCCTCCAGGGCCTCCAAACCCTTCTTGAAGTCCGCCGTCTCCATGTAGCGCTCGTAGCCACCCTCCCGGTAGCCGCCGAGCTCCGAGCCGAGCCAAACGTACCTGAAGCCTTCCCGCTCCAGCGCCTCTCTCAGGTGGGTAGTGTTGAAGTGAGGGAACTTCGAGGACTTCGGCCACCGGCGGACGTCGACCACAACCTCTACCCCGTGCTTCCTTAACAGGGCTAGAAGCTCCTCTAGGCTCCTATTGCTGTGGCCAACCGTGTACACGACCTCAGGCAAGCGACCTCAGCACCTGCTCAACCTCGTCCACTGTGAGCTTGCTGAACTGGAGGATAACCTGCACCTTATCCGGCTTAACCACCGTGACTATGGCGTCCTTGTACACCCCCTTCACGAGTGGGCCGAACCTCGCGGTTACTTTCCCCTCTCTCTCGAGGAGGTCCACGACCCTGTCGGCGCACTCAGCCTTTATCGTAAAGACGTATGTCTTCGAAGACGCGCAGACAAGACTCCTGCTGACTACGCACACACATACATAAGCCCTCCGAACGTATTATTCTTTTTCTTCAATGCCTAGAGCTAAACGGCTAAGCCGGCTTCGCGGTTCACGCGCAGCCAGAAAATATCGAAGAGCAGGTTCAGGCTCACCCCTCTGCGAACCACACCCGACCACTTCTTATCAAGCCTTGCCCCAACCTCGAATGCCCGCCTCGTCAAATCCAGCAGGTCCTTAGTGGTAGCTCTCCCAGCCAGAAAATCCTCCCGTAGCCGCAAAGCCTCAGCGAACAGCTCCCTTTCCAGCTTATCGATCTCACTCCTAATGGCTTCGGCGTACTTAGGGTAGGAGGCGAGCATCTTCCTGTGCAGGGCCTCGTGCGCCCACCAGTAGCTCTGCGGGTCGTACCTATCCGTGGGGCTTGCCCCTAGATCGGGGAGGCCTGCCTCTAGGAAGACGGGCTTGTAGAGGGATATACACGGTGAGGAGGTCCCGGTTACGAAGACTACGGGAACCTTCTCGTACAGCAAGGCTATCATGGAGCCAGCCGTCTGGCTGGGCCTTGTGACGCCGCCCGCGTGCATGCAGATATCCCTCATTGAACCCTTTGCGGGAGAGTAGCCGCCGTCCCGGGCGTGGCTTCTCATGAGCTGGCTGATCCTCCAGAAGTCCAGCTCCCCCCTATGAGCCTCAAGGAAGCCCTGCGTGAACCTCTGCCTTTCCACCCCCTTAGCCATCCTGGTGTACAAGAAGTCCGAGAAATGCCTGGCGAAGTCCAGCCTTTCTAGACCCCTTGAGCTCATGTAGCCCCGTAGGCTTTCCGATGCCTCGTCCCACCTGTCGTGGATCGACAGAGCGTTCGAAATGCTCCTCACCCCTCTAACCCTCTCAGCAACCCAGTACTTGCCTGCGGTTTCTAGAACCCACGCCTCCCGAGGGTCGGAGATTATGAACGAGTTATGGTAGTAGAGTTTCCCATTTCTCCTGCAGTTGCCACCCTGTCCGTACTCCTCCAGTAGCCGGGTTATCACGTCCAGGGCCTCTCTGGCGGTCTTGGCGCGCTCTAAGCCAAGGCGGACGAGGTCCATCCCCGTCAAGCCGCCTTCAGCGTACGGCTCCTTGGTAAAAACAGCCTCGTTGCCGATGGCTACACCGTACTCGTTCACACCCATCTCGGCGCCCCACATCCACCACGGTCGGGAAATAACCGCGGCGTAGGTTTCCTCCACCTGCTCTACTTCAATGTACGTGCACTTAACCTTCTTCTCCGCGTGCCTTTTCCGCGGCAGGAACTCTACAACCTGCGCCTCGTTCGGGTCTCTGTCGCTGTTTTTCGCGAAGATCGTCACACCGTTCTTCGTGTACTCGCCTAAAGCTACGAGTGTGTCGCACACATTAGAATCTCCTCTCGAAACTCTATATTAGCCTTCACCACACCCTGTAAACTCGGCGGACAGGCCCGCCTCGGCTAGCACCTCCTCAGGCACGCTTGGGGGACCGCTCCAGACAACCCTGCCGTCGCGGAGCACATACACCCTGTCTGCGATCACCCTGGCCAGCTCCACGTCCTGCGTCGCCACGAGTAACGCCTTACCCTCCCTGCGTAGCTGGCAAACGGTCCCGAGGAGGAGCTTCACGCTGCGCGCGTCGAGGTTCGCTGTCGGCTCGTCGAGCAGGATGAAGTCTGGGTCGTAAACGAGGATCGACGCGATAGCCACCCTCCTTTTCTCGCCGAAGCTCAGAGCGTGGACAGGCCTCTCCAGCAACCCCTCTATGCCCAGCCGCCTGCTCACCCGCACCACCCTCTCCTCCTTCTCCGCCTCCGTGAGGCCCAACTGGTCTAGGGCGAACATCAGCTCATCGCGGACAGTGGGGTTGAAGAGCTGGTCGTCCGGGTCCTGGAACACCAGGCCGATCCTCCTCCTAGCGTGGGGTAGCTGGCTGTAAATGTCCTCGCCATCCAGAAGCACCCGCCCCCTCTTCACCCTGACGAGGCCCGCCATCGCGAGGAGAAGGGTCGTCTTACCCGAGCCGTTGGGCCCCAGCAGGCACGCCACCTCCCCGCGCCTCGCCTCGACGCTCACACCTCTGAGCACGTCCCCGACTACCGGGAGCGAAACCCAAAGGTCCACAGCCTCAAGCGCCCCGCTCATAGCACCCCCACGAGGATCACCAGAAGCCCAGCTGAAAGCGCAGTTAAAAACACATCCCACATACTGAACCTCACCCGGGCCGTCTTCCTATTGCCCTCGAGGCTGAAGCTTCTCGCGGTGTAAGCGAGGCGCGCCCAATAGGCCTTCGCGTAAGCTCCCGCCAGGATGCTCCCGGCAACGCTGTTCACGACGCGCCACGTGAGGTGCCTGCTACTCGTGAAGAGCCTAGCTTCACGCGCCGAAAGCAGGCGGAGGGTCTTCCAGGTGAACAGCGGGATATACCTGAGCGTGAACGCCAGCTCGTCCCCCAGGTAGCCCAGGGCGCCTAGCCTCCTGAGCCCCTCGACGAAGCCCCGCCAGCCCGTAAGGCTGTAGAACGCCGTGAACAGGGAGGCCGATGTCACGGCGCGAGCGATGAAGACCGCGGCTGGCGCCCCCTTTGCCGGGAGCACCCCGAGCACGGCTGGGGCAGAAACAGAGGTTGCGAAGGCAAGTGCTGCTGCGGAGACGAACAGCCACTCCTTGAGCTTTCCAGCGATCAGCGCTAAGAGGCCCGAGGCTACCACAGCCGTCGCGAGAGCCCAAAGCCGGGCGCTGAAGGCCGCGGACGCTGTCGTCAGAACCCCTAGCAGTAGAGCCAGGGTGCTGTTCAGGCTTGACGCGCGGCCCGAAGACAGTGCGTCGAGCACAGAGGGTACTGCGCGCAGGAAGGTAAGAGTCGGGGAAAAAACCTTCTTTTTTGCCAAGCTCCTACCTCAGGACCTTCACGATTAGGAACGCCAGTCCTAGGACTACTGCCACGCCGATAACGCCTGAAACCATGTAGCCGAGCCAGTCCGGCAGGCCCGGTACAGTGTAGTCTAGGAGTGGCGTCCAGTTGATCTCTTCCGTGGTCTCGTAGAGCCCGAGAGCCTCTGCCGCGAGGTCTAGCGGCTCGTGGTAGCCCACCAGGTTTGCGAGAAATACTCCAAAGATCGGGCTCAGGATTATAAGCACTGCGATTGTTAGGAAGGCTTTCCTGTGCTTGGCGAAGTACTCCCTCATGCTCTCACCCCCTTAACAAGCTCCGGGTGGCTGGATCTCAGGTAGGAGTAGACACCCGCCGTTATCAATCCCTCAACGACCCCCAGGAGCGCGTGCCAGCCCCCCATCACAGGGACCGTGACGCTAAGACCGTAGAGGAAGCTCGCCGAGGTGCCGAGCTCAATCCCGCATACGATCCCAGCGAGGGTGATGCTCAGCCAGCCTGCTAGGAAGCTGGCCAAGACCCTGTACCTCTCCGGGAAAGCCTTGTAGACCACGTAGCCTGTGAACACGGCTACGACAGCCATGTTGAGCACGTTTGCCCCGAGGGTCGTGATCCCCCCGTCGTGGAACACGAGCGCCTGCGTGATCAGAACAAGGGTGAGCGCGAGGTAGCCCAGCCAGGGCCCCATTAAGATGGCCGCGAGCGCGCCTCCAACGAGGTGGAGCGAGGTTCCGCCAGGTATGGGCCAGTTCAGCATCTGCGCGACGAATATCGCAGCTGCCATAACCGGTAGTAATGTCTTCGCCTCCTCCGGTGCGCTACGGGCTTTCTTAACCGCGAGAAGGCCTACGGCAAGCGAGATGATGTACGTCACAGCACACGTCAAAGGGTCAAGGTACCCGTCGGGTATGTGCATAGAGGTCAGTGTAAGATTTGTTGCAAAAAGTATAAACTTTTCGCCCGATAATATACTTGGGTATTCTAGTAATACCAACAGGGAAATATTTAAAGTTCTTGAACACCCCGATACCCTGATCTAGCATGCCGCAACTCAAAGGCTGGTTTATGGCGACGAGACCTTGGTCGTTCGTAATGACGGTAATATCTGTCACGGCAGCTACAGCCTACGCTTACTACGCTACGGGCGTATTCAGCTTGGCTTTCTACGTCGCGACGGTCTTGGGCGTAACTCTACTCCACGCCTCTGCAAACGTGCTGAACGACTACTACGACACTATGAAGGGCGTTGACGTCCCAGGCGCTCCCACAACTACCTACAGACCCCACCCGCTTATAACAGGCTTCACAACCCCCAAGGGTTTGAGAAACTACGGCCTAGCGCTCCTAGCGGGAGGCCTGCTCTTCGCCCTCGCGTTCGCTGTGTACAGGACCTTAATCGTGGTCATACTGGCGCTCGCCGGCGTCCTCTTCGTCATCGGCTACTCCGGCCCACCGGGCCTAAAGTACAGGGCGCTCGGGGAGCTGGCTGTGTTCCTCAGCTGGGGCCCCCTGATGTGGCTTGGAACATTCTACGTGCAGACAGGATTCCTCGACTGCAAGCCCGTTCTTGCGAGCATCCCAGTGGGACTCCTCGTAGCCGCGGTCCTCACGGCCAACAACCTGAGGGACATAGAGTTCGACAAGAGCAGGGGCGCAGTAACGCTGGAGGTGCTCCTGGACAGGGAGAAGGGACTCAAGTTCTTCGAGTACTTCGAGATCTACGCGGCGTACCTAGCCCTCGCTCTACTCGTCCTAGCGGGGCTCCTGCCCCTCCTCGCGCTCCTACCGCTCCTAACAATACCCCAAGCGGTCAGGCTTGTGAGAACCTTCCATCGGGAGATCCCCCCAGCAGCAGACCCCATGACAGCACAGCTAGTCCAAAACTTCGGCACGCTTTTAGCCATCGGAATAATCCTAGGAGCCCTCCTAAGAATTTAGCCCTGCCTAAAAAGTTACGTCTCACTCAATTTTGTTTTTACTTTACTACAAGGAGCAAGAAGAAGACCGCCATGAACATGTTAACGAACTTGAACGCCTTGTACGCCCACCTGCCGTACTCGCCGCTGCGGAGGCCCTTTACCAGGTAGAAGCCCGCAACTGCTAGAAGAGCCAGCGACGCGACGAGGCCGATAGGCGAGAGAACCCCCACAGCCCACGTCGCGACGGCGATGACCGCCACTAAAACCAGCACCACGAGGGAGCCGAGCACCCCTGCTCTCTCCCCCTTGGCGGCTGGTAGCATCGGAACCCCCGCCCTCCTGTAGTCTTCGACGTAGTAAGTAGCGAGCGTCCAGATGTGCACGTTGCTCCACAGCGCTACGAGCAGCATGAAGAGGGCTCCAGGGACGCCGAAAGAGCCTGTGGCACCTGCCCACCCGCCGAGTGCTGGCATCCCGCCGGCGAAGCCTCCGAAGACCGTGCTCCAGGGGCTCCTGCGCTTCAGCAGGTACGTGTAGAGCAGAATGTCTATCAGAAACCCGAGAAGCCCTGCGACGAAGACCCACACGTTGACCATTAGGGCCAGCGCTAGGCCGGCGAGGAGCACGGCCGAGCTGAGCAGAGCTCCCTCAGACTTGCTGAGCTTACCCGCAGGGACAGGCCTTTTGCTCGTCCTGAACATCTTAGCGTCGATGTCCGCGTCTAGAACCATGTTAAAGCCCGTCGTGCCGATGACCGTGAGCAGTATCGACAAGGTCGTTAGCGTGAACGCTAAAACGTCGACACCCGGACCTGAGCCAGCCAGGAACGCGAAAACCCCAGTCCACAGCAGCAGCAGGCTCTGCTTTATCTTGAAGAAGTCGAGCATCAGCTCCTTAAAGCTCACCTTCATAGCGTCTAGGATTGGTGTTTGAGGGATAAAAGCGTATATGTCAACTAAAACCACTACCAGCGCTGGCACGTGGTTGGTGTAAAAGCGACGAGGCATGGTACAGATAGGAGAACTGGGACCATGAGAGCCTCTTCAGCTTGAGGGGGTTCTCGCTCAGATGGAGGGGCTTGAAGATGGTGGAAATAGCGGTTGAGAAGGCTTTATGGGAAACGAGGCTCCTCTCTCAGGAGGGCCCTCGGTGATTTTCATGTGGGACGGCAGGTGCTGGTGTGCCCCAGCGGTAGAGTGAGCAGTCTTCGTGGAACCAGGCCCACGCCTTCCAGAGCTAGCTTAGGTAAAATTTGAGAGAGCTTAGCCACTGCTCCCAGCGTCCTGAGCGACCCAGGTGCCCCAAAGCCCCGGGACGCGGAGCACATGGCCGCATGCTAAACCTGGATCTATGGTCCCCTGACCTCAATTTCGGCATTAAACTCGAAGACTGTGTAGTTGACCGCGCAGAAGCCGCTCGTGCCCCTGAATACGGAAAACACGCTCCTAGGTGCTCCACCGATCAAGACTACCGAGCCAGAGACCTGCGCTGGGCTCTCGACCCTCGAACCCGCGAGCGTGGCGATGCTGTTAAAGAGGGCAGTGCACTCCGAAGAGCACGTGCCGTTGAACAGCAACCTGACCTCCGCGTTGCTCCTGCGCACGTAAACCTCCTGGGCCTGAGATGCCAGCTCAAGGAGCCTGACGAGGACCGTTTCCTCGACCCTCCAGCCGCCTCCGCTTCTAACCCACGCGCCCTCCAGGCTTACGAACGAGGCGGTTTTGTTGGCGTAGAAGAAGTACGCTTGAGGCGCCCCCGTTTTAGGCAAAACGGTGACGCTCGTCCAGAGCCTGTGCTCTTTGAGGCTAACGTTGCCCGTTACGAGCGCGAAGCTGTCGGAGCAGTTAACGCTCTCGACGAACCTCCACCCGGTGGAGTTGAGAACCCTCCTCCTCGCCTCGCCGAGGAGCGCGCGGTGGTCCCCGCTTGGCGCGGTGAGGAGAAGAAGGAGCAAGCTCGCTAGCGCGATTAGCCCGCTTGCGGCGAGCAGGAGCTTTAGCCTAGGGCCGCGCATTCCGGTGCTATACGAAAGGCTCATAAATAAAATTTAAGTGCGTACACGCCTGAGCCTTCAGTTGGGTTGCGCATGGCGGGCAGGCTCTCACAACTCGCATCATCGCTGAAGCGCATCCACAGGAACATATGGGTTCTGGCAACAGGGTGGCTTTTCTGGTCGCCGGTTCAGTCCATGGCCGGGCCTTACGTGCAACTCTACCTCAGCAGGCTAGGAGCCGCGCCCGAGGATCTATCGCTAGTGCAGTCCCTCCAGCAGTACGCGAACGCCGTGGCGAGGATAGTTGGAGGCTACTTCGCCGACAGGCACGGCAGGAAGAAGATAATATGGGTGGGCACCTTGCTCGTGGCGGCCACCTACCTGCTCATGGCCGTAGCGGAGGACTGGCGCTTCTACGCCTTCGCCTCAAGCCTCAACAGCCTCTCCCTGTTCTACCAACCCGCGCTGGAAAGCATACAGGCGGACTCGGTGCTTCTAGAGGCGAGAGGCAGAACGTACGCCTTCATCCAGTTCGCAAGCGGCCTTGTATCCTCCATAGCGCCGCTCGGAGGCGCTGCAGTGGTGAACACCCTTGGACTGGTCGACGGCGTCAGGCTAAGCTTTGTGCTCAGCGGGCTAGTCGGCTTCGTCATAGCGTGGATCAGGCTCAAGTACATGGTGGAAACCCTCCCACCGAACACCAACGGTGAGGGCTTCCTGGAAGCATACCGCAGCAGCTTGAGGATTCTGAGAGGTAACATCGTGTACCTACTGGTCATCGATGTCATCCAAAACCTGGTGGGTGCGATGACATTCCTCGGAAACTACTACATGTTCTACTACCTCGGAATAGACAAAACGGGGCTAGGAGTGCTGGCTACCCTGGGAGGGGTCACAGGCCTCCTATTCACTTTGCCCGCTGGCTACATAGTGGACAAGCGCGGGAGAGGTCCCTCCCTCACATGGGGGTACCTCCTCGGCACGATAAGCCTCCTTGTATTCGTCGCTACACCGCCCAGAGCGCCAACCGCTCTACCACTGCTAGCGCTGTCGTCCGTGATAGGGTCGCTAGGGGGCCCCCTCTACGGGTTAGCTTGGGGCTCGCTGCGCGCAGACCTCGTGCCTAAGGAGCACAGGGGGAGGATATACGCTCTCCTAGAAATACCGCCAACCATCGCGTGGAGCATCGGCGCGATGATAGGAGGCTGGATGTACAGCTCCCTTGGCCCCCAGACCCCCTTCACCGCAAGCCTCCTGCTGAGAGTCCTCTTGACCCCCCTGCTCCTGGCGCTCTTCAGGGAGATGACCCTCCGCGTTGACGCTCAGCTTAAAGGTAAGTAGCGATGATGCTTTTAAGCTATCCCTAGCTTCCTCCTGTGTTCGACCCACGCTTTGTCTTACTCCCTGCGGGTTTGGAGAAGGGTTGAGGGTGGATGTTCGAGCAACATCTATGCGACTCTCGACTCTTCTTAACATTCACAATATGTGTGAAGAATTATAACCACTCTCTTACATTTAACCGTGACGGTCAAGGTAGACAGAGAGGTCTGGATTGCGTCGCCAGGTGGCTAGAGGCGACGGGCCTCGTAAGGGTACTGTGGCGCTTCAGGCATCCTACACCCATCACTAAGGCCTCTGCCACGAGGAACATGAGGTACACCACCGGCGTTCTAAAGAGGTTGCGCGTAGCCGGCTTCGCGAAAAAGGTTGTGGGCAACTTGAGGTACCCCCACCTGACTGAGAGGGCACGGCCTTCAGTACCGCTCGGCCGCAGCGGCGGGAAGCTGGCGTGCAGCGAGCAGATGCTTAAGCTCATGGCGTGAAGCCTCAGTTGCCTCCGGACAGCATCATTGTAACGATGTGGCTGCTCATCTGGCCTTACGGACGTAGCCGTAGGCTGGAGAGGCAGTCGCACATGCATTTTCCATCACTTACCCAGACGTTGTACGACGGGCACGTGTCGCTAGCTTCTCGAGGTCCCTTACCAGCCGGTGCCCCGCTCTAAGCCCTCTCCATCCTTCTGGGAGGTGCTCGAGTGGCTCACCTTCAGCGTTCACGGCGAAAGGGAGATAAACTCCTAAAGCACCGCCTGTAACGGGTAGGGCTGTTGGCCGCTGCTGCCGGCGAGGCGTGGCGGCCGCCGGTTGCTCCTCCCCGGAGGCCCCGAGAGGGGCAGGCCCACTGGGCGATGCGCCGCCCCCGTGGGGCGACCCCGAGGCCGAGCAAGGATGACGACAAATTTAGGGGGCCAGTGGGGGCAGAAAAGGAGGAGCTTAAAGGTAGCGTATAGCTGGCTTGATCACCTTGGGTGGCTCGCGCTTGTGCGAGCTCTTCCTGTGCATCTCAACCACCCTCTCGACAATCTTCCTGTCCACCCCGGCGACTGAGCTAACCTCCTCGGGCTCCAGACCCACGTCGAAGAGCCAGTAGAGGACCTCGTCTAGGACCTCGTAGCTGAGCCCAAGCTCCTTCTCGGCCTCATGGCCCGGCCAGAGGCGCGGGCTACTCGGCTTGAGTGCTATGCTTTCGGGTAGCCCAAGGTGGAGGGCGAGCTGCCTGACGTAGGTCTTGTAGAGGCCACCTATAGGCAGGACATCCACGCCCCCGTCGCCGTACTTCGTGAAGTAGCCTATCAGGATCTCGCTTCTGTCCCCCGTGCCCACCACGAGGCTGTTGAGCCTGTAGGCCCGCTGATGAAGGATAGCCATCCTGACGCGCGCGGCTAGGTTCCCCCTCTCCACGTTGCTCATGCTCCCAAGCGCCTTGTCGAAGCAGGCCAGTATGGGCTCGATCTCTATCAGCTCGACATTCGAGTCCGGTATACCGGCTTTCTCAACGACCGTGAAAGCGTCCCTCACGTCAGCCTCCGGCGTTGAGGCGCTGGGCAGGATCAGGGCGTGAACGTTCTCGGGACCCAGGGCCTGCGAAGCCAGCACCGCGACCACGGCGCTGTCAACACCCCCGCTGACACCCACAACACCGCCCCTCTTCCCGGCCGTCTCGAGCACGTAGCTTCTGAGGCCCCTTACAATCGAGGCGCGCGCGAGCTCGAGGTCTATCTTGGGAAGCATACCGCTCAAATCCTTTAAATACGATCCACGCGATAAATGAGTTTCGAAGACGGATGCTGGTGAGCTTGGAGAAGCTGCTCTCTTTCACGCGTCGGAGCGGCTTGTACTCCATCGAGGAGAGCGGGGACAGGGTGACGATCACCTTCTCGTCCGTGGTGCTGGAGGAAGTGCTCGGCGAGAACGCGGAGATCGTCGTGTCTGGACGGGTGGTTGGGGGGAATCTAGACGTGGACCGCGTCGCCGTCGGGCGAGGAGGCGTCCGGGAGGAGGTGGACCCCAAGGTCCTGGAAGGCTGGCTGAAGTACATTGAATTGACGGAGCGTAGTAACACGAGTTAGCAAAAAACACAATATAACCGGCGATCACCCTTTACTGTGTATGAAGCTCATATACCTCGTTCTAGACGGTGTAGCCGACAACCCTGCTGACGGGGTTACGTCTCTCGAGGCCTCCAACCACCCGGCCCTAGACGAGCTTGCCAGGAAGTCCAGGGCGGGGCTGATGTACACTATAGGCAGGGGGGTGGCGCCCGAGAGCGACGCCGCGGTGATATCGATTCTAGGCTACAACCCCCACGAGGAGTACACTGGGCGCGGACCACTGGAGGCCATGGGGGCGGGCCTCAGCATAAGGGAGGGCTACGAGGTGGCGTTCCGCGCGAACTTCGCTACCGTCGACCCCGACACCTTGAGGATCATAGACAGGAGGTGCGGGCGGAACCTCACGAGCGAGGAGGCCCGCGAGCTGGCCAGGGCGCTCGACGGGGTCGAGCTCGGCGCCTACGACGCTTACGCCAGGGTCGTCGCCACGGTTGGCCACAGGGCTGTCGTCGTCATTGGGAGCAGGAGCTTCAAGCTGAGCGACGCTGTGGACAACACGGATCCAGCGTACTCAAAGCAGGGCTACGTCTCGGTGGCCAGGCGCGAGTTCGAGCCCTTCATAGCCAAAGCCAAGCCCCTCGAGCCCACGGAGGAGGCCAGGAGGACGGCCGAGCTCGTTGACGCGTTCACAAGGCTAGCCGTCTCGACCCTTCGCGACCACCCCGTCAACGTCAGGAGACAGAGGGAGGGCAAGCTACCGGCGAACGCCATCCTACTCCGCGACTCCGGCGGCAGGCTCCCCAGGCTGCAGCCGATAAGCGAGCGGTACGGCTTAAGGTTCGGGGCCGTCGCGGAGATGCCCGTGGAGATAGGGATAGCTCGAGTCCTCAAGATGGACGTCGAAGCCGTGCCTCCACCGACCGGCGACAAGAAGGCGGACTACAGGGCTAGGCTCGAGGCCACAAGGAGGCTCCTGGAGCGCAACGACGCCGTCTACGTTCACCTGAAGGGCCCCGACGAGCCGGGCCACGACGGCGACTTCAAAGCCAAGGTTGAGAGCATAGAGGCGATAGACGCCTACTACGTCTCCCCCCTCCTCGAGCTCGTCGAGGAGGAGCAAGCGGCTGTGATAGTCACCGCCGACCACGCGACACCGTACACGAGGAAGACACACACAGACGACCCCGTCCCGCTGATCCTCTACCACCACCGGCTAAGGCCCGACGGCCTGGAAAGGTTCACCGAGAAAGAGTGCTCGAAGGGTAGCCTGGGAGTGCTCCAGCACGGCTGGGAAATGCTACCCAGGATCCTGAAAGAGCTGAAAGAAAAGGCCTAGGCTTTCCTCTCAACCCGGATCTCGCAGAAGGGGTCGCCCCTTCGAATGCAGCGCGTCTCCCTCACGGCAACCTTCCCGTATGGAAGCCCCCAGACACCAGACATGAAACCCGCGATAAGCCCGCGCGTGGCGAACTCCGCCTCCACGTCGCTCCCCCGCAGAATGTTTGCTTCGAGTCCGTCGTAGACGTGGAAAACCGCCTCGTTCCCGAAGAAGCCCCTGAAGTCCAGCACGCCCCACCCGTGCAGCCTGAACACCTCAGCGAACAGCGCCACCTGGTCCTCGACTCTCCGGGCGAGCTTGCCGACCCACTCCTCGAACATGCCGCGACCCGTCATGTAGAATATATAGAAAAGCACACCCCCAAAGCCATCCCCAAGCTTGCCGAACCCCTCCATGAGGAGGCTCTTGAAGAAGTGCTCGTCCAGGATCACGGCCCTCGCACCTGCGAAGACCAGGGGGTGGCTCCACGCGTCCACGGCAACGCCGTTTAACAGCGGGGGAGCGTACCTGACCTCCACCACGCCCTCCACAGACTCCAGGTCCCTCACGATGCTCTTGACTAGGCTCTCAGCCGCGCTGAGATCCGCTGACACGAGGACTCTGACCTCCTCCCCCCTCGAGGGAGCGGAAACCCTCAGCGTCAGCACGTTTGTCCCATACGACTTGAAAACCGCGAGAATTCGATGCAGAAGCTCCGGGTTATCAAGCGCGTATGGCGAAAGCGTAACTTCGAAGAAGTAAGGCTTCCCCTTCTCCGTGAACACCATTCTGCCGAGGTTATACTGCCTGTAGAACTCCAACTTTTTCATCGTATGCCGTACTTGAGGAAGAAGGTCTAATAAACTTATCGTGAAACTAAAGTAATTACGAAAAAATAAAGAGACCGCACTCGATTTTATTCCTTTTTATGGAAAACACAAACGAGCACTACGAGCGCGGCTGCAAGGATGAAAATGGCGCCCGCGAGCTCGAGCATCGCGACGCTAGGCCATCCGACGACCATCTCTACCGCTTGGGCTAGGGGTATCGGGAGAGCCCCCAGGGCGAGAAGCGCCGCTCCGCACGAGGTTTTCCTCTCGAGAAGAAGGCCCAGGCCTAGCGCGCACATGCCAATGTAGCTCTGGATGTAGAACCAGAGCGGGATGAACGCGTGCGGTGGCGTCCCGCTGGGGTAAACTCCTATCAGTGCTAGAAACAAGCCGGCTGTGAAAAGCAGCCCTGAAGCGAACGAAGACACCTTAGATCCCGAGACCCCGAGGAGCCCAAGCGAGTACAGGCTGAAGAGCGCTCCGACAACGATTAAAGTCGTGTTGAATATCCAAGGCGCGCTGGCCCTCGGCCCGCCCAGGTCGCTGAAAGCATCTCTGAAGAAGTCCCACCAGGGGTTCGCCTGCGAGGCTAAGAATACACCTATAGTGAACACCACGAAGGCGAGAGGCCCGGCAAACAGCAGTGCGTGGAATACTCTCTCTGGCTTCATCGGCTAGATTAAGCTGTTTAACCTGTTAAACTTAACTTTCTTAAACAGCGGGAGCTTTCAAACCACGTGAGAAGCAAGCCCAGATCCCTCCAGCTGTCATTGGCGGCGATCAACGCCGCACTGTATGCGGTGACGGGCTATTTAACCTTCCTAGGGATATTCGCCCCCGCCATTGGAACAGTCAGGTTCTGGCCCAGCGTCTTCATTCCAGCGGTTTTCGCGGTCACTTTCTCGCCGCTCGTCGGCGGGCTCGGAGCCGCGATAGGCATCTTCATCAGCGACATGCTGATACACGGCAACGCCCTGCTGAGCCTCAGCGTGGGGGTCCCGGCGAACTTCCTCGGCTTCTACACCGTCGGCCTGACATACAGGAAGGTCAGGGACGCCAGGCTCGCACTAGCCCTGACCGCCGCAGAGATCCTGGTAGCATCCCTTCTCCTCGCACTCTCGGCGCAGAACAGCTTTGTCGATCAGGCTTTCCTGTACGCCGCCTCGGTAGCCATAGCCGCGACACTGGGGCTAACCCTGGCATTCGCCCTGATTTTTAAGGGCGAGTCCTTAAGAGTGGTGTTCGCGGGCTCAACAGGGCTACTCCTCGGCTCGGCGATCATCGGCGTCGGGGTGTGGCTCTTCAGCCAGTACTTCACGCTACCAAGCGGCCAGCAGGCCCTGCCGGCGTGGGCAGCCCTGGTTTGGTTCCTCTGGACCTACCTCACAGAGGTGCCCTTCATAGCACTCCTAGCTCCGCCTCTGGTCAAAGCGCTCAGGAGAGTGGGCCTCGCGTGGGGTGACCGGGACTGAGGTGCGCGAAGGCCTGGAGCCCAGCAGGCCTCTCGGCCCTCTTCGAGGCGTGCGTCGTTGAAGGCGACCCGCTGAAGTCCGGCGCCAGGGGGGCCGGCCTAGCTCTCGAGAAGGGGGTTACGGTCGAGGTTTGCACTTCAGAAGGGGGTGTGGAGACCCTCCTGAACGGCGTTAGGGGCGACTACGAGGTCGCCCGCAGAGCCGCCCTAGAGGTTGCGCGGCTAGCGGGCTACACCGGGGGCCTCACGGTTAGGCAGACAGTGGAGGTCCCCATCGGCGGGGGCCTCGGCACTAGCGGTGCAAGCGCCCTCGCAACGGTGCTGGCGACCGCCAGCCTTCTGGGCGTGAAGCTCAGCTACACCTCTCTCGCGAGGATAGCCCACAAGGTGGAGGTCGAGACCGGCACCGGGCTGGGGACAGTTTCAGGCCTAGCGGTGGGAGGAGCCTGCATAGTCGCGGAGCCCGGTCCCCCGGGCTCAGACAGGGTGGACAGAATACTCGTCGGCCAGGACCGCGTCGTCGTAGTCGGCTTCTTCGGGCCAATTCGGAAAAGCAGCGTTCTGAGGTCCACCAGCCTAGCGGAGGTAAACAGGAGGGGTCGCTTCTACGTGGAAGCCCTCCTCAGGGAGCCCACGATCGAGAACCTCCTAGCCTTCTCGAAGAGCTTCTCGCTCGAGACAGGCCTCGCGACCCCAAACGTGAGGAAGGCTTACGAGGAGCTCGAGATGAGAGGCTTCCCCCTAGCCGGGCAGGCCATGGTCGGCGACACCGTCTTCACCGTTGTCCCCGTCGAGGAGGCCGACGCGGTCTCAAGCGTTCTGAGGAACCTGGGGGCGCACGTCACCGTCACGGGAATATCGTGGAAGCCAGCTGTTCTGCTCCTCTAACCCAAACCCCACAGCCCCTTGAAGGCAAGGCCTCCTACTCGGCCTCAAACTTATCCACGTTCCTCTGCGCGGCTCTCTCGAGCTCACAGACCGAGCGCCGGGAAACCTCCCGCCGAGGATGCTTCATGATCTCGCTCGGAGAGGCGAGATGTTCTCTCTTCTCGCTTGCAACCTCAGTAAAAGAAGTGTACGGATGTTTGCCCGGGTATGAACAGTGGGGGGAGAGATGCTACAGCTAAAGTTTATACTTAAAATTGCGAGCAAAGTTATGGTGTGAGGATACCCAGACGGCTCAGGGAGAAACTCGGGAAGCGTGGAGTAGATGCTGCTGAAGTGCTTAGGAGAAGCTTCCTGGTAGGGGCTCGAAGACTCGAGCTGGAAGAGGTTGGGATGTAGCTGGATGCCATATGGGAGAGGTTAAGGGGTAAGGTAGAACCCTACGAGCTTGCGAGAATAGTCGATGAAGGGCGTAGGGAGAGGTGATACGAGCGTACGTCCTCGGCGAGACTGCAATATCGCATGAGCTGAATAAATGAGAGAATGACGGTCACAAAAGGCTCCACACGTTCAATCTCGGCAGGTATCTGTAAGCCAACCCCATCGGGGGAGTTAAAGATGAGAGAAGACCAAAAGTGGACACTTGAGATGGACGAGAAAGCCGTGTTCCAGGTGGTCGCCACGTTACGGGGTACCGCACCGCAACCGATAAATCTTCCCGTAGCGTGTTAAAGTGCTCGGTGTCGGGCGTGGCAAAGCTCGTAAGGGCGCACATCTACGTCTCAGGCCTCGTGCAGGGAGTCTTCTTCCGGGCGTCCATGCAGGAGGTCGCGAGGAGCCTCGGCGTCACGGGGTGGGTGAGGAACCTGCCCGACGGCAGGGTTGAGGCGGTTGTCGAGGGAGACGAGGACAAGGTCCGGAGGCTGATCGAGTGGGCCTGGCGCGGCCCCCCGCTCGCTAGGGTTGAGAACGTCGAGGTCAAGTGGGAGGAGTACAGGGGGGAGTTCCGCGACTTCCACATACGCAGGTGATAGCCCCGCCCCTCACCCAACCCTGGGTGCATCTCCTCCACCGTCTCGCTACCCCACCCGCTACCGGAGGATCAAGATGCGGGGGAGCCGTAGCTAAAGCCCAGCCCCCCGTAGGAGATGCGTCGCGCACGATAAGACGCGGGTAGGGACCCCATGCTCCGTGCCCGTAGCGAGGCGAAGAGTGGAAAAGTGCAGATGCTGGAGCCGCTGCTGGTTGAAAGTTATTTTCAACAGTGAAAAAATCTGAAATATTTAAAGTTTTTCCTGAGAAGACTGAAGTGGAACATAACCCTGTTATTTTATAACTCAAGTTTCATTAACGTCGCGAACATTTAAAATAGAGGGAGGGTTAGAAATCACAACCACGGGAAAAGTCACCCTGCAAAACGCGTGTTCGCACGAGAACAAGGAACAGGCTAAAAGGGAACGTTTAAATAACTCCTCCCACAACACTTAACAGCAGAAGTCAAGAGACAATTGAAAGTCTTTGCTAATCTTGGACGTGAAGTATTGAGGCAGGAGGAGAGCAGAAGTCAAGAGACAATTGAAAGCTCTCCAAGTTTAGTGTTCTAGCCCTCGAGGTGACGGAGAGCAGAAGTCAAGAGACAATTGAAAGCTCACCGCCCGCCATCACTCCACCACCTCGAAAACTGGTTTGGGTGCAGAAGTCAAGAGACAATTGAAAGGCATTGAGCTATTTCTTCGACAAGAAGACGTGTGTTTTCCTGCTACTGGGCAGAAGTCAAGAGACAATTGAAAGCCTCACCGAAAACTCTGAGTAGCCGCCCTTATCCTTCAAAGCAGAAGTCAAGAGACAATTGAAAGCTCTAAATACTAGGTGGGGGGAGATGAGGAAAGTAAAGCGCAGAAGTCAAGAGACAATTGAAAGCCCGACGTGATGCTGGTGGCATTGGGGTCGAAGTTGTCCTTATGGCAGAAGTCAAGAGACAATTGAAAGTACAGCTGTTAACGCGGATGGGAGAAAAAAGCTTTTCTATTTTTTAGCAGAAGTCAAGAGACAATTGAAAGTAGCCACTGGAGGCAGTTGTCTAAGCTGTCTCTCCGAGAGGCAGAAGTCAAGAGACAATTGAAAGAATCTTAGGCAACAGCTGTATGCTGAGCTTATTCCCCTCCGCAGAAGTCAAGAGACAATTGAAAGGCGCCCGAGTTGCTCGAGGAACTGGGCCCTGAGTTCTGGAGCAGAAGTCAAGAGACAATTGAAAGGCGCCCGAGTTGCTCGAGGAACTGGGCCCTGAGTTCTGGAGCAGAAGTCAAGAGACAATTGAAAGCCCGATGGGAGTGACTGGCTCCCGTAGGAGAAGCAGGAGAAAGAGGCAGAAGTCAAGAGACAATTGAAAGCCATCCTGCTCATCGCAGGCAAACAATGTGCCAGCATCGACACCGTGCAGAAGTCAAGAGACAATTGAAAGGTACCCAGTGGAGCTACAAGACGTGGCACTTCATCATAGGCAGAAGTCAAGAGACAATTGAAAGCAGAATGTCCCAGAGTGAGATGGGGACGGCGAAGGGTGCGTGCAGAAGTCAAGAGACAATTGAAAGTTGTAGACGGTTTCGTGACTCATCCCCGTTTCTAGCCCTATTTGGCGGGCAGAAGTCAAGAGACAATTGAAAGCAGCGTATGGTTCTGGCTCGAGGCTATGGTATTGATTCTCGGGCAGAAGTCAAGAGACAATTGAAAGCTCCTCCGGGTCGATGACGAAGAAACGAAAGCGTATGCCCTCCGGGGGCAGAAGTCAAGAGACAATTGAAAGTTGCTTTTGGAAGGCAACTACACGCTACGGGTGACCTTCTACTGCAGAAGTCAAGAGACAATTGAAAGTTTTCTACCCCGTTTGCATGTTTTAGCATTGTCTTTGCATGTGCAGAAGTCAAGAGACAATTGAAAGAAGCGCATCCCGAAGCTCCTCAAGCCCCATAATCCCACCCCTAATGCAGAAGTCAAGAGACAATTGAAAGTTCCTCAGCGAAACTGGTTTCGCCAGCCGGTTTCGCCGCAGAAGTCAAGAGACAATTGAAAGTGAGCGTTGAGGGCACGGAGAAGGTGCCTATGCTGTACACGCAGAAGTCAAGAGACAATTGAAAGCTATGTGCAGTATCAGACAGGAGCCTCGTATTTCGTGAAGGCAGAAGTCAAGAGACAATTGAAAGCTCTTAGTGGGTCAGATATTCTTCGGCATCATCGGCCAGCGCAGAAGTCAAGAGACAATTGAAAGCACGCGCTTAGCGTCGCCGTACATCCCCGAAGCCATGAGCAGGGGCAGAAGTCAAGAGACAATTGAAAGAAAAAGATGGTGGAGTTTTACGAGAAGGAGCTTGAGCAGAAGTCAAGAGACGATTGAAAGAAAACGCCGCGGATGGGATAACCAGACGTCAAGCTGTTGTACTAGAGAGCTCAGTTGATGATTGGAAGTGTTATTAGGTTTGGGCTGACATCGCATGTCAATGGTGTTGGAAAGGCTAACCCGGGCGGCCTCTGTGGAGCTGCTAGCAGTCGGCAAATCGGCGGAAACGGGTTGTGATTTGAGCGGCGCTCATGCCGGCTTCAGCAGGCCGTCTTCGATCAGTAGCTGCCTCGCGACGTTATTGTAGTGCTCCTTCGCTCTTTCATTCGCAAGGGACTTGTACGACCTTATTTCCTCTAAGTACATCTCTCTTTCGTCCCTATCCATCCTGTGCTTACGTCTCTCGTAGTGCTTGATGATGTCGCGCCACTCCCTCAACTCATCGCCTTTTAACCACTTCTCGACGTTGCGCCTGTCGGCGTCATAGCTGGTGTGAGCGTGCCTGTAATGGGCTATCATGAAAATTGTTTTGGCGGTGTCGATGTCTAATGTTTCATCAACGACCTCAGTGAGCGTGCGGGAGTCGCGTTGGGGGTACACCGTACGACCGCATCTGGGACAGTAGAAAGCCAGCTCTTCGAGCGCCTTCTTCCTTCTCCTGTACCTTCTCTGATAGTCTCTTCTTCTGGTTTTCTCCTCCTCGGAGTATCTAGGGAAAGACCTTATCGCCTCGAGGTTCTTTTCAATGTCCTGCACGCTTAGCAGTATGGCAGGGGCCGAGCGGCGGTGAGGGTTTTGAACGACTTTATGCCTGACGATGTTCTCTCTGATAGCAACATCGATTTGATTATCGGTTAGGCCGTATCTCTTCTTGGCTGTAGTTTTGTAGATCCATGCTCTCTCTGTACCCGTTTCCGACACCGTTACTCAAAATTTAGAGAACAAAATGAATTTAAATTGATATCCCCCCCCCACATCGAGCCGCGATGAGACGCGCTTGATCTTTACCGCCTACGGGGGAGAAGGCGTAAATTACTTTAACTGGCGTGGTGGAGAAGCTTGGGTCCTGCAGAAGCCTGAAGGCGTAGAGCCTCCCCGGCGCCGAGGCGACGTACCTGTCGCCCTCCGCGCCGGACACCCTGCTGATGGCCTTGAGCAGCCTAAGACGCTGAAGCATCCTCGACGGCCTGATCAACTTAACCCGTTGCCTCCTTCAGACACAGCGCTCGCCCTTACCGCTGCGGCTGAGCGCGGTAGGAGACTAGGGAAAAGCTAAAAAGCACCTTTGCAGGAACCGAAGCAAGGTTGACGGCTTTGAGGGAGTTGCACAGCGTTTCGGCGGTCCTGCGCGAGGTGCGGAGGTACCTTAAGCTCCCTGGAGAGGTGGAGGTGCCTGTTGGGGGCGCGCTGGGCTTGTACTCGGCGGAGACCGTTGTCTCGACCTTCAAGCTGCCCCCTAAGCCGAAGAGCGTGGTGGACGGCTACGCTGTCCGCGCCACGGACGTGGAGCCGGCGTCGCCCAGCTCCCCCGTCCCCCTGAAGCTCTCGGGGGGCGTTCTCAGGCCAACGGGTGAGGCTCCCGTCAGGCTGGCCCCCGGCGAGGCTGTGAAGATTGAAACCGGAGCCCTGCTGCCGGAGGGCGCGGACGCGGTCGTGCCGGTTGAGGACGCCTTCGAGGAGGATGGCAGGGTCTACGTGCTACGGCGAGTAGCGGTGTACGAGAACGTCTCCCTGCCGGGTGAGGAGTACGACGAGGGTTTAGTGGTTGTGAGGAGGGGGGAGAGGATCAGGCCCCAGTCGATCGCCGGCTTGATCTTGGAGGGCAGGGAAACGGTCAGGGTGTTTGACGCCACGGTCGGGATTCTGAACGTGGGGGACGAGATAGTCTCAGGGACCTTCTTCAAGCCCTTCACCCACGTGTTCGTCAAGGGCTGGTTCGAGCAGCACGGCTTCAGGGTTCAAGAGCTCTCGCTTGCCCGCGACGACATCGGGGAGATCGCGGGCTGGCTGAGCAGGAGCGGGGCGTACATGAGCGTCCTGCTGGGCGGGACGTCGATGGGCGGGCACGACTTCACCGTGAGGGCCGTGGAGGGCCTCAACCCCGAGTACATGGTGCACGGCTTTGCCGTGCAACCCGGGAAGACGGCCTGCCTCGCCGTAAAGGACGGGAAGCCCATCGTGGCCATGAGCGGGCTACCTGTGGCGGCGCTGTCGACGCTCGAGGTCGTGGTGAAGCCTATGCTCCGCGACCTAGGACTGGAGGTGCCGGACTACCCGAGGGTCAGGGCCGTGCTGACGAGGAGGATCACGGTGAAGATGGGCGTCGTGGGCTTCGCCAGGGTCAGGGTTTACCGGTGCTCTGAGGGACTGTGCGCTGAGCCGCTGATGGTCGGGGGCTCGGGCTCCCTCACGAGCCTGCTGCGCGGGAACGGCTTCGTTATCGTGCCAGAGGGGGTGGAGGGCTACGAGGAGGGTGAAGAGGTTGAGGTCCACCTCATAAGGGGTGTTGTCTAATGCCGGAGAGGAAAATCTACCGTAGCTTGGTCTCAGTCGACGACGTCCTTAAAATCCTCGAGTCGCACCGGAGGCTGGAGCCCCTCGGGGAGGAGGAGGTCCCCCTACCGGAAGCCGTGGGTAGAGTCCTGAGCAGGAACGTGTTCTCCCCCATGGACTACCCGCCCTACACCAGGGCACTCGTGGACGGCTTCGCGGTCATCAGCTCCGACCTCGTGGGCGTTTACGAGGACAGGCCGCGCGCGCTGAAGCTTGTCGACAAGCTGTCCACGGGCGAGACGAGGCTGATCAGGATAAGCAGGGGGGAGACCGTCGAGGTCTCTACGGGTGCCATCGTGCCCTACCCCGCGGACGCCGTCGTGCCGGTTGAGTACACGCACCAGTCCGAGGGGCAGGTCGTGTTCTACAGGAGCGTGGCCCACGGCGAGAACGTGGACGTGGCCGGCTCGGACATCGCGCTCGGGGAGATACTGGCTTGGAGAGGCGACGTCGTGACACCCCTCCTCGTCTCCCTTCTCGCTACCACCGGGGTTGACAGGGTCTGGGTCTACAGGCGGGTTAGGGTGGGGATAATACCCACGGGCAACGAGGTGAGGCCCCCGGGGCAACGCCTCGAGTACGGGCAGGTCTACGACTCGAACTCCTACATGGTGTACAGCTTCATGAAGCTCCTGGGGGCTCAGCCGAGGATCTATGAACGGGTCCCGGACGACTCCTCCCTGATAGAGGAGCTCATACACAGGGCGCTGGAGGAGAACGATGTCGTGGTCACTATCGGCGGCACGAGCGCGGGCCTCGAGGACTACACCTTCCGCGCTATGTCGAAGCTGAACCCCGGCATACTGGTCCACGGCGTGCGCGAGAAGCCAGGCCGTCCCCTCGTCGTCGCGCTCCACGGGGACAAGATCCTCCTCGGCCTCCCCGGCTTCCCCATGTCCTGCCTCTTGACGGTGTACCTCTACCTCATCCCCGTGGTCTCGAAGCTTCAAGGTCTCCGGACCCCACCCGTCAAAAGTCTGAGCGCCGAGGTTGCGCTCCCGCTGAGGGGGGAGCCGGGTATACGCGTCTTCGTTCCAGCGATCCTCACCAGCGACGGGGAGAGGCTGAGAGCCTTCCCCCTACCGGGACACAGCGGGCGCGTGTCCTCCATGGCTCTCTTCGACGGCTTCATAGTCGTCCGTGAGAGCGAGGAGTTCAAGCCCCAGGGCGCGGTCGCAGAGGTCATACCGAACCCCTTCGCCAGGCCCTACGCGGTGAACATCATAGGGAGCCATGACCCCCTGCTTCAGGATCTCGTTCGAGACGTCGTAGGTGAGGCCGCGAGGCTTGTGAACGTGGGCAGCACAGGCGGGCTCCAGGCGGTGAAGAGCGGCGTTGCCGACTTGGCTGGCACGCACCTCCTGGATCCCGAGACGGGCGAGTACAACGTACCGTACGTGAGGAGGTACGAGATCAGGGAAGCTGTCCTGCTGAGGGGTTACCTGAGAGAGCAGGGCTTCGTCTACAGAAAGGAGTTCGGGGAAGTGGCCTCGCTATCAGACGTAATCGATCGAGGCCTGAAGTTCGTCAACCGCAACCCGGGGAGCGGCACGCGGGTGCTCGTCGACAAGATGCTCGAGGACGAGGCGGCGAAGAGAGGAGTGCCGGTCGAGGAGCTCAAGTCCAAGCTCAACGGCTACACATTCGAGGTGAAAACGCACGAGGCCGTCGCCTACCTTGTAGCCAAGGGTGTCGCGGACGTCGGTGTCGCGCTGAGGCTGGTAGCCGAGAAGTACGGCTTAGGGTTCGTGAGTATCGCCTGGGAGAGGTACGACGTACTTTTGAGGAAAGACTCTCTCAGGAAGCCCGAGGTCGCGCGGCTAGTGGAGGCCCTGAAGAGCCTCTCGCAGAAGAGCCTCGACGCGTACCCCGGCTACAAGGTTGACGGCGAGACAGGTTTGATGATCAGCCTATAATCATAGCGATGGTATTTACCCGCTCTGCGATTGCTACGAGGTGGCCGGAACGCGAAGCGCCGCTTCCCGGGCTTCGAGGGTTAGCTTGTGTATCAGCTTGCGGTAGTGCTCCGCGTAGTGGCTACCTATAGCTCCCTCCCAGACGATCCTACCGGAGAAGAGCACCACCCCCCTGTCTGCCAGCCTCTCCGCCTGACCGGGGTCGTGCGTGACCAGGATCACCGTCACCTCCTCTTTCAGCTCCTTCACGACCTCCTCCACCTTACCGGCGCTCACGGGGTCGAGGCTGGCGGTGGGCTCGTCCAGCAGAAGGACCTTCGGCTTCAACGCGAGGGCCCTTGCGATGCACAGGCGTTGCTGCTGCCCGCCGCTAAGCCTGGAAGCCGGCTCGCGGAGACGATCCTTAACCTCGTCCCACAGCGCTGCCCTCTCGAGAGCCCACCTCACGAGCCGCTCGAGCTCCCTTCCCCTAGCGAGGCCATGGAGCCTCGGGCCGATGACGACGTTGTTGTAGATGCTGAGGTGTGGGAAGGGGTTCGGGGTCTGGAAGACCATCCCGGTCAGGCGTGCCAGCGTGTCGGGGCTAGTGGAGTTGTACACGTCGTGGCCCATTACCTCTACTTTGCCGCTGACCCGTGCTCCGTCTCTCAAGAGCACGAGCTTGTTGACAGTCCGAAGGAGAGTAGACTTCCCGCAACCAGAGGGCCCCATCACGGCAAAGATCGTCCTCTCGGGCACCTCTAGGTTCACGTTCCACAGGATGCGGGATTCCCCGTACCACACGTTCACGTTACTAAACCTTACAGCGGCACCGCTCATCAGAACTTCACCTCGCCCGCGAGCCTCCCAACAAGGTACGTAAGCGCGACGGAGGCGATGAGGAGGAGACCCGATGCGGCCCACGCCAGCGACCTGAGGTTCTCGTAGGGCATCATCGCGAAGCGGTAGACGACCAGGGATAGTGTGCTTGAGGGCCCCGTAAGGCCGTAGAAGCCGTAGAGCGCGAAGCCCGCGGTGAGCAGAACAGGCGCCGTCTCGCCTAGAGCCTTCGTGTAGCCCAGCAGGACGCCCGAGGCGATGCCGGTCCTGCACATGGGGACGAGCACGAGCCAGACTGTTTTCCAGCGGGGGAGGTCGAGCGCGTAGGCCGCCTCCCGGTACTCCTCCGGTATCGAGGTGACAGCCTCCTTGACCTGCTCGATTACGAAGGGAAGAACCGTTATGGCCAGGCTGACTGCGCCGGCGAGTAGCGAGTAGCTTTTCAGCGACAAGCAGATAGTTGCGAAAACGAAGAGCCCGATAATCACGGTAGGGATCTCCGCGAGCATCTGCACCGTAGCGGAAGCAATGCTAGCGAGCCTCGACATCCTCTCCTCGCCGAGGTACACCCCCACAGCCACCCCGACGGGTGCGGAAAAGGCTAGGGCTAGAGCCGTCATAATCGCCGTGTTCAGGATCACGGGGCCAAGTCCCCCGACACTCCCTCCGGGCTCGCCTGGAGGCAGGACGAAAAACCCTAAACCCTCGGCCACTAGGACGCGCGCCAGGCTCAGGATCGAGGAAAACGCTATGTGTAAGATTACCGCGAGGAGGGTAACGGCTGTAACCAGCGAGTAGACGAGGAAAGCCCTGTCGGCTACGGCTCTCCTCAACCTCATCGCCAACCACCAGCCTTCCTGGCAAGCCAGAGGCCAACAGCCACAAACAGCGCGTTTACCAGGAGCATTACTAGAGCGGCGCTGAAGAGGGTGCTCAGCATGTAGCTGTAGAGAGAGGCCTCCGTGACGTAGTTCACAATTAGGCTCGAAACCGTAATCCCCGGCTCGAGGGGGCAGAGGGGTATATTGAAAGAGTTACCCACTACCAAGCTCACGGCTGTTGTTTCGCCGACGCTCTTGCCGAACGTGAGGAGGAGGGCGCCCAGGAACGCTCCCTTAATGAGACCCCACAGGACTCTGAACCTCTCGTAGCCTGTGGCCCCCAGGCTGAATAGAGCCTCGCGGTAAGTGAATGGCACGAACCTGTACGCCTCGTAGAGGATCAAGGAGGCGAAGGGCGCGTTCATCAGGGCTAGCACCACGGCTCCAGTAAGGATCGACTGGCCTGTCGGCGAAGCGTTCTCGCACACCCCAGGTACTCTTAGACTGCGCAACAGCGGCGCCACGTAGTCGAGCCCCCACAACCCGAACACGACGGTTGGTAGCGCAGTTCCGTAGAACATCAAGCCACGCAGTAACCCCCGCAAGCTAGCCGGCGCATACTCCCAAGCTAAGGCCACAACTCCGGGTACAATCAGCGCGACCAGCCCCGTGGCCAAGGCGGAGACGTAAAGGGTTCCCAGCAGGGCTGGTAGAAGGCCGTACACTTCCTCACTGGGCGACCACCCAGAAGTTGTGATAAGGTTGAGGCCGTAGCGGAGTATCGCTGGGGCAGAGTTTACGGCCAGGGTGGCTACCAAGGCAGCTAAAGCGAGTAGGACGATGGCGACGAACGGGATCGACACCTTGATGAAGCTGTCTACGTGCAAATCATCACCCAGCGTTTGAAAACTATGTATCAATATAAATTTAACCTCAGCTGTATATAGAAAGAAGGCTATTTTAATAGTCTATTGACCCGAGAGCAGCTTCGCGACGCTCCTGCCTGCCTCGAGGAAGGTGCCTGCTACGGGTGCATAGCCCTCGGCGATGTACCTCTGGCCCTCTGTGAAAACCCACTCGAGGAAAAGCGAAAGCGCCTTAGCCTTCTCCCGAGGGTAGGCGCTCGGGCTCTTCACGATAAGGTAGCTGACGGAGACTATTGGGTACGCGCCGCTCGCCTTCACGTTCAGCGTTTGGTCGAGGAGGTTTAGCTTGCTCACGTCTGAGGCGGGATCCAGCTTCACGCTCACCCCTTCCAGCGCCTTCGCCACAGACTCAGGGGTGGGAATAATGTACTCGCCGAGAGCGTTTTCGAGCGCGACCACCCCGAGGTTTTTCGTGTACGCGAGCTCGACGTAACCGAGCGAGTACGGTGTATTCCTAACAGTCTGCGCTACGCCCTGGTTGCCCTGCGCGCCAACCCCCCTGCCTACAGAGTCTAGAGGCCACTGAACAGTGAGACCGGCTCCTACCCGCTCCCTCCACTCCTGGGATACCTTTGACAGGAAGGCCGTCACGACGTTGGTCGTTCCGCTGGCATCACTCCTGTGAACGAAGATTATCTTCTGGTGTGGTAGCTTTAATCCAGGGTTGAGGCTGGCAATGCTCGGGTCGTCCCAGTACTCTACCCTACCGAGAAGCACGTTCACCAGTACACTCTGGGAAAGCCTCAGGGTGGCGTTGCCCAGCTCCGGGATGTTGAACACGAACGCCACACCCCCTGCAACCCACGGGATCTGGTACACCGCGCCGTAAGCGCTTCTGGCTTTCTCCCAGTCAGCGGTCTTTAGCGGGACGTCGCTACAGGCGAAGTCGACGACGCCCTGAATGAAGTCTGACTGGCCTTTGCCGCTACCGCCGCCGGCGTACTCCACCTTGATCGTAGGGTACTTCTTGCTGAACTCCGAGACCCAGACGTTTATCTGGGCTTGCGGGAAGGTCGCGCCGCTCCCCGACAGCGTTGCGCTAGGGTAGTTGGGTTGCGCGGTTTGGCTTGTAACGGTGGGCCGGAGGAGCAGACCGAGCAACGCTAAGGCCACTGCCGCCAGCACGACCGATCCGATTGCTACCAGTTTTTTCATGCTGGTCGTGCCTACAACTAAATACCTCTATATAAATCTACCCCCTATCTACATAGAAATATATATGGAACGACGGGGCGGAAACCTTTTAGCTCTGCGTACCAACTTCTTCTTCGAAGAGCGTGGAGAGGCTCTCCACAGGCATCAAAGGGCTCGACGACATACTTGCCGGCGGTGTACCAGAGGGCTTCTTCGTGGCCTTGGTCGGCATGCCCGGAACAGGGAAGACGATCGCCTGCCTGCACTTCGTCAACGCCGGTCTCCTGCGCGGCGAGAAGGCGATCTACGTGACGACGGAGGAGAGCAGGGAGAGCATAATAAGGCAGGCATCCCAGTTCGGGATGGACTTCGACAAAGCCTACCGTGAGGGCAGGCTCATAATAATCGACGCGCTCATGCGGAGCACCAGCGACGAGTGGAACCTGAACCTCGTCACCGTCGAGGAGATGCTGGACAAGGTGATAGAGGCCAAGAAGAGGCTCGGCTCAAAGGCTAGAAGGCTGGTGATTGACTCGATGAGCGCCTTCTGGCTGAGGGCCCCTGTGAAGGCAAGGGAGGAGAGCTACACGGTGAAGAGGATCCTCGCCAAGTGGGATCTCACAGTCTACGCCACGTCCCAGTACGCCATAACCACGGGAGGCGCATTCGGCTGGGGCCTCGAGCACATCGCCGACGGCATCATACACTTCAAGCGCAGGGTGATCAACGGCGTTCTCACAAGGTACATCATTGTCGAGAAGATGCGGCAAACCCCCCACGACCTCCGAGCCTGGGAGATCGCCGTAATCGACGGCAAAGGCCTGGTTCTGCTGAACCCCCTGTCGCGCAGGATGGAGGACGAAGCCCTGCCTGAGAGCGTCTCCAAGAGGATCAAGAAGGTTTTAAGCGAGGAAGAGTGAGAAAAACCCCTCTCCCCGCAGTTATTACGCCTCTCAGTTTTCCCGCGCTCAATCTATGCTCCTGTTCCCACCGGGTTGGCGAGGTAATTGTGAGTCAGTGTTCGCCGTCTCCGCTAGCCCTCTCACCAGCCACTTCGAGCTCAAGCCGAAATCGGCACAGGCTACTTCTGGTAATGCACTGCTGGGATCGGGCGCGTCGCTTAAATAGCTCTGCGGGCAACCGTTCGCGTGGGCTCGGTAGTAATCACCGGGGGCGCTGGCTTCATTGGGCACAACCTTGGGCTTTTCCTTAAAGAGAGGGGGCACACAGTCACTCTCGTGGACACGCTCGAGAGAGCCTCACCGCTCGCCCTCGAGAGGCTTAGGCGCGCGGGCCTGCCCGTGATCCGTGCGGATGTGAGGAATAGGGCGGCCGTGGCCGATGTTGCGCGCGGCGCGGACCTCGTCGTCCACGCGGCGGCGTACGTGAGCGTGGAGGAGTCTGTCGAGAAACCTGAGCTATACATGGAGAACAACGTCCTCGGAGCGTTATCGGTAGCTAGGGCATGCCTCGAATCGGGCGTGCCCTTGCTCTACTTCAGCTCGGCCTCTGTGTACGGCGAGCCGCAGCGCCTACCCATCGACGAGAGCCACTCCACTAAGCCCCTCTCACCTTACGGGCTGAGCAAGCTGTTCGGCGAGCAAATACTCGAGCTCTACCGCGGGCAGGGTCTGAAGTACACCATCTTTAGGCTCTTCAACGTTTACGGCCCCGGCCAGACCAGCAGCTACGCTGGAGTGGTAACCAGGTTTATCGAAAGAGCGCTAGCGGGCGAAAAGCTCACCATATACGGGGACGGGACCCAGACACGGGACTTCGTGCACGTGACAGACGTGGCCAGGGCTGTGGAGCTGGTTCTCGAGAAGGGGGCGTCGGGTGAGGTTTTCAACATAGCTAGCGGTAAGCCGACCACGATCAACGAGCTAGCCCTCCTGGTCAGGAAGCTGGCTTGCCCCGATTGCGGCGTCGAGTACCAGCCGCCCAGGCCGGGAGACATCAAGCACAGCTACGCCGACATCAGCAAGGCGCGGAAAACGCTCGGCTTCGAACCGAAAATAGGGCTAGAGGATGGCCTGAGAGACCTGATACTCCTGGCCAGAGCAAAGCAATGGTAGCCGCGCGAAAACGTTCAAGTGACCCCTCGCACCTCTTCCACAAGCACGTATGGGCGGGAAACCTACCTTTGAGGATCTTCCGTCGGTGTGGCCAGGCCTCGAAGTACACCGCTTCGAGACTTGCTCCGCCTCCTCGCAGGACCTCGCGCGCGGCCTTCACCGCCCGGGCACCCCCTGCCTCGTGATCTGCGAGGAAATCCTGAACGCGCGCGGCAGGCTCGGGAGAAAGTGGTACGCTCCCAGAGGGGGCCTCTGGTTCACCCTGGCGCTAGGACCCCTCCGACTAGAGAACCCCTGGCTCCTGGCGCTTGCTGGGGGCCTCTCAGTAGCGAAGGCCTTAACGAAGCTCGCAGGGGTTGAGGCCAGGATTAAGTGGCCCAACGACGTTCTCGTGGGGGGAAAGAAGGTGGCCGGTGTGCTTCTCGAGGCATCCCAGCTCGGGGAGGGGCTTGAGCTACTCCTGGGTGTGGGGGTCAACGTCAGCAACCCGTTGCCCAGCGAGCTGCGCGCGACCGCTACCACCCTCCTCGAGGAGACTGGTAAGGCCTTTGACCCTCAAGCACTACTCGTGGAGATCCTACGGGAGCTCAGAGGGTATCTTGGCTTCCTAGCTGAGGCGCGGAGCGAAGGCATCATCAGTGAGGTGAGGGCGCTGTCCGCTACCATCGGGCGAAGAGTCAGGGTGGCGTTGCCTGGAGGAGGGGAGGTGAAGGGCTATGCTGTCGATGTCGACAGCCTCGGGCGCTTAATCGTGAAAACCGAGGACGAGAGAGTGGTGGTGCTGGAGGCGGGGGACGTCGAGCACCTCTTCCATGACGCAAAGTAGAAATCCGATGGAACCGATACAGGCACAATGCTGAAGATAACGGTTCTCGTGGACGACTCCGCCTTCGGAAGCAGGGGCCTGCTCGCGGAGCACGGCTTCTCGATGCTCGTGTACTACAAGGGCAACCTAGTTCTCCTCGACACGGGGCAGACCGGAATGCCTCTCCTGCTAAACGCGCAGCAACTCGGAGCAGACCTGGCGCGCCTCACCGCCGTGGTGCTCTCGCACGGGCACTACGACCACACAGGCGGCATCTACGCTTTAACCCGTGT
This sequence comes from Thermofilum sp. NZ13, assembly GCA_002855745.1. Classification (GTDB taxonomy): domain Archaea; phylum Thermoproteota; class Thermoprotei; order Thermofilales; family Thermofilaceae; genus Thermofilum. The sequence goes on along the minus strand of NDWX01000003.1, from coordinate 29,706 downwards.
GCTGAAGACAAAACCGCTCCTGGTAGCACACCCGCTCGCGTTAAAGCCCGCAGTAAAGCTCGAGGAGGGCTCGAGGAGGTACATCGGCATCCCCTACTCTCAGAGCTTCCTGGAGGAGCACTTCAGCCTGATGCTTGAGAAGGGGGTCCTGGAAGTGTCGCCGGGCGTATTCTTCCTTGGGGAGGTTCCCAGGTACTACCCGGAGCTGACCAGCCACCTCCCTGACACCTACGTGCTGGAAGGCGGTAGGCTCGCGCCCCACACCTTCACCGATGACACGGCGTTGGCGGTGGATCTCGGTGAGGAGCTGCTGGTGGCGACGGGGTGCGGCCACAGCGGCTTGGTAAACGTTACTCTGCACGCCGAGAAGGCTCTGGGTAAGCCGGTGACAGCAGTTCTCGGCGGCTTCCACCTCGCGGGGAAGCCATTAGACTACCTCAGGGTCGTCGAGGAAAAGCTACGCGAGCTGGGCGTTGTCAGAGTTTACCCGGGTCACTGCACCGGGCGCGTGGCGGCGACGAGGCTGCTGGAGGCGTTCCAGGGGGAGGAGCTGCGGGTGGGCTTCATGCTCGAGGTCGATCATTAATAACTTAAGTTACTAAGCAAATGTTTTGGATTTACAGTTTTTCCAGATCTCTGTGGAAAGCTATGATTCCCGTTGATCTACCGGGTGGTGTTCTCCATGAGGCCTTGTCCGTGCTGTCGGGGGCGTTTTCACCCCTCAACCTGCCTAAGTCGAGCGCCATGGTTCTCGCTCTGCTCTACACCTTGGGGAAGCCCCTCGACTGCGTCGAGATCCAGCGCGTCACAGGCTACAGCAAGTCAGCGGTTTCGGCGGCTCTACGCGTCCTCGAGAGCCACAGGCTGGTCCACAGGTTTAGAAGCGGGCGGAGGAACTTCTACGCTCCCTCGATCCCGCTCGGGAGGCTTGTGGCTGAGGCGCATATAAGGATGCTTAAGACAGCCAGGGAGAGGCTCAGGGAGATATCGGCTCGCGCCCCAGAGCTCGGGGAGCGCGTTGCGCTCCTCGACTCGGAGCTCTTTAAAGCTATACGCTCACTCGAGGCTGGTCTCCATGGAGGTAAGAGTGAGAGTAGCATCTAAGAGCGAGGCGGTAGAGGCGGTCAACGCGGCCATCAAGAACAGGGCTAAAAGGCTTGTGCTCGAGGTAGTCGCCCAAAGCCCTGCAGAGGCCGCCGAGGTCGTGAGGGAGGCGCTGGGCGAAATCATACCCTTCACGGTTGAGGTGAGGGTGGTTAGGAGTGCTTGACGTCGTAATAACCACCGACCGCTCCATGATGACGAACCACCACAGGAAGGAGTTCATCGGCTTCTTCACGACCGCTCCCCCCGTCGGGTTGCCGGAGTGGGCTTGGATGTGGCTCAGCGCTCCGAGGCCAAAGGTCGACAAGTTCGGTAGGCCGCTGGAGGCGCCCTACGGTCTGCGGAAGGTTGAGGCGAAGCTCCTGGAGGAGGGCTTCAACGCGGCCGTAGTGGACCCGGACTACATCGACCGCTACCTGAAGAGCGCGAAAGTGCTCATGGTGGGGCACCACGACTACTTCGCCATGAACTCCCCCAGCGTCGAGTGGTGGGCAATAACCGGGCAGGAGCCTGTGAACAGCAGGAGCTTCAAGAGGCTCATGCGCAGGCCAAGCATACGAGAGGCTAAGAGCAGGGGGCTTAAGATCATAGCAGGCGGGCCGGCGGCTTGGCAGTGGCTCTGGAGGACCGAGTACTGGAGGGAGTTCGGCGTGGACACAGTTATCGACGTTGAGGCTGAGAGGGTTATAGGCGATATCGTGCGCAAGGCGCTGGAAGGCGAGGAGCTCCCGGCCTACGTTTACGTCGGCCCAGAGGACGCCCCCAGCCTCGACGAGATACCCGAGATTAGAGGCGCGAGCATCAACGGTCTAGTTGAGGTGATGAGGGGGTGCCCCAGGAGGTGCAGGTTCTGCCCCGTGACCCTGAGGCCAGTGAGGTACTACCCGCTGGAGAAGATAGAGAGGGAGCTACAGGTCAACGTGAAGGCAGGCATAAGGTCCGGGGTCATTCACTCTGAGGACATCCTCCTCTACGGCGCTAGGGGCATCGAACCAAACCCGGATGCGCTCCTAAAGCTTCACAGCCTCGTAAAAAGGTACTACAGGGCGATGGCGTGGAGCCACGTGACGCTGGCTGGAGTGAAGTACGCGGAGGAGAAGTACAGGCTGATATCGAAGCTAACAGATATCATCTACGACGACTACCAGGACTGGCTCGGCGTGCAAGTTGGCCTCGAGACGGGCTCCAGGAGGCTCGCCAGGATCATAATGCCAGGGAAAGCCGCCCCCTACCCGCTCGACAGGTGGCACGAGGTGGTGGAGGACGCGCTGGCGATAATGCACGACCACCGCATTGTCCCAGCGCTCACGCTGATCCTCGGCGTGCCTGGCGAGACCGAGGATGACCTCATGGAGACAGCCGAGCTCCTTGACAAAATAAAGGGCTACAGGAGCCTCGTAGTGCCCATGTTCTTCGTGCCCATGGGCTACTTCAAGGACCAGCAGGGCTTCATCAGGGAGAGGATCACAGAAGCCCATGTCGAAGTGATGTGGCGCGCGCTTCAGCACTCCCTGCATTGGGGTGAGGACATAGCCTTCAAGATGTACCTCAGGTCGCCGAAGCACCTGCCGTTGAGACTGCTCTTCGAAGCGTTCCTGCTCTACGTGAAGTCAAAGACCAGGGAGATCGAAAGAATAATGCGCGAAGCAGGTCCCTCAGCCCTTCTCGCGCAGGGGCAGGTCGCTGAAGCTAAAGTAGCAAATTTATAACTCCTTTCCCGCTATTCTTCCTCAGATGATGATAGCAATGGCGCTTTTTAAATTTTTCCCTAGTTTCTTCCCGTGTTCGACCTGCATCTTCCCTCGCTTCCGGTGGAGTTTGAGAGGGCTGGGAGCAGAGATTTTCGATCACCGCTTGCAAAGCTCAGGCTCTTAGCCGGCACAGCATGTGTGAGCGCTTATAACCCTATCCCCGCCCGTTGCTGTGATGGTCGAAGTAGACAGGGAGGTCTGGGGCTGCGTCGCGAGTGGCTCGAGCTTACCGGCCTTGTAAGGACGCTGTGGCGCCTAAGGCAGCCGAGACCCGTCACCAAAGCCTTCGGCACAAGGAATTCGAGGTACATCGCCTCGGCGCTGGAGAGGCTCCGCTCAGCGGGCTTCGTCAAAGAAGTTGTGGTCGGCGACACGCGCTACGTCTACCTGGCGGAGCGTGCCTGCGGCCTCCTCTTGCTGCTCGGCTACAGCCCTGAGGAGCTGATGTGCGGCGAGGCCGCCTTGAGGCTCATTTGGCGCAGAGCCTGAGCTGCCTCGGGTGTAGCATGACCGTCGCTATGTGCGTGTATATCCTCGCCCTCCTCACGTAGCCGTAGGCCCTGAAGAGGCAGTCGCACCTATATTTTCCATCGCTTATCCAGACGTTGTACCAGGGGTAGGTGTCGCCCAACTCGGGCAGCCCCTTCACGAGCCAGTGCTCCACGCTAACTTTCTCCATCCTCCCAGCCAAAGCCTGTACGTGGCCCTGTAGAATCACTTAGCAGGCTTATCCGGGAAAGAGGAGTGGAGCTCGCCTAGAGCCTCCAGGAGGTCCCCGCGCTCCTCGACTACCCTGTCACCGCAGTAGCCGTAGAAGGCGCACCTCACCAGCGCCAAAGCCAGCCTGCCCTCCTCCCTCCTAGCCCTCAAACGAGAGCACCCAGAGAGCCTTCTCAGTGAGAGAAACGGTTACAGCCGCACTGAGCCAGCATAACTACTTCCTTGTTTCATGCGTTTTCACTTTCGGCGTTTATTTTCGGCGCAGGGATATAAGGCCGCGTAGCGCAGTGGAGTGTGGGGCTGAAGCGCAGGGAGGGCTCGGGGCGCAGCGAGCCAGGCTCCCTGGAGGTGGGAGCGTGAGCAGAGGGAATGGTGAGGATGGCGGGAAGCGCAAGGAGCCGATTGACGCCTACAGGGTCTGGGAGGTAAAGGCGAGCAGGGAGCTGAGGCTTCGGCTCCGAAAGCTCTACTCCGACATCACCCTTGCCGTTGAGCGGGCCAGCGAGGAGCTCGAGAGGATGTACGGCGACGCGTTCAGAAAGAAGCCGGAGAGGTTCGGCAGAGAGCTGATAGAAGAGGCCTCAAAGACGTCTGGGCTACCGAAGGGGCTGTTCTGGTACGCCGCGGAGTGGTGCAAGATACTCGCGGAGGCTAGGGAGAAGTCGAAGCTTCGCAGCAGGTTCACTCCGCCGCCGGTGCCGCTGATCGTCAAGGTGGTCAAGGACGGCGAGGTGCTCCACGGCAACACCGCTGCCGTTGCGGTGCTTGACGCCTCCAGGGGCAGGCTACGCATTAGTAGCGCAGGCGTTGCAATAAGGCTGAAGCCGTCCTTGATCAGAGCAGTGCTTGAGGACATACAGTGCTTCGAGGACGTTAAGCTGACGCTGCAGCTCACCGCAAAGGGTAGGCTGAGGCTGGTGGCTCACCGCAAGGTGAAGCAGGCGTGGTGGGACGGAGAGGGCAGGCTGGCTGTCATAGCGGTGGACGTGAACAGCTCGCACGGGCTCTACCTGATGGTCTTCGCCTTCGACAGCGAAGCCAAGCTGGTAGCTCAGCGCGTCTTTAAGCCTCCCAACACCACAATGCTACGGCTCCTGGCAGCAATCATGACCAGCTACTCCGAGGTTAAGAGCTGGGAGCGAGCCGTAGAGAGGTTCAAGCTGAGGAGGAACGTCAGGAGGCTGCAGAGAGAAGGGAGAGGCTCCGCTGTGGAGAAGGCACTGAGGCTCGCCGAGAGGCTGAGAGTGAAGATGAACCTAACGCCGGAGAGGGCTGAGAGAGTAGCGGGGCAGGCGTCGAGGAAAGTGAGGAAGCTCAACAACGACTGGGTCAGGGGCGTGCTCAGGGAGCTGAGAGAGCTTGTGAGAAAGCTGCGGGACTGGGGCTACACCGTCGTACTCGTTGCGGATGTGCCCCGGGCCGAGTCCCTGAGGGGAACGAAGCTACAGAGAACGCTGCTCAGAGTGGCGGAGAGGCTTGAGAACATGGCCTGGTACGAGGGCGCCAAGTGGTTCCAGCCGGAGAACAACGTCAGCGGGAAGCAGTGCCCCCTCTGCGGCTCGCGGGGAGTAGAGCTGAGGAAGCGCTACTACCGTTGCCCTAAATGTGGCTTGGAGTGGACCAGGGACTGGGCAGCAAGCTACAACGCCGCGAAGTTCTTCCTAAAAGCATGCAGAGCAGAAAAGCACCTCCAGGCTCTGAGCGCGTGGCTCAGCCAGCACCCCAGAGCCTCGACCCACGGCACCAGAGAAAGGCCAGCAGGCCTCAGTTCCCGGCACGGCCACACGGCCGCCCGCCGGGTGCCGCGCGCGGCGCGATGAGGCGAAGAGGCGCCGAGGCAGGGCCCCGCCGCACAGCCCAAGCTGGCGGGGTTGGCCGAAGGCGCGGAGCCCATGAAAACCCTTAAAGGGGGCCCCGGATCAGTGAAGGGGTAAATGTGCCAGGCGCGGCCGAAAAGGTGAAGAATGGTGACAAGTCTGATTTCCCTACGGTGTAACGATAATCGGCCTCCCCTCGACTAAGGCCTGAACCAGCTTCTTCCTGGCAGCCTCGACGATCCGCCAGAGTGTTCCACGCGAAACCCCCATTTTCACCGCAGCTTCATCCTGGGTGAGGTCCTCCAAGTACACGAGCCGGAGAGCCTCCACCTCATCCGGCGTGAGCACGATGGGCTCCCCCCGTACCTCCACTCCGTTCTCGTCAACGGGTATGAAGGTGAGCTTTGGGACTGGCCCCCAGATCCACCTGCTTTTCGGCGGCCTGCCCCTCCGGCAACCCCTCCTCCAGATCCACGGTGGTCCATGCACAGGCCCTCTGCCTCTCGAATTACATAAATAACTACATAAAGCGTTCGCTTCAGCCCTCACTCGAACTCGATCGTTGCCGGCGGCTTGTGGGTGACGTCGTAGAGGACCCTATTCACCCCCTCGACCTCGTTCACCAGCCTCTCGGCAAGCCTCTCGAGGAAGTCCCATGGCAACTTCGCGAAGCTCGCCGTCATGGCGTCCTCGCTTTCAACAACCCTGAGGGCTAAAGCATACTCGTAGCTCCTCTCATCGCCCTTAACTCCAACCGTCTTGACCGAGAGCAGCACAGGGAATGCCTGCCACACCTTCTCGTACAGGCCCGCCTTCCTGAACTCCTCCTCAACGATCCCCGTCGCCTTGCGGAGTATCCTCAGCTTCTCCTCCGTGACCTCCCCCACAATCCTGACTGCGAGGCCGGGACCCGGGAAGGGGTGCTGGGTGATGACCTCCTCCGGCAGTCCTAGGCTCCTCGCGATCCTCCTAACCTCGTCCTTGTAGAACTCCGCCAGCGGCTCGACTATCTCCAGCCCCGGGATAGCCTCCATGACGACGTTGTGGTGGCTCTTTATCTTCGCGGTAGCCTTCCCCGTCGCACCGCTCTCAACCCTGTCAGGGTAAATGGTGCCTTGAACCAGGTACCTGAACCCGCCGACCTCCCTGTTCAGCTCAAGAGCCTTCTCCGCGAAGACGTCTGCAAAGGTCTTAGCGACCACCCTCCTCTTCTCCTCTGGGTCTGTCACACCCCTCAGCCGGTCGAGGAAAAGGCTGCTCGCGTCCACGTAAAACAAGTTCTTGAACCCCATCCTCCTCAAAACCTCGAGTGTTCTCTCGCTCTCCCCCTCGCGGAGCAGCCCCGTGTTAACGTGGATCACGTAGATGTTATCGCTGCCCACAGCCTTCTGCACCATAACAGCGGCTGTCAAGGAGTCGACGCCCCCGCTTACGGCCGTCAGGGCCTTCCCACGAAGCTCCTTTTTCAGGCGCGAGATCACCTCAGCGGCCACGTCCTCGACGAACCAGTTGGGCTCTAGCCCAGCCACCCTTTTCAGGAAGTTCTCGAGGATCGCTCTCCCATACTCGGTGTGCCGGACCTCCGGGTGGAACTGGACGCCGTAGATGGGCAGCGATCTGTGCCTGAAAGCCGCCACCTCAGAGTACTCTGTGGAGGCCAGGGTCACGAACTCCTCTGGGAGCCAATCGACAGCGTCCCGGTGAGACATCCACACAACCTGTGTCTCAGGGGTTCCGCTGAAGAGAGGGTCGTCCCTTAAGACCCTTAGAACACTAAGGCCGTACTCGGCCTTCTCCTTACGCGAAACGCGCCCGCCGAGCAAGCTGGCGATGAGCTGGTGCCCGTAGCATATCCCTAGTAAGGGTATCCTGCTTCGAACAATGTAGTTGAACACCTCTACTTCTGGCTTAGGACTGTTCTCGACGTATATGCTAGAAGGCCCGCCCGAGAATATGACGGCGGTCGGGTTCAAGCGCAGAAACTCCTCGAGGGAAACGCTGTGAGGCACAAGAACGGAGTAGAAGTTCAGCTCCCTAACCCTCCTGGCGATGAGGTGGGTGTACTGCCCGCCGAAGTCGAATACTAACACGCTCCGCCTAGACTCCATACTTCTCGAACGCCAGCCTCACAGCCTCCTCTTTAAACCTTTCAACGTCCCTTTTGCCCAGGCCCATCTGAACAACAGTGCCCTCATCCATCACGAGTTTGCCATCGATGAAGACAGCCCTAGCCTCAGCCTCCCCAGCGATGACTTTCTCGAGGCTCCGGTCGAAGGCTACGAGGTCGCCCGAGCCCCTCATGCCGAAAACCGCGTATCCTCCCACAGTCGCTTTCTCAAGGAGGCGTACGCTCGGGCCGTGCACCGCGACGGCATCCCTGTAGGTGCGGAGCACTGTGCCCGTGACTAGAGGCCAGTCGCTCCCAAGCGAGTCGAAGAACTCAAGCCCCCGCAGGGTTCTGCCGTAGAGGTAGAGGTTTGAGGTCGGGCAGTGGACAACCCTGAGCCCCATCCGCTTGCACTTCTCAGCTCCCTCGATGCAGTGCACCGCTATGACGTTCCTCGGAGCATCCCCTAGAAGCTCGACGAGTGTCTCGCTCTCGTCGATGCCCTCGGAGAGGTGTAGGGCGAAGGGCACGCCGAGCTTAGACGCGGTCTTGTAGGATGCCAACAGGTAGGACTGCCCGGCTTTCCTGAGAGAGTGCACGAAGAACCCCATGTTAAAGAAGCCATCCCACTTCGCTAGGTTGCGCACGTACTCCGCGAAGACGCGCTCAGGCGTGCTCCACCCCTCTGCCTCCATAACCGTAGGGAGCAGCACGACGCGCGGTGAAACAGGTAGGGTGAGTAGCGCGGAGACATTCCCCTCAAGGCTGCCGGTCAGTGCGAGGAGAGTAACGCCGTCTACGAGAGACCGCAGTATCGTCGCCTTAGCCAGCATGGACGAAAGCTCCTTGTCCCTCCTCAAGCCCGCCTCGTCGACCCTCAGCCTCCTCCCTTCAAGCCACTCGTAAGAGTGTCTCCACATCCTCCGCTCGCCGACGTCCACGACTTGCGGGTGCGCGTGGGCGTCGGCGAGACCCGGGGACACGGCGCTCTCGAAGTAAAAGTCCTCAGACCCCTCATAGCGGATCTTAACCCTTCTCCTGACCACGCCGTGGTCCAGAAGCTCCCCTATTTCGATAACGCCCATCAGTACCTCACCTCGTAAAGCCCCCTGGGCCCGCTCTCCCTCACGCCGGCTCCGGTTAGCCTAACGAAGACGCTCTTCTCCCTCAGCTCCGCCAGGCTCCTAGCCCCGACGTAGCCCATCCCCTGCTTTATTCCGCCCACAATCCACTCAACCACCTTTGAAACGCTACCACGACACTCAACGAGCCCCTCAACCCCCTCAGGCACCCTCTTGAATTCCCCGTACCGCGCGGACCCACTAGCCAGAGCCCCCCGGCTACCCATCCCGCGGTAGACTTTAAAGCACCTTCCATCGCGCAAGACGAGTGCGCCAGGGGCCTCATCGGTACCCGCCAGCAGGTACCCCAGCATTACCGCGTCGGCTCCAGCGGCCAGCGCCTTAACTGCGTCGGCTGGCTTCTCGATACCGCCGTCCGCAACCACTGATACGCCGTAGCTTCTCGCAGTGTCCGCCACAGCGGCCACAGCAGTTAGCTGGGGGCACCCGACGCCCGCGACTTCGCGCGTGGTGCAGGCGTGTCCAGGCCCCACGCCGACCCTGAGCGAGGACGCACCGGCTGCGATCAAAGCCTCAGCCGCCTCCCCCGTGACGATGTTCCCGGCCATCACCTCAGCCCCCATCGAGGCAAACCTCTTCGTCGCCTCGATAACGTTCTTGCTGTGACCATGCGCCGTGTCAATTACGATTAGAGAGGCCCCGGCACTAACGAGCTTGCTCACTCTCTCATCGTCGAAAGGCCCCACAGCCACGCCGACCGGGATTTTCGCCTCGACTGCCTCACGCACGACTGCTATCGCTTCGTCCAGGGGCATGTTTCTGGGAAGAACGCCCAAGCCGCCGAGCTTTCCAAGCGCGTGGACCATCTCTCTGCCCGTGACGGTGTCCATGGGAGAGCTCACGATTGGTATTTTAAGCGTCAGGCGGGGGCTCAGCCGCGTGGAGATGTCGACCTCCTCTATCCTCACGTCTGAGTACCTGGGAAGTATCAGGACGTCGTCGAAGCTCAGCGCGAGCTCAGAGCTCCTTAGCTTCTCTAGGAACGACCCCATATCAAAGCTACGCGGCGCTTAGCCTATATGTGTAATCTCTATACAAAAATTATTTATTCAAGCATGTATATACATGCTATGTATGAGTCAGGCTAGGAGGCTCGTGAGGCTCGGGAAGAGTAGCTTGTCCGTGACCCTGCCTAGAAGGTGGGTTGAGAAGAACAACCTGAAGGAGGGGGACACCGTCTTTGTCGAGGACTACGACACCCACCTTCTTATAACCCCTGCTCGTCCGCGCGAGGAGTTCCGGGAAGAGGTAAAGGTGCTGGAGGCCACTCATGGTGACGAGGACTCCGTTGAGAGGATGATCATCGCGCTGTACCAGGCAGGCTACGCTTCGATAAAAGTCGTCTCGAGGTCTGGGAGAGTGACACCGGAGTTGCGCGAAACCATACGCAGGACGCTGAAGAGGCTCGTGGGCCTGGAGGTCTTCGAGGAGGGCTCCGACTACATACTCCTACAGATGATCGCAGACGCATCAACGGTTGAGATCCCGAAGGTGCTAAGCAGGATGGAGGTGCTCATCCTCAACAGCATCAAGGATCTAGAGGAGTTCGCCGCTACCGGTGACACCTCCTATCTGAAGGACATTATCGAGAGAGACGAAGAGATAGACAAGTTCTACTTCCTCCTTAGCCGCCAGGTAGCCCTCTCTATCATGTACAGCTGGTACTCCTCTAAGGTCGGTGTTCAGGACAGAACCCTGCTCATGCCCCTCTTCAACTACGGGAAAACCCTTGAGCGCGTGGGGGACGTGATCGCCAGCCTCGCTAGAATAGCGCACCTCGTCGACATAACCAAGGAGCACGTGCAGCTTATCAGAACATCCTTCGAGAACGCGGTAAGAGCATTTAAAACCGGAGACCAAGAGGCCAAAATGGAGATAACGAAAACATACAGAGAGTACTTCGACCGCTTCGACCCCTCGAGCCTCCTCGACCACCTACTAGGGAACATCTTGTCGCTAGCGCTAGACATGCTGGAGTCAAGAGTAGAGCTGGAGGTTTTCAAAGAATTCTCCTCTAGGTCCCTCCACCGCCTCGATGCAACCTCGCCCCAAAAATAAACTTATTTTAAACCGATCTGCCTTAGCTTGCGGGATTGAGTTCATGCATGCGGAAAACAGGGTAGTCATAGTTTTCGAGAGCCTCGACGACGTCGTGAACCTCCAGCCCTTGACGCTCACGCGCCCAGTTTTCCTCCTCAAGGTCGGCCCGAGGACAATACTTGAGGAGATAGAGGCGGCTGTCGGCGCTCCCAGAGCCCTCTACACGAGGGCGTACCTCGCTGAGCACGTCCAGTCACTGACAGGTATCCCTGTGAACCCGAAGGGCCTGTACAAGAACGTCCTCGTGGTCAACGCTAGCTACCTCCCGCAACAGAGTGTAGCGTGCGGCAACGACGAGGCGTACTTCCACAGGGGCAAGCTGGTCTACGCGTGCCTGAGGGAGCTCAGCGTCGGCGACCCGCTCTCACTCGCGGAGACTGTTGAGAAGGTTGCAGCGGGCCTAGGAAGGCAGGAACTCAGCAACGCTCTGACTGTAGGCAGGCTCTGGGACCTCTCTAAGCTCCCCCACGTCACGATACCCCGGGAAGCCGCCAGGGTCACGTGGGCGAGCGCTCCTCCCCACGGCGTTAACGTGATCGGCGAACCCTCGCGGCTGCTCTTGCACCCCGAGAGCAGGGTAATACCACCTGTCACCGTAGACACCACCAAGGGCCCCGTTATAGTCGAGGCGAGAGCGGTTGTAGGCCCCTTCACATACATCGAGGGACCAGCCTACATAGGCCCCGAGACAAGGGTCAGGGTTTCAACAGTCATCAGAGCCGGCTCCAGCATCGGAGAGGCCTGCAGGGTAGGCGGAGAAGTCTCAGAGAGCATCATCCACGGGTACAGCAACAAGGCCCACGACGGCTTCCTGGGAAACTCCTACGTGGGAGAGTGGGTGAACATCGCCGCTGGCGCGATAACCGGGAACCTGCGTAACGACTACGGGGAGATAGTGGTTTACACACCCAGGGGACCTACTAAAACCGGCGAGACAAAGGTCGGCTCCTTCATAGGCGACCACGCGCGGGTAAGCATCGGCACCATGCTGAACGCCGGGACGATTGTCGGCGTCGCCGCAAACGTCGTAGCGCCCGAGATGGCGCCCAAGTACATCCCAAGCTTCACGCGCCTCCACAGGATGAAGCTCGAGGAGATCCCGCTGAAGGAGGCGCTCAGCGCCATAGACAGGATGATGGGGAGGAGGGGGAGAAAGCTCACCAGCGGCGAGGTTGCTATCCTGCGCCACGTTTACGAGGCCACAGCTGAGGAGCGGAGCTACTACGCGAAGTTCTACTCCGACCGCTACGGCAGGCGATAGCTTTATAAACATCGTGAATGAGAAGGCAAAACCTGAGCACGCTTTGGTTAAAGTCAGGATAGCGGGGGAGCTTCACAAGCGGGTCCGCGCCGGGAGGAAGGTCTACCGGGGCTTCTTCGTCCTAATGGCTGACGGCAAGATGCTGCTAAACCTCGGGAAGAGGAACAGCAGAGGGGGCTTCGACGGGGAAAGGGAGATAACATTCGAGAGAACACTCGCAATAGTGGCGAAATCCGGCCCCAGTGGGCTCGAGGGAAGCCTCCCAGACGGGGGCAGGTGGTTCGTACTGCACCTCGCCCCCTCGAGCATGGAGAGGAGAGTGGTTTTGAAGCTGCCGATCGTGGGGGAAGAGTCCTTAAAGCTAGAAGTCAGGGGGGCGTTCGACATCAAAGAACTAGAGCTCTGCAGGAACTGCGATTACAGAGAGCTCATCGAACTTCAACCCACTTGACGGCCGCGAGCCTCGAGAGGCTTACATTCACAACGGGAACCACTTCCGAGATGTGCCTCTCGACCCCACCATCTACAAACACGTGGCGAGTGGTTTTCGGGGGAAAGAGCTCCCCCTTAACAGCCCTCCTTAAGACTTCCCGTTTGTCAAACTCAACTCCGTTCCTCCAGCTCTTCACGACGATCCTCGGATCCCAGTAGTCCACCAGAACCGCTGGTATAACCTTCAGCCGAAGCCTCCTGAAAGCCTCGAAACGGTGGTGGCCGTCAAGAAGAACGAGCTTTTCCCGCTCGACAACTACGGGTTTAACCAGGACCTCTCTACTCTTCAAGTCCTCGAGAATAAGCCTCACGTGGTCTTCCATGTACATTTCATGTGGTTTTATCGATGAAATGTCCACTAAAGTAACTTTTAGATCATTCATGCACATAAAATGCTAATACGGACGCATATATACTTTTCCAGGGGGCGGGTTACCATAACTCGACGGATACCCCTCCCCTGAATGAACGGTGGGAAATACGAACTATAGTGGTTCCGCTTTAACGCTGGTCACGTGGTATCCACACACAGAAGGAACTGTAATGTCATTTCACTTTCAGTATAGGGCAGAATACACGTGCACCTCCACGTAATCAAACTAAGGGCATAACAAAGAACCCGATGTACTACCTTAGCGGGACCAAAAGCCACTTACTAAGCGGAAAAGATGGTGTCTCGCCAGGAGCAGTTGAAAGAGCCACACACTGGAAAAAGGAGAGGAGAAGCAAAACCCCGAGAGTTTTTTGGGAACACTTAGGTTCAGATGTCGTGCAGGTCTATCGTCGCTTCAAGGATGTCGGAGCTGTAGTCAGCTATACGCCTGTAGCTCCCAATAATCATCCTGAGCGTGGTGAGGAGGAGGGCATCGCTCATAGTGTACACCGTTGAAAGCCTCTTTTCGATCTCCTTCAATTCTTCAACCTTGCCGTCGAGTAGGTCGTTGGCGAGCTTCTTGTTTCTCTCGAGGAACGTTTTAACGCTTTCCTCAAACATCTCAGATACTCTTTCACCGTAGGATACCATCTCCTCAAAGCCAGGGAACTCGCTGGTGATCTTCATAGCCTGTGTAGCGATGCTGGCCGCGTGGTCCCCGATGCGCTCCAGGTTCTTCAAAACCATCCCGTACGACAAAACCTCCTCAGGCCTTGAGAGCCCGATCTCGTCTAAGCCGATGTAGCCCTTGAGTGCAGTGTTCAGCTGTCTGAGACCGTAGAGGTACAGCTTGTCAACGATGTCGTCGCGGGCGAAAATCTCTTCGGTGCTCAGCGAGCTGGAGGCCCCTTTCCTTAGAGCATCGATCGTGTCGTAAAGCGTGCTCTTGTTCGTGTCTTTCATCTTGAGGATTATATTCGAGATAGGTAGATCCTCAACGTTGACGAGAACCTGTATCGTCATCTCGTGAGAGCTCTCGTGCAGAACCTCGGCACCTATCAGCTTCCTGACGGCAACCTCCTTTAGCTTCCTCCTAAGCTCCGGGTCATCGTGGGAGAACTTCAGGTGGATGGTTTTATACCCCACGAGGTACTTCGACATGACTTCGCGCAAAACAGCGCCGTGAGAGGCGTTCTTCGCCACCACAACTTCTGCCGAAGTAATTGCCTGAGGCTTCTTAACGCTGGGTATAACGCGGATCGTACCGTCATGTTCCAAAGTGAGCGTCACGAGGCTACCCTTGGTTATTCCAACGCTCGCAGCCCACTCCTTGGGTATAGAGACTATAAACGTGGAGCCGCCTGTAAGCTGAACCCTCCTGACGAGCTTCATCATGCTCATTTTCTATCAATCTTCTTTCGCAAAACGTGAATATATAGTTTATGATAAGTCTCTGTATCCTATAGCTAACTAGATTACACTTTGAAACTCATCAACGACTGGAAAACCGGTGAGTCTCTCTTTGTCCAATATATGGTTTTTGCTAGCTCTGGATACCCCATCTGACTTATGTAAAGAGAAAGCTAAAAAATTAATAACCGTGATGTTTAATGAAGCTTGATATGTAGTTTTTACGATAAGTAAATTGTGCGACTATATGATAAGCGGTGTAAGGCGTAGAAGTCTGTGGCTTTACCACTTCAATTCAGGAGGTTGCAACGGTTGTGACATAGAGTTCGTCGCCTCCCTAACCCCGCGCTACGACCTCGAAAGGCTAGGCGTCCAATTAGTCCCAAGCCCAAGGCACGCTGACGTCCTGGTAGTGACAGGGCCCGTAACCGCACTCTCAGCCAGCTCCCTCAAAACCGTGTACGATCAGAGGCCTGAGCCGAAAATCGTCATAGCGCTCGGGACCTGTGCGTGCACGGGCGGCATTTTCTCGAGCTGCTACAACGTCATTGGTGGCGCCGACAAGGTCGTTCCCGTAGACGTCAAGATCCCCGGGTGCCCAGCCAACCCTGGTACACTTCTCTCTTACTTGTCGAGGCTCCGAGGGGTGAGCACGAGTGGGAAGCGCTAAACTGCAGGAAAAGCACAGGGTAACGCCAAACGAGCTCAGCCAGAGACTCAGGGATTTCATGGCTCACGGCTACACTCACCTGATAGCTATAACAGCTGTCGACAGGGGGAACTACATCGAAGCCCTGTACCATCTTGGAGATCTGTCTGGGAGAGTTGAGCACCTCTCAGTTGAGTTGCCCAAGGCTAACCCCGTCCTACCTGACATCTCGCCCTTAGTCCCAGGAGCGGCTTTCTACGAGCGAGAAGTCTCCGATCTCTTCGGAGTAAGGTTCGAGGGTCTAGGCGAGCAGGGCAGGTTCATACTGCCAGACTGCTACCCACGAGAGGCTCCGCCACCCCTCCTCAAGGACACGAAGCCAGAGACTGTAAAAGAGTACCTGTCGAAGGCGACCACATGCGAGGTTCAAGCCGTTACAATGCAGGCACCTCTATCCCCCGAAAGCGTCGTCGTCCCTTTTGGGCCCTACCACCCTGCCCTGAAGGAGCCAGAGCACCTCAGCCTGGTAGTTGAGGGAGAAGTGATAAAGAAGGCTTTCGTCAGGATAGGCTTCGTACACAGGGGCATCGAAAAGGCGGCAGAGTCGAGAACATTCCTCAGGGACGTCTTCTTACTTGAACGCGTCTGCGGGATCTGTAGCACCCACCACGCTTGGACTTTCGTTGAGGCTGTTGAGAGGCTTCTCGGGATCGACCCCCCCAAGAGAGCGCACTACCTCCGCACACTTGTAGCCGAGCTCGAGAGGATGCACTCTCACTCCCTGTGGCTCGGTCTAGTGGGTTACTGGATGGGCTTCGAGTCGATGTTCATGTGGGTTTGGGGGATGCGTGAGACAATAATGGACATACTGGAAGAGCTGACCGGTAACAGAGTGCACAAGTCTTTCGTCACAATCGGTGGGGTGAGGAGGGATGTCGGCGACGAGAAGCTGAAAAGCGTCGCTCAGAGGGTCGCGGAGTTCGAGAAATCGGTGAGCAGGGTGCTTGAAGAGATTGTGAGCATCGACGAGTTTATCGAACGGACGAGGAATGTGGGCTCCTACAATATAGACCAGGCCAGGAGCTACGTGACCGTCGGCCCTGTTAGGCGCGCGGCAGGTGACCCTTACGATATAAGGAGGATTGAGCCCTACGGAGCATACGGAGAGCTGGACTTCGAGGTTGTAACGAGCAACAAGGGTGATGTCTTCAACCTAGTTCTCGTAAGGCTCAAAGAGCTAGAAGAGTCAGCCAGGCTAGTCGGGCAAATCGTGGCCAAGATGCCCTCCGGAAACCCTGTACCACAGAGGTACTTCATGGGGACTGTTCCAGAAGGCGAGGCTTACGCCAGAACAGAGCCTCCCAGAGGAGAGCTCTTCTACTATGTCAACTCGAACAACACGCACTCACCATACAGGGTTAAGATTAGAACACCCACGCTTCCCAACATCCAGCTAGCGGCGAGCATACTGGAAGGGGCAACTCTTTCGGACCTACCCCTAATCGTGACGAGCATAGACCCATGCTTCAGCTGTATGGACCGAGTTCAGGTATATGACACGGGTGATGGAGCTCCGCGCGTTTTAACGCTAGACGATCTTGTTCGGAAAACTAGAGGAAGAAGGGTGATGGTATGAAGGCAAACAGCTCTCTGAAGGTTGTAGTGATGTCGCTTAGGAGCCTCCTCGGGAAACCCGTAACTTTAGACTTAGCACGCGCGGCTCGAAACGGGGCAACACGCGGCTACCCTAAGGTAAACCCAGAGAAGTGTCTCGGGTGCGGCCTGTGTGCGCGCTCATGCCCGCCAGGGGCAATAATGATGAGGAGCATCGGAAAGAGGGTTGTCGGCGGAAAGGAGGTTGACAAGCAAGCCCCAGAGTTCGACTACTACAAGTGCATATACTGTGGCCTCTGCGCGGACGTTTGCCCGGCGAAAGCGATTGAGATGGCTAAAGGCTCCCCTCTAGAAGTGTTGCCCGCACTAGCTCTAGCCACAACCCCGCTTGACCCCCGCGTAGGAGCAGTGGTAGCCTTCCTCTCAATCTTCCTTGTCGCGTTAGCGGTATACGCTATAGCCGGCGCTCTGGCACCGCGGGGTGTGCACTCCGAGAAGGCGCGGGAGCCCTTCACAGGCGGTGTGCCTGTAGCCCCCCCCGCTGGGAAAAATACTACGTTCCCAGCATCTTCGCTTTCATACTCTTCTTCTTGGTCGTTGAGTCTGTAGCCTTCATGCTTGTGTTGAAGCCCCAGCCGCAGGTAGCCCTACTCGCGATCACCGTCCTACTCGCGATCCTCGTGGAGGGCCTTAACCTACTCCGAGAGGGGTGATCAGCCGTGCTGGAGGCGTTGCTTCAGGCGTTGGTGTTCCCTGGGCTCTTTTTCTCAGTGACCATGGCTTTCTGGTTCGAGTACATTGAGAGGAAAATCACAGCAAGAGTGCAGACGCGCGTAGGCCCCCTTTACGCTGGGCCGAAGGGGCTCCTGCAGCCCGTGTACGACTTCCTGAAACTCCTTGGAAAAGAGGAGCTTATCCCGCGTAACGCAGACCCGTTGCTGTTCCAGCTGGCCCCGGTCATAGCGGTTACAATTCCCGTATTCGGAATGACGTACATCCCCGTAGCCTCGACGTCCATGCCGCTGAGCTTCCAGGGAGACGTCCTCCTCGTCCTCCTGCTTTTAGCGCTGTCGGCGTTCACGATAGCGCTAGCCGGATACAGCGCGACTACCCCATACACCTCCCTGGGCGTCGGGAGACTCCTCATACAGTACTCCATGTACGAGAGCGTTTTCGCCCTATGCATCGCAGCGGCAGCGGTTCAGGCCTCGGCTCTAAGCCTCGAAGGCATAGTGACCTACCAGGCCCTTCACGGCCCCCTCGCGCTGTACCAGCCTATAGGCTTCGCGGTGGCCCTAATAGCCCTCCTGGCTAAACTGGAGAAGAGGCCCTTCGACCTCCCTCACGCCAAGCAGGAGATCGCAGCAGGGTGGCAAACGGAGTTCTCCGGAAGAAGCCTCGCGTACCTCAGGCTGTACAGCGACTTAAGCATGACTTGGGGCATCTCGCTCGTCACAACATTTTACCTAGGCGGGCCGCTCGGGCCGGGGTACCCGGAGTTAGGCCCTGATGCAGGCTTCCTGTGGTTCGGCCTGAAAGCCCTCCTGGTGAGCATTGCAATCACCCTGGTCAGCGCCTCGAGCGGCCGTATAAGGGCAGTGGGGCTTGCCAGGCGCTTTTGGGGTAGGCTGTTCCCCCTCACTCTTATCCAGCTGGTTCTCGCTCTTCTCCTAAGGTGGTTTGCATGCTAGTAGAGGTTTTCTGCCTACTGGGCCTTGCCCTTGTGCTCTGGGGGCTCTTCTCTAGGAGAACTACGTTCAGCCTGCTTTCGCTTTCAGCCGGGAGCATAATGGTGGCCTTCGCCATCTCAGAGCTGGCGGGATGGGTCCCCGCAATGCTGGTGGCATCGCTGTACGCTGGTGCTCTCGTTGCGCTGATGACTGTCTGGGTTATAGTAGTCGCAGGGGAGAAGGCAAGGATAGACACGATCTACACGCTCGCGCTAGTGTTCATGTTCCTCATAGTGCTCGCAGTGCTGCTCCTCGTTTCCAGCAATCAGGCTAGCCTCGCTGGGAGAGCTGTCTTGAGGGAAGCCGACTACCGCGACTTCTCACTTCTCACAATCCTGTTGCTGGTTGCGCTTCTCGGGGGTGTTCACACAGTCCGAGGTGGTGGAGAATGAGTGGTGAGCTCGTGATCGTGGGTACGGCTCTCACACTGGTAACAGCGGGCCTCGCGGCTATAGCCGCCACGAGAAACATGGTGAAGGTGATAATGGGGCTCCAGTCCATGGTCCTCGGCTCGCTCCTCATCCTGAGCCTTGCCTGCGCGAACTCCGGGGCTACGGCTCAGGACATTTTCCTTCTCGTCGCAACAGCAGCCGCGGCAACCGAAGCCCTCGCCATGGCCATCATCATACTCGTCTGGGAGCGCTTCAAGACTATCGATCCGCAGGAGGTCTCCGAGCTGAGGTGGTGAGCATGCTCGCGGACTCCCTGGTATTTGAGCTGTTTGCGGCGTCAGCGCTCGTGACCATTCTAGGTAGGAGCAGGAAGGCGGTGGAAGCACTCAGCGTAGCCTCTTCGCTCGCCGCGGCCGCGCTGTCGGTTCTGTACGTGTTTTCCTCCGATCAGCCTTCACTGCTTGGGCTCCAGCTCTACAATGACCCTCTGTCGAAGCTGATGCTGTGCGTGGTAAACATCCTTGGGTCGCTGATCATCGTGTACAGCCTCGGCTACATGGAGCACGACCCAGGGTTCGTGAGGTACTACTCCCTGATGCTCTTCTTTATAGCATCGATGAGCCTACTGGTGCTCTCAACCGACCTCATTATCCTCTACATGTCCTGGGAGCTCGTCGGCGTGTGCAGCGCGCTCCTGATCTCGTTCTGGTGGGAGAAGCCCGAGGCCAGGAGGGCTGGCCTAAAAGCCTTCACGGTCACGAGGATCGGGGACATCGGCTTCATAGTGGCCGCGGCGATCATCCTCTCAACTCTAGGTACAACGCAGATTCCATCCATCCTGTCGTCCTCCACGAGGCTCGGCGGGCAGACCACACTGGTTGCACTCCTGCTCCTCCTCGCCGCTGTAGGCAAATCGGCCCAGTTCCCGCTCTTCGTGTGGCTTCCCGACGCGATGGAGGGGCCAACCTCCGTCAGCGCGCTCATACACGCTGCAACAATGGTTAAAGCCGGAGTCTACCTGATCTCCAGGTTCTACCCGCTCATCGCCTCAAGCGAAGTAGCGCTCTCGATGATCGTGTGGCTCTCAACGATCACCGCCTTGCTGTCTGCCCTGTCCGCTCTAGGAGCATCCGACGTGAAGAAAGTCCTGGCTTACAGCACCATTAACCACCTTGCACTCATGTTCCTCGCTCTCGGCCTAGGAGCGTGGACAGCCGCCCAGCTCCACCTGGTCTCCCACTCGCTATTCAAGGCCCTGCTCTTCCTCTGCGCAGGCCTCATAATACACGAAGTCGGAACACGTGACTTGGACAAAGTGTGGGGCTTGTGGGACAGCGGGATGAAAATAACGGGGGTGGCCTTCCTCATCGGAGCGCTCAGCCTCGCAGGTGTCCCACCCTTACCTGGCTTCTTCACAAAAGAGCTCATATTCACGGCTCTCGAGGAGAAGTACCCAGGCTTACCGGGAGATCTGCTAGTCTTCACGTTTTCACTTCTCTCAGCCATGTACATCTTCAGGCTGTTCTTCAGGCTGTTCTCCGGTTGCTGCGGTGCCCGAAGGATTCACGAGCACAACCTGCCTATGTTGCTACCTATAGTGCTTCTGGCCTCCTTAACGCTCGGCGGGTACCTCGTTCTCGTCGAGGCCTCTAAGCTACTCAGGGCTGAGCCGGAGTTCTACGATATAAACCCCCTCGCGCTCCTAGCGCTCGTCGCGGGCCTGCTGCTGTCCTATGCCGTCTGGGACAGGGCGAAGGGATGGAGTCTCAGGAAAGCGATGTTGCCGATTGCACGCATAGCCGATAGGGGCTTCTACGTTGACGCCGCCTACACAGCTATCGCCTCCTGGTTGACTGGAACCCTCTCCAGTATCTCTGTTAAGCTTCAGAGAGGCATCCCATCGGTCAACACCCTGTGGCTTATGGGCTTGCTCCTAGTTCTTCTGATGGTTGTCCTGGGGGTGACGTAGATGACGCTTGAAGAAACTGTTATTATCACTACTCTCGCAGGGGAGCTATCGCTGATCTTGACCAGAGTTATCAGCGGGGAGGCTCGACGAGTAGCATCGACAATAGCTGCCGCCAGCGTGCTGGCCTACCTTCTTCTCTGCTCCGCCTTTGAAAGATCGCTGGCGGGCTTCATCGGCTTAACCTCAACGGCGATAGGGCTGGTTGCAGTCCTGGCGGCCTATAGCCTGCTCAGCGAGGATGTTTCAGCCCACAACGCGTTAACAGTGGCTCTCTGCTCCTCCGCCACACTGCTCGCGGCTTCGACGGACCTCATAAGGCTCTTCATCGCCTGGGAGATTCTCAGCGTCTCCGTCGTTGCCCTCACCGCCTACCATAGGGACAAGGAGGGTGCCGAAGCCGCCCTGAAGTACATAATGCTGTGCGGAGCTGGAACAGCGCTAGCGCTGGCGGGAATCGCGCTTACAGTGGTGGAGACAGGCAACACGTCGATCGAGGCAACCCGATCCGCAAGCCCGCTGGCGAAAACGCTCTTGCTTGCAGGCTTCGGCGTCGAAGCCGCGCTCTTCCCCCTGCACTTCTGGCTCCCAGATGCGCACATGACTGCACCCAGCACCGCGAGCGCAGTCCTGTCAGGCATAGCTATAGAGTCGGCGGCTGTCCTCGTTTACAGGCTTGTGGGCGGAGACCAGCTCATGAGGACCATTATCGCGCCCCGCGCGCTGGCGGGGGCGCTGGTAGGGAACATGTCGGCCCTCAGGCAGGACGACCTAAAAAGGCTCCTAGCCTACAGTAGCGTGGCGAACGTGAACTACATCCTGCTCGCGTGGTCCACAGGGAACGCGCTCGCCACAAGATACGCTTTCCTCCACATACTAGCCCACGGCCTCCTGAAGGCCTCGCTTTTCATCGTTGCAGGGGTTCTCTTAGCCGTCTACGGCACGAGGTCGCTCTCAAGGCTGTCGGGCGCAGCCTCGAGGGACAATGTCTTGAAGTTCACAGTGGTGCTGGCGGCAGTGGGCCTAACCGGAGCCCCACCACTCCCGACTTTCTGGAGCGAGCTTTACATGGGTGTCGGGCTGTTCCAGAGTAGTCCCGCTCTCGGGCTAGGCTTCCTAGCCTCCGTCGTGATCTCCTTCGCGTACTACCTCAGAGTCGTGTACACCCTAGCTGCTGGAAGCAGAGAACCTCTACACGGGAAGCGTTTACCCTCTACTCTAGCACTGAGCCTGGTGTCAGCGAGCATCCTCGTTTTCCTCCTCTACGCCAAGGTGCTTGAGAATTTTTTACCATCTCTTTAACTTTGTAAAGACAATCCTGATACATGTAAAAGAAAGGTGTTCTGAGTTCATTGTCTAACTTAAAAAGTGTATATATGTCTAGTAACTTAAGGTTTATATACGCGGCGCGGGAGTATGAAGGGAGCCTCATGCCTAGCCCCGCTACGACGCTATTCCTCGTCACGTCGGTAGGTCTCCTTGCGGGCGCGTTAGTTGTACTGCTGGCGTTGATCCTCGAGAGGGGTCCAGAGGGCAGGTTCAAGCGCGTCAGGTACGAGGCAGGCAACCCGCCCTCCGGGGAGGCCAAGACCAGGTTGCCTTTCCAGTACTACGGTTACGTGATCCTGTACCTCGGGTTCGAGCCCCTGGTCGTGCTTCTCTACTTGCTCCCCTTCTCCAGCTCCAAGGCTTCTCTCATCCCCGTAGCCTCGGTCCTGGCTCTGCTCCTCCCCGTCGTCGCCTGGGGTGTCGCCATGTCTGACAAGATCGAGGATTGGAGGATTTAGCCGAGGATGAGCTTATGTCGTGTCCCTTCGGGTTCGTGCTTGTGGGGAACATCGAGGAGTCCGCCAGGAAGGCCACAAAGTGGCTCGTGGAGAAAACCCCGATCAGGTCCCTACGCGACTGGGCTATAGCGTTCAGCCTCTGGCCCGTCCACTTCACCACTTCCTGCTGCGGAGCCGAGTTCGCCGCGGCTAGCGCGCCACGCTTCGACGCGGAGCGCTTCGGATTCCTACCCTTCAACTCCCCAAGGCAGACCAACCTGCTCGTGATCGAGGGAACGCTCACGAGGAAGATGGGCGAAGCCGCGAAGATAGTCTACGACCAGATGCCTTGGCCCAAGTTCGTGATAGCCATGGGCGCGTGCGCCATAGACGGGGGGCTGTTCTACAACAGCTACAACATCGTGAAGCCCAAGGACATTCTACCCGTCGAGTACTTCATACCCGGTTGCCCGCCCAGGCCTGAAGCAGTCGCCCGTGCGATTTTGATGCTCCAGGAGAAGGTGAGGAAGGGTGAGTGGAGCAGAACCCGTTAGCCTGGTTGAGCAGAAGCTGAGGGAAAAGGGGTTCGAGGCAGCCGCTGCGCGCGGAGTAGTCAAGGTGAGAGCGACCCCTGATAGGCTGCGCGAGCTCGCGGAGGAGACAGTTAACCTGGGCTTCGACCACCTCGCCTCCGTTGAGGGTGTAGACTGGCCTCAGGAGGGGCTCGTAGAGGTCGTCTACCACGCTGAAAGCTACCGCGAGGACCTGAGAGGCGTGCTCGTCGAGATAAGGGTGCGCGTTCCCCGCGACGACCCGAAGCTCCCGAGCCTCATCGACGTTTGGCCAAACGCCATACTCCTGGAGAGGGAGACGTGGGAGATGCTCGGGGTGGTTTTCGAGGGGAACCCGGACCTGCGCAGGCTACTACTACCCCCAGACTGGTCCGGGCCCCCGCCGCTAAGGAAGGATTTCAAGGTGGTGGAGGAGGGTACCTATGTTGAGGTCGAGTGAGGCAGGCGGAGTGGTTTACAGCAGGCTCATTGCTAAGGAGGGAGACGAGTCAACGTACGAGCTCTTCATAGGTCCTCAGCACCCCGCTTCAGGGCATATGCGCTTCATAGTACGCCTTGAGGGGGACATCATAGTGAGCGTGGACCCGGACATAGGCTACGTCCACCGCACCATGGAGAAGCTGGCCGAGGGCCGCGAGGTCATTAAGTCCATACCGCTCCTCGAGAGGATGACGATAATCGACAGCCACAACGTGACGTTAGGCCTGGTACGCGCGCTCGAGAAGCTGCTGGACGTGGAGCCGCCCCCACGAGCCAGGTACCTGCGCACCCTGCTCAGCGAGATCAACAGGATCGCCAGCCACCTCTACGGGATGGGGATAGCCGGGATCATGCTCAACCACTCAACAATGTTCATGTGGGCTTTCGGGGACAGAGAGGTGTGGATACAGCTAGCGGAGGATCTGACCGGCTCGAGGCTAACCCACACATACAGCGTGCCCGGCGGGGTGAGGCGCGACCTACCCCAGGGCTTCGCGGATAAAGCTGAGAAGGCGATAAGGTACATGGAGAAGAGGCTCAGAGACTACATGGCGATATTCCTCGACAACCCCCAGGTTCGGGCGAGGTACGAGGGTGTTGGTGTTCTGAGGAAGAGCGAGGCCAGCAGGCTCGGGATAGTCGGGCCGAACCTGAGGGCCAGCGGCATCAAATACGACGCGAGGCTGGCCGAGGACTACGCCGCCTACAGCGAGCTGGAGTTCGAGGTGCCGGTACGCGAGGAGGGCGACGCCCTCGCCAGGATGCTCGTGAGGGTCGAGGAGATAAAGCAGAGCATGAGCATCATACGACAGGTTTTGAGGAAGATCCCCGACGGCCCCTTCTTCTCGGAAAAGTACCTGCGCCTCCTCCCGCCTCCTCTCCGCGAGCAGGTTGCGAAGACCGGGAGGGTGAAGTTCCCCGGAGTGTTCGCTTCACTCAAGCTGCCGGAGGGTGACGCGGTTAGCCGGGTGGAGATGGGCCACGGGGAGATATTCTATCACGTGACCGGGAACGGCTCCACGAAGCCCTACAGGCTCCGCGTCGTAACCCCCTCCTTCCGCAACGTCATACTCTTCAGGTACCTGATGCCCGGGCACAGGTTTATGGACTTCCCGGCGATTTACGGTAGCCTAGACTACTTCCCGCCTGAGGCGGACAGGTGATCGGCATGGGTTGGGGAGACGCATTATCCTGGCTTTTGAGGCTCCTCCTCAGCCCGCAGGTTTTCGCGCCCCTGGTATTCCCGGGCTTGCTGACAGCGCTCATCGTCCTGCTCACGGTGATCTGGGCTGAGAGGAAGATAGCGGCACGCGTGCAGATGCGCGTGGGGCCGCTGTACGTGACAAGGAGGCTCGGTGGCGTGCTGCAGATGCTGGCTGACGGCACGCGCTACATGTTCCAGGAGTTCATAATCCCCGCCACCGCTGACAGGCTACCTTTCCTGTTTGCACCGGTCCTGGCGTTAACCCTTGCCATAGTGCCCTTCGCCTTCATCCCAGCTGCGCCAGGCTTCTCGCCCATAAAATCACCCTACTCCCTGCCAGCCGCCCTGGCGGCGATCTCGGCTGTACCGCTCTCAGTCCTGCTCATGGGGTGGTCTTCCAACAACAAGTTCGCCATCCAGGGTGCCGTCAGGGAGGCGTTCATGGGTCTGGCCTACGAGGCCGTCGTCTTCATCAGCGCTCTCTCCATGGGCGTGCTCTACGGGACGCTGGACCTCGAGGAAGCCGTTTCCAGGCAGTGGCTCCCCGGCCTTCTCCTGAACCCCGTGGCCGCCTTCGCGTTCTTCGTGGGCATGGTCATGAGCGCGGGCAAGCTGCCCTTCGACATCGTTGAGGGCGAGCAGGAGATAGTGGCTGGTCCCTACGTGGAGTACAGCGGGATAATATTCGGCATAGGGATGGGCCTAGCGTACCTCAAGCTCTACTCCTTCACCCTCATCTACACCCTTCTCTTCCTCTCCGGCTGGGAGCCCGTGGTTGCCCCGCTCTACAGCCTCTACCCCGGCCTCGGAGGTGTCCTCCTGTTCGCCAAGGCCTACCTCCTAATGCTCTTCATCGTCTTCCTAAGGTCGGTTTACGGCAGGTACCGCCTTGACCAGGCGCTCAGAGCGGGGTGGAGGATTTACCTGCCGCTCTCTCTAATCTCCCTTTTAATATCCATACTCCTAAGGGTGGTGGGTGTTGTCTAAACCCGTATCCTCATTCAAGCTGCACTTGAGAGCGGTTGCAACAGGGCTGAAGTACCTGCTCTTCCCCAACAGGATCACGGTCTACTACCCCGAGGAGTATGTCGAGCCCCCGGAGGGCTACAGGGGGCTGATCCGCTACTACCCTGAGAGGTGCATACAGTGCGGCCTCTGCGCGATGATATGCCCGGCCTCTGCAATGAAGATGTATAGGACCAAGGCCGACAGGAAGGGGAGGCCGGGCGTCAACTACCAGAGGTGCATCTTCTGCGGCTTCTGCGTGGACATATGCCCCCAGAACGCCCTTGAGATGACCAAGGTCCACGACGTAGCCTACGAGTCCCTAAACGAGCTCGTAGTGCCGCCGGAGAGGTTCTCGCAGGAGCCCGTCTCACCCGCGGTGGCGGGCGGGGCTAGGAGGCTTAAAACGGTTTTTGACGAGGAGAGGGGGTTGAGGCATGAGCTGGCTTAATCTGTTTGATGTATACCTGGCCCTAGCGTCGCTCGCGGCAGTGGTGGCCGCGGGCCTTGCCGTGAAATCGCGCGAGGACTTCTACTCCGCTGTCATGCTCGGGCTGGCCGGCCTCGCAACCGCGTCCTTGATCGCGCTCCTGGGCTACGGATTCGTAGGAGTTTTCCACGCGCTGGTCTACGTCGGCGCGACGGTCATGTTTGTGGTGTTTGGGGTCGTGCTGATAGGCCGCACAGGTGGGTTTGAGAGGAAGTCCCTCGCCCCCGCAGCCCTCGCGTCGCTCCTGCTGACGCTGGCGCTCTACCTGTTCCTCACAGGCATCTCGCAGGGCACCACACCTGTCGCCGCGCTCAACCCCTCGAGGGTGCAGGAGATCCTCTTCGAGGAGCACCCGCTCGCCGTTTTCTACCTTGGGGCCTCCCTGGCCGTGTTGGTCATCGCAGGGGTCATGCTCGCGTCCGGAGGCTCCTCGGATGCACGAGAGGTGGTGTAGATGGAGTCGCCTGTACTGCTTGTTGTCCCCGCGGTTCTCATGGGGTTAGGCGCCCTAGGCGCCATCACGAGCAGGAGTGCGGTAAAAGCGCTGATATCGCTCGAGGTGATGTTCAACGGCGCCCTTCTGGCTCTCCTCATGCTGGCCTCCAGAGTACCTGACGAGGCCTCATCGCTCGCCCTGCTCGCGATCTCTCTCAGCGGTGTTGAAGTAGGTGTTCTGATATCGATATTCGTCCTCCTCCTCAGGAGGACTAGGAGTGTTGATGTTTATGAGGTTCCGGGTTTAAGAGGTGGTGAAAATGAGTAGTGTCCCGTTTTTATGGCTGGCCGTGCTAGCGCCGCTAGCTTCAGCCGTCCTAACAGTGTTCCTGGGAAACAGGAAGAAAGCCGCTGGAGCAATCAACTCCCTCGCGCTATTTACTTCGGCAGCATCCCTGCTGGCAGCTTACGCGCTCCACGCGTCCAGCAAGCCGTGGGCAGACCCCTTAAGCTTCACAGTTGACGGGCTCGGAACATTCGGCCTACTGCTCGACGCCCCCTCCTTCCTTGTTGCGTTCTCGATAGCCATCACCACAGCGCTGATCGCTCTCTACAGCATCCCGTACATGGAGCACCGCTTCGAGGAGATGGAGCATGAGGGCGTCAGGCCGCCGGGCTGGGGGTCCTACTACTTCCTGTACACGCTCTTCTCGCAGGCCATGATCGGGGCAGTCCTGTCCACGAACATTATCGAGTTCTACGTGTTCCTGGAGCTCACGCTAATCCCGAGCTTCCTCCTTATAGCCTTCTACGGCTACGGCGACAGGATCAGAATAGCGATAATGTACCTCCTCTGGACCCACGTCGGCGCCCTGCTGTTCCTTATCGGCGCCCTGACCGTGGGCTTCCAGAGGGGCTTCGACTTCATTGACGTTGCGGGCGGCTACAGGCTCGCGGCGGGCGAGGGGGTAGCGCTAGCGCAGTACGCCTTCTGGCTCATGATCCTGGGCCTCTCCGTCAAGCTGGCGGTCTTAGGCGTCCACATGTGGCTACCCTACGCCCACGCCGAGGCTCCAACCCCGATCTCAGCCCTCCTGAGCCCCAACCTCATCGGCCTGGGAGGAGCCATGATGTTCAGGATCGTCTACGTCCTCTTCCCCAGCACCTTCGCCGCCAACAGCCCCATCCTCACGGTGTGGGCCCTAGCCACGATCATCTACGGGGGCCTCATGGCCCTGAGCCAGACCGACTTCAAGAGGCTCCTAGCCTACAGCAGCATCTCCCAGATGGGCTACCTGCTACTAGGCCTCTCAACAGTGACGGCCTACGGGGTTGCAGGCACGTTCCTGCACTACATGGTCCACGCCTTCGGCAAAGCAGTCCTCTTCGGCGTCGCGGGAGCACTGATAGCGACCTACCACGGGCTGCGGGACATAACCAAGATGGGAGGACTCGCCGAGAAGATGCCCTACACGGCGGCACTCGCCCTGCTCGGCTTCATGCACATCACGGGCATACCCCCCACGGCCGGCATCTGGAGCGAGTACCTGATAGTTAGGGGCGCGGTCGAGCGGACGCTGCAGGCTGGCCCCGCGTGGTACACGGGCACAGCGCTGGCACTCCTGGTGGGCATAGGGCTCTCAACAGCCTACGCCTTCCTCACGATGCGGAGGATATTCTACGGCCCACTGCGCTTGAGCGAGGCGCACGAGGCGAAGAGCCAGCTCCTACTGCCCCTAGCCCTCCTAGCGGCAATGGGCATCGCCTCCTTCCTGCTCGCATCCCCCCTAATAGACCCCCTAGTGACTCAGCTATCGCAGGTGATCCGCGGCTAAAAGGGTGAAGGACGTTGCAGGAAGCGCTACTACTAGCCTGGCTCGCACCCTACCTCGCGACCGCAACCGTAATGGTGCTCAGCAAGTCGTCCTGGCGAGCCAAGTCACTGGTCTCCATCACCGCGCTCCTACTCTCAGCCCTAGCCTCGACCGTCGGCCTCCTAGAGGTGGCTCAGGGCCACGAGGTCCAAGCGCACTACCAGTGGGTCAAAACCCTGGGCGTCAACATCGGCGTGCTCTTCGACGGCCTCTCCTCGATCATGGCGGCCGTGGTCTCCTGGCTCAGCTTCCTCATAGCGGTCTACAGCTACGAGTACATGCGCGGAGAAGGGGGAGAGACGAGGTACTGGCTCTTCTTCACGTTCTTCGTCGGCAGCATGATGCTCCTCATCCTCTCAGACAACCTCCTCACCATGTTCATAGGTTGGGAGGGCACAGGCCTTGCGAGCTACGCGCTGATCGGCCACTGGTTCACAGACGAGGAAGAGAGGTGGGTCGGAGACCCAGGCCGCAGGGCGCTAGGCGTGCCCATGTGGTTCGAGCCCAGCCACTCAGGGCTCAGAGCCCTAGTCTTCACGAGGCTAGGCGACGTCGGCATGGTATTCGGGGTCGCGACGCTGCACACGCTCCTCGGGACAACGCTCCTGAGCGAGGTCGCGCGGGGCACGTGGGCCGCAAGCCTGCTCACTAGGGGTGTCCTGCCCGCTTTCCTCTGGCTGCTCTTCCTCGGCGCCATGGCCAAGAGCGCCCAGTTCCCCTTCCACGAGTGGCTCGTCACCGCGATGACCGGCCCAACCTCTGTCAGTGCTCTGATCCACGCCGCTACGATGGTCAAGGCGGGCGTGTACTTCCTTCTCCGCTTCGCCCCGATCCTCGTGGCCGCCCACGCGGCGCTGGCAGCCGCTGGCGCGCCGCAAGCCATACCCTCTTTCCTCGAGAGCCTCGCCCTTATCGGCGCCTTCACGGCGTTCATGATGGCTACGATGGCGCTCGTCAGCAGGGAGCTGAAGCTCATCCTAGCGTTCTCTACGGCGAGCCAGCTGGGATACATGTTCATGGGCGTAGCCGTGGGCACCCTGGCCCTTGGGTCGATAGGCGGCCTCACAGCGGGTCTAGCCCACCTGATGAGCCACGCGGTTTTCAAGGCGGCGCTCTTCCTGGCGGCCGGAGCGGTGATACACGCGGTGCACAGCCGCTTCATAGACGACATGGGTGGCCTAGCCTCATCCATGAAGCTCACAGCAGCGGCGTTCCTCCTCGCGGCGCTGCTGTGAGCTTCATGGATGAGGCT